>NZ_LN898211.1:888108-903327 GCF_001457795.1 Olsenella massiliensis | reverse complement strand
GCGACGGCGGGCGTGGGGACGAGGGCGCATACCTCCGCGTCCGAGGCGCCGCGGCGGGTATCGCGCGTGGGCACCCCTCCCCTCTCTCGCATGAACGTGAGCTGGGCATGGATGTCGGCAAGGTCGGGGACGCGCGCCAGGCCGCGCTCGCACGCCGCCCTGCCAGAGGGCGCGAGCAGCCGCTCCTCAAGGAGCCTGCAGGCCTCGGCCCTCACCGCGTGGACCGCCGAGAAGCCCATGCCGCAGCCCTCGTCGAGCTCCACGTCAAAGGAGGCGGGCGCGAAGGGACTCTGCCCCATGCGGCCCACGTGCTCGACGAGGTCCTCCCGCGTCACGGCCCTGGTGCGCGCGCCCTCCACCACAAAGCCCTCGGCGCATGCCGACGCCGATCCGTCCACGCAGGAGAGCTCCACCGAGAAGGGCTCGCCGCGGCGTGCGACGACCCTCACCGCGACCTGCCGTCGCGGCGGTCGCTCCCCTCCCGCGACCTGGGCGGCGTCGTCTAGCGCGGCCTGCGAGCGGATGACGCGCACGGGGGAGCCCGCCGGCATCGGGCGCGCCGTCGCACAGCGCAGGGTCTCGCCCGCGGCCGCGTCTGCGGGAGCCAGCGTGGTGAGAAATTGGCTGGGGTCGGCGAGGGGCCGCGCCTCGAGGAGGTCTCCCTTGCCCACCGGGACGTCAAGGAGCACGTCTATGGTCGCGTAGGTCTTGGAGCGCAGGCGCGCGCGGCCGACGATGGCGCCCGCGCCGGACCCTCCCCGACCCCAGGTCGCTCGATGCCGTCACGCTGCCCACGAGCTCGCCCCGGTTGTTGGACCTCTCGTAGCTCATCATGTCGTCATCCGAGCGACCGTCCAGGTAGGAGTTCGTAAAATCGCGGTTGAACGCCCTGCGCAGGCGGGTGAGGCGCGCCGAGCGCGCCGCCTCGTCAGGCTCCCTTCCCGCGGCGAGGTCGTCCAGCTGAAGGCGATAGGCGGACGCGACCGCATGCACGTAGTCGGGGGACTTCATGCGTCCCTCTATCTTGAGGGAGCTCAAGCCGGCCCGGGCGAGACGCCCCAGGTCGTCCATCGTGCAGTAGTCCTTGGGGCAGAGCGGCAGCCTCCTGCCGGGCGCGGAGACCACCTGGCCCCGTGCGTCCACCAGGTCATACGGAAGCCGGCACGGCTGGGCGCAGAGCCCCCGGTTGGCCGAGCGGTCGCCCGCGAGCGAGCTCATGAGGCACGTGCCCGAGTAGCAGAAGCAGAGCGCCCCGTGCCCAAAGCCCTCAAGCTCCACGCCCTCCCGGGCGATGCGGGCGATCTCGGCCACCGAGAGCTCGCGCGAGAGCGTGACGCGCGAGACGCCCAGGGCGCGACACCACGCGACGCCGCGGGCGTCGTGCACGTTGGCCTGGGTCGACACGTGTAGCTCCAGCTGGGGATAGCGCTCGCGCAGCTCGGCCATGAGGCCCCAGTCCTGGACGATGAAGGCGTCTGCCCCCAGAAGCCAGGCCGTGCGCACGAGCGCGAGGGCGCGGGGCAGCTCCTCGGTGCGGATGACCACGTTGACGGTCACGTACACCCGCGCCCCCGCCAGGTGGGCGGCGCGACACGCGGCCTCGAAGGTCTGGTAGGTGAAGTTGCGCGCCCCGCGTCGGGCGTTGAAGTCGCTGCCCAGGGCGCAGTAGATGGCGTCCGCGCCGGCGGCGAGCGCGGCGTTGAAGGCCTCGGGGCTCCCGGCGGGGGCCAGGAGCTCGGGGACGTTGCAGGGATCTGGATGGGTCACGGGGGGATGCTCCAGGGTCGGTGGGTGTCGAGGGCGCGCCGGGGCGCCGGCGGCGGGAGGTGGGGACGGCCGGGACGCGGCGGCGCGGCGAGCGCCAGGCGCCTTAGGCCCGCAGGTACCAGCTCGTCGTCAGCCACCTGCGCACGTCGTCCTTGGCATAGCGGAAGTAGTAGAGCGTGCGGGCCGACAGCTTCCTTGGCAGCACGAAGCGGCTGCGACCCGCAAGGAGCGACGTTGCCAGCCGCCTGTCCGCGTCGTTCGCAAGGCGCTGCGCCACGTCCTCGTCAAAGAACTCCCGCAGGACGTCGGACAGCTCGTTGGTCACCGCCAGGAACTCGCGCTGCGGAACCTTGAACAGCTCGACCATCGTGAAGTCCAGGGCCCACGAGATCATCTCAGGCGCATGGGCCTCAAGCAGGCCCATGCCCCGCCAGTCGGCCAGGATGTGCCGGGCGATGTTGACGTGCTCGCTCATCTTTGCGCCCAGGTCCTGGTTCATGCGGTCCATCAGGGACCCCGCCCGCCAGGCCTGATACTCGTAGAGCTTCTGCGAGAGGAAGACGGTGCGACGCGACCGCGGGTACACCGCAAAGCAGAACACCTGGTCCTCGCCAAAACGGACGTCCTCGTCAAAAAGCAGGTCGTTGTCAATGAGGAAGTCCCTCGCAAAGGCCATTCGCCAGGAGAACGGTCGTGACGCCTCCTTCATGAGCACGTCCATCGAGAAGCCGTCGTAGGTGACGTCCCTCGGGCTCAGGACAAAGTCCAGCCAAGGGTTCCCCGCCTCCGGAGGCGTGTACGTGGCGCCAAAGGTGAGCACGTCAGCATTGGTGGCGCTAAGGGTTGAGACGATCTGCTCGCAGGCGGAGGGCACGAACGTGTCGTCGGAGTCCAGGAAGCAGACGAACCTGCCCCGCGCATACCTGATGCCGGCGTTGCGCGCGGACGAAAGACCCCCGTTTGGCTTGCTGACGACCCTCACGCGAGCGTCCCTGCGCTCCCACTCCCTGAGCTTGTCAAGGGAGTCGTCAGTGGAGCCGTCATTGACGCAGAGGATCTCGATGTTGTCGTAGGTCTGGGCGGCAAGGGAGCCAAGGCAGGTGTCAAGATACGAGGAGACGTTGTAGACCGGCACGACGACCGAGAGCACGTCTCCCGTCATAGCTTTCCCATCGCCTTGAGCCTGACGAGGGTGGCGACGGCCCCCGGGCCGCCCGCCGCCCAGAAGTTCCTGACGGTCTCCCACTTGCTCTCGCTCGTCCTGGACTTGCGCCTGGCGGCAAAGAGGGCCTTGTTGTCGAGGATCTCCCTGAGGTCGCTCACCTGCCAGGGCATGAAGTACTGGAAGCAGGCAAGATCGGGGTCCTTGAGGTACGAGCCGTCGAGGACGCCGGGCGCGATGGTGCCCGCGTCGACCTCCTCGCGCATCTCCCGCGCGAACCTGTCGAGGAACTCGTCCTTGAACTCGTCGGCAAGGCGGTCGTAGTTCCAGGAGTAGTTGAGGAACTTGACGTGGGCACGGATGGGGTCAAGCTCCCCGCGCAGGTCGGGCCTGTCCTCCCTGAGGAAGCGGCTCATCTCCGCGTGCTCGTCGCAGGTGCAGTACACCTTGCCCTTGGAGTTGACCGACGAGTGCTCGTTGTCCTGGCGATAGTGCAGGAAGGCCCGGCCGGAGTACCTGACGCGCTCTGCGCAGGCCAGGACCTTGAACGTGAAGCTGGAGTCCTGGTACGAGGCGCCCGGGGTCGCAAGGAAGCGAATGTCGTTCTTGCGCAGGAAGTCCGTGCGGTACAGGGCGGACCAGATGGAGGGCTTCTTCCAGAACGCGCCGGGCACCTTGCGGGCAACGTGGACGCCCAGGCTGATCATGTCAGGCGTGGCCAGCTCGCAGTAGATGTCGTGCCTCGAGGAGTACTCGGGCTTGGGCTCGGACCAGTAGAACCAGAAGGCGCACTTGAACATGTCAAGACGGTCCCTCTCGGCGTGCTTGACCATGTACTCTATGGCCTGGGGCTCCAGGAAGTCGTCTGACTCGAGAATGGATATGTACGTTCCCGTGGCGGCGTCCATGCCTTGGTTCATCGAGTCGCCGTATCCGCTGTTTGCCTTGTCGATCACGCGAAAGCGGTCGTCCTGGTCCATGAACGACTGGATGATGTCGCGCGAGCCGTCCGTGGAGCCGTCGTTGATGCAGATGACCTCGATGGCGCGATAGGTCTGCGCCCTGAGCGAGCTGAGGCACTCCTCAAGGTACGTCTCGACGTTATAGATGGGAACCAGCACGCTTACCAGCGCGTCAACGGAACTGCTCACGCAAGGACCTCCAAAGGGGGCGGCAGGGCCCCACGCCTGTCAGATGAATGATGCGTCAGATGGTAGCAGAATGTCACGCGGCCCAAGGCCCTCGTCACGCGCTCCGGCAAGGCCTCTCGGGCCACACGCGGTCTCCCCAGGAGCGCGCCCTGCGCACGAGCGGCCCCACAAGGAGGGTGTCGAGCAGCCACGCCAGCAGGAGCAAGGCGCAGAACAGGCCTAGGCACAAAGGGACGAAGCGCAGCACCGTATGGGCGACGCCAGAGGGGGCGGGCACCCTGCGGTTGACGACGCCCCACAGCACGACCCAGCCCAGATAGTTCTCGTGCAGCAGATATACGCCAAACGTGGACCTGGCCGCGGCGGCGAGAACGGCGCGCGGGGCGCCGGGCAGACGCGAGAGACTCCCCGCCCTCTCGTCCTTGTCCAAGGCGACGACGAGCAGCAGCGCCGCGATGAGGATGAAGGCGGGGGCCACGCCGTCGTGATAGATCCAGTATTGGTCCCATCCGAACAGGGTGGCGAGCGGCGAGCCCGACAGGCACAGGTAGTTGAAGGCAAGCATGAGCGTCAGCGCGAGGCAGCCGGCCAGCGCGCGCAGCGAGGGTCTCACGCCACGCCACGCATCGGGATGCGCCCGCAAGAAGGCGCCTATGAGATAGCAGGTGATGCCCTTGCCCAGGGGTGACAGCACGCCCGTGTTGGTCCCCAGGAGGCTCAGGGCGCTCGCGACCAGCAGTCCCACAATCAGGGTGCCCACGCACCGGCGATCGCACGCGCATACGATATGATTCAGGAAGGGCGCGAGAAGGAGCAGGATGAGATACGTCGTCATGAACCAGTACGACCCCATGGAGAACGGAGCCAGCTCCTTGAGCGTCGTGACCAGCAGGCCTTGGCCCTCCAGCAGCGGGTCTAATGCGGACAACCCCCCCCCGACGAAACTGCGGTAGAGAAGCACGGAGCCGAGCACCACGAGGGAGTATGCGAGCATCATGACCCACGCGCCGAGCACGCGCGAGACGCTGAGCCCCCTCCCCATCAGGTAGTAGCCAGAAATCATGAAGAAGACGCAGACGCCGACCTGACCAAACTGGACGACAGTATTGGCAACCGCAAAGCCTGCCCCGGGAACGCTCAGCAGGTTCCAGTCAAGGTGAATGGTCATGTGGCAGGCAAACACGAAGAGCATCGCCACGATTCTCAGAAGCTCCACGTGAAGGTTGCGGACTCTCGGGTTCATGCACATCCTCTTCTCACGTTCTTGCCTATGCGTCAGAGGCCGCCCAACGGACTCGGGCACATCTAGGATATGGTAACCGGTAGCCTGACTCACCATCTTGAGCACCTTGGAGATCACACATGCCCGTTGACATGACACGAAAGGACGGACGCAGGACGGCGATGCGCGTGGTCCTGCTTGCCCTTCCCCTGGCGGCAGCCCTATTCCAGCACGCCCTGTTTCCCTCGGTCGGAAGGACCGTCTTCATAGCCGTCGCCGGCTACGCGCTCGTGGCGCTCTGTCCCGCCACGCATCTGAGCCGTCTGCACGTCTGGGACGCCACCCGCCGGAGCCGAGGCGCCATCGCCCTCTTTCTGGCGATTGAGATGGCGCTTGCGGCAGGTCTGACCCAGATCACGCTCCCGGCACACAATTTTGCGGGCCCCTATGACTATCGGGAGAGCTTCCTCAAGGACCAGAACCAGTACGACCACCTTGCCGACGCATTCCTGCACGGCTCGGTGAGCCTTGACCTTGAGGTGCCCGACTGGCTCCGCACGATGGACAACCCCTATGACGCGCAGCGCCGTCTTGAGCTGGGAATGCAGACGGGAGAAAAGTCGCTGTTTGACTACGCCTTCTTTGAGGGACGCTATTACAGCTACTTTGGCCCGCTGCCGGCGCTTGCCCTCTTCGTCCCCTTCAAGCTCTTGACCGGCGCCGACCTCAGGACCGACGTCGCGGTTGCCGCCTGCGGGGTGCTCCTGTGCGGCGCGATCGCATGGTTTTTGGCCCAACTCGTAAGGAGGAGGTTTCCCGACACCACCCTGCAGACCTACTTCGTGCTGAACCTGGGCATCCTCTTTGGGTGCGGCGCAAGCACGAACCTGTTTTTGCCCTTGTTCTACTCGCTTCCCTCGCTGATGGGCCTAGCCTGCGTGTTCGCGGGCCTGGGATGCTGGCTGGGGGCGCAGGAGGATGAAGGGCTCAGGAAGGGGGCCCTGGCCATGGGCTCCCTCCTGGTCTCATGCACGCTGCTGTGCCGTCCGCAGCTCTTTTTGGCGGTGCTCCTGGCCTTTCCCATCTTTTTTCAGGACATCCGCGCACGGCGCTTCTTCTCCTGGCGCGGCGTGGGCAACACGCTGTGCATGATCGCGCCCGCCGTCGCCGTGGGCGCGGCGGCGATGGCCTACAACCAGGCCCGCTTTGGCTCTCCACTCGAGTTTGGCGCCTCGTTCAACCTGACCGGCTTTGACATGACCGCCACGCGTGGATTTAGGGCGGACCTCGCGCTCAAGAGCCTCTACGTCTACCTTCTCTGTCCCATCGACGTCACCCGTTCCTTTCCCTTCATCGCCCGACTTGACCTCACGCCGCTCATGGGGAGCTTTCCCGTCGAGCCCTACTACGGGGGCATCGTCTGGTTTGCGCCGGTCGTGCTCTCCCCGCTGGCCCTGGCGCTGAGGGGCATGCGCCGGAACCTGGCGTCAAAGGGCCTCCTAGGCATTGTAGTGGTGGCCGTCCTCGTGGCCCTCCCGCTCATGGTCATCAGCTCGCAGGTGGCAAGCATCTCCATGCGCTACGTGGCGGACTTCGCCTGGGCGCTGCTCATGGCGTCCACGATCGTGTGGCTGCAGGCGTTGGACGCCCCGCGGCATGCCATCGCGTCATGGCTGCTCTACGCCCTTACCATGCTCACGGTCGCCATCGCATGCGTGCACTTCTTCTCGCTGGGACGCTATGAGGAGCTCGTCTTTTCCAATCCCGCCTTCTACCAGCTCTTCCAGGGATGGTTCCCGAGCATCTGACACGGCAGAGGAAGAGGGATGCGCGGGCGGGGAGGGAGCGAGGCTACACCAGCCGCGCCCAGCGGCGCTTGCCGGCCTGGAGCACCGTTCCCGGCCCCAGGAGCGCGGGGCTCACGTTATAGCCCTTGGCGGGGACGGGGGCGCCGTCGATCTTGACGCCGCCGCCGTCCACGAGCCTGCGCGCCTCGCCCGCCGACGCGGCGATGCCGACGTCCACGAGGAGCTTGCCCAGGTACACCTGCCCCTGGTCGTTGACGGCGGCGACCGTCGCCGAAAACTCGGGGACGTCGTCAGGCACCTCGCCCTTCTTGAACGTGGCGTCAAAGGCCTCAAGGGCGCGCCTTCCCTCCCCCGCCCCGTGGTACAGGTCCACGATGTTGGCGGCGAGGGCCCGCTTGAGCCGGTACGGGTCGGCGCTGCCGTCCGCGAACGCGGCGTCGATGGCGTCCATCTCGTCGAGCGAGACGGTGGAGCACAGGCGGTAGTACATGGGCACCAGCTCGTCGGCGATGCTCATGAGCTTGCCGAACATGTCCTGGGGCGCGTCCGTGAGGCCCACGTAGTTGCCGTAGCTCTTGGACATCTTCTTGACGCCGTCGGTGCCCACCAGAAGCGGCATCGTGAGCGCCACCTGGGGCTCCATGCCCCGCGAGCGCATGAGGTCGCGGCCGGCGAGGAGGTTGAAGATCTGGTCGTTGCCGCCCATCTCGACGTCCGCGTCGATCACCACGGAGTCGTAGGCCTGCAGCACCGGGTAGATGAACTCGTGCAGGGCGATGGAGCGGCCCTCCTCGTAGCGCTTGTGGAAGTCCTCGCGCTCGAGGATGCGCGCCACGTTGAACTGACTCATGAGGCCCAGCATCTGCGAGAGGTCGAGGGGCTTGAGCCACTCGCCGTTGTGGACGATGGTGGTGCGATCGGGGTCGAGCACCTTCATGGCCTGCTCGACGTAGGTCTGGGCGTTTGCCTCCACCTGCTCCTCCGTGAGGGGGGGTCGGGTGCTGTCGCGGCCCGAGGGGTCGCCGATGAGCGCGGTGCCGTTGCCGATGATGAGCGTGACCTTGTGACCCAGGTCCTGGAACTGCCTCATCTTGCGCAGGGGGACGGCATGGCCCAGGTGCAGGTCGGGCGAGGTGGGATCCACGCCGAGCTTGATGTTGAGGGGCCGCCCCTCCTCGAGCTTTCTTCTCAGCTCGTCCACAGGGACGATCTGCATGGTGCCCGACGTGATGACCTTGAGCTGCTCGTCAACTGACAACAACGCGTGTACCTCCAGGGATGCGGTCCCGCCCCTGCGGGCGGACGATGCGGCAAATCGTGCCTTCCTAGGATACCTCAACGAGACGGGTGCGCCCCCCACGGCATCGAGCCCCCGGGGCGATTCCCCGTGGCGAGGGGCCAGGGGTGCCCTTTTGGCGTGACATATGCAATCATAGGGAAATCACAGGTCAAACCTACGACCCAAGGGGACTCTCATGCATGCCTCCTCGCCCGTCACAGCAAAGGTCCTGGGCGCCGCCGTCGCGGCCTTCATCCTGCCGTTTCTCATGACCCCCACGAAGGCCCTGGCGCTTGAGGGAGCCCCCATGGCGGAGGGCGTGGACGCGGCTGTCTCTCGCACCATATGCTCATCCGAGGGCGCCACGATGACGAGCTCCACCACCGCGAATGAAGCCGCGGCATCGGCCACGGCGCATGCGGCTACGACGGCGCCCGTCCCTGCGGGCGACTCCTCGACGGTGGACTCCCCAGAGAAAACGGACGATTCCGCCTCCCCTGACGCGGGAGAGCCAAACGCCGGCCAGGCGCCGGCGGCAGACTCCCTGCCCTCGGGGGATGCCGCCGAAAATCAGCAGGATCCTGCGACGCCGGCCGCCCACGTGGCTCAGGGGGCGGGCGCAGGCGACGCCTTGGGCGAGGCCGCCGCGTCCGAGAACCTCGCGTCAGGCGCCGGTGCGCCCCATCAGGCGACCGGAACGGCCGCCAAGGCGCCGGCCCAGGGCGTCCGCGACGGACTGTACGAGATAACGGCCGGCACCTCCTCGTCGCTGAGGCTTGACGTCTCTGGCGGCTCGACGGCCGACGGCGCCCGCGTCCAGGTGTGGAGCGCCAACGACAGCTCCGCGCAACGCTGGAAAATCACGGCCGGGAGCGACGGCTACTACACCATCATGAACGTCGGAACGGGCAAGTACCTTGACGTGCGCTGGGCGGCCGCCACGAGCGGCGCTCACGTTCAGCAGTACAGCGGAAACGCAAGTTACGCCCAGCAGTGGAGAATCGTGCCGGACGCCGCCCGCGCGGGCTACTTCATGTTCCTCTCGCGCCTTGACGAGTCCCTCGCGCTGGACGTCCCCGGGGCGTCATCCGCAAGCGGCGCGCGCATCCAGCTCTACGCCAGAAACGGCAGCTCCGCCCAGAGCTTCTACCTCTCGCGCCTGCAGGCGGCGATCGATGACGGCGTGTACGTCGTCGCCAACTCCGGATCGGGACATGCCCTCGACGTGAACGCCGCCTCGCTGGCCGACGGGGCAAACGTGCAGCAGTACGCCCCAAACGGGACCCTCGCCCAGGCGTTTCGCCTGTCCTATGACGCTGCCACGGGCTACTACACCGTCATAAACGCCCAAAGTGGCAAGGTGCTGGACGTGGCGGGCGGGCGCTCGGGCGACTGCACCAACGTCCAGCAGTACGCGTCCAACGGCAGCGCGGCGCAGCGCTGGGTCATCCGGAGGCTCGATGACGGAACCTTCGGGTTCTTCTCGGCCATAGACGGCAGGGCGCTCGACATTGCCTCGGGCTCCCTGAGCTCGTGTGCCAACGTGCAGACCTTCCGCTGGAACGGCACGCGCGCGCAGCGCTGGACGCTGAGCGCGACCACCGCGTGGCTCAAGGACGACAGCTACGAGCTGGTGTGTGCCGCAAACACGAGAATCGCCGTTGCCGTCGGCCGCCACGGCGGACCGGGCGAAGGCGCCCTCACCACGTCCGTCCGGAAGCCGGCCAACCCCTACCGCAAGTGGCGGCTCGTGCTCGGGCACGACGGGTACGTGCACCTTGTGAACCTGGCCACGGGTCTTGCCCTGACGGCGAGCCCCGGCGGGGCGAGCGGCGACGTCATCGGCCAGTCCGCCTACACGGGGGCCCACGAGCAGCAGTGGCTCCCCGTGCTCACGACGGGCGGCATCATGCTGCAGTCGAGGCTCTCCCCCTCCGTCGTCATGGACATTCGGGGGGGTTCGACGAGCGCGGGGGCGACGGTCCAGACCTTCGCGAGCAACGGGACGCCGGCACAGCGCTTTCTGTTTGTCCCCACGAGCCTGCTTGCGACCAACAGGAGCTACCACATCTCGAGCGCCGCGTTTCGGACGATGTCCGTGGACGTTCCAGGCGCGAGCACCGCGGCCGGGCAGGACGTCTGGCTCTACACGTCCAACGGGACGGCAGCCCAGATGTTCTATGTCGAGGACGCCGGCAACGGGCGCGTCCGCCTCATGAACGCAAACTCAAGGCTGTACCTCTCGTCCACGCCCGGCGACGAGTACGTGAGGCAGGTCACCTCCAGGGACGCGGCCTCCTCGCTGTGGACCGTCTCGTTTGGCAACGACATCAACGCCCTGCGCCTGACGAACGCGGCGACGGGGCTTGTCATCACGAGCGGCGCGAACGCAAGGGGGGCAAACGCCGCGCTCTTCACCACGGCCCAGAGCGCAGGTGACGTTCATGAGGGATTCTTCCTCGTGCCCGTGAGGGTGAGCTCCCAAGGCAGGCTCAACGGCATCGACATCGCAAGCTACCAGGCGGGCATCGACCTGTCCAAGGTCCCCTGCGACTTCGTGATGGTGAAGGCGACGCAGGGCGCCCGCTACGTCAACCCCACGTGGAAGACCATGGCAGACCAGGCCCTCTCCCTTGGCAAGCTCCTTGGCTTCTATCACTTCGTGAGCACGGGCGCCGGCGCGATCGCGGAGGCGACTCACTTTGTGGACACCGTCCGCGACTACGTGGGAAGGGCGATCCTCGTGCTTGACTGGGAGAACAACGACATCACGGGCGAGCAGAACCTCAGCCGAGGCCCCGCCTACGCCAAGGCCTTCCTCGACAAGGTGTACGAGCTCACCGGGGTGCGGCCCCTCATCTACACGAGCAAGAGCGTCACGCGCGAATACGACTGGAGCTCGGTGGCCAGCAGCGGCTACGGCCTTTGGGTCGCCCAATACGCGAACATGGCCCCCCAGCATGGGTATAACCCCGACCCCTGGACCGACGGCAAAGGCTATGGTGCCTGGGACGCCCCGACGATGTTCCAGTACACGTCGACGGGCTACCTCAGCGGGTGGGGGTCGCCTTTGGACCTGGACGTCTTCTACGGCGACGAGGAGGCCTGGAACGAGCTCGCCTCGCGCTCCTGACGCGCCCGCAGGCCGCGCGCGTCCTGCCCCTACCCCGCAAGGGGACGGGGCAGGGCCTTCACGTAGCGCTCGAGCTCGTCCTCCCAGGCGTCGGGGACGAAGCCCGCAGACGCCAGCTTGCGCAGCGAGAGGACGGAGCTTCTGGGGCGCGGCGCCACGGGGCCCTTGGAGCCCCGGGAGTACTCGTCGGTCGAGACGCCCACCACCACCTCCGGCGACCCGTTGCCGTTGCGCAGGTCAAACACGCGCCGGGCGAGCTCGTGCCAGCTCGTCGGCTCCCCCGAGCCGGTAAGGTCATAGCAGCCGAAGGGCGCGGAGGTCTCCAGAAGGTGCAGGATGCCCCGTGCCAGCTGACGCGCGAAGGTGGGCCGGCCCAGCTGGTCGTTCACGACCCGCACCTGCGTCAGGTCGTCATGAGGGTCCGCGACCCTGTCGGAGAGGCGGGCCATGGTCCTCACGAAGTTGCGCCCCTGTCCGACGACCCAGCTCGTGCGCAAAAGATAGTGCGAGGGGCAGACCCGGACCGCCAGGTCGCCCGCCGCCTTGGCCTGGCCGTAGACCGAGAGGGGCGTGGGGGTCTCGTCCTCGTCGTGCTCGGCGACGGTGCCGTCGAACACGTAGTCGCTGCTCACGTGCACGAGGGTGATCCCCGCGTCGGCACACGCCCGCGCGAGGCGGGCGGGGCCCACGGCGTTTGCCGCCCAGCAGGCGCGACGCCCCTCGGCGGTCTCGGCGCCGTCCACGTTGGTGTAGGCGGCGCAGTTGACGAGCGCGCCGTAGCGGCTGCCGTCAAGCGCGTCCGGGGCGTGGGGATCCGTGAGGTCAAACTCGTCGCGGCCCCAGAACTCGAAGTCACCTGCGCGGCCCCGCTCCTCGACGAGGGCGCGCAGGGCGCGCCCCAGCTGACCGTCCGCGCCGACGACGAGCGTCCTCTTGGGCGCCATGGGTCGCACGTCCCTCAGGAGGGGGTGGTGCCGGTCCGCCTCGGAGAGCTCACATTCGTCCAGGGGGATGGGCCAGGCGATGGCGAGGTCGGGGTCGGCCAGGTTCACGAAGGTGTAGCTTGCCTTGAGCGCAGCGGACCAATGGGCGTCCACGAGGTAGACGTAGGTCGTGCCGTCCTCGAGCGCCTGGTAGGAGTTTATGACGCCCCGGGGCACGTAGACGGCCCTGCTCGCGTCGATGGTCGTGGTGAAGACCGTGCCGTAGGTCCGGCTGCCCTCGCGCAGGTCGACCCAGGCGCCAAAGATGGAGCCCGTGGCGACGCTCACGAACTTGTCCCACGGCTCCCCGTGGATGCCGCGGGTGGCTCCGCGTCGCTCGTTATACGAGATGTTGTTCTGAACCCAGCGACGGTCGGGCACGCCCAACTCGACCATCTTCTGACGCTGCCAGTTCTCCTTGAACCAGCCGCGGTTGTCCCCATGGACCGCGAGCTCGACGATCTTGAGGCCCTCGATGCCCGTCTCGACGAGCCTGAGGCTCTTCTCATACTCCATGCTTGCCTTCCTCTGGTCGAGACGACTCCGGCGCGTCGTCACGTCGCCGGCAGGGTCCCTGCCCGTCACTGGCCCTGGACGGCGTAGCGGGCCTCCGTCTTCTCCTTGACGGGACGCCACCAGGGCTCGTTCTCGCGATACCAGGAGATGGTCTGGTCGAGCCCCTCGGCAAAGTCGGTGTGCAGGGGCCGCCAGCCCAGCTCCTCCCTGAGTTTGGTGGGGTCGATGGCGTAGCGGCGGTCGTGCCCGGGCCGGTCGCGCACCCAGTCAAAGGCGTCGGCGGGCTGCCCCATGCGCTCCAGGATGGCCGCGAGGACGTCACGGTTGCTTCTCTCGCCGTCCGCGCCGATGAGGTAGGTCTCGCCGAGCCGGCCGCGCGTGAGGATGTCCCAGACGGCGCGGGAGTGGTCCTCGGTATGAATCCAGTCGCGCACGTTCTTGCCGTCGCCGTACAGCTTGGGACGGACGCCGCAGAGGACGTTGGTGACCTGCCGGGGAATGAACTTCTCGACGTGCTGGTAGGGCCCGTAGTTGTTGGAGCAGTTAGAGATGGTGGCGCGCACGCCGTACGTGCGGTGCCAGGCGCGCACGAGCAGGTCGGAGCTCGCCTTCGTCGAGCTGTAGGGACTCGAGGGCCTGTAGGGGTCGTCGGGCCTGAAGCGTCGCGGCTCGTCCAGGGCGAGGTCGCCGTAGACCTCGTCGGTTGACACGTGATGAAAGCGCAGGTCATACCTGCGACAGACCTCGAGGAGGCGGTAGGTGCCCTCGACGTTGGTGCGGACGAAGGGGTCGGGGTCCTCGATCGAGTTGTCGTTATGGGACTCCGCGGCAAAGTGGACGATGGCGTCATGGCCCGGCGCCAGGCGCTCGAGGAGCCCCTCGTCACAGATGTCGCCCACCACGAGCTCGACGCGCTCGGGGGGCAGGCCCGCGAGGTTGGCGGGGTTGCCAGCGTAGGTGAGCTTGTCGAGGACGGTCACGTGCACGTCGGGATGCGCCCGCGCCACATGGTGGACGAAGTTGCTCCCGATGAACCCGCAACCTCCCGTCACGATGATGTTCGTGGGCACGAAGGGCTCGGCCATATTCACTCCCCATCCAGGTCGGCGAAGCGGTCGGGGGCGATCCTGCCCTCGGCCACCTGAAGCAGATGACTGCCGTAGTTGCTCTTACCATAGCGCCTCGCGCACTCGAGGAGCTTCTCCCGCGTGACCCACCCGTTGTCGTAGGCGACCTCCTCGGGCACCGAGACGGGCAGGTCCTGGGCCGTCTGGACCGTCCGCACGAACTGGGAGGCCTCGAACAGCGACTCCATCGTGCCCGTGTCAAGCCAGGCGAAGCCACGCCCCAGCGTCACGACGTCAAGGCTGCCGTCCTCGAGGTACAGGCGGTTGAGGTCCGTGATCTCGTACTCGCCGCGCGCCGAGGGCGTGACCCTCGACGCCAGCTCGCACACCCGCTCGTCATAGAAGTAGAGGCCGGTCACGGCGTAGCTGCTCTTGGGGCGGGCCGGCTTCTCCTCGATGGAGATTGCGTTGTAGTCGGCGTCAAACTCGACGACGCCGAAGCGCTCGGGGTCGTCCACGCGGTAGCCAAACACGGTGGCGCGCCCCTCGCGCGCGGAGGCGACGGCGTGCCTGAGCCTGCCCGTGAGCCCGTTGCCGTAGAAGATGTTGTCCCCCAGCACGAGGGCGCAGGCCTCACCGCCCACGAACGGAGCGCCGATAACGAAGGCCTGGGCGAGACCGTTGGGAGTGGGCTGCTCAGCGTACGAGAGCGTGATGCCAAAGTCGGACCCGTCGCCCAGCAGGCGCTGGAAGTTGGGGAGGTCCTGGGGCGTGCTGATGATCAGGATGTCCCGGATGCCCGCAAGCATGAGCGTGGAGAGGGGGTAGTAGACCATGGGCTTGTCATAGACGGGCAGCAGCTGCTTGGACGTGACCGTGGTGAGGGGATAGAGGCGCGTCCCCGAGCCGCCCGCCAGAATGATGCCCTTCATGTGATGCCCCCCTGCCGCATGCTCGCCTACATAGCTCCACCATGTCAGCCACACCCTGTAAGGGTACCTGAATCGGCCGGCGCGCGGTCGCCACAATCACGCTCGGCGGGCCTTTGCCGCCCAGCGCAGAGCCCGCGTCGCACATTCCCAAGGCGACGCGCCCCACCCGCCGCGCGGCGGGCGCCGCACGCCCCTGCCA
>NZ_LN898211.1:0-887907 GCF_001457795.1 Olsenella massiliensis | reverse complement strand
CGGCGGGCGCCGCACGCCCCTGCCACGCCGCGTTCCCTGGGCGCAGGGCGGGATGGGCGGGCAGGTCACCTATAATGATGCATGACTGTTTGTTCAAGGAGGCATACATGGGCATTCGCACCCGTCGGGCTCGTACGCGCTCGCGCACGCACATCGTGGGATTTGGCATCGCCGGCATCTTCGGCTTTGTCGCCCTCCTGGTCCTTGCCCTGTGCATATCGCTCGGCGCCCTCGTGAGCCAGTGGCTTCAGGACCTCCCCGACTACTCCTCGGCGGACGCCTACCTCGTGGCCGAGCCCACCACCGTCTATGCCGCGGACGGCTCCGTCATCAGCGAGTATTACGTGCAGAACCGTCGCACGGTGGAGCAGGACCAGATGTCCGACTACGTCCTCAAGGCCATCGTCGACACGGAGGACAAGCGCTTCTACCAGCATAACGGCGTGGACCCCCAGGGTATCGTCCGCGCGGCCGTCGTCCAGCTCGGCGGCGGTTCCGAAGGCGCCTCCACGATCACCCAGCAGCTGGTGCGCAACACGGTCCTCTCGGACGAGCAGTTTGAGCAGACGCTCAAGCGCAAGGTCCGCGAGGCCTACATCGCCGTCCAGATGGAGAAGATGTACACCAAGGACCAGATCCTGACCATGTACCTCAACACCATCTACTTTGGCCACAGCGCCTACGGCATCGAGGCGGCGGCGGTCACCTACTTTGACAAGGACGCCAAGGACCTCACGCTCGCCGAGGCGGCCACGCTCTGCGGCCTGCCCCAGTCTCCCACCACCTATGACCCCCTCGCCAACCCCGAGCTCGCCACGACGCGCCGCAACACGGTCCTCGACCGCATGCTGACCGCCGGCGACATCACGCAGGAGGAGCACGACGCCGCCGTGGCCGAGCCCCTGGAGACCAACGAGGGCAGCTTCACCGACGCGCAGAACGAGTACCCCTATTTCACCGACTACATCAAGCAGGTGCTCCTCCAGGACTTTGACCAGGACACCATCATGAAGGGCGGCCTCAAGGTCTACACGACCCTCAACCCCGCGACGCAGAGGTCCGCCGAGGACGCCGTGAGCTCCCAGCTCAGCGCCATCGGCAACCCCAAGCTCCAGGCGGCCCTCGTGGCCATTGACCCCAACACGGGCTACGTGCTCGCCATGGTCGGGGGACGTGACTACCACACGAGCCAATACAACATGGCGACGGACGCCCGACGCCAGGTGGGGTCGAGCTTCAAGACCTTCACCCTGATAGACGCCATATCCCAGGGCATGAACCCCAACATCTACCTCACATGCAACTCGCCCATGCGCTTTACCTCCACCTGGAAGGTCCAGAACTTTGCCAACGCGAACTACGGGAACATCTCGTTGGCACGAGCCTTCGCCGTGTCGTCCAACACCGGCTTCGTGCAGGTGGCCCAGGCGGTCAAGTCGGAGAGCATCGTCTCGACCGCCCAGTCGCTGGGCATTCGCGAGCCAATGGAGGCCTATGACTCCCTGACGCTGGGCACGACGGGGATCCCCCCCATCCAGATGGCGGAGGCCTATGCGACCGTCGCCACCAACGGCGTGCATCGAGGCGCCGTGGCCATCACCAAGATCGAGGACCGCAACGGCAATGTGGTCTACCAGCATGAGGACAGCCCGACCCAGGCCATCAGCGCCCCCGTCGCACAGGCCTCCCGCGAGGTCATGGAGGGCGTGTGCAAGGGCGGCGGCACCGCAAGCCAGCTCACCTCGCTTATGAAGGTCAACCAGCCCGTCGCCGGCAAGACCGGCACGTCCGAGAACTACCGCGACCTCTGGTTCTGCGGCATCACGCCCCAGCTCTCCGTGGCGATCTGGTGCGGCTACGAGCAGGAGGCGGCGGTCTACGTGGGCGGGTCGTACGGCCACCCCTACAACACGACCGTCCCCATCTTCGCCAAGTTCCTCAACGGCGCCCTCGAGGGCGTCGCGCGCGAGGAGTTTCCCACCACCAAGGAGGCCGTGACGTACAAGCCCAACCGCGACTGGACCTTCTCAAAGACCAACGCGTCCATCTCGGGCATTGCCACGCCCACGACGCTGAGCTGGACAAACGCGATTCTTGCGCCACCCAAGCCCAAGGAGGAGGAGGAGAAGGAGGAGGGCGCCGAGGCCAGCCAGGACACCCGCACGACCAAGACGAACGGCGCCGGGACCCAGACGACGACGGGGACGACGCCCTCGACGACGGGCGAGACGGGCGGTGGCACGACGGGCGCGGGCGCCTGACCGGCGCCACGGACGGCCTTTGAGGCCTGCACGGACGACGCATGAGGCCGACCTACGAGGTCGGCCTGAGGGGCATGCCTGCACGCTGTCCTGACGTCGTCTTTGCCCCTTGGGCGTCCGTGCGCCAAGGCGCAGCCGTCGCCTCCCGGGCGACGCGGGCGGGACGCCTAACGACGGGCGTTCTGAAGCTTGCCGATGAGGTGCGTGAGGTCCTGCGCCGCCTCCTCGCTGCCGGAGATGACCAGGACCGTGTCGTTGCCGGCGACAGACCCCTTGACCTCGGGAAGCAGCGCGGCATCCACTGCGGCGGCCACGCCCGAGGCGGTGCCGGGCTGAGTCTTGATGACGACGAGGTTGTTGGCGATTTCGACGGTCAGCACGAACTCCGACACCATGCGCTGCAGGTGCAGGTCCTCCGCCAGGACGTAGATGCCGTCGCTGAGCTTGCGCAGCCCCATGTCGGCGATGTCGCGCGACACGGTCGCCTGCGTGCAGTTGAACCCTATGGCCTGAAGCTCGTCCACGAGCGCGCGCTGGGTCCTGATCGACTTGCCGCGCACGATGTCCCTGATCGCATCCTGCCTGTTATTACGCCTCTTGACCATCGACCGATCCTCTCGAACGCCATCAGGGCGAGCCTGAAGGATTCCTGCCATACACTTGCTCGTAAGGATATCCGATAAGGTATACAATTTGGTGAAAATTACTTCCGTGTTTCGCTCTCTACATGAATACTACATGTGCGCCGCACGGCAAAGGCGCATCGTCTGGCCCAGCGGTACGCATACGGCCGGCACAGGCCCTAGCCGGCCTCACCGGCGTCGAGCCAGCGCCTGCGGCTGAGGAAGTTCCATACCATGACGATGGTGGTGGCGATGAGCTTGGTGGCCGTGATGGCCAGCGGCGAGGCGCCCAGGGCCGTCGTGCCCAGCCACATGCAGAGCTCGTTGATGGCAAGGCCGATGAAAGAGAGGACTACAAAGACCACAAACTCGCGCTGCCGACTGAGGTCGTCGCGCCGGGTGAAGACGTAGCGCATCGAGGCGACGTAGTTGAATATGAGCGATATGACGAACGAGATGCCCGCCGACAGGACGGGATCCCAGCGCAGGCCCACGGACAGCAGCATGAGGATGCCGTAGTCGATGAAGAACGCGACGAGGCCGACGACGCCAAATTTCAAGAACTGCCTTACGATGCCCCGCACGTCCGCCATGTGGGCCTCCTCTCCGACGATGACGGCGCCCTGTCGCCCTGCCTGGCGCCCGGCCTTATGTCCCAACCCTGCACCCCGGCCACCAGGGCCCCGGACAGCCGCTGGCTGCCTCGTGGGCACCCAAAGGCCACGCCGCCTGGCGCGGGAGCGTCATAATGCAATAGTATGGAATGGTACGCCTTGGCATGCGCTCCTGACGCATGAATCGACAAGAGGACAGTTCATGGCACGCAATATGGGTAGGCAGGGCCGTCGGCCCAGCGACGGCAACGCACCGTACGTCCCCAGCACGAGGGTCGGCAGGGACGATCCCCGTCGCACCAGCATAGGGTCCCAGTCGCGCGGCGGGCGCGGTTCGAGAGCCATCGGTCCGCAGCGCCGCAACTCAAAGTACCGCAGCGACCAGAACTACCGAACGATCACGGGCAGGGACACCGGCTACTCCCTGAGGGGGCGCAGCCAGCAGATCAACTTCGACGGGCGCCGACGCGACCTGCTGGCGCGCTACGGCATATCCAACCGCATGCTGGTCCTCGCCGCCGCCGCCCTCGTGCTCGTGCTCATCCTGATCCTGGGCGTGTCCAGCTGCGTGCGGGGCTGCACGGCCAAACAGGCGGCAGGGGGCAATGACGACCAGGCGTCCACCAACCAGTGGGACGCCCGCGTGGCCGTCGGCGCCTCGCAGGAGCTCACGGGCAAGTTCTCCCCCGCCCTCGACCGCGGCGAGAAGCTCGCCGCCATCGCCAGAAACGCCGACCAGTACCCTGACCCCCGCATTCCTGAGCTGGCCGTCAACGAGCCCGAGGCCGTCGACTTCGTCAGCGCCTATGCCACGGCGGAGCACAAGCCCGCCGACTACGGTCAGCCCAACGACAAGGGCAGCTTCCCCCTGCTGTACGACTGGGACGTGCGCTGGGGCTACGTGGACTACGCGGGCAGCGTCATGGGCGTGACCGGGTCGGGTCCCACGAGCCTTGCGATGGCCTACATGGGGCTGACGGGCAAGACGGACAAGACGCCCGCGGCCTTTGCCGCCGACGCCCAGGACAAGGGCTACGGCACCACCGACGAAGCGTCCACCACCGGCGACCTGTTCACCTACGAGGCCACGCAGCTCGGCCTCGGGTGCAAGGCATACGCCAGCCCCTCCGCCGAGACGCTCGAGGACATCCTGTCCGTCAAGGGCGCCGTCGCGATCGTGGGCCTCAAGGCCGGCTTTGACGGCCCCTATGCCCACTGGGCGCTCGTGGTCAGGAAGAACGACGACGGCTCGGTCACGCTGCATGACCCGACCTCGGCCGCAGCGTCGGCTCACAGCTGGAGCGTGGGCACCGTCGCCGCCAACGCCACCTCCTTCTATGCGCTGAGCGGTGGCAGCACGTCGGGCTCCTCCGACGCCGAAAAGGACTAGAACGTCGAGGCGCGCGGCTCTCTCCTGCGCCCCTCCCGCACACAGCGAGCCCCCGCCGACGTCGGCGGGGGCTCGTGACGCAAGCGAACAATCGCGCGGCGCCCTGACCTATGAGAGAATCTTCTCGCACGCGCCCCTCAGCTCGTCCAGCACCGCCTCGGACGCGGCGCGCGTGGCACCCTTGCTAAAGAGGTAGGCCTTGACCTTGGGCTCCGTGCCCGACGGGCGGAAGATGACCTTGTTCTCGCCCGCCAGACGGTACTCGATCACATCGGCGGGCGGCAGGACCTGCGGGGCCTCCTTCTGCAGGCCCGCCACGCGCGGCATGTCCGCGCCCGTGGCGTAGTCGGTGACGCCCTCGACGGCAAGGCTCGCAATCTGGGAGAGCGGCTCGTCACGCAGCCCCTGCATGATGTCCGCCATCCTCCTGGCACCCTGGGCACCGGGAAACGAGGCATTGACGATGCCGTTGAGGTAATAGCCATAGCGCTGGTACAGGTCCTCCATGACCTCATAGAGGTCCTTGCCCTGCGCAGCATAGTGAGCCGCCATCTCGACGCACATCTCGACGGCGACGATGGCGTCCTTGTCACGGACGTGCGTGCCGACGAGGTAGCCATAGGACTCCTCGTAGCCCATGAGGAAGCGGTCCTCCTCGCCCGCAGCCTTGAGCTGGTCAATCTGGTCGCCCACGTACTTGAAGCCCGTGAGGACGCGCCTCAGCTCAAAGCCCTGGTCCTTGGCGAGGGCGTCGGGCATGGCGGACGAGACGATGGACGTGACGGCCACCTTGCGGCTGACGTCCTCGCCGTTGTCGGCGGCCATCTGCGCGAGCCAGTCCATGAGCAGGACGCCCATCTCGTTGCCGTTGAGGAGCTTGTACGCGCCGTCGTGGGGAATGGCGGTGCCCATGCGGTCGGCGTCAGGGTCGGTGGCGACGACGAGGTTGGGCTTGACCTTCTCGGCGAGGTCGAGGGCAAGCTGGAGCGCCTCGCGAAACTCGGGGTTGGGATAGGGGCAGGTGGGGAAGTTGCCGTCGGGCTCGCTCTGCTCGGGCACCACCGAGACCTTCTCGACCCCGATCTCCTTGAGGATGCGCGTCACGCACTCCATGCCCGTGCCGTTGAGGGGCGTGTAGACGACCGAGTAGGACTCGTCCGCCTTGAAGCCGGGGACGGAGACCTTCTTGACGCTCTCGATGAAGGCGTCAAGCACCTCCTCGGGCGTCCATTCGATGAGTCCCCGCCTGAGGCCCTCCTCAAAGTCCATCATCTTGATGCCGCCGAAGACGTCGACGGACTCGATGTTACGGCTGATCTCCGCGGCGGCCTCGTCGGTGATCTGGCCGCCGTTGTCGTTGTAGACCTTGTAGCCGTTGTAGGCCGCGGGGTTGTGGGAGGCCGTCAGCACGATGCCCGCGCTCGTGCCCAGATAGCGCACGGCGAAGGAGAGCGCGGGGACGGGCTCGATGCGGGGGTACACGTACACATGGATGCCGTTGGCGGCAAGCACGCCCGCCGCGACGCGCTGGAAGTCCTCGCCCTTGAGGCGGGAGTCGCGCGCGAGCGCGAGGCTCGGCGACTCGTAGTGCTTGTTGAGATAGTCGGCCACGCCCTGGGTCGTCTGGGCCACCACGTGGACGTTCATGCGGTTGGTGCCCACGCCCAGGATGCCGCGCAAGCCGGCCGTGCCAAAGGCGAGATCGCGATAGAACGCGTCGTTGAGCTTCTCCTCGTCACCCGCCAGGAGCGCGTCGAGCTCCTCCTTGAGGTCAGGCTCCGTCACATGGTCCTTCCACAGCCGGACCTTCTCCTGCGTCTTCTGATCCATGGTCTTCTCCTCCAACGTATGTCGTGGCTGCGGAACGCCCAGCTCCAACCTGACATGTCTGATACTACTTGAAGCTGCGGGGGCGCGGTCAGAGGCCTGGGCGGACGGTCGCGCCCCCTCGGGCTGAGAGGCGCGACGCCGGCGGGCCGGCGGGCCTGGCGTGCATCTTGCGGGCGGGCGACTCCCCGAGGTCCCGACGCCTGGGGTCATGGTACCGTACGTAGCAGTCGAAAGGGTGCCATGATGAATGAGAACAGCACGACGGCAAGCGACCACGCGTTCTTCGCCAGCTGCCCCAAGGGCTTCGAGGGCCTGCTCGCGGACGAGCTCAGGTCCCTGGGCACGCCCGGGGTGCGCCCCCTGACGGGGCAGGTGGCCTTTCGCGGGAGCGTGCGCGACGCCTATCGGGCATGCCTATGGTCGCGCCTCGCCTCGCGCGTGGTGCTCGTCCTGGGCGGCGTGGACGCCCGGGACGCCGACGCGCTGCATGCGGGCGTCTCGTCCCTGGCGTGGGAGGACCAGCTGCCCCAGGGCGCCACGATCGTCGTCGACGCTCACGGCACCAACGCCCAGCTCAGAAACACGCAGTTCGTTGCCATGAGGACCAAGGACGCCATCGCGGACCGCATGATGGGATCGGAAGAGCACACGTCTGAACTCCAGTCACGCCAATATCTCGTATGCCGTCTTCTGCTTGAAAAAAAAAAAAAGCGCAAACTTCAGTAAAAGCAGGATCCATCTTTTGACACCTTCTATTCGCGCCGCGCCAGGCGAGGGCGGGGCGGCCGCCCTCGCGCGTGACGCCGTCGTCGACGAGGTCCTGGGACGCAGGCCCTCCACCACGACCGAGGTGATCGTGGGGCGAGACGGGGCGGTCCTGCACGGCTACGGGGCGGCGCGCGAGGCGGACGCGGAGCCGACGCCGCCGACGGCGGAGCTTCCCAACCCTCACGGGGGCGCCGTCCTGAGGCTCCCCGTGCTCGTGGCGGGCTCCGACCAGTTTGCGCGACGCCTGGCGAAGATGGCCCGTCAGAGGGCAAAGTGGGCGCGGCGCGAGGACGTGAGCTGCTATCGCGTCTATGACGCCGACCTCCCCGACTATGCCGTCACCATCGACCTCTTCCACCGGTCGGAGCTCGCGCCCCAGCGCGGGAGCCGGGGGCCCTGGCTGCAGGTGTTTGAGTACGCGGCTCCCAAGGACGTTGACCCCGCCCTCGCCCGCAGGCGACTTTTGGACGTCCTCTCGCTCGCCCCGCACGTCCTGGACGTGAGCCCCGACAACGTGTTTCTGAGGACCCGCGTTCGGGCGCGGGGCGGCTCCCAGTACGCCGCCGAGGCGGCGGCGGAGGGGCGTTACGGGCCGCGCCGGGAGCGACGGGAGGGCAAAGGCGCGTCTCGCATCGAGCTGCCGCGCGGCGCCCACCTAATCGACGAGGGCGGCCTCACGTTTGAGGTCAACTTTGACCTGCGTCTGGACTGCGGCATCTTCCTGGACCATCGCGACACCCGCGCGCTCGTGCGCGAGATGGCCAAGCAGACTCGAGGGTCCAAGCGCTTCCTCAACCTCTTTGCGTACACGGGAAGCGCGACCTGCTACGCGGCGGACGGCGGCTGCAAGTACACCACGACCGTGGACATGAGCCGACCCTCGCTTGAGTGGGCCCGTCGCAACATGGCGCGCAACGGCTTCGTGGGACGCGAGCACGAGTACGTCCAGTCGGACGTCCTGTCGTGGGTCAACGAGCAGCGCCACAGCAGGAACCGCTGGGACCTCGTGTTCTGCGACGTGCCCACCTTCTCCAACTCAAAGGGCATGCAGGGCAGCTGGGACGTGCAGCGCGATCACGTGGAGCTGCTCATCGACGTGTCCCGGCTCCTCACCCGCGACGGCGTGGCGCTCTTCTCGTGCAACCTCAGGCGCTTCAAGCCCGACGTGGCCGCCCTGGCCAAGGCAGGCGTTGGCGTCGAGGACATCACCGACCGGACGATCCCGGAGGACTTCTCGCGCTCCCCCCAGGTCCATCACTGCTACCTGGTGAGACGAACGACACGGCCCTGACGGTCTGCCTGACGCCACGCCGCCCCAATGACGCGCGGCGGCCGTCAATCATGTCGCATGTCGTCCTCCCGAGGCTCATGCCCCGACATTAACGCGAGCTAAAGGATTCGTGGCATCCCGGGCGCCGCATGGCTACACTAGGGGTGCTGGCGCCGCCGGCCGGCCTGGGGCCGGGCGCGGCGCATGACGTTTGTCCCGCTCGACGAAACGGATGCTATGAACACGAAGACTACGGCACAGACCGCCGGCGACACGGCCGCCGCGAGCCGGCGCACGAGGCTCAGGCGCGCCGGCATCCCCCTCTCCGCAGGCATGATGCTCGTGACCCTTGGCGTGGTGTACGGCGACATCGGCACGAGCCCCATGTACACGCTCAAGGCCATCGTGTCGGGCAACGGCGGCCTGGCCACCATGGGCGAGGACGCCGTGCTCGGCGCCCTCTCGCTGATCATATGGACCCTCACGCTCATCAC
Source organism: Olsenella massiliensis (assembly GCF_001457795.1). Classification (GTDB taxonomy): domain Bacteria; phylum Actinomycetota; class Coriobacteriia; order Coriobacteriales; family Atopobiaceae; genus Olsenella_F; species Olsenella_F massiliensis. The sequence continues at coordinate 878,657 of NZ_LN898211.1, read as the reverse complement.
GACCGTCAAGTACGTCCTCGTGGCCATGAAGGCGGACAACCACAACGAGGGCGGCATCTTTGCCCTGTACAGCCTCGTCAAGCGTTGCGCCCGATGGCTCATCCTCCCCGCCATGATCGGCGGGGCGGCGCTTTTGGCGGACGGCATCCTGACGCCCGCGGTCACGGTGACCACCGCCATCGAGGGCCTCAGGACCATCGACGCCGTCCATCAGGTCATCGGCGACAACCAGCGCATCGTCATCATCGTCACCGTCACGATCCTCTGCGCGCTGTTTTTGATCCAGCGCGCCGGCACCTCCACGATCGGCCGGCTCTTTGGCCCGATCATGACCCTGTGGTTCCTCTACCTGGGGGCGGCGGGCCTCATGAACGTCGGGGGCAACCTCAGCGTGCTGCGCGCCCTCAACCCCCTGCGCGGCCTCACCTTCCTCTTTGACGGGAGCATAAACGCGGCCGGCGTGATGGTGCTGGGCAACGTCTTCCTCTGCACCACCGGCGCGGAGGCCCTCTATTCCGACATGGGCCACGTGGGCAAGGCCAACATCTACGGTACCTGGCCCTTCGTCAAGCTCTGCCTCATCTTCAACTATCTGGGACAGGGCGCCTGGATCCTCGTGAACCAGCACAACCAGGAGCTCGCGCGCATCGAGGACCTCAACCCGTTCTTCGAGATGATCCCCGCGAACTTCCGCGTCCTCGCCGTCGTGCTCTCCACCCTCGCCGCCATCATCGCCTCGCAGGCGCTCATCACCGGCTCGTACTCCATCGTCTCGGAGGCCATCAGGCTTGACCTCCTGCCTCACATGAAGATCAACTATCCCTCCGAGACGCGCGGGCAGATCTACATTCCGCTCGTCAACTCCATCATGTGGATCGCCTGCATCTTCGTGGTGCTCCTCTTTCAGCGCTCGAGCGCCATGGAGGCCGCCTATGGCCTGGCCATTACGGTGACCATGCTCATGACCACGATGCTGCTCTTTGCCTACCTCTCGCACAACCGCAAGAAGACCGCCTTCGCCGTCGTCTTCGCGTGCGTCTTCGGCGCCATCGAGCTCATGTTCTTCTTCTCGAGCCTCACCAAGTTCTTCCACGGCGGCTGGTTCACCGTCCTCATGGCGACGCTCATCTTCGCCGTCATGTACATCTGGCGGCGCGGCACGGCCATAGAGCACACCCAGTCGGTGTATCTGCCCGTGGCTCGCTACCTTGACCAGCTCAAGGCTCTCTCGCATGACACCGACTTTCCCTACACGGCCGACAACCTGGTCTTTTTGACCAACGACTCCTCTCATGACAAGCTTGACCGCGACATCCTCTATTCCATCCTGGACAAGCAGCCCAAGCGCGCGCGAGCGTACTACTTCCTCAACATCAAGGTCACGAACGAGCCGTACACGCACGAGTTCATCGTCAACGACTTTGGGACCAACTTCGTCTTCAAGGTTCAGCTGCGCCTGGGCTTCCGCGTCAACCAGCGCGTCAACACCTACCTGTACCAGATCGTCGCGGACCTCATGCAGCACAACAACCTCGAGCCGCAGGACCACAAGTACTCGATCTACCGCAACCGCGGCAAGGTGGGCGACTTCCGCTTCTGCCTGATTCGCAAGATGCTCTCCCCCGAGTCGGACATCTCGGGCTTCAACGCCAACGTCATCGGCGCCAAGTACTTCATCCGCCGCTTTGCCGGGTCGCCGGCGCGCTGGTACGGCCTGGAGAACTCGAGCATCATCTTTGAGTACGTGCCTCTGTTCGGGCGCACGAAGCGCCAGCACCGTCTCAGGCGCGTCAGCGGGCAGCAGGAGCAGGAACAGGCCCTGCACGCCGCCGCGACGAGCGCGAGCATGGAGGGCGACGACGAGGACATCTTCTCGGCCGACATGCAGGCTGAGCTTCAGGAGTCCGTCGTCGAGGTCGAACACGAGCTCGTGGGCGGCGACACGGCGAGCTTCAAGCCCCTTCGCATCGACGATGACGAGATTGACGCGGCGGGCGCGGGCGGAGGCCTCCTGGACGAGACGGACGGCGAGCGGGGCGGCACGAACTAGGGCGCAGGGCGCGTCGGACGAAGGCGGCCTCCGCCCCCGTCCGAACGGCCCGCGCTAGCGCTCTTGCTAGCGGCTCTCGATGGGCTCGTAGGGGCGCTCCGTCATGTAGGAGCTGTAGGCGGGCCTGATGATGCGCGCCGAGCCAAAGAGCTCCTCCATGCGATGGGCCGCCCAGCCGCTCACGCGCGCCAGGGCGAAGAGGGGCGTAAAGAGGTCCTCGGGTATCTTGAGCATCGTATAGACGAAGCCCGTGTACATGTCGATGTTGGTGGAGATAGGCTTGCTGATGTGCATGACGTCCCGCATGACCTCGGGGCCCAGACGCTCCACGCGACGGATGAGCTCAAACTTGTCGAGCTGCCCCTTCTTGCGCGCCAGGGACTCGGCATAGGAGCGCACGACCTCCGCGCGGGGGTCGGTGATCGTGTAGACCGCATGCCCCAGCCCGTAGATCAGGCCGGCATGGTCAAAGGCCTCCCCTCTGAGCACCTTGATGAGGTAGGCGGCCACCTCGTCATCGCTCGACCAGTCACGGACGTGCTCGGCGATGTCGTCCATCATCTTGCCCGCCTTGAAGTTGGCGCCGCCGTGCTTGGGCCCCTTGAGCGAGCCGAGGGCTGCGGCATAGGCGCTATAGGCGTCCGTCCCCGAGGACGAGAGCACGCGGCAGGCAAAGCTCGAGTTGTTGCCGCCGCCGTGCTCGGCGTGGAGCATGAGCATGACGTCGAGCATCATGGCCTCCTCGCGCGAGAAGCCCTCGTCGCCGCGAAGGACGTCCAGGATGGTCTCGGCCATGGTGTAGCCCTCCCGTGCCGGCGGGACCCTCAGGCGCGTGCCGTCCGCCTCGGCGACGTAGGCCTGATGGGCCAGCGAGGCGACGCGCGGCCAGCGCCCCAACAGCGAGATGGCGACGTCGATCTCGTGCTCGGCCGAGGTCTCGTCGGGGTTGCGGTCAAAGGCATACAGCAGGAGCGTGGCGCGCTGCAGCACGTTCATGATCGAGTGGCTGTAGGTGGTGCGGGGAAAGATGTCGAGGTAGCCCTCGGGGAGCTGGCGTCGGGCGGCGATGCGAGCCTTGAAGTCGTCGAGCTCGCCCTGGGTGGGCAGAAAGCCCGAGAGCAGCAGGAAGGCGACCTCCTCGTAGCCAAAGCGGTCGGCGTCGTGAGTACCGCTCACCAGGTCGCCTATGCGATAGCCCCTGAGCTTGAGCTCGCCGCGGTCGGGCGCGAGCCTGCCGTCGGTCTTGGTGTAGCCATGCACGTCGGAGATCGTGGTGAGACCCACCAGCACGCCCGATCCGTCGGCGTTGCGCAGGCCCCGCTTGACGTGGCGCTGGGCATAGAGCTCGGACGGCACCGCGTCCACGCGCTTCATGCCCTCGTAGAGCGTGTCGGACACCGGGAGGCGTCCCATGCCCTCGGACGGCATGGGATACACGTCCGCGATATGCGAGAAGGCGGACGTCTCGTTTCGGCCGAGAAAGCGCCTCTCGATGCGTTGCTTGATGCCGTCCGCCATGGACCTCTCCCAACTGCCCGCCCGCGCCGCGCGAAGGGTCAGGCGTCATCCCCGCAGCCGGGGCCCTCACAGAGACTACAGTCTGTACATGTAATTGAACACGTCCTCGCGCTGCAGGTTGACCTGCACGCAGAGGTCCTGGGCGAGCCGGTCGAGCCGGTCCTGGACGTGCCTGAACTCCACGCTCGCACCCGCCAGGTCCACGAGCATGGTCATCGTGAAGATGCCCTGCAGGATGGTCTGCGAGATGTCGAGGATATTGATGTCGCACTCCGCGAGCGCGCCCGTCACGGCGGCCACGATGCCGGGGCGATCGTTGCCCAGCACGGTCACGATGGCGCGATTGTTGGTGGTGTCGCCCGTCTCTGACACGTCACTCCCCTTTGCTCGTAGGCAAGGGGACGCCCGTCTCCCCTCCCGGACCATTCTACGACGGAACGTCCGAGGAGGGCCGGCTTGTAACAAACTGCTTGCTCACGCCCGCCTAGTTGGCGTTGGCCTCCACGGGCTGGCCGGACTGGAAGAGCGCGGCGACGTCGTCCTTGGAGAGGTCGAGCGCCACGGAAAGCTCCTCGAGGGAGCGCTCGCAGGCCTGCTTGAGCAGGCGCTCGTATACGACGGGCGGCTTGCGGTTGTTGGCGCGGGCCTCGGCGATGCGACGACGGAAGGTCTTGACGGTCCGCACCGAGTCAAGGCAGCTGCCCCGCCTGATCTTGTCCTTGAAGTACTTCTCCTCCAGGGCGGTGCTGTTGGAGGTGTAGCTGTCAATGGGCAGGTCCGTGTACTCGCCGATGAGGTCACGCGCCTCCTGCCGTGACACCACCGGGCGCAGACGTGACCCTCGGTCCACGGGATAGCTGATGCGCATGGGATGAGGGGCGCTGACCGGCATGAGCATGTATGCGGCCTGGGGGCTCTCGACGATCTTCTCGACCTTGCAGACCCCCTGACCGGGATGGACGATGAACTCGCCAACGTTATACATGAACATGCTCCTCTCGTATGACTATAGAAGAGTCTAGCACGAAAGGAGAAAAATTTCTAACTTTTGCAGAATGAGGCTTGTGCGCAGCCACACGTTCTACTAGATTATTTTGTTTATATCGTCACGTTCCCTACCCTATCAACTCATCCCGCTGACGAGTCGACCTCCGAGACCGCCTGCGGGCAGCAGCCCACCACCCATTCGACCAGCTTGTCCTGGGCGTCGCCGTCACGCTCGGCCAGCTCAAAGCCGCGGCCCCACACCGGGGTGTAGCTCACGTCTGACACGCCCTGGTAGTGGTCGAGCGCCAGCGCCAGGTTGAGCTCGGCCGTGATGGCCGTCTCCGTCTGGAACAGGCCCGAGTTGATGCGCCAGTGAGGCGCCACCTTGGCCTTGCCGTAGCCGTCGTACCGCCCGCTGAGGGTGTAGAGGGGGTTCATGGCGTTGACGCGCTCGGCCATGCCGACGTCAAACGCATCCTTCTTGGCCAGGTCGCCGTCCCAGTCGTCCGCATAGCGGGCCTCATAGCCCTCGGCGGCGGCGTAGCTGTCGTGGTGGGCCGAGAGCAGGCCGCCCACCATCGCGTCGAAGTGCAGCGTACTCTCCTTCCCGATGCCAAAGAGCTGGTTGCACGGGGAGCTGCGGTCAAGCATGTCAAAGCCGCACACGGGGCGCGTGGCGGGACGGCAGTGCGCGACGAAGTCCCAGAGGCTCGCGATGCGCACCCTGCCGCGGCTGGCGCTGTAGGTCATCCAGCGGTTACCTTCGTTGAGGGAGCTCAGGTAGGCCGTCGTGCTGTCATACACCGTGGAGCTCACGGAGCTCACACCGGACGGCGAGGCCGTCGCGGCGCCGGAGGAACCGCCCGGCGAGCCGACCTCCTGCTCGGCCTCGCGCTTGAGGTTGGGGTCCCCGGGAAAGCAGGGGTCGGCCATCTGCGCGGGCGTGTACGTGTAGGGCCAGCTGGCACTCCTCAGGAAGTCCGCCGCCGCCGCCTCGATCGTGCCCATGACGTAGTCATAGTAGCTGCCGTCAAGGTAGGCGCCGTCGCTCACCGCGCCCAGAGTGAGGGCCTCGTCGTCCTTGTCCCTGAGGTCCATGGCGTTGACGTAGTCGCCGTAGGCGTTGGCGAGGTCCATGGAGAGGAGCTTGGTCCAGGAGCCGTCGGCGCGCGTGTCGGCATCGGCGAACTGCCCCATCATCCACTCGTAGGCGCTGTCCTGGGTGTCGAGGGACGTGATGGGACACCAGGAGGCGGATCCGTAGATGCCGTCGGAGAGCGGCTCCCCCTCGGCGTCATGCGTGGCGGCGCCAATGGCGTCCAGATACGGGGCATAGAGGTCGGAGTCTCCCATGGCGCCCAGGACGGCGCTCAGGCCGCCGCCGGCGCCATAGCCAAAGACCATGACGCGCTCGGGATCGATGGGAAGGCTCGCCGCGTTGTAGCGCAGGTAGCGTATCGCGGCCTTGAGGTCAACGACGGGCCAGGGGGCGCCGCCGAGCACCATGTCCTTCGAGGTGCTGGTATAGCCGCTCGAACGCCCCCTGAAGCCGGCGTACACATACACCAGGCCGGCCGAGAGGTAGCGCGACAGCCCCTCGAAGCTGTAGGACTCGGGGCTGGACTGGGCGTTGAGGCGCAGGGAGTTTATGGGAAGCACGGCGGGCGCGCAGGCGGGGCTGAGGCTGCCGACCGTGGCGTCCTTCCTGACGACGCAGCTGTACGTGTCACCCTTTTTGGTGGCGTCAAAGTAGGCGCCCGGCACAAAGATGGCAAGCGACTCGTACGAGTCGTTGCCCGGCTTGGTGCAGTAGGTGAGCCCCAGCTGGTAGTAGCAGTCGTTGTCGCTGTCGTAGCGCCAGGCGGCCGTATCGAGCCTGAGGCTCTCGAACTCCTTCAGGTCCACGGACGGCGCGTCGTCCTGGGGCTGGCCCTGCGGTTGGTCCTGCGACTGGGACTGGCGTGTGGCGGCGCAGCCCAGGGCACCTAGGGCCCCAAGCCCGCCGGCGAGGGTGAGGAAGTTCCTCCTGGTGGCGTTCATCAAACCTCCAAGCGCTCATGCGTGAGGACGCTGCGGCCCCGGCGCCTTCGTCCAGATTGGGGCAGCTCACCCCAGTGCCGGGGCAGACGGGCCGCTTGATGGTATTGTACGCATTAGCGGCCCCTCGGCGCATGCCGACGACGTATGAGGAGGGGATTCACATGACCTGCCTTGACCTTGCCTCGATCTTGCGAGACTCTCGCGCGTCCCGCGCGTCCACCAAGGACGCCTACCGCGCGTCCGCGGCCGCGCAGGGTGACGGCGAGGGGCCGGGCCTGCGCCGGATCAGGCTCAGCTTCACGGGCGAGGTGCAGGGCGTGGGCTTTCGCTGGACCGCGCGCATCGTGGCGGAGCGGGTGGGCTGCAGCGGCTGGGTGCGCAACGAGTGCGACGGGAGCGTCTCCATGGAGCTTCAGGGCACCAACGACCAGATCAGCGCCTGGTTCGGAGGCTTCGCCGGCGTGTATGCGCGCCGTCCCCTCGACTACCGCATCGCCCTCAAGGAGGATATCGAGCCGGTGCGCGACGAGCGGGGGTTCGCGGTAAGTTTCTAGCTCGTTCGCCGTCCGGGCATATGGCAAAGACGCGACGTGCCGCCCGCCCCACGGGCGAGCGGCACGCAAGAGGGCGGGCCGGCGAGGGGCGACGCCCCGGCGCGGCTACATGGCGATGGTGGGCGGGTTGAACGTGCGGGAGAGGTACTCGCGGTCCAGATCGTAGAGGCCCTTGGGGTCAGAGCCGAAGAGCTCCATGTTGGTGATCATGTCCTTGGAGTTGGTCTCCTCCTCGCCCTGCTCGGCGATGTACCAGTCAAGAAGCTTCATGGTGCGCAGGTCGTTGACCTTCTGGGCGGCAAGGTAGCACTCGTAGATGCTCTTGGTGATGAACTGCTCGTGCTCGAGGGCGGCCTTGAGGGGGCCCATGTCGTCGTCAAAGCTCATGTCGGGCCTGGCGATGGCCTCCATGACGGGATGCACGTCATTGTCAAGCAGGTAACGACGGAGGCCCTTGGCGTGGGCCAGCTCCTCCTCGACCTGAATCGTGTACCAGTTGGCAAACCCCTTGAGCCCGCGCTCGTCGTAGTAGTCCGCGAACGTGAGATACAGGTACGCGGAGAAGAGCTCCTTGTTGATCTGCTCGTTAAGTAGGGCGGCGACCTTATCGTCAAGCGCCATGCTGTCCCTTCCTTTCCGGCCGACGCAGCGTCGGCCCCTCGTGAACATACCATCCGTCACGACCATCCGCTACGGACCCGTTCGGCTTTCGCCGGCGGCTTTGGTATATTTGGCTATGGACAGTGTTCTTCTACCCAAAGGGAGAATCTCATGACGCCTCGTCCGCGAATGTCGCGCAGGTATGTCCGCATCGTCATGGCATGCGCACTTCTCGCCCTTTGTGTGCTGGCGGCCCCGTTGCGAGTCCTGGCAAAGGACTATTCCATCGACGAGGTCCGCATCAGCGCCACGGTGGCCGCTGACGGGTCGGTCTCAGTGAGCGAGACGCGCGAGTTTGCCTTTGACGGCTCTTTCAACGGCGTGTATTGGAGCATTCCCACGGGCAGCTACGACGGGAGGGACGTCCACACCTCCATCGGCGCCGTGGGAATCATGGAGGGCACGACGTTCGTCCCCTTTGAGCAGTCCGACTCGGGAGAGCCCAACACCTACTCGGTCACGGACGAGGGCGACACCATACGGGTCAAGCTGTACTCGCCTCACACGGACGAGCGGGTGACGTTTGCCATAAACTACACGGACAGCAACCTGGCGGCGCGCTACCAGGACACCGCAGAGCTGTACTGGAAGTTCGTCTCGGACGGCTGGGACGTCGAAAGCTCCAACGTCAGCTGCACCGTGAGCCTTCCCGTGCCGGCGGGAACGACGGTCACGCCGGGGGACAACGTGCGCGCCTGGGGCCACGGGCCCCTTGACGCGACGGTGGGCTTTACCGGCAACGACGTCACCTATGCGGTGCCCGGCGTGGGCGGCTCGGAGTACGCCGAGGCGCGCATCACCTTCCCGGCGGAGTGGCTCGCTTCCGCGCCCCTCATCGAGCAGGACAAGCTGCAGTCCATTCTCACCCAGGAGCAGGCCTGGGCGGATGACGCCAACGCGCGTCGACATCAGGCGCGCGTCATAAGCTGGGGGGCGATCGGCCTTGACCTGGTCGCGGCGGTTGGGTCGATCGTCGCGGGCCTCGCGGCCTGGGGGTCCTACCAGCGCAGCCACAAGGCCCAGTTTGATGACACGTACTTTCGCGACGTCCCCAGCGACGACCATCCTGCCGTCCTAGGCGCCCTGCTCAACGGCGGAAAGCCTCGCGGGGAGGACCTTACGGCGGCGCTCATGCGCCTCACGGACATCGGCGCGGTGAAGCTCGACCTCATCAGGACCAGGAAGACGGGCTTTTTGGGAAGGGAGAGGACGGAGGAGGACTGCCGCCTCACCAGGACGGACAAGGACCTCAGCTCCCAGCCCAACCATAAGCTGAAGATTGACTACGCGACGCTCCGCTTCCTGTTCGAAAAGGTCGCCCGATGGGCGGACTCGGAAGACGCGCTCTACTTCAAGGACGTCGAGCGCGTGGCGAAGGACGAGGCAGAGAAGTACTCTGGCGCCTACGAGACCTGGGAGGACGTCGTTGGCGGCGCGTGCGCGTCGCGAGGGTTCTTCACGAGCAAGGCCAAGACCGGCAAGGGCCGCCTCTACGCGCTCTGCGTGCTTGACGTCCTGCTTGCCGTCGTCACCGTGTTCCTCGTCATCGCCGGCGTCGTCGCGCCCGCGCCTGGCGGCGGCATCGCGGCGGCACTCCTTCTGACGGGGGTCGTCCTGGGGGTGCTGGGCGGCAAGATGCGCACGCTCTCGCCCGAGGCCATCGAGATCACGGCGAAGCTCGAGGCGCTGCGCCGCTGGCTCAAGGACTTCACGAGGCTCAAGGAGGCCGTGCCCACCGACGTGGTCCTCTGGAACCACCTGCTGGTCATGGCAGTGGTGCTCGGCGTCGCGGACGAGGTCATCGACCAGCTCAGGGCGACGATGCCCCAGATCCTGGAGGATCCCGTCGTAGCGCCGGTCTACGGATGGTACTACGGGGGCGGCCCGGGCGGCATGCCGCAGCAGGCCTTCTCGAGCGCCGTCGGCCAGGCGCACCACGTGAGCACGGCGGCGCTGGCGGCCTCCAGCATGAGCTCCGGCGGGGGCGGGGGCGGAGGCTTCTCCGGCGGGGGCGGCGGGGGATTTGGCGGTGGTGGCGGTGGCGGGGCCTTCTAAAATTTCGTTCGTCACCGTTGACAGGGATCGCATCTTTGCTATAGTAAACGAGCTGTGTTTGACAGCATCTTGGCTGGGTAGCTCAGTTGGTAGAGCAGGGGACTGAAAATCCCCGTGTCAGGGGTTCGACTCCCTTCCCCGCCACCAGCACGCACGCAGGCCAGAGGTTAACGACCTCTGGCCTGCTTTTGTTCGGAGCCGCGACGACATCGAAGCGGCAGCATACCGACAGGCGGCGTCCAGCACCTGACCGGACGCCGCACCTAGCTCTACTGCGCCACGTAGAACCTTGGGTGCTTCATGAGTGCCGTATTGCCATCCACCATTGACGACTGCCCAAGATGGGCGGCCATACGTTCCATGGTAAGAACCAGCACCGAGGAGGCCACGACCGCGGCGTTTAGCACGTCATCGGGTCCCTCGTATTCAGATGCAAACGCCGTGCGGAGCAAAATGATCATTTGCTTCGTGATGCGCTGGTCGTCTGACGGACCGACCCGCCCCACCCCTTCGTCTGGACCATCGCTCCCGTCGAGTCTCTCGGCCGCCTCATAGTACTTTTTGAGAAACTCCTCCGATTCCTTCTCGGAGAGTCCCAGGCCGTCTCTGGCACGAGAGATGACTCCATCCTCCACGGCCTTGCTCGTGCAGTCCTTAAAGCGGCCATCCGAATTCCAACAGCGAATAGCCGAGAGAATCGCCACACGTGACACGGCAGCTTTCAACACGCGCCCGCCAGCGGCAACATCATGCCTCACGCCATGCAACGCCCGCACGTCATCACTTTGGCAGACGTCCTGGACGCACTGCTCGACGACGTCGTAGAGCACGTCAACGTACTCATCAAAGCTCAGGTTGACCTCAGGGCGAGGCAGAGGAACAAGCTCCTTGAGCTTTTCAACGAAGTCCGAGAAGTTCATAGCCTACTCCAGGTTCGCATGTCGGTCTTTGACGTCCTTTTCGGTCCATCCCCTGCGCCTCATGATCTCGAGCGCGACGATGTCCCCAAGAAGGAAGAGCTCCTGTTCGACAAGGGTGGACATCGGCTGCTTGGAGGCATACTCGCCAGAAGCTGCAAACTTCGTGCGTCCGCGTAGCAAGAGCCTTTCCGACGCAAGGGCATCAATGGCGCTTCCTGGCGTGCATCCAACATAGAAGACGTCTGCGCCCCGCTCCTTTGCGATACGCGCAATCTCCGCCGGAAGACGGCTCTCGCCGGAGCTTGAGCCAATGAGCACCAAATCGTGCTTGCGCACGGGCATCTCCGTCTCAGCGCCGACGTAGTTGATATCAACGCCCAGATGCTTGAGCCTCTTGACCCACGCTTTGAGCGAGATGAGCATGCGCCCGACGGCCGTCACAAGAACGCGACGTCCCGGTACCAGAAGCTCGTCAACAAGGCAGTCAATCTGCCCGTCGTCAATCGTCGGAAGGGTCTCTCCAAGCTCTTGAAGCACGAGCGCAGTCGAAGCCCTTCCAGCCATCACTTTTCCTCCGGCACATACATGGCCTTGCAGATGAGAATGGAGCGGTCGTTGATGCCCTCGCAGAGGGCAGGCAGGTCATCGAGTGAGCTTCTGTGCGTGATGAGGTCAGTGACCTTCATCTTTCCTTCATCGAGCATACGTACGGTGTAGCGCCACTCATTGATGGGGGCGTCGGCGTAGTGGGAGTTCCAGGTGCCCTGCAGCTTCAGCTCCTTGCGAAGGACTTGGCTGTGCTGCATGAGCTTTATGGTCGTGTCGTTTGCGGGATTGCCCATCATCACAATGGTGCCAAACGTCCTCACGCACTCGATGGCTTGTCCCAAGGCAGCGCCCGCGCCGGTGCCCTCGATCACGACGTCAACACCTTTGCCGTTCGTAAGTTCGTGCACCCGCTCGATAAGGTCGATTTGACTTGAGTTGACGACATCGCATCCATGCGCTCGGGCAAACTCGCACTTCTCCTCAACGATCTCGGATAGGACGACGGACGCCCCAAAGAGCTGGGCCCAACGAGCCGACATGATGCCGATGGGACCTGCGCCCATGACGAGGACGGTCATGCCTGCGGTAACCCCGCCCTCCCTGATGGCATGCTGCGCGACGGTACATGGTTCCGTCATGCCAAGGGCCTCTCCGGGAAGACTGGGGTTTTTCGATTCGACGAAATGCCACGCAGATGGCACCAGGCAATACTCCGCAAACCCACCATCGCTTCTTGACCCAAGATAGTCATAGTCCTCGCACATGGCATAGTTGGCCGATAGGCAAGAGTCGCACGTCCCGCATGGGATGCAGGGAAAAACTGCCCCGCGCTTCCCCACGAGCGACTGATCGGCGCCCTCGCCAACTTCGACTATCGTGCCGCCAAACTCATGCCCGATGATGAGCGGATAACGCTGTCTGCTGGTTCCAAGCTCGAAGATTCTTGGGATGTCGGAGCCACAGACCCCGCACCCCTCAACCCTAAGCAGCAGCTGCTCTCCAACCGGCCTAGGAATCGGAACCATATCTGCAGTGAACTCACCTATGCGATGAAGTCTACAGGCCTTCATCTTCCCTTCGTGATATGCGGAGGGAGAGAGGTATCGTGAAAAGTCCATGGTGTGCGTCAGCCCAATCTATATACAATGACATCCTTACCTATTGACAGTCGCACCAAGATCGATTTACTTCCTCAGAAGCCCCTCGACGCTTACGGCGTTGTTCGCGGGCACGATCCTAATCTCAACTTTGATTCCCTTTGACACAAGCTCCTTGAGGATCTCGCGCTCTGCGGGAGACGCAGAGATATTCTTGTAGAACCTCTGCCTTCCCGCCGACATGCCCATGCCGCCAATGTTCACGAAGTCAATGTCCACACCAGCATCTACCAGTCGTTGTATGGTGAGTGGGAACTTTACCAGCAATATGGTCTGCTTAGGCAAGCCCTCTTTGAGCTTTGGGGCGGCATCTTCCACCGAGAGCGTCTCGATGCTTGTTCCCTCGGGAAGAAGCAGCTGGAACATCTTGGTCATGAACGGATCTTTGCTCACCTGGTCGTCTACGACCATGATGTGGGCGCACTCCGGAAACTGGTGAATCCAGGCCGTCATGACCTGTCCATGAATCAAACGGTCGTCAATACGGGTAAATACCAAATTCTTTACGCTCATGGCTCTGTTCTCCTTTGATTTTGAATGCCCCAAGGGTGCTGTGGGAAGGCGCTACTCCACGCGCGCAATCTGCGCCTGGTAGTCTCGGTACTTCTCGGCAAACGCATCAGGTCCGCCCTGAATGATCGAAGACGTGCCCACGACGAAGCCCGTAGCCCCAGCCTGATGCATGAGCCTTGCATTCGACGGTATGGTGTTGCCGTCAACCACGATGCCAATGGGATGGTCCGCCCGTGAGACTATCGTTTTGATCCTGCGCAGCTTGGCTAGGTGATCGGGGACCATCTTCTGGCCAGCAAATCCTGGATTCACGGCCATGACCATCACAAAGTCCAGGACGTCGAGGCACTCCTCCAAATAGCACACCGGAACACCGGGGCTCAGTGCCAAACCAGCCGAGACGCCCGCGGCGCGAAGGCTCTCGAGCAGGCGATACGGCTGAAGGGACACCTCAGGGTGGAAGCTCAAGGAGTCTCCCCTTCGAACATCGAAGTACGAGACAAAACGCTCAGGCTCAGTGGCCATGATGTGGACGTCGATGGGGAGGCTCGTAAGCGCCCGAATCGCTTTGAAGTCCTCTGCCCCAAGCATGATGTTGGGCACGTAGTGACCGTCCATCACGTCAAAGTGTATCCCTGCCACACCAGTTTTCTCGAAGGCGTGAACGTAGGCCTCAAAATCCCACGGCTTGCAGCACATGATTGAGGGGTAGATATCCAAATCCTTCTTTTTTCCCATGTTTTGCCCCCTGGAGAGCCTCGCCCCTCAGGCAAAAGGCTCATACTCGTACCGAGCCCTCGTCGCGGCGCAAACGCGACGGGGACCTTACTAGCGTGCCCTCCTGTCCCGATTGGGACATCGCTGTGTGGACAGGAGGGCACCCCTGCGTACTCGACGCACGAGGACGCTTCTGCGCGCGTCCTCGCAATTGGGGCCTAGTAGAGACCCATGAGAGCCTTGATGCCGACAAGAGCAAAGCCAGCCGCGAAGATGACGAGCACCATCGTAAGGGGCTTTACCTGCCTCTTCGAGAGAAGCGCCCACGTTCCGAGAACCACGAGGAGCGGGAGGAGGCCCGGGAGCAGCGCGTCGAAGACGCCGGTCTGCAGGTTGAGCGAGATGGTGCCCAGCTCGTTGGTCCAGTCGAACTCGAGCCATGAGAGGTCGAGCGTCACATTTCCAACGGTCATGCAGCCAACGACCATGAGACCGATGATGGAGACCGCATCGAGCACCTTGTTTATGATGCCGCTCTGAAGCAGGTCTACGATGGCGTCGCGGCCCTTCTTGTAACCCAGCATGTACATGTTGTAGCCACACGTGAGCTGGAGAATCTTGTAGCCGACGTCAAAGATGATCGGGCCGGCGAAGTTGCCCGCAAGCGCAAGCTGAATGCAGATGCCCGCAAGGATAGGGTACGCGATCGACTGTGACACCGTGTCGCCGATGCCTGCCATGGGGCCCATGAGCGAAGAGCGCATGAGCATGATGTCGTCAGCGGAGATGTCCTCGCCCTCAGACCTCTTCTCCTCCATGGCGCAGGTGATGCCATTGATGATCGTGCCCATCCAAGACGGCTCGGTGTTGTAGAACACGAGGTACTTCTTAAGCTCTTCCGCCTGCTTGTCCTCGGGGTACAACTCGCGGATGACGGGAACGAATGCGTTCGTGTTGCCAAGACCCTGAAGTCGCTCGTAGTTGTAGCAGGTCTCGGACGAGTAGGTGAACAGCCAGTTCTTGACAAGCGTCTTCTTAGAGAGCGCCATTATGCCTCGCCCCCAGACAGTTTCTTAGTGCCATCTGACTGATAGTTGTAGAGCAGGATTGCGATGAGGACAGCAATGAACGTGACCATCATCGTGGTGAGGCCCATGAACTCTGCAAGCGCAAAGCCGAGGAAGAAGAACGGCATCAGCTTGGGCTTGTTCAGGTACTGAAGCAGCATGGCAATACCGAGGGCGGGCATGAGGCCGCCAACGATGCCGAAACCGTCAACGATCCACTGCGGAAAGGCCTGGAACCACTCGCCAAACGGCGCACCGTAGAGCACCACGAGCATGGCAGGTATGCCATTAAGTACAAGCGATACGAAGAACGACGGAACGTAGTTGCACATCCTCATGGCACGAATGTTGCCCTTTTCCAGGTAGCTCTCGGCCATGTGGACCCAAAGGGTGTTGATGGACATATAGGCGGTCCACACCATGATGGTCACGCTACCAAGAATGACACCGACTGTCGTAGCGGAGTTCACATCGAGCCCGGAGACAAGCGCAAGCGCCGTACCCACGGGGCCTGCAAACTGCGGGTTGCCAGGCATGGAGCCACCGGCGGTGATGAAACCAACGTAAGGCAGGTTGATTGCCGCAGCAATCATCATGCCCTCGACGGGCCTGCCCAGCACCAGTCCTACGAGAAATCCTGACCACAGGGGGTACAGCCAAGTCCTCGTGATGACATGGCTAAACCACCACGTGCAGCAGGTTGTGATGAGTGCAACAAGAACTGCTTGTATGATCACTACTCTCACCTTCTACTTTCACATCCCAGCAGGTTCAAAGCGAAAGTGCAGCCTTCGACCAGCCCTCGATAACCTCGGACCTCCCCTCAACACTAGGTTGTACGTACCTGCTTAGCCGAAAACCTTTTCCATGAGGCTGACCATTCCCTGGACCCCAGAAGAGAGCGCTGCCTCTTCGAGTTCCATGAGATTCTGCGTATCTCTGCTGCTCACTGACTCGATGAGCATGGGAAGACTGAAGCCGGTCACACAGCGAATCTTGTCGGTTCCTAACTCATTCATAATGCGGGCGATGCAGTTGCATGGGGTGCCGCCAAGCAGATCCACAAGGACGAGCACGCCATCTCCCTGCGAGTCGTCATAAAGCGACTTGACCTGTTCCGACAGCTTTTCCATAAAGGCATCTGGAGACTCTCCGGGGTTCAAAGAGACGGTCGCATACCCCGAAGCCTCGCCCATGATGAGCGTAAGCGCGGATGTGATGCCCTGCGCAAACTCTCCATGGGTCACAAGAAGAATGTTGACCATTGTAAAGTCTCCTCCCGTCTGCCGAATTGGTACTTGCAATAGTAGGTTGGGAGGTAGTTAGGCCCCTCAAGAGCTTATTAAACTGCTCCGAGCGGTACTTTCTTTTCGACTAACGGTTGCAAAACGAAAGTAATTGAAAGTCTTTCGTCTTGTAATATATACTTTAAAGCGAAGGTTAACCCGACCTGCCTGAATATGGAGTTATCCTAGGCAACGAAGTCGCCACGCTCATCAGTATTCCTTTTCATGAACATTCGTGTGAGCGTATCGCGCTTTTCCTTTAACCGTCGTCTTCAACAGGGGGTACCGTGGGCAGCACGAATCAGAGGATGACATCGGATGACCGGCGCCGCCAGATACTTTCATTGCTCTCCTCGCAAGGAATTGTGCACGTGGCAACGCTCAGCCAGACATTTGGAGTTTCCACCGTCACAATACGAACGGATCTCTCGGAGCTTGAGTATGGAGGCAAGCTGAAGCGTATCCATGGTGGCGCCGTTTCCGTCAAGGAACTTGTGGTGCCAAGCCTCCCCAAGCGCATGCGAAGAAATACGCGGGCAAAGGATGCCATCGGACACGCCGCGGCAGGTCTCGTGACCGACGGCGAGACAATCCTCGTGGGGTCTGGGAGCACCACGCTGGCGTTTGTGAACGCTCTGAACCCAAAAACCAACCTGTCGATTATCACCGACGAGCCAGGCATCATCAACTACGTGACACAAAGGATGCCAAACGTCACGCCAATCTGCACGGGAGGCATCCTTGGTTGTGGGTACCACTATTATGGTCCGCTGCTGGCAGCCTCTCTGGCTAATGTCCATGTCGACAAGGTATTCCTTGGCGCAGATGGATTCGAGAGGCGCTTGGGCTTTCTCGCGGAGCGCAAGGTGACCGCAGAGGCAAAGAAGGAGTTTATGAGGCATGGCAATCGCACCGTCATTCTCATGGACGCCACAAAGGTAGGCGCGAGCAGGTTTTTTGTTCCCTTTGCCATGCCAGGCGAGATCGACCTGATCATCATGGACTCAGACCCGCACGGAATCGTAGCAACTTCCGTGCGCGCTGCCGGCGGTCGGACGCATGTCATCGAGGTCTGTACGTAGCTCGGTCATGGACGAAGTTTCCTCCGGCTGCACACCAGCCGCAGCTGCCCCATCCGCACAAGATGCGGCGCCCGACACGTGATCAGACGCCGCCACAGCCATGCATGCCATCTTACGCAGAATCCGTAGGTCCCACGAGCGTGAAGAGCGTGCCGCACACGTCAAAGGTGTCCCCCACAACAAGGCGCTGCCCGTCACGCACGGACCTCCCCTTGAGCATGGCCGGGTTCGTCGCGCCAAGGTCCCTCACGAGCGCCCCGTCACCCACCGGCTCAAGGCACACGTGCCTGCGAGACACGGCCGGCGAGTGGAGCACGACGTCGCAGTCGGGCGAGCGACCCACGATGAGAGGGTCCTCCCCCAGAGGCAGGGTCACATCCACGTCAGACGAGCGTATCCTGAGGCTCAGCACGTCAAGCGTGCAATCGCCGTACGTTCCCGGCTCCAGCCTCATGGTGGCGTCGGATGGCTCGTTGAACGCGTCGGCGTCCGTCTCCTGGTCCCAGGCCTCCTCGGCCTCGTCCGCGCCCGCCGCGACCACACCAGGCTCGGCCGCCTCCGGCAGGGTCGGGGGCGCGCTGCGGGGCCTCGTGAAGTCGTAGAGGCACTCGTAGCAGATTCCCATGTCTCCAAAGAGCTCCGCGCCGCAGCGCGGGCAGACCTTTGTCTGCGGCTCACTTGTCACCGGCTCGGATGCCTCTTCCTGCGAGGGTGCGGGGCCGCATCCCGCACGCCGACACCCCGGGGCCTGCGACGACCTTTTTTCATCCTGTCCGGGGGCGCCTTGCGAGGTCGCGTTTCGCTCGAAATCCTCCCGTCGCCCCCGTCGCCGCGCGCGGGCCCCTCCCGACGGTGCCGTGCGTGACGCGCCCGCGTCCCGCACGCCGGCTGCGAGATGCGCGACGGCTTCCTTTTCCTGCCGCCCCTCATGGCGCGCGCTCCCATACGTCCATGTGACCCCCATCAGCGCACCCTCCTTTCCGCCCCTGCGGGCGCCCATGTCTTGCCGTTATCCTCAAACGCCAGCACCTCGCCCACGTCGGGCCACGGGCCGCCACGGGCGGGCCGCTCCATCACAAGGCAGGCCTGCCGACAGCCCACGACCCTCCCCGGAGCCAGACGCCGCTCGGAACGCAGGACGGTTCCCGCCTTTCCCACCAGAGCGACGTCCAAGGGGTAGCGCATGCCAAAGCTGTGAATGGACGAGCAGGGGCACAAGATCACCTGCCGCGCGTCCCTTGTGGTTCCCAGCAGGCCGCGCAGCCGCTCTGTCCAACCCAGCAGCAGCTTGAAGCTCCCCAAGGAGCGTCCCGAGCGTTTCAGGCGCACCCGCACCAGGCTCATCAGACCACCACCCCCGCCCTGAAACGGTCCACCACGAGCGTTCGCTGATGCGTGACCGTGACGGGAAGTCCCAGGCCGACTCCTGCGACGTCAGAGATCTGCGGCCAGGGACGGTACCTCAGGGTGCAGGTGAACGCCGTGAGGAAGGGCGAGACGGGAACGCCGAGCCCCCTTCCCCTTGGCGGCGTCGAGGACAGGGAGTCCGCGGAGACGTCCACCTCGACGCGAGCGTTGCCCATAACCTGCTCGATGCCCTCCTTGACCTGGGCCAATGCCGTCGGGGCATTCTGGTCGCCCGAGGGTGCGACCCCCTGGGTCACGACCATGTCGTACGCGACGCGGTCAAAGCTCGCGCACAGCGCGCAGAACTGGGCGACGTTGTAGCCGACGAGCGCCACCGCCAGGGCGACGGGAATCAGCGCGGCAAGCTCGACCGTCATCTGTCCCGCCCTTGACGCCGCCACTCGCGGACGCGCGGTCCGCCGCCCGCTGGCGCGCTCATGACACAGCCCCCAGCAGGCTGTCAAGGCGCAGCTTGAGAGGCACGGTGAGCGACGTGCCGGGGATGGGGATCTCCGCGACCGTGAACTCGACGTCCCCAAGCTCGCGCCTCACCAGCTCAACGCAGGCGCGCACTTGGCCCTCCTGGTCCGTCGGCAGCTTCTGGAAGAACTCCCGCGCCGTCCTGAGCTTGCCGAGGCCCGCCTTGTCAAGCACCTGCTGGCTATTGACGAGCACGGGCTTCCTGAGACGCATGTCGGCAGGCTCGAAGCCGATGTCCTCGACGATGCTCGACAGCCTGTCGCGCAGCCAGGTGGACACGCGCCCAAGCCCCACCCCGTCAAGGCGCCCGAGGACGTCCTCCATGGCCGTCGAGACGCTCTCGTAGGCGGAGCCGTATCCCACGAGCAGCTTGCCCCACAGACGCGTCATGTCACCCACCAGGGTCATCAGAAGGGGCTGCCCCTCGCGCTTGATGCCATCAAAGACGCTGGACAGAACGGTATGGCCGTCCGTGTCCTCGTCCGGGGCGAGCGTCGCCGCAGAGATCGCCACGCCTCCCGGGAGCGTCGTACCGGCAAGGACCGCGCTCGTCGGCCCGCCCGGAAGCTCCTGGGCCTCCCTGCCCACGACGGCGACGACCCCGTATGACCCCGGGGGACTGAGCTTGGGGCGCGGCGCGGCAAGGAGCTCCATGGCCCTGTCGAAGGCGGAGCCGCCCTCCTCGGCCTTCTTTCGCATCTGGCGCTCGGCCTCCAGGGCGTCCTTGCGCGCCTGCTCATACTGGCGTGACGCCTCCACGACGATGCGCCAGTAGTGCTCGAAGCCGTTGTTGATGTTGGTCGAGGCGTCCGCCACGTTGCCCATCGCGCGGGCGTCCATGCCGCAGGCCCCGCAGCGTCGCGCGATGCCCGCATCGACGTCGGCGAGGGGCGACCTTCCCGCAGAGGGTCCCGTCGCGCCGGGGCACGACAGCGAGCAGTGGAGCACCCGTGTGCCCCCCTCGACGGTGCAGGGCCAGACGCGGTCGGTGTAGAGCGTCGTGCCCATGACCATCTGCGTCGTGTGAGGCAGGTCGGGAAGCGTGAGAGAGACCTCGTCGTCCTCCTCCACGCAGCTCGCCTCCAATACCTCGCCCCAGGCAAAGCGGTAGAACTCCCGACGGGCGCAGGAGCGCTGAAGCTCCTCGGCATTGGAGCCCGCGCCTGGCTCCGTCTGCCAGCGACGCAGGTAGTAGTTCTGCGCGCGGACGCGGGCGTACTCGAACCTCCACGCTTCCGGCGACGCGTAGTCTGGGTTCTGCGCTCCCGAGAGACCCGCAAGGCTCTCGGCCCTGCTGCGCAGGCACAGAGGGTCGTCCACGCAGTCTGCCCTCCAGGCGCGCTCTTTGGCCTCGTCGGCACGCCGGTCCGCCTCCTCCTTGCGACGCGTCGCCTCCCTGAGCTCCTCCGCGGTCCTCTCGAGCTCCTTGCCGTCCAGCTCGTCGTCAAGCGTCGAGAAGTCGCTGTGGGATTCTCGGGGCAGGGCCAACGCGGTCCCCAGGTACCGATCGCGTCCGGTGGCGTTCGCCGAGACGCAGGACGCGGCGTTTGCCGCGACGAGCGCCGGAATCGCGCCCTCCAGCCGACTGAGGCCCTTGGCGGCCGAGCGCGCGAAACCTCGTCGGGCGTCCAGGATCTGTCTTCCCGCGTCGATGACCTGGGGCGCCTGCGCCTGGACGACGGGTATGGCCGACAGGACCAGCCCGGCGCCGAGCACCGTCGTGCCGAGGAGTCCCATGCTGAGGACGCAGGCGTCGAGCACCTGGGCGATGGTCGCGTAGGCGGACACCACGTTGGCGCCCGACATTGCCGCCGCGTCAGCCACGGCCTGAACATCCCCCGACTTGGCATTCGTCCAGGTGAGCGAGGCGATGGAGAACACGAGCGCCAGGCTCACGAGCAGCGAGACGGCAACCGCCACGGTCGTGTAGCCTCCGTCGTCCCTCACGAAACTGCCTATGCCAAGGGCGAGAGGGCGCCTGTCCGTCCGCCTGGCCTCCTCAGCCCCACATCTGCTGCCAGCTTTCATAACCGCCTCCAATCCAGTCCGCTCTCAGACGCTCTGTCAGGCGTGCCTCCAGGAGAATCCCCTGCGCGTCCGAGCTCATGAACGACGAGGCCAAAACGCCCATGAGAGGAAGCGGGCGCACGTGGCCCCTCACCAGCACGCTGACGGACCCGCCGTCGCGCCCCACCTGCACCACCCAGTCATCCGCGCCTCCGACATGGAAGATCGGCAGGTCAGGGACGGCCTTGAGCCTCCGGCGGGCGAACGCCTCGCAGTCTGAGAGGTCGCCGTCGAGGTCGGTCAGGGCCACGCGCGCCGTCTCGGCGGCGCAGGAGCGCATGGTGGCCCAGGTGTACCCCAGGCAGGCAGGCTCGACGAGCAGGGCGAGGACGAGCATCAGCACGGGCAGCAGCAGGGCCGCCTCGACGCTTGCCTGCCCGTCGGACCCCAAGGGGCCTGGCGTGCGGGCACAAGGGGCAACCCTAGTACATGAGGACGTCACCAAGGTCGCCCAGGACGCCTCCCTCGCACCACACGTGAGACGCCGCCGCGATGGCCCGCTCCACCAGGCCGTTTGCCGCCACCCAGCGCCAAAGAGCGCCCAGGGCGACGAGGACGGCCACCAAAGCGAACGTGACCAGGGCAAATTCCAGCGTTGACTGCCCGCTTGACTGTCCGTCTTTCTCATGTTCCCGCATCCGGCGCATCCAGCTCCCCCTTCCATGCCCTCGCCCCCATCCTGACGACGCTGACCCGGCTGCCGCCGGTGGGCATGTCGCTGACGCGGCAGACGTCAACCCAGCCCTCCCCCTGCACCACGCAGCCCCATTCCCTCCCCACAAGGTCCAGACGTCCCGCCTGGGCAAGGACGCAGTCGCCTCGTCCCTGGTACGTGGCAAGAAGCGTACGAGCCTCCTCGTCAAGGGGGCGCTCGCTGCACCACTGCCACGACCCCTCCTCGGCCGGGGAGGCGCAGACGCTGACGCCCGGACCGTCCGTGCCCTCCGGCGATACGCGGTCCTCCTGAGCTCCCTGACCCCGTGACGCGCCACCTTCAGAGTCGCGAGCGACTGCTTCTCCGGGCCCTGACGCCGCCGGGGCGGTATCCCCCGTGCGCGCGTAGTTGCCCCCGGCGCCGGCGAGGCCGCCTACGCGGAGCAACAGCACGCAACCTGCGACCGCGACCGTGATCACGGCCAGCACAACCCCCAGGCGGAACGAGACCGTCCCGCCCGACACCCGCGCCAGGCGCCGGCGCCCCTTCTCACAGGGACCCGATGCTGCTCGCAATGGCATCCCACAGCTCCTGGACCTTGCCCCTGAAGGCGATGATCGCCAGGACGGCAATGACCACCAGGACGCCCACCAAAATCGCGTACTCGGTGGTTCCCTGACCCTCGCTGCCCCAGTGGCATCTCAGTCCGCTCGCAAGCCGCCTCATCAGGACGTCTGCCCGCGTAATCGTCGTAAGCTCTCTCATTTTTTCCTCCCTTGTCGTAAACGACCGACTATCATGGCAACAGCCCCGTCAGCCCGCCAGCATCGCACCTCCCAGCAGCGGACCCAGAATTGACAGGAGCATTGCCGGAACCACCAAGGTCCCCAGGGGAATCAGCATGCGCACGGGCACGCGCTCGATCTCTTCCTCCACCTCGCCGCGCTGCTCGTCCCGTATCGCCTGCGACTGACGCTCGAGGGCGCTGGCGAGCGGCGCCCCAAAGTGCAGGGCCTGGGAGACAACCTCGGCAAAGCGCCTGAGGGCCGTGACGCCCAGCTCGTCCGCCATGGCCATGAGCGCCTCCTCTCGACTGCCGACGCCCATCCGCCAGCCGACGAGGGCCTCGTGAAACAGCGCCGACGTCTCACCGTCGAACCTGTCGCAGTACAGCTCCAGCGAGGCGTCAAACGAAAGCCCCGAGAGCAGTCCGAGGGTGACGACATCCAGCAGCTGGGGCAGCTCGCGCATCAGCTCTGACCTTCTCTGACGCCTCAGCCGACCCCGGCGCAGGTCCTCAAGCGGCGTCAGCCTCAGCAGCCGCGACCGGACGACGTCGCACAGGACGACGAGGGACCCCCGTTCCGCCCGATGAGGAATACCCCCGCCTTGCGTCAGCACGAACGCGCCGACCCACGAGAGGGCTGCGAGTGCGCCGAGCGTCGCCAGCTCATCTGCGCTCATGAGAGGATGCCTCCCATCTGACGCCTGATGACCAGGAGGGCCGTGACGTCCATCGCGCAGGCAAGCAGGAGGCTGAAGGCCCCCGCGGGGGTCATCAAGCCGGCACGGAAGTCCGTCGAAAGGACGGCGAGACCTCCCACCAGCAGCACCGGGAGCACCGACACCACCCGGGCAGACAGGCGCACCTGGGCCGTTTTCACGGCGAGCATCCGCTCGAACTCGCCCTGTCGCTCGACGAGGCGGGCGGCGTACTCAAAGAGTCCCTTGAGGGGGCTGCCCGTGCGCTGCGATATCACCAGGGCCGAGGCAAGAAGCCCCATGCCCGGCGCGTCGAGGTCGTCCTTCAGGGCCCCGACCGCCGCCTCGACGGAGCTCCCGCAGCTCAGGCGCAAGCTCGCCCGGGCAAAGGCCTCGCCCGCCGGCCCCTCCACGTGCGTCCCCACATAACCGATGGCCTGGGAGAGCGTCTCTCCTGACCCCAGGGCCATCGCCAGCGTGCGAAACACGCCGGGCATGGCTCTGGCCACGTCGCGGCGCTCCCTTCTCGTCATCGAGGCGTGCCAGGCGGGAACCCCTGCGAGCAGGCAGGCCGACGCCACGAGCGCGACCGGCAGGCTGTGGCACGACAGGACGCACAGGGTCCAGAGACAGAGCACGAGCGCGCAGCCCTGCTGACGCTCCAGCCTAAGGCCGGCGCCCGCGGCGCGGGCGCAGACCCAGTCAGAGAGGTGTCGCCACGCGGGACGACTCAGCAGCAGGGCGGGCACCGGCAGCCCCGCGACAGCCCACAGCAGGCGGCCCAAAGCCCGTTCCGCATGCGCTCGACGCCGCTCGCCGCTGACCTCGCGCGCGCTGAAGCCGCCCAGCAGCACGAATCCGCATAGCCAGGCGACGGCGGCAAGACTCAACGCATATGCGACCTCCATGCTCGCACCTCCTCCTGGCTCGTCATGTGCGCCCTCAGGGCCGCCATGACAAAGCGCGGCTCCTGCACCAGCGCCCAGCTGCGTTCCTCCTCGTCAAAGCTGACGCACTCCCGCAGGCTGACGCCGCCCGCATCCTTGGCCCCCACCTCGCACAGGGAGCCGATGTAGCGCCTGCCGTCCGCCATGCGATGACTCATGACCAAAAGGTCGAGGGCCGTCGCGATCTGCGCCTCTATGACGTCGGTGGGAAGGTCCATGCCGAAGCGGGCCATGAGCACCAACCGCAGGACCGCCTCGCGCGGCGTCCCGGCATGCAGAGTCGTCAGGGAGCCGTCATGGCCGGTGTTCATAGCCTGGAGCATGTCGATGGTCTCCTCCGCCCGGCACTCCCCCACGACGATGCGGTCGGGCCGCATGCGCAGCGCGTTCTTCACGAGCTGACGGATGGTGACCTCGCCCGTGCCCTCGATGGACGCGTCACGGGCCTCCAGCCTCACCACGTCGGGATGCTGAAAGAAGCGCAGCTCGGCCGAGTCCTCTATCGTGACGATGCGCTCCTGCACGTCGATCTCGCAGGACAGGGCGTTGAGAAGCGTGGTCTTGCCCGACCCCGTCCCGCCCGCGACGGCGATGTCCTGACGCGCTCGCACGGCAAGCGACAGGAGCCCGGCATACCACTCGGGCAGCGAGCCAAGCTCCACGAGGCGCCCCAACGACGAGATGCGGTTGGAGAACTTGCGTATGGTCATCGACGGGCCGTCGACCGCGATGGGAGGGGCGACGGCGTTGACGCGGTCGCCGTTTGCGAGGCGAGCGTTGACGATGGGGCTCGCCTGGTCGAGGCGCCTTCCCAAAGGCGCGAGGATGCGGTCGATGACCAGCAGGATTTGATCGTCGGACGAGAAGCGCGCCTCGCCCTGGCAGAGCTGCCCGCCCCGCTCGAAGAAGAGTCCCTTCGTGCCGTTGACCACGACCTCCGTGACCTCCTCGTCGTCCAGCAGCCCCTGGATGGGTCCCAGGCCGCAGATGTCGTCGAGCGTCGAGCGCACCAGGCCCTCGCGGTCGTCCACGGGCACGTCGGCAAAGCTTGGCGCGTTGAGAATTGCCTGGCAGGTGACGGCAAGCTCCTCGCGGGCCCTCTGGACGTCCGCCTTTGAGGCGAGCCGCGCCACCGCGTCAAGCCCCAGGCGCCCCACAAGCTCGCGCTTGAGCCTCAGGCCGGCGTCAGCCGACGTCGCAGGAAGGGCCTGTTCCCTCGCCGTGGCGTCGCCGCGCGTCTGCTGCTCGCGCACCATGCTCAACAGCGACATCTCCTATGCCCCCTTCCTGCGTCCAAAGAGGGCAAAGCGTCGCCTGCCCGGCCGCGCCTCCAGGCTTCGTTGCGCCTCGTTCGCATCGGGCAGGCGTCCCAGGTCCGCAAGGAGCTGCGCGAGCATGCTGCCCACCGAGTCCGAGAATGCGCAGGAATCGTTTGCCAGGGCGGCCGCCTCGCCGGCGCACAGCAGGTCATACACGTCATCTCCGCCATCGGCCACCCTGAAGAGGCGGGCTCCCTCCAGGCCCATCTCCACGCGTCCCAAAAGCGGCCGGGGGCTCGTCCTCAGGTCTGCGGCGTTCTCCACGCGCACCATGCGCGTGCGCGCCACCCCCAGACGTGCTGCGAGCGCGGCGGATCGGGCGAGCGACGCCAGGGCGCCGGGCTCCTGGCTGCCCACCAGCATCAGGCGGTCCGCAACCTGGATGGCGCGCGCCACCGCCTCGGTAAAGGTCGTTGACGAGTCGACGAGCACCAGGTCGGCACGACCTCTCAGATAGGCGATGAGCGTCTGTACATGGGGTGCGAAGGTCTCCGCCTCCTCAGGGTGGCGACAAGGCCCCCAGAGCATGACGCGCTCGCCTATGCGCACGCCCACGCGCCCCATGCGCTCGGCGCTCAGACGCCCCTCGGCGAGCTGCGCGAGGTCCGCGCCCTGAGGGGCGCCGAAGTAGGCAAAGAGGTTTCCGCAGGAGAGGTCGAGGTCCACGACGGCCACCTCCATGCCCCAGGACGCCGCGCGCTCGGCGCAGCAGGCCACGAGCGTCGACTTTCCCACGCCCCCGCGTCCCGACACGAAGCAGAGGACGGGCGCCGCATCCTCGGCCGGCCGCGCATCGCCCGCAGGGCGTCTTGGCCCCTCGCCGGCAGGTCCCGCGTCACGTCCCGCAAACGCCTCGTCGGCGGCGTCCCCGTCGGCAACATCCCCGTCGGCGTCGGGGCGCTCCCCCGAAGCTTCATCCGCCCGCGACCGCTCCTTTCGCCGCGCGCTCATCTTGTCGCTGCCGTCACGAGGGCGCGCGGGACTCGCCGCAGGCTTGTCATCGAGGTCAACCACCCAGGAGATGCCGGCGCGCCCGGCGCGGGAGCGCAGCGAGCCCGACGCCTTGCGCACCACGAGGGCGACGCGGGAGGCCCTGCCGTCCGCGACGAGCGCGGCGGCGAGGTTCATGTCCGAGACGCCGCGCTCGCTCAGCCCCACGATCGCCGGCGTCGCGCCGGGCTCCTCGTCGTAAAACCATCTCCGCAGCTCCTGGGCGCTTGAGGCGCAGCTCAACGTCGCTCTCGGGTCAATCAGACTCAGAGCCCGCGCCAGCTCCTTGCGCGCCGAGCGGTCCGCGTAGCCGAGCCATATCTCATGTTCTTCGTGCGCCATGACCATCGCCCTCCTAGGCCCCTGCGGCCCCCAGCACTACGCCGCTGACGTCCTTGCCCCCGAATCGCCAGCGCCATCCGCTCCGACCGCCGTGGCCGGCCTCTCGCCGTCCTTGACCTCTTCGGGCGCCCCGTCGCGTGCGCCCGTCTCGCCGCCCTGGCCGGACGCGGATCCGGACTGGTCGCCGTCGCCGGTAGCCGACCCGACGTCCTGGGACCTCACGTCAGAGGCGGGGGCCACGAAGCTGAGCTTGCCCGCGGCGTTGGCGGAAAGCACCTTGTCCACGTCGGCCGCCCTGATGGCGACGGCCACCTGCGCGCCTGACGCCGCGCCTGCCGCCGCAGGAGACGAGATCACCACGATGTCGTCACCTATCTGGCGGGAGGAGTCCTTGTTGACCTCATAGGCGATGAGCTTGGTGCCTGGCGTGACGCTCCGGAAGATGCCCAGCTTGTCCGTGACGGGCAGCGTGACGCCCACGAAGCCGGCAGGCACCTCTGCCATCCCGTCTCCCTCGTCGAAGCACTCGGACGTCAGCACCTCGTTCTTGGCCGTCGCATGACACAGCTGCCGACCCACCACGTCGTCAAGGCTCGTGACGGCGCCCTCGGGCACGAGCTCCGCAATCCAGTCGCGCAGCTGGACGTCCTGCGGCTCTATGACGTCGCCCGCCTCAAGATGGCCGGACGTCACCACCACGCTCACCACCTCGCCTCCGTAACGGGCTATGGCGTCATTGCGCTGCTGCTCGGCGTCGGCCCTCACCCGGTCGGCGAAGGACAGGCCCAGCAGCAGGGCGAGCAGCGCGCAGGCCGAGGCAAAGATCAGTCGGAACCTCAGAGACATCGCCCACCCCCAAGAGCCGCGAGGGACGCTCGGGCGGACGCCCTCACGAAAGGCGCCCTCGCATGTCACCATTGTCCGAGGGCATAGACCCGTTGAGCGTCAGACGACGGCCGCGCCATGGCGCCAGTGTGGCGGCCAGCTAGCGGCATGCCGCGTATGAGCTGGAGAAATGCGGGCACAGGCGGTGCCAAGAACGTTCACGGGAACCAAGGCGCCCACGAGGCGCCGAGCGTCACACCGGGACGTCAGGGTCAAGCGTCGTGGAGGACCGTCTCATCTCGGCGGAAAGGGAAACATAGGCGTCAAGGCGCGCCGGCGCGCAACGGCCGTCCCCGAGAGCTCCCCTCACGGCGCAGCCGGGCTCGTGCGTGTGGGTGCAGTCCCTGAAGCGGCAGTGGCCCGCGAGAGCGTCAAGCTCGGGAAACAGGAGCCTCAGGCCACGCTCGTGACCCACGAGCGGCAGGCTCCTGAGGCCGGGCGCGTCAATCACGATGCCGGCGCCAGGCAGGCTCACCATGCGCCGGGCGACCGTCGTGTGCCGACCGGCGTCGTCCGAGGCGCGCACGGCGCCCGTCTCGAGCGCCTCGTGGCCCAACAGGGCGTTGAGCAGCGTTGACTTTCCGGCGCCTGACTCGCCCAGGACGATGGCCACGCACCCGGCCGGCACAAGCGCGCGGACGCTCCCGAAGCCCCAGGAAAGCGCGGGGTCGCACGTCGCGTGTGCCCAGGCGGAGCCGGCGGCATCCTCCCCCATGGTCGAGGTCACCACGATGGGCGCCCCGGGGCCCAGCAGCGCCCTGAGGTCGACGACCTGGCGCATGAGCTCAGGGGCGTCCAGGCGGTCGGCCTTGGTGAGCACCACGACGCAGCCGCAGTCGCAGTCGGCGGCGATGAGCGCCGAGCGGGCTACCCGGTCGAGTGAGAGGGGTCCCTGCCCGAGCGCCTGCACCACCAGGACGAGGTCCACGTTGGCGGCGAGCGTCTGGCGCGTGCCGCGCGAGCCGCCTCGCCAGCGGCAGAAGTCGTTGGTGCGCCCCAGCACGTACTCGATCACGGCCATGTCGTGGCCGGCGGGCCTGCGCAGGACCACCCAGTCGCCCACGGCGGCGGAGGGCTCCCTCACCACGCCGAAGCGAAACGAGAACTCCGCCCGGTGGCCGCCGCGCTCGGTCATGACGAGAGGAAAGTACCGGTCGAGCCTCACGACGCAGCCGAGCAGGACCTCGTCGGCGGGGACGCCCTCGCCCTCAAGCAGCAGGCGCTTGGCGGCGAAGTCGTCAAGCTGACGACGGTGCGCCCTGAGCTCGTCCCAGGTCGGAAGGTCCCTCAGGGACTGAAGCGTCGGCAGGGCCTCCGTGGCCCCGCCAGCGTCATCCCTCCGTGCCCGCCTCTTCCTGGCTCCCTTGCCCAAAGGTGGCTGCCTCCCTGCCCTTATGCCGCGACTTTTTTTGCCGCGACTTTTCTGGCCGCGACTTCCTTAGCCGCGGCTTCCGTCGACGGCACGCATGATGGCCTTCTGGACCTCCACGATGGGGATGATCAGGACGGCGAGCCCCATGGAGATGAGGTAGTGCTCAAGGTCAAGCTCGGCGAAGTTAAAGGCGACGGAGAGGGGCGTCTCGATCACGACGAAGGTGAGCAGCAGCGCCACGCCCAGCGACGCCCATAGCCACTTATTCTGCCCCTTGAGCGTGAAGAGCGAGCCGCGCAGGCTCCTCATGTTGAGGGAGTGGAACATCTCGACCATGGAGAGCGTCAGGAACGCCATGGTCATGCCCATGACGCCCGCCTGGTCGTCGGCGGCCGCCTCGGCGAGGGTGACGCCCATGGAGCTGACGCCGATGAGGTAGGCGACGAGCGTGAGGATAGCGATGATGACGCCCTGGACGATGGTGTCAAGCCCCATGCCGCCCGCGAAGATGCCGTCCTTGGCGTCACGCGGCTTGCGCTTCATGATGTCCTGCTCGGCGCCCTCGGTGGCCATCGCGAGCGCGGGCAGCGAGTCGGTGATCAGGTTGATCCAGAGCAGGTGGGTGGGCAGCAGCACCGTGACGCCCACGAGCGAGGCGACGAAGACGGAGACGACCTCCGCCAGGTTGGACGACAGGAGGAACTGGATGCACTTGCGAATGTCGTCGTAGATGCGCCTGCCCTCCTCGACGGCGCCCACGATGGTGGCGAAGTTGTCGTCCGTGAGCACCATGTCGGCGACGCTCTTCGTGACGTCGGTGCCGGTGATGCCCATGCCGATGCCTATGTCGGCGCGCTTGATGGAGGGGGCGTCGTTGACGCCGTCGCCCGTCATACCCACGACCTTGCCCCTGCGCTTCCAGGCGTCGACGATGCGGGTCTTGTGCTCGGGCTGGACGCGTGCGTACACCCCATAGTCAACGACCTTGGCGTCCAGCTGGGCGTCGGTGAGCCGGTCAAGGTCGCTGCCCATGATCGCCTCGGCGCGGCTGTCGATGATGCCCAGCTCCCGGGCGATGGCGACGGCGGTGTCCACGTGGTCGCCGGTGATCATGACCACGCGGATGCCGGCGGAGCGCGCCTCCTCGATGGCGGCCTTCACCTCGGGGCGGACCGGGTCGATCATGCCCGAGAGGCCCACGAAGGTGAGGTCCCTCTCAAGGTGGTCGGCCTCAAAGCTCGCAGGTGGCTCGGCGCCCCAGTCGCGACGGGCGGAGGCCAGCACGCGCAGCGCACGGTCGCTCATGGCCTTGTTCTGCACCATGATCCTGGCACGCAGCTCGTCGGTCATGGGAACGATGCCGTCGCTCTCGGTGAGGCAGCGGGTGCAGCGGGCGAGGACCACGTCGGGGCCGCCCTTGGTGTGCTGCGTGTATCCGTCGCGTCCGCGCACCACGACGGACATCATCTTGCGGCTGGAGTCAAAGGGCGCCTCGCCCACGCGCGGGCGCGTCTTGGTCAGATGGTCGGTCGTGAAGCCGAGCCGTGCGGCGTCCGCCACGAGGGCCGCCTCGGTGGGCTCGCCGACCGCGACGCCCGCGGCGGCGTCCCACTTGGCGTCGGAGGCGAGGGCCATCGTGCGGACGTGGGCCGTGAGGTTGCCCGTCACATGGTCCACGACCGTCATCTTGTTCTGCGTGAGGGTACCCGTCTTGTCCGAGCAGATGACCTGCGTGCAGCCCAGCGTCTCGACGGCGGAGAGCTTGCGGATGATGGCGTGGCGCTCGCTCATCTTGGTGACGCCCATGGACAGGACGATGGTCACGACCGCGACGAGCCCCTCCGGTATGGCCGCGACGGCCAGGGCGACGGCGACCATGAACGTGTCGATCACGAGGTCGGGACTCGCGAGGAAGGCGGAGCCGTACCTCAGGAAGCCCGTGAGGAAGACGACGGCGCAGATGGCCACCACCAGGATGGTGAGGATGCGCGAGAGCTCGTCGAGCTTCACCTGAAGCGGGGTCTTCTCGTCCTGGGCCGTCGAGATGGCGTCGGCGATCTTGCCCATCTCGGTGTTCATGCCCGTTGCCACCACCACGGCGCGACCACGGCCGAAGACCACGGTCGAGCCCATGTAGCACATGTTCTTGCGGTCACCCAGGGGAACGTCGTCGGCGCCCGGCGCGAGCTCTATCGTGCTGGCGTGCTTGGTCACGGGCACGGACTCGCCCGTGAGGGCCGCCTCCTCCACCTTCATGGACGCGCTCTCGAGAATGCGACAGTCCGCAGGCACGGAGTCGCCCGCCTCGAGGATGACGAGGTCGCCCACGACGAGGTCATGCGAGGGAACCTGGGCCTGCCTGCCCCCGCGCACGACCTTTGACGTGGCCGAGGCCATCTCTTGCAGGGCCTCGAGCGCCTCCTCCGACTTTGCCTCCTGCACCACGCCAAGCACGGAGTTGAGGATGACCACGAACATGATGATGACGACGTCGGCAAAGTCAGCCTCGCCCTGGATGACCCCCGTGACAGCCGAGATGACGGCCGCGATGATGAGCATGATGACCATGGGGTCGGCCATCTGCTGGAAGAAGCGGATCCACAGGGGGACCTTCTCCGCCTCCTTGAGCTTGTTGGGGCCGTCCTGGGCGAGGCGCTCCTCTGCGACGCCGTCGCCAAGGCCGTTCGTCTCGTCGCTCCCGCACTCCCTGAGCACGTCCGCGACGGATGCCAGATACTCTCTCATGCTTCCCTCCTGGGGTGATGTCACACGCCTGACAGATTGATGCCCGATCATAATTCCCCAGGAGAGGGGCAAGGGCCCATCAAGGCTGCCATGTCAGACGCAACGTTAGGGCTGCCATAGATGGTACCCCATGAGGGCCGAGCGTGGAATCGAACCTCATAACGTGGTTGAGAGGCCCGCGCGTCAAGGTCGGGGCCCCAAGCGTCAGGAGGCATCCGACCGGTGACGTCATTGGAGGGAGGCGGGCCCGTCAAGACGGGCCGGCACGTGCATGCGGGCTAGGCTTTGCCCTGGCGGCGCGCCCTGGCGGCGTACTCGGGATTAAGCAGGAATTCTTTTCCCAGCTCCCTGCCCGCAAAGAAGTCGGACGTGACGTCCAGCGCGCACTTGTAGATGTTCCACAGCGCCTCGGTCGTCTGGGACGAATCGTGCGGGGCGAGCAGCACGTTGTCAAGGCTCAACAGGGGCGAGTCCGTCGGGAGCGGCTCCGTGGCGAACACATCAAGACCCGCGCCTAGGATCCTTCCCTTTCGCAGGGCGTCCGCGAGGGCCTCCTCGTCCACGACGTTTCCTCGGGAGTTGCAGACGATGACGGCATCCCTCTTCATGAGGGCCAGGCGCTCGGCATTGACAAGATGGTGCGTCTGCTTGGTGTACGGCACATGGACGCTGATCGCGTCGCACTCCCGAAAGATCGTGTCAAGGTCCTCCTGGTGGGCGCCATAGCGCTCGGCGACCCCCGCGGGCAGGAAGGGGTCGTAGACATACAGGTCAAGCTCGAAGCCCCTCGTGATCTCGGCCAGGCTCCTGCCGATGGCGCCGAACCCCAGGATGCCCAGACGCCCGCCCCTGAGCTCGCTGCCAATGTTGTGGGACCACACGCCCGACTCGACGACCTTCCTGGCACGGACAAGCAGTCGCTTGGCGGCAAGAATCATGGCGAGCGCCATCTCTGCGACGCTCTGCGCGTTTGCCCCGGAGGTGCGGGCCACGGCGACGCCCGCCCTCGTGGCGCCCTCAAGATCGACGGCGTCAAAGCCCACGCCGTAGCGGACCAGAAGCCGGCAGCGGTCGGATATGCGCGAGAACATCTCCCCGTTGAAGGGGTCGACGTCGATGATGCCGGCATCGGCCTCCCGCAGCGCCTCAACGGCCGCCTCGGGCGAGTACCCCTCGTGCGAAATCCATACATACTCCAGGCCAAGGTCCCTGGCGTAGTCTTTGGCCCTCTCGTTGAGCTCCTCGTAAAGAGGGGACCTGTCCGCATAGAGCGAGACGACTCTCTTCATGATGGGCATGCCTCCCTACGACGAAAAGTACACTTCGTTCGCGTTGTTGTAGTACAGGTCGGCGAGCTCGTCCTCACTGAAGGCGCCGGCGCCCATGAGGTAGTCGGCAAGATGCTCATAGCTGTCATGCGTGAGCGCGAACGGGGCGTCGGTTCCCCACATCAGACGCTTGCCTCCGACGATTTTCTTGGCCTCAAGCAGGTGCGAGACGGCATCAGGATAGGGGTACGCGTCGGGCGCGAGAATCTTGGGTACCGAGGAGACGTCAAACCATACGTTATCCTGTCTGAGCATTTCGAGAGCGGCGATCCACTCCTTGTGGAAGGCATGCTTGGGTGCCAACAAGTGGCACAGCACGATCTTAAGGTTCGGGCAGCGAGAGGCGACGCGTGCCATGGCGGCAGGCTGGTGGCTGTCCATGTCAAAGTCGCCCATGTCGATGGTGACCGTGCCGTGATAGCTTTCCACGAGCTTGAAGATCTCCATCATCCTGGGCCCCGAGAGCACGAAGGGGTCGTTGGCGCCCATGAGGCCGCCCCCGCTGCTGACCTCAAACTTTGCCGAGCGGAATCCTTCCCGCCCAAGGAACCTGTCAAGCACGGCCATATGACCCGTCATGAAGGGATCAACCGAGACCGTGGGGCAGAAGCGGTCGGGATATGTGCGCATGACGTCCAGGTAGTAGGCATTCTGGAAGCCGTAAAGCGAGCCCTCCATGAGGACCGCCTTCTCGACCTCATTCTCGTCCATGAGCTTGAGCGCCGTCTCGGCGAGGAAGCAGTCGTCACCCATCCCCTCGGGGATGAGCTGATAGGTATCCCCGTTGGCCCAGGCAACCTTGCCGTTGCCGGCGGCGCGGCTCTCGCCCCGGGTGCAATAGCCCGCAATGACCTTTGCCAGGTGAAGGTGTGCGTCGATCTTCTTCACGGGTGTCTCCAATCTGTAGGTGTCGTGACGAGCGATGTGCGCTAGGCGGCGGGGCTTTCGTTGGCCTTGTCGCCCCCCAGCCGCCCGAGGATTCTGCGCGCCTTGCGTCGCGACTGATCCTGATGCTGCAGCGCGTCAAAGGCGACGGCCACGATGATGACGAGGCCCTGGACCAGCCCGCTCTGGGTCGACGGCACGCTGAGGAGGTTCAGGGCGTTGTTTATGAGGCCCATGAGCACCGCGCCGTAGATGCAGCCCGAAACCGTTCCCACTCCTCCGAGGAGGCTGACGCCGCCGATGACGCCGGCGGTGATGACCTGCGTCTCGTATCCCGTTCCGGTGGACGCCATGCCCTGCTGGGTCATGGCGGCCAGGACGATGCCGCCGATCGCGGCGGTCACGCCCGAAAACACGTAGCAGAGCACCGTGGAGCGTTTGACCTGGATGCCCGAGATCTCCGATGCGACGGGATTACCGCCGATGGCATAGATGCCACGGCCAAACGTCGTCTTCGACAGCACGAACCAGCTGCCGACGGCGATGAGAAGCATGAGGTATATGGGCAGCGGAAATCCGAGCACCTTCATCGAGCCAATGGCCGTGAACAACACCGGCTCGCGGGCGCTCACGATCTGGTTGTTGGTGATGACCATGGACAGCCCCAAAAACACCATCTGCGACGCAAACGTGACCAGAAAGGCGGGAATGTCAAACTTTGTGATGATGAGACCGTGTACCACGCCCGCCGCGGCGCCCACCCCAAGGGCCGCCAGGACGCCGATGATGACGCTTTCGTTGGTGGCGCCCATGTTCTTGATGACCTCTACTACGGTGACGGCCGAAAGGCCCGCCAGGGTGCCTATGGAGAGGTCGATGCCGCCCAGCAAAAAGACGAAGATGGTGCCGCAGACCATGATGCCAATGACTGACACCGACCACAGCACGTTTGCGAAGTTGCTGATGGTGAGGAAGGACGAGGGCCTCAGGATCGCAAGCGTCACCACGAACGCCACCAGGATGATCGGTTTGCTCAGTCTGCTCAGGTTGAGATTTCTCATTGCGCGTTCCCCTCGCTCTGCTCGACGCCCTGCGAGGCGGCCAGGATCTTAGCCTGAGTCACGACCTCACCTTTGAACTCGCGGACGACGCTCCCCTTGCGCATGACGATGATCCGGTGGGAGACCCGTATGAGCTCCTGCAGGTCAGACGAGACGACGATGACTGACACCCCCTGCGAGGCGAGCTCGTCGAGAATGTCATAGATCTCCTTTTTTGCCCCGATGTCTATGCCGGCCGTGGGCTCGTCCACGATGAGCAACTTGAGGTCGCGCACCAGCCATTTGCCAAGCACGACCTTCTGTTGGTTGCCGCCCGACATGAGCCCGACCTCCTTGTCGGGGTCGGACGGGCGAATGTCAATCTTGTCTATGGCCCTCTTGCCCAGCTCGCGCTCGTCGACAGCCGAGATGGCGAGACCGTTCTTGTGGATGATGTCGTAGTTGGTGAGGGCGACGTTGCTCACCGTGGAGAGCAGCGGAACGAATCCCTGGCTGCGCCTATCCTCGGGGACAAATCCTATCCCCGCCGCTATGCTCGAGCAAGGGCTCGGCGCAAAAGGTCGTCCGTCCAGCACGATCTGGCCCTCGGCCGCCTTGTCGATGCCATAGATGGCGCGGACGACCTCCGAACGCCCGGCGCCGATCAGTCCGCCAATGCCCAGAATCTCGCCCTTGTGGACCTGGAAGGACACGTCACGGTACCTTCCTGCCGCATCCGTGAGGCCCCTCACGTCAAGGCGGACCTCGCCCTCGCCCAGGCGGAGCAGCTTGCTTGACTCGTCCGTCTCCTCCATGGCCTTGCCAAGCATCTTCTCGATGACCACCTTTGGCGTGATCTGATCGCCCTCGAGAACGGCGGCGTTCTTGCCGTCACGCAGGATGGTCACGCGGTCCGACAGCGCATACACCTCCTCAAGGCGATGCGATATGTAGATGATCGACACGCCCTGGTCCCTCAGCGCATTGATGATCTTAAAGAGGCTCCTCGCCTCCTTGCCCGAGAGCGATGACGTGGGCTCGTCCATGATGAGGAGCTTCGAGTCGCTCGAGAGGCCTTTGAGAATTTCCACCAGCTGGCGTTGGCCCATACCCAAGTCCTGGGTGAGTGCAGACGGCTTCAGGGGAAAGTCATACCGGTCGATGAGCTTTTGGGTCATCTTCTCCATGGTCGCGTAGTCGATGAACGGACCTTTGCGAGGCTCGCGGTTGAGATAGACGTTCTGCGCCACCGTAAGCGGCGGTATGATGGAAAGCTCCTGGTATATGCAGGATATGCCCAACGCATGACAAGCCTGGTAGCTGTCGATCTGGACGGGCTTGCCGTCCCAGATCAGCTCTCCTTGGTCTTTGGCGTAGACTCCCGTGATGATCTTGATGAGCGTCGACTTGCCGGCGCCGTTCTCCCCCATGAGGGCGTGGATCTCCCCGGGGCGGACGTCAAAGTGAACGTCCTGCAGCACGGGCACGCCAGAAAAGCTCTTGCAGATGTGCCTGGTCTCAAGCAGAAGCCCGCTCATGCCTCCGCACCTCCCTGGGCCCCGCGCTCCCTTGAGGCGCGCTCGAGGCGTGACTTGTACAAGGCGTCGAGCATGACGACGAGCACGATGACGACGCCCTTGATGATGTACTGGTAGGCCGTGTTCATATGCAGCTTGAGCACGCCGTTTTCCAGCGTCGCCATGAACACGGCCCCTATGAGCGTGCCGACGATGTCGCCCGAGCCGCCGGCGAGGGACACGCCGCCGACGACGGCCGCGGCTATGGGGTCGAACTCGAATCCGCTGCCGAGAAGCGCGGTGGTGCTCTGGAGCCTCGCCGTCGTGAAAATGGCCCCGACGGACACGCACAGGCCCACGATGACGTAGGCGATCACGCGCGTCCTGGCGACGTCGATGCCCGAGAGGGTCGCCGCCTTCCTGTTGGCGCCCACTGCGTAGAGCCTCGTGCCAAAACGCGTGTATTTAAGCACGACTTGCCCGGCGGCAATAAAGAGGGCCATCACGATGGTGACGACGAACAGCGGGCCGACTGAAGTGCCCAGGACCGTGTACTCCGGGACGGTGAGAGGCTGCGACTGTATCACGCCATGGGCGTCCTTGATGGCGATGAGGTAGGTGACGGCGCGAAAGACGCCCATCGTGGCTAAGGTGCCGATGAACTCCGGCACGTTCAGGCGCGCGACGATGAGACCGTTGATGAGGCCGGCGACAAGCCCCACGACCATGCCGATGACGATCATCAGCCAGATGGGTAGCGCCGTATAGGCATAGACGTTTGCCATCGTCATGCCGACGAGCGCCATCATGCTGCCCGTTGACAGGTCGATGCCGGCGGTGATGATGACGTAGGTGACGCCCACGCCTATGATTCCCACGACTGAGGCATCGCGCAGAATCTCGGAGAAGTTCCCGGGAGTGAGGAAGCTCCCCCCGCCGAGCACACCAAAGAGCGCGACGAGAATCGCCAACATGACCAACGATATGAGCCGTCGCAGCGTTGTCTGCTTAACATGCGTCTTCATCGGACCCTGCGCCTTCGTGGATCGACGTCGTATATGACCCACGGCATAGGCCGACATGCAGCGACGCAGCCTATGCCGTGGGGTACGGGAAAAATCTGACTACCAGCGGTCGTTCTCGGCGATGCTCGAGACGGTCTCGGCGGTAACCACGATGGGCTCCATGATGACCTTAGGCGTCTCGCTCAGCACCGTGTAGCTGTACTCGGACCCGACCATCAGAAGGGCTATCTTGGCGGCCGTTGACCCCTCGTCCCAGCTGTTGGTATAGATGGTGCCGCTCATGTCGCCCGACTCGATCATGGCGAGCGCATCCTTCTCACCGTCGGCGCCCCAGATTACGATCTGGCCCTTCTTGTTTGCCGACTCGGCGGCGAGGGCGGCACCCTCGGCCATGGCGTCGTTGATGGCAAAGACGGCCTTGATGTCGGGGTAGCTCTGCAGGAAGCTGTTCATGACCGTGATCGCCTTGGCCTTCTCGAAGGAGGCGGACTGGGCGTCAACGATCTTGATGTCGGGATACTTGCCGATCGTGTCGCGGAATCCCTGCTCGAGGTTGTCGGTCCTGGTGAGCCCGGGGACGCCCTGGATGATCGCGACATCACCCTTCTTGTTGATGGACTCGGCGATTTTGTCCGCGGCCATGCGGCCGGCGTCGTAGTCAACGGCCATGACAAGGGCGCTGTGCGTGGTGTACGCGTCAAGGTTGAGGGTGATGACGGGAATGCCCTTCTCCTCCGCCTCCTTTACGGAGGGGGCGAGGGCGGTGCCGTCGGAGCACTGCAGGATCACGGCGTCAAAGCCCTGGTTTATGACGTCCGCCATGATCTGCGTCTGGGTCTCGGCGGAGCTCTCGCCGTTGAAGGACTGGATGTCTATGTTGCTCCAGGATGCGCACTCACGCTGGATGCCTTCCAGCCACGCCTGGTTGTTGGGCGTGCTGAGGTCATGGGCGACGTAGGCGATCTTGATGTCATCCTTGTAGGGATTCTTCTTTTTCTTGTTGCTGGCAGCGTTGGGGTCGGAGGGCGCCGCGGCCGACGAGGCGCCGCCATCCCGCGGAGTCTGCGCACACCCGGCAACCAGGACGCCCGCCGAAGCGGCCGCGAGGGTGATGAGCCCCCTCCTGGACAGGGACCGCACCCGCTCGTCACTCTTCTCGATGTTGTGCATGCTCTCCTCCTATGGTTGTAACTGACACATCAATTAGACCCCGCAGCAATTCCCCTAGAACGTAGTGCGAGGCATGCCACCCATCCGCAAGACTTCCTCATGTTCCTTTCATATCCTATGGTCAACTCGGAAAATATGACGTTGATGAGCACATCTCGTACATCGGCTTCCCAAACGGAATACAAGAACATGGGACATTTTCTCCACAGCGCTATTCTTGTCTTTTCATTACTAAAGCTTTAGTTTCAGTAAAGTCAGTGGACACAATTTGTCGCTGAACGGTATGCACACGTCAAACCTCACGTTCCCAATGCCCCGCTCAGGCTCAAAACGTCTAGTGAGCGCCCTTTTGCAGGCCTGCTCCGTCAGGCTTCGCGGATGACAGGGCACGGCAGACGCATCCGGGACCCATGGGTGAGACGCTGTCGCCAGAGCACCGGAGCATCACTGGTATATGACAGACATTTTCGCAGACGTTCATGTCCTCCGGCCAAGACCGCCGCGCCACGGCCAGCCTCATGGGTCACATCCGCACACGGCATGCGCACGCTGCGTTAGAATCGACCCATACGCATGCCACGGGCATGAAAGCGAGTCTCCAGGAGCGTGAGACAACCCATGAACATCCTCGTCTTTGGCACCGCAAGCTACGACCGCATCTCGTTTGAGCGAGAGCTCGGAAGCTACCCGGAGCTCAAGGTTGACTTCACCGAGTCCAACCTGACCCCCCTTACCGCCGTCCTCGCGAAGGGCTATCAGGCCGTCTGCGCCTTCGTCAACTCTGACGTGTCCGCCATGACGCTCGAGGTGCTGCGAGGCCTGGGCGTCGAGCTCGTGCTCATGCGCTGCGCCGGCTTTGACGCCGTCAACGTCGAGTTCGCGAAGTCCGTCGGCATGCGCGTCACCAACGTGCCCGCCTACTCCCCCGAGGCGATCTCGGAGCACGCCATGGCCCTCGCCCTCGCGGCCAACCGCCGCATCGTCCGAGGCTACAACCGCGTGCGCGAAAACGACTTCTCCCTCGTCGGGCTCGTCGGCGAGACCCTGCACGGCAAGACGGCCGGCATCATCGGAACGGGGCGCATCGGCGCCGCGCTCTGCCGCATCTGCAAGGGCTTCGGCATGCGCGTGCTCGGCAGCGACCTCTACCCCAACCAGCGCCTCGTGGACGAGGAGCACGTCATCGACGAGTACGTTGACAACGACACCCTCTTTGCCCAGGCGGACCTCATCAGCCTCCACGCGTTTTTGAACGAGCAGAGCTACCACATGATCGACGACGAGGCCATCGCAAAGATGAAGGACGGCGTCATCTTCGTCAACACCGGCCGAGGAGCCCTCGTGGACACGGAGGCGCTCATCCGCGGCATCCTCTCCGGCAAGATCGGGGCCGCCGGCCTTGACGTCTACGAGGAGGAGAACGACAACGTCTACACCAACCGCACCGACGAGGTCTTCGACACGCCCACCTCGAGGCTCTGCTCCTTCCCCAACGTGGTCATGACGTCGCACCAGGCGTTCTTCACCCACGAGGCCCTCGCGCAGATCGCACGGGTGACCTTGGACAACGCGCAGGCCTATGCGACGGGCAAGGACTTCATCGAGCGCAGCGTGGTGTGCTAGGCGGCGTGGTGTGCTAGCATACCAGCAAGAAAAACTCGAGCGCCAGCTCAGCACCAGCCTGACGTGGCGCTCTCGATGCATATGACCCCACTGGCTGGCCCCCCAGGTCGGCCAGTTGCTTTGAGGAGAGAGGATTCATCTCACATGACATCCAAGAGGACCAAGATCATCTGCACCATGGGCCCCGCCACCGAGGACGACGAGGTCCTGCGCGGCCTCATCGCCAACGGCATGAACGTGGCACGCTTCAACTTCAGCCACGGCTCGCATGACTACCACCGCAACAACATCGAGCGCGTCCGCCGCATCTCCGCGGAACTCAAGCTTCCCGTCGCCATCATGCTCGACACCAAGGGTCCCGAGGTCCGCACCGGCGAGCTCAAGGACCATCAGAAGGTCACGCTCGAGACGGGCGCCCACGTCGTCGTGACGACGGATGAGGGCGTCGCCGGCACGGCCGAGCGCTTCTCGCTCGACTACAAGCTCCTCCCCACCGAGGTGCAAAAGGGTTCCGTCATTCTCATCGACGACGGCCTCATCGGCCTCGAGGTGGAGCGCGTCGAGGGCGCGGACATGCATTGCACGGTCGTCAACGGCGGCGAGCTGGGCGAGAAGAAGGGCGTCAACATTCCCAACGTGGACATCTCGCTGCCCTCGGTCACCGAGCAGGACCGCGCCGACATCATGTTCGGCTGCGAGCTGGGCATCGACGCCATTGCCGCCTCGTTCATACGTAACGGCGCCGCCGTCGACGAGATTCGCCGCCTCTGCGCCGACAGCGGCGTGCGCAACGTGTACATCTTCCCCAAGATCGAGAGCGCGCTGGGCGTCAAGAACTTTGACGAGATCCTCGAGCACTCCGACGGCATCATGGTCGCCCGTGGCGACCTGGGCGTGGAGGTCAACCCCGCCGAGGTCCCCCACATCCAGAAGACCATCATCAACAAGTGCAATGCGGCCTACAAGCCCGTCATCACCGCCACGCAGATGCTGGACTCCATGATTCACAACCCGCGCCCCACGCGCGCCGAGGTCGCGGACGTCGCCAACGCCATCTATGACGGCACGGACTGCATCATGCTCTCCGGCGAGACCGCCGCGGGCAAGTACCCCGTCGAGGCGGTGAAGATGATGACCTCCATCGCCCTGGACACCGAAAGGTATCTGGGTGAGCATAACGAGTACCACGACCGCGGTGGCATCAAGAACGTCAACTCCGCCATCGGCGCGGCTGCGGTGGAGGTCTCCGACCGCGTGGGCGCCACCTGCATCATCTGCCCCACGCACTCCGGACGCACCGCGCGCCTCATCTCAAACTTCAGGCCCAAGCTGCCCATCTACGCGATGTCCCCCTCGAACCACGCCATCCGCAAGACCTGCTTCCAGTGGGGCGTCCGGGCGTTCAAGACCACCGAGCAGGGCTCCCTTGCCGCCACCTGCTACAACGCGCTGTCGCTTGCCAAGGAGCTGGGCCTGGTCGAGACGGGCGAGATCGTGGTGATCACCGCCGGCGACCCGCAGACCTCCCCCTCGCAGGGCGACTACACCACGTCGACCAACATGACCATGGTGTGCCAGATCCAGTAGCCTCCGGCAGCCTTGCCCACATGTTCCCGACGCAGCGGCGCCCCTCATCGGAGGGGCGCCGTCTTGTCTGGACCGTCCTGGCAAGCCGGGACGCCCGGCCCGTCGCGCGGCCTAGCGCTCGCAGAGCCAGAGGCAGGTCGTGAGGGGCGCCACCGTGGAGCCCCCGCCAAAGTCATGCCACTGGCCCGTGACGAGGTCGGTCGCGCGCCCGCAGCGCGCGTCAAAGTGGAGGGTGCACGCCTCGTCTCCCGCGTTCACGGCGACGATGACCCGCTCGTGCTCGCTCGCGCGCTGAAAGACCAGGGTCGTCGGCGAGACTTGGAGCTCCTCATAGTCTCCCCACGCCAGGGCCTCGGAGCCGGGCGCCCCCGGTCTGCGCGCCACCGCGAGGGCCGCGATCAGCTCCGTGAGCGCGTTGCTCTCGGGCGCCGCCAGCGCGGGGCGAATCTCGTGGTCGCCCGGACGCTTCTCGCCCGTGATGCCCCACTCGCTCCCGTAATACAAGGCGGGAACGCCGGGGGCGCCAAAGAGCAGGCCGTACAGCGCCGGCAGCTGGCGCACGTCGGCAAGCTGGGTCGCGATGCGCGCGACGTCATGGTTGTCGAGGAAGGTCAGAAGGTGATGCCCCGTGTAGAGGTCCCAGG
Organism: Olsenella massiliensis; assembly: GCF_001457795.1. Classification (GTDB taxonomy): domain Bacteria; phylum Actinomycetota; class Coriobacteriia; order Coriobacteriales; family Atopobiaceae; genus Olsenella_F; species Olsenella_F massiliensis. The sequence continues at coordinate 835,992 of NZ_LN898211.1, read as the reverse complement.
GCTCCGACCCGCTCTGCCTCTTGAGGGAGTAGGCCACCTCATGCATGTTGCGCGCGTTCATGGATGACCAGAGGCCCTTGTACAGCTCGTAGTTGGTCACCGCGTCACAGAGCCCCTCGCCCATCCAGCGCCGATAGTCGCCAAACAGGGTCTCGCCCACGAGCGCGAACTTGCCGTCGCGCGGACCCAGGCGCTCGGAGCGCCGTGCGGTGAGCTCGTCGGCAACCTGGCGCAGATAGCCAAGGAAGCCCGGGTCCAGGCAGTAGGCCACGTCCAGCCTGAGGCCGTCGATGCCAAACTCACCCTCCCACCGGCGTATGACGTCGGCAAGGTAGGCGTTCAGCTCGAAGTTGTCGTGGTTGAGGGTCACGAGCTCGCCCACGCCCTCCCAGCAGTCGTAGGAGAAGCCGTCCCCCCATTCGTTGTCGCCCTCGAAGTCGATGCGGAACCACCCGGCATACGGACTCTCCTGCCTGTGCGCGAGCACGTCCGCAAAGGCCCAGAAGCCACGCCCCACATGGTTGAACACGCCGTCGAGCAGCACCTTGATGCCGTGCTCGTGGCAGGCGTCCACGACGCGGCGCAGGTCATCGTTCGTGCCCAGGCGGCGGTCAACCTGCAGATAGTCGCGGGTGTCATAGCCGTGCGTGCCGCTCTCGAACACGGGATTGAGCAAAAGGCAGGTGACGTTGAGACCTGCCATGTGGTCGATCCAGCCGTTGTCGACAAGCTGGAGCATGCGCGACGTGGGGACCGAGACACCGTCGTTCTCGTACGGGGCGCCCGTGAGCCCCAAGGGATACACCTGATAGACGACCGCTTCCTCGAACCAGCTCATGGGAACTCCCCTCTCGTCCGATCGCAAAGGCGCGCTGTTCTAGGTTACCCCGCACGCCACCGAGCGATGTCGATAATCTTTGCGCCCTCATGCGCAGGCTCTTCCCGGACGACCGCAGGAGGCTCGACCACATCCTGACGAGGTAGGTCTTCGGCATCGCGCCGACCGAGATCATCTACCGGATAGCGACGAACTACATCCTGGGCGCGAACGGCGAGGTGGGTGGCAACTGCGCCACGAACTTCGTCAAGGCCGACTCCGCCGGGCTCGCCAAGGAGGGAAAGCTCGCCGAGTTCGTCGAGAGGACCTTCAAAGGAAGGCTCTAGGAGGCGCCGCAGGGAGGGGGCAGCCCACCAGCACGGGAGGTTCTCTGCCTGTGCCTCCCCCTTTTGCCGCGACTTCACAACCGCACGCCCGTACGCCGATTGGCTCGCGCCCATAGTTAGGACCCGCTCGCACGCCCGGGGTATGCTGTGCGTGCGGACTCGGTCGTCAGGCGAGCAGATTGAGAGAGCGTCCATGGACAAGCAGGTGCTGCTGGTGAGCAACCTCATAGAGGCGGGCAAGGAGGGCGTCGCCGCCATGTCGCCCATCCTCTCGTACATGGGCTTTCCCGCCAGCAAGCTTCCCACGGCCCTGCTCTCCAACTCGCTCGACTACGAGCACTTCGAGCTCATGGACACCACCGAGCACATGCGGCGCACCCTCAAGGCCTGGGACGCGCTGGGCTTTTGCTTTGACGCCGTCGCCGTGGGCTTCATCGCCTCCAGCGAGCAGGCGGACCTCGTGGGCGACTATTGCAGCCGCTACGAGCGCGAGGACGCGTGCATCCTCGTTGACCCCATCATGGCCGACAACGGCAGGCTGTACCGCAACCTGGGCGGGGACACCATCGCGAGCATGCGCACGCTGGTGAGCGGGGCGAGCCTCAGCATTCCCAACTACACCGAGGCCTGCCTGCTCACCGGCACCGACCATACGACGAGCCCCCTGGCGCGTCGCGAGGCCGACCGGCTGCTTGACGACCTGCTCGCCCTTGGTCCCCTCTCCGCCCTCGTCACGAGCTGCCTGATGGAGGGCGTGGGGCACTGCGTGATTGGCTACGACGCCTTTCTGGACGAGCGCTTCGTCCTGCCCTATGAGCATGTGAACGCAAACTTCAGGGGCACGGGCGACGTCTTTGCCGCCGTGCTTTTAGGGCGGCTCCTCCAGGGACAGATGCTGGCGAGCTCGACGCAGTGCGCCATGGATGCCGTGCGCGAGATGATTCGACAGGGCGCCGGCGCGCGCGACCCCCGCCTGGGCCTGCCAATCGAGGAGCTGCTCGAGGTCGTGGACGAGGTGATGTGCTGATGGGCCCTGCCGGCGGAGCTGCCGCCCCGCCCGTTGCCGGCTCCACCCCGGAGGAACGACGCGCCTTCATCGACCGCAGCCATCCCTGTCTGTCCGACTGCGACCTCTGCGGCCTGTGCGCCGCCTTTCATGGGCAGGAGCCGCGTGACGCCTTTGCCGACTACATCGACGGCAGGCTGGAATACCTTGAGGTGGCTAGGCGTCTGCGGCGCTAGCGTGCGGGAGGGGCGCCCGCAGGAGGGGCGCGTCGGCGCCGAGGCGAGCATAGGCGGCAAGACCCGCCTCAAGGCGCTCGTGCACCGTCCTGAACATGCGGTCGAACTCCGCCGGCTGGATGAGGCTGTACGTGGGGGGCGGGCCTGACCTTTCGTGCGAGTGGTTTGAACGCACGATGCGGCGGGCCGATGCCACCGCGCGGAGCAGGTCGTCCCTCTCGATCGCATACTGCGGAAAGCCGCGCGCCTCGCTCACGAGGCGCTCGCTCATGACGCATTGCATCGAGATACCCAAGGTGTGGCCAAACAGATCGAAGTCGTGCTGCTTGCGCCTGCGCGTCATGTCGCCGGGAACGACGCCGCGACGGGCTATGAGCAGGTTGACCTCATGGTTGTAGCCGTTGTCCGCCACGAGGTGACACCAGGCGCCCAGCACGACGTCGCTGACCCTGCCCCCCTCGTCGGCGCTGGGAAGGCCGTAGCGCTCCCAGAACTCCCAAAAGCGCGGCTCGGGCACATGGCCTGGGTCCACGAAGTGCGTCTCGCGATAGGGCAGGCGGTGCGACAGGGGGCTGACCATGTAGCCCACGTACACGTCCGGAACATAGTTGCCGAACAGGAAGGCGTTTGCGTCACGGATGCCCAGCTCCCCGGGGTCGTGGTCCCCAAGGAGCCGTTCCACGTGCGCGGTGTGTACGTTCCAGCTTGGCATGGTCGGCAGCTTGCGTCCCTGACCGCTAGCTGCGCACCTCACCACCCGTTGATCTCATGACCTTCTTGATGAGCCTCTCATGGGCCTTGTCCACCTCGGCCGAGGTGAGCGTGTGGTCGGCCGCGCGATAGGTGAGCGAGAAGGCCATGGACTTCTTGCCCTCGCCCACGCGCACGGGGTCGCGATACACGTCAAAGAGGCGCACGTCCGTCAGCAGCTTGCCGCCGGCGCTCTTGATGCGCTGGGACAGCTGCTCGTAGCTCATCGCCTCGTCGACGACGAGGGCAAGGTCGATGGAGACGCCCGGCAGCGTCGGCACCTCCTCGTAAGGCAGCTCGCGGCGGGCGAGGCGCTGCAGGGCCGCGACGGCGAGCTCAAAGGCCACCACGGGCGCGTCGATGTCAAAGGCGGCAAGCGCGGTGGGGTGGACGTTGCCCACCCAGCCGATCAGCTCGCCCTGGGCGAGCACCTCGGCCCCCCTGCCAGGCTGCAGCCACCCGTAGGTCGCGGGGTCGGCCGGACGGAAGCGCAGCTTGGTGACGCGCAGGGCGTCAAGGAGCGTCTCGACGACGCCCTTGGCGTCATAGAAGTCAAGGGGCTCGCGCTTGGCGCACCATTGGTCATCGCCCCAGGCGCCGCCGAGGACGCCGGCGACGTAGCTGGGCTCCGTCGGCTGGCTGCGTCGCTCGTGGCCAAAGAACACGCGGCCCATCTCGTACAGATGGACGTTCTCGACGCCATGGTCGCGATTGTAGGCGACGGAGCGCAGCAGGCCGGCGAGGAGATTCCGCCGCATCTGGGACTGGTTGTCCACCAGAGGGTGCAGGATCCTCACCGGGACGCCCCTGCCCTGCTCGCCCATGCCCAGGCGCGTGAGGTCGTCAGGGTCGGCAAAGTTGTAGGTGCTGGTCTCGGACAGGCCGCAGGAGCGCAGGACCTGGCCAATCTGGCGGAGTCGCCGCTGCTCGCAGGTCAGACCGCCCGCATGGTTGCGCGCGGCGGGAAGCGTGGGCTCGACGTCGCCCTCGCCCCACAGGCGCAGCACCTCCTCCACGAGGTCGATCTCGCGCGTGAGGTCGGGACGGTTGCTGGGTGCCAGCACGACCATGGCCTGCGTGTCGTCCGCGCCGCGCGAGACCTCGCAGCCCAGGCGCTCGAGGCGCGACGCCATGAACGCGGTCTCTATGGGGGCGCCGCAGAGGGCGCGGACGCGGTCGGGACGCAGCTCGATCGTGACGCGCTTGGTCACGAGCGGGTACTCGTCCACCCTGCCCTCGCACACCTGGGCGGAGCAGCAGGCCTCGAACAGGGCGGCGGCGACGTCCGCGACGTCCGCGCAGGCGGAGGCGTCGACCTGCCGCTCGAAGCGGATGGACGCCTCGCTCATGAGGGTGAGGTTGCGGCTCGTGCGGCTGATGTGGCCCGCGTCAAAGCGCGCCGCCTCGAGCAGGACGTCAACGGTCCCCTCGTCGATCTCGGAGTTCTGGCCGCCCATGACGCCGGCGAGGCAGATGGGCGCATGGCCGTCGTCGGTGATGACGACCATGTCGGACGTGAGCGTGCGCGTCTGGCCGTCAAGGGTCACGATGCGCTCGCCGTCGGTCGCCGCGCGCACCACCACGTGGCGCCGACCGTCTCGCTCGCTGAGCTTGCCCAGGTCAAAAGCATGAAGCGGCTGGCCGGTGAGGAACATCACGTAGTTGGTGACATCGACGACGTTGTTGATGGGACGGGCGCCGGCCGCGATGATGCGGCGCGCAAGCCACTCGGGACTGGGGCCAATCTTGACGTTGCGGACGACGCGGGCGGCGTAGCGGCTGCAGAGCGACGGGTCCTGGATGCTCACGTCCACCAGGTCGGCCGTGCGACCGAACTCGGCGGACTCGCGGGCGATGCGAGGCAGCTCGACATGCGTGTCCTCGTCCAGGACGGCCGCGACCTCCGTGGCCATGCCTGCCATCGACAGGCAGTCGGGACGGTTGGGGGTGATCTCGCAGTCGATGACGGTGTCGCTCAGCTTCTGCCACGAGACGAAGTCAACGCCCACGGGCGCGTCGGCCGGCAGGATCATGATGCCCGCATGGTCGGAGCCGAGCCCCAGCTCGCGGCTGGAGCAGTTCATGCCGCAGGAATCGACGCCGCGGAGCTTCCCCTTCTTGATCGTGACGCCGCCCGGCAGCGTGGCGCCCACGAGGGCCGTGACGGTCTTGTCGCCCTGCCTGAAGTTCTGGGCGCCGCAGACCACCTGGAGGGGCATGGGGTTGCCCTGCTCGTCCACGTTGTAGGGGCCCACGTCCATCTTGCAGACGTACAGGTGGTCGGAATCGGGATGCAAGGTCCGCTCGAGGACCTGGGAGGTGACGACCTTGGTGATGTTGGCGCCGACGCGCTCGACGGCCTCGACCTCCGTGCCGGTACGGGTGAGCGCGGCGACGAGGTCGGCCGGGTCGTCGGGAAGGTCGACCATGTCCTTGAGCCATTCATATGAAACGCGCATGGTGTCTCGCTTTCTGCTCGCGCGATGGGGTGTGATGACAGGCGGGTGGGGCCCGTCGCCGGACGAGCCGGGCGGTCGGGCCGTCCGGCGGCTCCTAGAACTGCCTGAGGAAGCGCATGTCGCCCGTCATGAGCATGCGTAGGTCGGGCAGGTCGTAACGAAGCGCCGCGACGCGCTCCACGCCGATGCCGAAGGCAAAGCCCGTGTACGTCTCGGGATCGATGCCCACATACGTAAAGACGTTGGGATCGACCATGCCGCAGCCCAGTATCTCGAGCCAGCCCGTGCCCTTGCAGAAGCGGCAGCCGGCGCCGCCGCAGACGCCGCACGACACGTCCACCTCGCAGCTTGGCTCCGTGAAGGGGAAGAAGTGCGGGCGGTAGCGCGTGGCGCGGTCCTTGCCGAAGATCTCGCGACAGAAGTGGTCGAGCGTGCCCTTGAGGTCGCCGAAGGTGATGCCCTTGTCCACCACGAGGCCCTCCACCTGAGTGAACTGGGGAAGGTGATTGGCGTCGGCCGTGTCGGGCCTGAAGACGGTGCCCGGGCAAATCATGTAGATGGGGGGCTCCTTCTCCTCCATCACATGCACCTGGACGCCCGAGGTCTGGGTGCGCAGCAGCACGTCGGACTCGCCGAGGACCGAGACGCCCTTGCCCTCGGGCGCGTTGTCCGCCACGTAGAAGGTGTCCTTGGCCGATCGGCTGGGATGGTCCTCCGGGGCGTTGAGCGCCGTGAAGTTGTAGTAGGCGGTCTCGACGTAGGGGCCATCCTCGACGGTGTATCCCAGGTCGCAGAAGATGTCCTCGATCTCCTCGCGAATCTGCGAGATGAGGTGCTGGGTGCCCAGCGACAGGCGCCTCCCGGGCAGCGTGACGTCAACCTCCTCGGCGGCGATCTTGGCCGCGAGCGCCTCCTGGGACAGCTCCTCCTTGCGCATCGCGATGGCGCGCTCCACGTTGGCGCGCACGGTGTTGGCGAGCCGGCCCATGGCGGGACGCTCCTCCTTGGGCACCGACCCCATGGAGCGCATGATGGCCGTGAGCGAGCCCTTCTTGCCCAGGGAGCCCACGCGCACCTGATCGAGCTCGGCCAGGGTCCGCGCCGCGCGGAGCCTCTTCCCCACCTGTTCCTGAATGGCCCTCAGGTCGTCGGACAATGCCATACCCAAACCCCTCTCGTCAAAAAAACGCCCCTGAGCACATGCCCAAGGACGGATGATCCGCGGTACCACCTTGCTTGTCGCGGGCGTTGTCTCTCGCGCGCGACCACTCGTTGCGCCCCGTGTCGTGGGGCGGCCGGCTCGCCTACTGGGCGACGGGCGCCGCGGTCGTGCCCGTGTCCGGGCAGCTGCCTGCGCGTCTCGCCGTTAAGCTCGCGGCTGCTGGAGTGAACTCCTGTCGCCGACCCGCGCGGGCGCCTCTCAGCCGGTGGGCGCCCTCTCTTGTTCGCAGGTCACGCGACGACAGAACCTCTCCGTCATTGCCTTGGGTCATGGTAGCACACGCGACGCCCGTCCGCGCCGACATCACGACGTCACGCGTGCAGGTATGGCGTCTCCCCCGCCGCCAGGGCCTCGATCATCTGGACCGCCGCCTCGTCCTCGCAGCGACCCAGATGGTACGTCGCCGCCTCCCAGGCGTCAGGCGCGGCACCCTCCACCGCAAAGGACACGGGCACATACGAAAGCATCGAGACGTCGTTGCCGCCGTCACCGAAGACGGCCACCTGACCGACGTCGATGCCCAGATGGTGGCAGAGGACGTCGATGGCCGGACCCTTGCCCCATCCGTTCGTGAGGATGTTGAGCCAGCCGGGCTGCGGAACGTCAAAGTCAAGCGTCGGCACGAGGTCGTGCAGGCGCCCCGCAAGGTCGTGCATCTGTGCGAGCGTCCCGTCAAAGAAGACGTTGGCCTTGACGATCTCGCAGGCAGGCACGGCGTCCGCGACGACGGCGCGCGAGCCATATGAGGGGAAGCAGGCCGTAAGGTCGTCGAGGCTTCCCTGCACCAGGACGGGCGTCTGGTCGTCGAAGCACACGAGACCGGTGCCGTCCATCGTCGCGAGGACCTTCGCCAGCCGGCCAAGCACACCATGGTCCAGGGTCTCGACATGAATGCGCTCGCCGTCCAGGTAGACTTCCATGCCGTTGGAGGCAAGCGCGTCGGCGCAGCAGGACTCGTCGCCCCTGAGCAGCGGGGGCAGCCACTTGTGGCCCCTGCCGCTGGCGGGGCCTATGTGGATGCCGGCATCCATGGCGGCGTGGAAGGCAGCCACGCACCTCTCGCTCACCTCGGGCTGGCCGTAGGGCAGGATCGTGCCGTCGATGTCCGTCAGTATGAGCTTGATGTCATGCGCCATGGCCGCCTCCGGGTTCTCGTGCCGCCGCGTCGTGTGCGGGGCCCCGTTTGAGTATAGGAAATCTTGTGCGCGGAGGGTGGGCGAGGCCGTGGGCCACGCCCAGGGTCATGTGGGGACGACGATCCTGCCGCACGCGAGCGCGGAGCACCCGCAAGAACGCGGCGTCGGCGAGCGCGGGCGCGGCGGCACTGCGCGAACACGACACCGGCAGGCGCGAGCGCGGCGGCACTGCGCGAACACGACATATATAACAGAATCGACCCGATTTAGGCCGCATTCTGTTACGTCCGTCGTGTTCTGGCTAAGAGGCGAGGCCAAAGGTACCGATCGGCGAAAACGGCGGCGCTGGGAGCAGCGGCCGACGCCGCACGTAGGCTAGCGCCCCAGGCCAAGCAGACGCCTCACGCCCATGGTCACAAGCAGCAGCACAACGGCCAAAAGGACGATGGTGCCACCAGGCTTCAGGCCGGCATAGTACGAGACGACCAGCCCGCCCGTGGTGGTGACGAACCCGACGGCGCTCGAGATGATGCAGGTCTGCCTCCAGCTCCGTGCCAGCTGGAGGGCACAGGCCACCGGCACCACCATCATCGACGACACGATGAGCGAGCCCACCGTGCGGGACGCCACGGCGACCACGAGGGCGACGACGAGCACGAAGGCGACGTTTGCCGCGCCCACGGGAACGCCCAGCGTGCGAGCCTGTCGCTCGTCAAAGGACATCAGGAAGAGCTCGCGGCGGGCAAGAAGGCAGAATGCCGTCGCCAGGACGCTCACGACGACGATGCCCACGGTCTCTCCCTGGCTCACCGTGAGGATGCTGCCAAACATGAAGCTGCTGAAGTTGGCGGCGTTGGGCACGAACCCCGAGAGGACGCCCGCCAGGCCGATGCCCGTGGCCATGACGATGGCAACCGCCAGCTCGGACTGCTCGCGAAAGCGCCGACGCAGGCCCTCGATGCACAGGGCGCCGGCCAGGCAGGCCACCACGGCCCCGGCGACGGGACTGACGCCCGCGACAAGGCCGCCCGCCACTCCCGCGAGCGAGGTGTGCGAGAGCGCGTCACCGATCATCGAGAGGCGCCTGAGCACCACGGTCACGCCCACGAGAGGAATGACGACCCCCAAAAGCGCGCCCACCAGAAGACTGCGCTGCATGAAGACGTACTCAAGCACGATGTCCCCCGTTCCGTCCCGCCTCGGTGACGACCCCGGGCAGGTCGGGCGCGCATGCAACGTCACCAGCACGGCCGCCGTCTGCGCCCGCCTCGCCGCCCGCGCGGCCGCCGTCCACATGTATCACGCGCGCCCCCAGAAGCGGCAGAGCCTCAAGGTCATGCGTCACGAGGAGAATCGCCATGCCCCTCTCACGATGGGCGGCGCCCAGCAGATCGTAGAACGTCTGCCTGCTCTCGGCGTCGAGCCCGTTGGTGGGCTCGTCAAGCACCAGGAGGCAGGGGTCGCCCACGAGCGCGCAGGCCAGGCGCACGCGCTGAAGCTGCCCGCCCGAGAGCTCGCTGACGAGGCGTCGGCCAAAGTCCTGCATGCGCACGAGTCTGAGCGCCTCGGCGGAGCGCTCCAGGCGCTCGCGACGACGCAGACGCCTCCCGCTTGCGTATTGGCTGGCGTCCACCAGCTCGCTCACGTTAGCGGGAAAGCGCGACACCGCCTCGCCGGGCAGCTGCGGCACGTAGCCCACGCGCTCCCAGTCCTGGAAGCGCGTGGGGTTCTCGCCAAAGAGCCTCACGATGCCGGCGTCGGGGGCAAGCTCCCCCACCACCAGGCGGGCGATGGTTGACTTGCCGGCTCCGTTGTCACCCACCAAGGCGCAGATTTCGCCCGCGTCCACGCGCACGTCCACGCCCTTGAGCACCTCGGTGCCCCTATACGAGAAGCGCACCTGGCTCAGCAGCGCCGGCGTGCCGTCGGCGTCGTGGGCATGCCCCCGTCGTTGGTCCTCTGACGGACGTCTCATCTTAAGAAAGCGCCTTCGTGAGCTCGTCGAGGTTGGACCTCATGACCGAGAAGTAATCGTCGCCTGCGGCAAGCTCCTCGTCAGACAGGCCCTCAAGCGGGTTGAGCACCTCCACCTTGGCGCCCGTGGCGTCGGCGATGGACTGGGCCACCTTGGGGCTCACGAGCTCCTCGGAGAAGATGGTCTTGACGCCGTGGGCCTTGACGAAGTCCACGATCTTGGCCATGGCCTGGGCGTCGGGCTCGGCGTCCGCCTCGATGCCCTCGATGGGCATCTGAGTCAGGCCAAAGTCATGGCAGAGATAGCCGAAGGCCTCGTGACTCACCACGATGGACTTGTTGGGCAGGGGGTCCAGACCGCTCCTGAACTCTTCGTCGAGGGCGTCCAGCTTTGCCGCCCACGTCTCGTAGTTGGCGTCGTAGGTGGACGCTCCGTCAGGATCGACGGCGACGAGCCCGTCGCGAATGTTGGACATCTCCTGCTTTGCGACGCGAGGCGAGAGCCAGCAGTGCGGGTCGGTGTCCGAGACCTTGCTCGGGTCGCCGCCGGAGCTCTGCTCTTCCTCCTGCTCCTCCTTCAGGGCGTCGGCGGAGAGCTTCAGGAGGTCGGCGCCCTTGCTGGCCTCGACGGCCTTGGGGACGTCGCCGCCCAGGCTGGCGAGCGTGTCATCGACCCAGTGCTCCATGCCCGCGCCGTTATACACAAGGAGCTTAGCCTCGCCCAGCGTGCGCATGTCGGCCGTCGAGGGCTCCCACTCGTGGGGTTCCGTGCCGGCGGGGACGAGGCAGGTCACGTCCACGCGGTCGCCGCCGATCTTGGAGGCAAAGTCATACATGGGGTAGAAGCTCGCCGCGACCTTGATCTTGGTGGCGGAGCCAGCGGCGTCGGGGCCCGTCGATGGCGCAGCCCCCTGCGAGGCGCAACCGGCAAGCAGCGTGCCTGTGGAAAGGGCGGTAAGGCCCAGGAAGCCACGGCGGGTCATGAAGGGCGAGCGGTCGAGCTGTGACAAGATGGAAGACAAGGTGACTCCTAACCAAAGGGGACGTATCGTTTCTGCCTCGGCCGACGTCGGTGGGACGGCGGCCTCGCGTGCCGGCGGCGCAATCTCACGCGTCGGCGGCCGCCCTACCTGCGGGCGGCCTCGGCGCAGACGTCGCAGTAGCCGTATAAGACCGTGCGCGACTGCTCGATGGCAAAGCCGTGCTCGCTCCTGACGTGCGACACCAGACGCAGCAGCATGTCGCAATCAAGGGGAAAGACCTTTCCGCAGCTCAAGCACACCATCTGTCCCTCGTCAGGGCGAGATGGGTCGATGAGCCGGTATCGTGACTCTCCCCCGCCAGGCGCGACGACCTTGGCGACAGACCCCGACGCGACCAGGGACTCAAGGGCTCTGTAGGTGGTCGTGCGCCCCACCGTCGAACCCTCCCCCCGCATGAGGCCAAAGAGCTCATCGACGCTCAGGTAGCGGTCTGCGTGGGACTCGATGAAGCCCATGACCTCCTGGCGCTGACGCGTGTTATAGGTTCGCCTCTTTGACGTTCTCTCCGGCATGCGTTGATCGCTTCTCCTTGGTGCCGTGGGCCGCTCATGCGGTCTTCGACACAATCAAAATCGGAATCTGTTTTCATATTACGTTGAGATGAGGGAATTGCAAGTCTTGGGAATCATTCACAAAGAAGACACGTCGGGGAGAAGGGCGCAACGCGGCGCGGCGGGCGATGGGCAGGCGGTGGCACGGGAGGCGAGGGAAGACAGCCCGGCTTATCCTCAAAGGACCACTGCGGAGCCAGGTCGAGCCTTCTAGCAAGGCCGAGGTCGATGCTCCGGATTCCAATACGTTTAAGAGCACGTCCGTCGAGTTCCAATACGTTTGAGAGCACGTCCGACGAGTTCCAATACGTTTGAGGATGGATCGGGAGAATACTAATAAGTTTGAGAATAAAAGGCGATTCTTACCTGGGCAAATGCAGCGTCAATTTCGCAAACTTATAACTGTATCGACCAGGCGCTCTCAAACGTATAGGAGAGTGGCCCGAGAGCTCTCAAACGTATAGGTGTGAGGTCCAGCGACTCTCAAACGTATAGGAGAGTGGCCCGAGAACTCTCAAACGTATAGGCGTGCACTGCCGCCACTCTCAAACCAATAGCTGCGAGAGTCGCAAGGGCTGCAAAGGCCGTAAGAGTCGCCAGCGCCGTGGACCGCCGCCCGCCCCAAGCGCAACGTTTGGATGTTTTACGCGACGCCCCCGCCCATGAAGGCGGGAAGCCCATCCGTCTCTGCCGCCTGGGCGATGTCTTCGAGGGCGGCGGCGACGGCATCCTCCTCTGAGGGCCCAATGTGCCAGCGGGCAGCCTGGGCGACCACGTCAGCCGCGTTGGCGACCGCCACGGAGTTGGGCACCGCCTCTATCATGGAAAGGTCGTTCTCGGAGTCACCAAAGGTGGCAACCTCGTCCAAGCCGATGCCCAGCTCAGCTGCCATCCAGCGAACGGCGGCTCCCTTGTCCCACCCCGCAGGGCTGATGTCGATGAAGGGAGCCACAAGACTCGGAAACACAAACCCCAGCTCGGGCAGCTCCTGACGCAACAGGTCGCGAATCTGGGCCATCTCGTCGCGGTCGCAGGCGCAGTGGACGTTGCTCTTGAGCCAGCTTGTGCCACCGACAGCGGAGACAACCGTCGCCTCCTTGCCCGCACCGTCCATAAGCTCATCCACCAGCGCGCCGCGACGCCGCGTGACAAAGACGGGCGCGCTGTTGCCATACACGTCGTACGTGGCAAGAAGAGCGGGCGCCTCCCTTCCGTCCAAGAGGTCCGCCACCTCCTGCAGAAGCGCGGACTCCAGGGACTCCTCGTGCACGACCTCGCCGTCAATGCGCACCACCTGCCCATTGGCAAAGGCGCCCGTGGCAAAGCAGCGCCCCTCGTCGGCAAACATCCATCCCATGGCGTCAGGCACGCGCCCCGACACCGGCCCAAAATGGATGCCCTTGTCAAGCAGGGACCCGATGGCCGCAATCGCCCGGACGCTGGCGCTGGGGGCGCCGTAGGGAATGAGGGTGTCGTCAAGGTCGGTCAGCGCAAGTTTGATCATGATGCTCATTCTCTGGTGGAGGGGTTTGTCTCCCCCAGTCTAGCGTCCCTGCGAGCTGTCCGGCACAACGGCACAAAGAAGCTATGCGACGACAAGCTCCGCAGCCCGGCCCTCAAGCTCGGCCGCGACAACTCCCCGGGGGTCGCCGTCCATGACAACGAGCTCAAAGCTATCAAGCCCCCCAAAGGAAATGAGCCCCCGTGCGCCCACCTTGCTGGCATCCATGAGACAGACTCTCTGCCGTGCCGCTCCCAGGAAGGCGGCCTTGAGCTCGGCCATGCTCTGGTAGTCGGTCATGAGGCCGCGCCCGGGCAGAAAGGAGCCGGGACAAACGAAGGCCTTGTCGGCATGGAGCCTCGCGAGCGCAGCCAGGGCTATGGGGCCCGTCGTGTAGCGGTGGGCCTTTCTCAACAGCCCGCCTAACAGGATGACGTCGCAGCTTGGCATGGAGCTGTCAATGAAGTTGGCAATGGTGAGGTCGCAGGTCACAATCGTGAGCCCCGCATGCAGCGAGAGCGCACGCACCAGCTCAAGCGTGGTTGTGCCCGAGTCAACCAGCAGGGTCTCCCCATCCTGGACCAGGCTGGCGGCACGACGGGCTATGAGGCGCTTTGCCTCAACTTGCACGCCCAGGCGCCTTTCCTGCACCGAGACGGTCAGCCGGCGGGAGAGCGACACCGCCCCGCCATGCGTGCGCTTGAGCTTGCCGTCGCGCTCCAGGGCCTTGAGGTCGCCGCGGATTGTCACGGGAGACACGCCAAAGTCCGCCGCCAACTGCTGCACGCGTACGGATGACTCACGCTCAACCAGCTGAAACAGGGCGGCACGGCGCTCCTCAAGCCCCATCTCCCTCTCCATGGGAACTCCTTTTGTGGTGGTTGTGTGATGGGGCAAAGAGCCTTGGTGAAGCTGATTGACTTATGGTTGCTTTCGTTTTTTGAAGACCCTCACTGCATGAGTATTGCCTGCTGGTGGCAATCTATCAGAATGTGTTTTACCAGCATCACTTGCTTTCGTATTATATTACTTTCATTCTTCGCAAGTAAAACCATAAATCGTAAGCTCCCCTACCATAAGGATGACATCAGGCGTCGGGGCCAGAGCCCCCTCACGAAGGGAGACCAGCATGTTGGTGACAACGCACGAGATGCTCAAGCGCGCGCAGGAGGGCCACTACGCAGTTGGCGCGTTCAACGTGGAGAGCCTTGAGTTTGTGATGGCCATCGCCAAGGCGGCCGAGGCCAAGAAGTCCCCCGTCATCATGCAGACGACCCCGGGCACCGTCAAGTACGCGAGCCTTGAGTACCTTGCCGCAATGGTGCGCACGGCCGCCGAGAGCGTGAGCGTGCCCGTGGCGCTGCACCTTGACCACGGTGACGGCTTTGACCGTTGCATGCAGGCCATTCGCGCGGGCTACACATCGGTCATGATTGACGGCAGCCACGATTCCTTTGAGGACAACATGGCCCTCACCGAGTCGGTCACCAAGGTTGCCCGTGCCATCAAGCTGCCCGTGGAGGCGGAGCTTGGCAAGGTGGGCGGCAAGGAGGACGACGGTCCCGCCGTCGAGGGCGAGAACCCCTACACCGACCCCGACCAGGCGGAGGAGTTCATTGAGCGCACCCATGCCAGCTCCCTGGCCGTTGGCGTGGGCACCGCGCACGGCGTGTACAAGGGCACGCCTCACATCGAGCAGGACGTCCTCAAGGCCATCCGCAGCCGCATTGACGTTCCGCTCGTGCTTCACGGCACTTCGGGCGTCCCCGATGACCAGGTTGCGCAGGCCATCGAGAACGGCATCTGCAAGGTAAACTACGCCACCGAGCTCCGCCAGGCCTTCATGGGCGGCTTCATGGCATACATGGCCGAGAACCCCAGCTGCTTTGACCCTAAGAAGCCCTGCGTTCCCGGTATGGAGCGCATCCAGGCCGTGGTTGAGAGCCACATGGACAACCTGGGATCTACGGGCAAGGCGTAGAGACAGGGTGCAGGGAAGCCTCTCTGCCAGACGGGGGCGAGACGACCGACGCGTCTCGCCCCCCATCTGTTGGCCTGAGGCAATCGGGGCTGGCATGTGGCGGGAAGGCATGCGAAGGTTTCGGTGGCCATCCGCTACGAAGCAACGTCACGGTAATCCGTCAGTACTTCTACAATCCTTTGATAGGCCTCCGCAGGGGATTGGGCAAATCGGATTGACGAGAGGTCAAGCTGACTGTTACCGAGCCTGATGATCTCTTGAAATAGTCCTAGGTAAGCCTCGCCGTCCTTTGTCTGGGAAAAGAAGAACATGAGGTGGACGGGCTCATCGATATCATCAAACCGAATGCCTTCGGGACAAATCAGCAAGCTGATGCCGTCTTTTTCTACGCCATCGTCACTGCCTGCGTGTGCGAGGGCTATGCCCTGGTTCACCACAATATAGCTCCCATATTCCTCGACATTGGAAATAGCCTTTTCGACATATGAGCGATGCACGTACCCGTCGTTTAGGAGCTGTTCGGAAGCAAACAGGATTGCTTTTTTCCACGAAATAGGTCCGCTCTCCAGTCGTACCCCCTCACACGTGAGCAATTCGAGCAGCGGGGAGGTCTCGATGGTTCTGTTTTCAATCGTTTCCAGTTGGGAAGTCACCTCTCCAACTGCCCTATTTAAAGCGAGTATCGTGGGGACCTTGGCGTAGGGAACCCTTAGGCGAAAAAACCGCTCACAGCACCCTGATCACAAAGCGATGCTCCCGCGTCTGGTGGGGCGCCAAGGTCTGCACGCCGCGCTTGTGCTCAAACACGTTGTCCTCGTCCATGCAGGTGGAAAGGCCCGTCCAGGGCTCAAGCGCCACAAAGGGGCCATCGTTGGTGCTGGACCATACCAGAAGGTTGTCAAAGCCCCCAAACTCAAGCTCAAGACCCAGGCCTGACTGTGCAGAACGCAGGCGCACCCTGCGCGAACGCAGGCTGTCCAAAACGATGGCATCGTGCCTAAAGAGATCGTGCGACAGGGGCAGCACGCGTGTTTTCCTGAGCACGGGCGTGCGACGGTCCATGTCCATGAGGCCCGTCGCCACATCCGGAGTGGGCGCATCGCAGCACTCCTCAAGCTCAAACTCAAGGAAGTAGTCCCCAAAGCCCTCGCCCTTGGCAAGCGGGCAGTTGAAGCCGGGGTGTCCGCCCACAAAGTAGGGCATGTCCTCGTTGGAGCTGTTTGTGACGCTGATCGTTGAGGTCACGCTGCGCCCCACTACCCGGTAGGTGGCACGCAGCCAAAAGTCGTACGGAAACGCCGAGCGACTCTCGTCGTCAGACGCCAACTCATAACTCACCTCGTTTGCGGTAGCGCCCACCTGGTGCCACAGGCGCTTGCGCACGATGCCATGGCGGGGCATGCGGGTGGTCTTTCCCATCCCAACCGTTGCCGCACCATCCCTGAGGCTGCCGCAAATGGGAAACAAAATGGGGGCGGTGCCACCCCAAAACACAGGATCGCCCTGCCACAGGTACTCAACGCCTGCGGCATCTCTTATGGAGGAGAGCTCCCCACCGCGGCTGGTGGTCGTTACGCTTAGCTCGCGTGAGGCAATGGAGCAGCTGTCGACCGCCTCGTTTGCCGTGGGCGCCCCACTTGTCGCGGCTGCCTCGTTTGCCGTGTCCATCTGGTCCACCTTCCTGTCTACATCTCGCTAAGGGCCACCCTGCCAAGCAGGTCGTCGCGCACGGCGGCGTCAAACTCGCCCGTGTGGGGCGAAAGTGCGGCCGCGCTGGCGGTGGCCACGGCAAAGGCGAGCGCCTTGGCACTCGGGAGCCGCCGCTCAAGCGCCACGGCAAAGGCGGCAACCATGGAGTCTCCGCAGCCCACGGTGTTGACGGCCTCAACCTTGGGAGGGGCTGCCTTGAAGCTTCCCTCATCGCAGACCAGCAGCGCCCCCTCGCCTCCCAGGGAGATGACCACGTTTGCCACGCCCCGGCCATAAAGCTCCCGCGCGCAGGCGACGACGTCTTCTATCGACTGCGCCCTGACGCCGCAAAGCGCCTCGATCTCGTCCTTGTTTGGCTTGATCATGGTGGGGCCGGCCTCTAGCCCGCAGGCAAGCGCCTCGCCGGAGGAGTCAAGGATGACCAGCTTGTGCTCATTTTTGCAGAGCGTGACGAGCCGCTGGTAGGTGTCTGTGCCCACGCCGGCAGGGAGGCTCCCCGATATGGCAACGACGTCAGATTCGGCGATGATGCGCGGAAAGTCGGCTAGGTAGGCATCAAGCTCCTCGGCAAGGACGGCACTTCCCGGCTCAAGAAACTCAGTTGAGCCAAAACGTGGGTCTAGGATGTTGATGCAGCTGCGCGTCTCACCCGCAATGTGGCCAAAATCGCAGCTTATGCCATCCTTCTTGGCCAAGGACTCAAGGTAGCTGCCGTTATAGCCTCCCACCAGCCCCGTGGCCTGGACCTTGGCGCCGCAAAGCTTGGCAACGCGCGCCACGTTAAGCCCCTTGCCGCCGGCGCTGTTATGAATTGCGGCAACGCGCATGACCGTGCCGCCCTCTATGGCGTCGGTCATGTGGTAGGCCTTGTCAATGGACGCGTTGAGCGTGACCGTCGTGATCATGGGTCCCCCTTCAAATGGGTGGCCCGGCCCACCAAAGGTGCGACCGGGCCCGTATCATTCCTGCGCGCACCCCGTTTCTGGGAGCGCTACCTTGTATAGACGCTCTCGCCGCTTACCACAGTCTTGAGTACCGTAAGGTCGTGGTCAAGCACAACGTAGTCTGCGTCATAGCCCGGGCGGATAAAGCCGCAGACGTCATCGATCCCGTTGGCCATGGCTGGGTTCTCGGTGGCCATGCGGATGGCCTCCTCCGCCGTTGCCAGGCCCCAGCCAACGACATTTTGCACGGCCTTGTCCAGGGTGAGAATCGAGCCCGCCAGGCTTCCGCCATCCTTGAGGGTGGCCGCGCCGTTGGCAACGGTAACGGGAAACTCTCCCAGCGCGTAGTCCCCATCGGGCATTCCGCCCGCGCACATGCAGTCGGTGATGAGGACGACGTGATCTTTGCCCTTGGCGTCCATGAGGGCCTTGATGGCAATGGGGTGCAGGTGATGGCCGTCGCAGATGGCCTCGGCGTACGTTCCATGGGACGTCATGGCGCCGCCCACCATGCCGGGCTCGCGATGGTGCAGGGGGCTCATGCCATTGTAGGTGTGGATAAACACGTCCGCGCCAGCGTTGACGCATGCGATTGCCTGGTCGTACGTCGCATCGCTGTGGGCAAGCGCCACGTGCACGCCCTCGGCGCTCACCTGGGCCGAAAACAGCGCCGCACCCTCCCTCTCGGACGCTATGGCCACCTTGTCGATGAGCCCGTGGGCGCTTTGCTGCCAGTCGTTGAAGACCTCAAGCCGAGGGTCCAGGAAATAGGCGGGGTTCTGTGCCCCCTTGTGCCTCTCGGTGAAGAACGGCCCCTCCAAGAAGATGCCGCGCACATGGGCGCCAGAGAACTCGTCCAGATGGTCCGCGACCGAGACGCAGGCATCCCTGGTCTGATCGACGCTCGCGGTGAGCGTGGTTGGCGTCCATGAGGTCACGCCATACTTGACGAGCCCCTGGCATATGGCGGCGACGCCGGCGGGGTCACAGTCCATGACGTCATGGCCAAGAAAGCCATGAATGTGCGTGTCAACAAAGCCGGGAGCCACCCAGGCGTCCCCGCAGTCAACGATCTCGCAGGCGGGCTCGTCCGCCGAGAAGAACCCAAACTGACCGTCACGCACACTCAGATACCCCGGTCCCGTTGGGGCTCCCGGGAGGAAGAAGCGTGCTGCCTTGATTGCATACGACTCCATGGGCCGACTCCATTCTTGCTGCACAGCTGCGCTACGAAGCCAAAGGATGAATGGTGACGCCCTTGACGACACGATTTACGGTACCAGAGGGCGAGGGGGTATCTGGCGTGTTACCGCAGCGAACGGAGGTGTTCAGCGCGATCGTCTGGGCAAAGACCACAAACGGCAGCGCAAGGTAGGCCTCGGGCAGCGCCTTGTGCTCGGGGCCAAAGGTAAAGGACTCTCCCTCAAAGGTCTCGCCCGCATCCTGCTGGATGGCAACGGTGTGGGCGGCAATGCCGTCCCCGGCGATCTCGCGCAGGATGTCAAGGTCATACTGGCGCGTATAGGGGTCGTTGTTCACGAACACAAAGACCAGGGTCTTGCCATTGACGAAGGACTTGGGCCCATGGCGGTACCCCATGGAGGTGTCAAAGGACGTTGCCACCTTGCCGGCGGTCAGCTCAAGAATCTTGAGCTGGGCCTCGCGCGTGAGTCCGCCAAGCGCGCCGGAGCCCAGGTAGGTAATGCGCTCAAAGTCGTCCTTGAGCCACGAGACAACCTCCTCTTCGCGACGTATGACCTCACGGCCCATGGTCGCCATCTGCGAGACCCAGCCCGCCTTGTCGTCGCGAGAGGCGGTGTCAAAGATGAGGGCCGCCATGAGCGCCATACACGAGAAGCTGCCGGTCATGGCAAAGCCTCGGTCGTTGGCGCCGGGCAGCAGCAGCGTGAGGGCGTTTTTGTCGCCCTTTGACTGCTGGGCAAGACTGCCCTCGGGCGCGCAGGTGATGTTGAGGAAGAGGATGTTCTTGACCACCTGACGGGCGCGCTCGACGGCGGCCAGGCTCTCGGGGCTGTTGCCGCTGCGGGCAAAGGAGACAAGGACCGTGGGATCCTCGGAACGCAGGCAGTCATAGGGGGCGGGGACGATGGCCGTCGAGTCGATGGCAGCAAACTCAAAGGCGTCGCTGTCGCCGTGACGGCGCAGATAGGGCGTCAGGGTGTCGCCCACGTAGGCGGAGGTTCCCGCGCCCGTAAAGATGACATGGGTGCGCTCGTGGCCACCCAGCGCCTTGGCCCGCGCGACAAACGCCTCGATCTGCTCGGCCTGCTCATCAAAGATGCGCAGGGTCTCCTCCCACAGGTCTGGCTGCTGAGCTATCTCTTTTGTCGTGATGTCTGCCCCAAGCTCCTTGAGCTCCTCGACGGTCTTGGTGAACATGGTGAATACGCTCCCTTGATAACGTTGGGCCCCTAGCCCTGACTTCTAAGATGGACGATCTTGTACTTAAACTGGTCCGCGCGCGCCGCGCTGTGGGTGTACTCGACGACCACGTTGCGATCGTTGGTGGTCACGCGGGAGAGCCTGAGGACCGGCGCCCCCTCTGCAATGCGCAGGTACTTGGCCTCGTCCGGACGAGCCGTGCTGGCGCGAAACTCCTCCTCGGCGACGCGAATCTTGTGCTGGTAGTCTTTCTCGATGATGTCGTACAGAGGCTTGGTCTCCACATCCGTGCGCGTGAGCGAGATAAACTCTTGTGCGGGCAGGTAACTGCGCTCGATCATGAGCGGAACCCCGTCGGCCATGCGCAGCCTGCGCATGCGGAACACCTTTGCCCCAAGCTTGACGCCCAGATGTGCGCTCACGTGCTTGGGAGCGGCAACAAGGCCAAACTCGAGCACTTCCGTCTTGGGAACCCTGCCCAGGCGCCTCATCTCCTCGGTAAAGCTGTAGGCGTTGGTGAGGTCGGCGGAACTGTTGGCCAACTCGGAGACGAAGGTGCCCTTGCCATGACGGCGCGTGACAAGTCCCAACGTCACGAGCTCGGCCAAGGCAAGCCTGACGGTGGTGCGCGACACGCCATAGAGCTCCGTCAGCTCGCGCTCCGAGGGGAGAAGGTCGCCAGGGTCCATGTCATTCTCGATCTTGTCGCGCAGGGCATCCACAAGCTGGTCGTACAGTGGCTGCTTTCTTGACGAGACTGCCATGGTGTCTCCCCTCGCAATGAGCCGGAGCCCCCAGGCTCCACGTGCCCCGGACAGCCCCGACCACGCGCCAGGCCAGATTGTCCGGCAGTGAGGCGACGCATAGACTGCTGCCCATACGTCGCCTCATAGTACCTTACCCTTCAGCAAACGTTGTCGCTAACCCCAGATGCTGGGCCACAGACCAAAGGGACCCGCGCCCAGGATGCCAATCACAAGCACGAGAGCGATGCCCTTCATGGGTGTGAAGTTCTTCTTGGAGAACAGGTAGAAGAGCAGCATCACGATGGACAGGGGGACGAGCTTGGGGCAGATGCTGTCAAGGATCGTCGCGACGTCGATGGTGACGGGGTTGGTGGTAGTGGTAAAGTACGTGACCTCGCTCATGCCGTTGCCAAGGTCAACCGCCCCGGCAGCAACCTTGTTGCCGTCGGCGTCAGCGGTGACGAGGGGATTGCCGGTGGCGTCCACCATGCCGGAGAGCGTGGTGCCGTCATCGGCCTTGGAGATGACCTCAAATCCCTTGACGTCATCAGTGGGGACGGTGGCCGTGTGGGCGACATAGGCCTGGGTGGTGCCGTTTGGGATGACCGCGTTGATCTGGGTGCCTCCCATGGTGACGGTCAGGCAGCCGACGACGAAGACGCCGAGGATTGAGGCAGCGCGTGTAAACGCGGCCATATGCTCCATGAGGTAGTCGAGCGCCGACATGCCCATTTTATACGACCAGTTCATGAGCCCAAAGCGCAGCACGAACTGTACGATGTTGAAGATGACCAGAAACAGGATGGGGCCAAAAACGTTGCCGCTGATGGCCATGTTGGAGCAGATACCAGCGGTGATGGGCACGAGCGTCATCCAGAACAAAGCATCGCCGATACCGCCGAGCGGACCCATGAGTGAAACGCGGACCGCGCGGATGGTCGGGATGTCAACCTTCTTCTGCTCCATCGAGAGGATGAGCCCCATGGCAAAGGTGACCAGGAACGGGTGGATGTTGAAGAACTCCATGTTGTGGGTCATCGAGGTGGCGAGGTCGTCCTTGTCGGTATGAATCTTCTCGAGGCCCGGGAGGATGGAGTACAGCCACCCGGCGGCCTGCATGCGCTCGTAGTTGAACGACGCCTGCAGGAAGCAAGAGCGCCACGCCATCTGGTTCAGCGTCCTCTGGTCAAGCTCGGGAGCGGCGTCAAGGTTCTTGTACGTCGTCATTTCCTCATTAGATGCCATCTTCCTCACCTCCGTCAGAGTCTATGGCAGCACCCTTGAGCTTGGTCTGCTGCTGGTAGTCCCAGTAGGCGATGCCAAAGCCGATGAGCGCAAGAATCAGCAGGGCGGGCGTGGCCAGCGTGCTGATGCCCGAGACGATCAACGCAAGACCGAAGCCCATGAAGTAAAAGCCCCACATGTCACGGTTCATCATGAACTTGAGCAGAATGGCGAAGCCGACGAAGCGCATCATGCCGCCGGCAGCAGACAGACCGTCCGACAGCCACGTGGGGATGGCCTTGACGACGGCGTCACCCATGGTGGCCCCACCGATGAAGAACAGGGTGACGACAGCGCCGAAGATGAGGCCCAGGAGGGTCATGGAGAGGTAGTTGATCCGCTCGATACCCTGGGGATTGGCGTCAGCCGAAAACTGGTCCGCCTTACTCATGAGCGGGGACATGAGCGTGAAGATCAGGGTAACGCCATACTGACCGAGCAGAGAGAACGGAATGGCGGTGGCGACGGCGATGTTTGGCTCGAGCCCCAGCGAGATGGCCAGGACTGTGGCCATGATGCCGCCGACCACCGCGTTAGGTGGCTGGGCACCTCCAATAGGCATGTTGCCTATCGTCATGAGCTGATACGTGCCACCGACGATGAGTCCGGTAGTCAGGTCGCCAAGGATGAGACCAATCACCATGCCCATGACCAGCGGCTGGTAAAGCGACTCGAGGAAGCTGAACTGGTCAATGGCCGCTATGAACGTCACGACGAAGACCAGGATCACCTGGATAATCGAGTATTGCATCCTTGTTCCTCCTTTCTAAGTGCCTTGTCGTTGCTGTGTCCTGAACAAAAGCTATCGCCTGCGCCTGTTGCCCCCACGACAACGTGCGCACTTGACCAGGTGCTATGGGCTTGTGCCGGCGTACACGGCAGGAAGCCTATCCAAAGAGCTTTGCGCTGTCCTCCACGCCCGTGCTGGGCACACGCTGAATCGACAGCTCCACGCCAAGCTCCTGGAGCTTGCGAAATGCCGCGACGTCGTCGTCATCGACGGCAACCGTGGTGGCAACCTGACGCTTGCCCGCTGACATGTGCATGTTGCCGATGTTGAGCTTCTTGATGGGAACTCCGCCCTCGACGAGCCTCAGGACGTCCTGGGGGCTCTCGACGACAATAAAGATGTGCTGGCGCGGGGCGGCCTTGTGAATGACGTCTATGGTCTTCTGGATAGAGAAGTAGCGCGTTGCCACGCCCTGGGGGGCGGCCATGTTCATGAGGTTCTGGCGCATCTTGTTGGTTGACACCTCGTCGTTGGCAACGAGGATGAGGTTTGCCCCAATGCTGCTCGTCCATTGGGTGGCCACCTGGCCGTGGATGAGTCGGTTGTCAATGCGCACGAGAACGATGTTTGGCTCTGCCATGTAACTCCCCTTTCGTCCATGCGACCCGGAGCCGCATGCCACTTTGCCGCACCGAGAGAGCGTGGTGTGTCACTTTTCAATCTGCTGGATGGCGAAGCGGGATATCTCGAGTACCTCGCCAGACTTGACGCGCACGTCACAGGTCTTGGTGCCAACGCGCACGAGCTCGCCAAAGATGCCGCCGGCAAAAAGGATGCGCTGGCCTGCCTTGAGATTCTTGTGAACCTCTGCGTAGGCATTCTTCTGAGAGCGTGCGCGAACAAGGCTCACAACCATCAAGACGATGCCAATGCCGGCAAACAGGATGAGCAGGGCCACCGAGGATGCCAGCATGTTGGAGACAAAACCCTCGCCCATCAGATGCCGTCCTCCCCCAGGTCGTCTGCTGTCTCGTCCGCGCTGGGGATGCGCGTGTGCGCCACGCCAGTCCTTCCCGCCTCCACGGCAGCATCGCAGACCTCGCCGACGCTTGCACCGCGCTCCAGCGTGGCCTCAAGGAGCATGGGAAGGTTCATGCCGGCAACCACCTCAACGCCGTCGATGTCCTGTGCAGCCAGCATGGCCTGGTTAAAGGGGCTTCCTCCCACCAGGTCGCAAAAGATCACCACGTGTCCCGTCTTGGCGGCCATGCGAGCAATCTGCTCATGAAGGTGCCCGCCAAAGTCGGCGGCATCCTTCTCGTGAAAGGGAACCGCGACGACGTCGTCCTGGGGCCCTGCGATTATCTCAAGCGCATTGAGCATGCCCAACGAAACGCTCCCGTGCCCCGTGACAACAAAACCAACCATCTGCGCCTCCTGCACAGCCCCAAGGGCCATTGCTCATAACTGGTTACTAACACATACCATCCGCACTCCATAATGCACCTTATGTCAATTAATTTTGTTCACTTTACGAAAAGTCGCCTCGTTTGTCCCTTTACCGACAGAGTGCTACCGTTCGCAGTAATAACGCATAATAGAGGTATTAAGTAAAAAGTACCAGATAAGAAGGGTCTTCTTTTGCAGTTTTAGCTGCAGCTGCGACACAAGACCCCCCTGACCCCAGGTTTTCTCTCGTACCATATAATCAGTATATTTTCAGGTACTGGTATTATTTTATTGGCATGAGTGAGAGGTGGGACGCCGCTGGGGCCCTGCCGTTGCCCTTCGTTGCGGCCTACTGACGGCAGCGCCCGGGAGGGGCCCCGTTGCCACAAAAAAGGCGCCCGCCTAACGACGGGCGCCCAATGATGCCGGGCGCATGAGGACCGCCGCGAGGCCTACTGCGTCACTCCCTCGTTCACGGCCGCGGCAATGACGGCGGGATCGTCAGACGTCTTGACCGTGGAGCAGAACGCGTCGTCCATGAGCAGCAGCGCCACGTTGGACAGGATCTTGAGGTGCGTGGTTCCCGCCTCCGCCTCGGGGATGCACAGGGCGACGGCGACCCTGATGGGCTGCCTGTCCATGGACTCCCACGCGACCTCATGGGCAAACTTCACCACGAGCACGGCGGCCTTGACGATGGCGTCGCTCTTGGCGTGAGGAATGGCAAAGCCCGCCTGCATGCCCGTCGTCCCTTGCGCCTCGCGCGCCTTGAACGCCGCGAGGGTCGCCGCCGCGTCCGTCGCTATGCCCAGCTCGACCGCCTTCGCCGAGATGAACTCGAGCGCCTCATCCACGGTCGAGGCGGGGTTGTCCAAAAACACCTGGGAGGCAGCTACCACATCGCTCATATGCCTATCCTTCCTTGTCGCAACATATGCGCAGGCGTTCCCGCGCACACCAGTGGGTGACGGCGGGGCAGGGCGCTCGCCAAAGATCCGAGGCGTCACGCCTGGCGACATGCCACCCCGTCCGCCCAATTCACATCTGGGTATATTCCCCGTTCGCGCCCTCCTAGTCAGTCCGCCCAAGGACCTTCCCCATCACGCCGCTCGGCTCGCCTATGCTGTCAGCGGCGGCATGGGACAGGACGCCATGGAGGAACACGGAGACACGCCTGTTGGCGATGACGTCGGCAGCGACGCGAGACAGGGAGACACCATCATGCAGATATGCGAAGGAACGATGCCCTACGAAGGATTTGCGACCCACTGGCGTCGCGTCGAGCCCGACCGTCCCCGCCCGGGAGCGGCGCCTCTCGTTCTCTTGCACGGGGGACCCGGCTCCACCCACACCTACTTCGAGCTGCTCGACCCGCTCGCCGACGCCTGCGGGCGCACGCTCGTGACGTACGACCAGCTGGGCTGCGGCGCATCGTGGGACGAGGCGATGCGAGAGCGCCCCGAGCTCTGGCAGGCGATAACCTGGCTGGACGAGCTCGAACGGCTGAGGGAGGAGCTCGGCCTCGAGCGCTGCCATCTGCTGGGGCAGTCGTGGGGCGGCATGCTCGCGATCATGTACCTCTGCGACCGCCGGCCGCGAGGCGTCCAGTCCGTGATCCTCTCGAGCACGCTCGCTTCGGCCCGGCTTTGGAGCCAGGAGGGGCATCGACGCCTGCGCTACCTCTCGCGCGACGACCGCGAGGCCATCCTTGAGGCCGAGAGGACGCACGCCTTCGACGGCGCGGCGTTCAGGCGGGCCGAGGCTCGCTACCTCCGCCTGTTCTGCGCGACGCCGACAGAGGAGCTGGGACCGGACGCGCCCGCGTGCCTGAGGAGGCCCAGGCGGACGGGGCGCGAGTCATACGTGCACGCCTGGGGCGACAACGAGCTCATGCCCGAGGGCACGCTGGCGGGCTACGACTACGCGGAGCGCCTGACGGAGATACGCTGCCCGGCGCTCGTCATCAGCGGCACGCAGGACCTCTGCTCGCCCCTCGTGGCAAAGCAGCTTGCCGACGGCATCCCCGGCGCGCGCTGGGAGCTGTTTGCCAACTGCCGGCACCTGTGCTATGCCGAGGACACGCCGCGCTACCTGGGCCTGCTCAAGGAATGGCTAGACCCGCTGGGCTGACAGGGACCTGGGCTGCGGCTGGCGCCAACGCCGGGCCCGCTGGCCCGGAGCCCCGCCTGAGACGCGCCTAGGCCAGGCCCGCCGCCCGCAGCGCCGCAAAGGCCGCGCCGTACATGCCCGCGGCGTTGCCCAGGCTGCAAGGCAGGATGCGCGCCGACGACGAGGTCGAGAGGCAATGGGCGCGAAAGCAAGCGGAGAGCTGAGCCGAGAAGAGGTCAAAGCCTCCCGCCACCCCGCCCCCTATGAGATAGACGGCCGGGTCGATGATCGTCGAGATCTGCGCGAGCGCGCGTCCCAGGTACTCGCACATGGCGTCAACGGCGACGCGCGCGCACTCGTCGCCGTCGCGCAGGGCCCGAAACACCGAGAGCGTGTCAGTGTCGTGCGCAACCGTGACGCCCGCGACCCCCCGGCGCTCGCACTCCCGACGGTACAGCCACACGACGCCCTTGGCGGAGGCGTACTGCTCAAGGCAGCCATGGCGACCGCAGCCGCAGACGCGCTCCTCCCCCTCGGGCACGACGGTGATGTGGCCGATCTCGCCTGCGGCCCCAAAGGCGCCCGGCACGAGCCTTCCGCCAATCACGACGCCGCCGCCCACCCCCGTGCCGAGGGTGACCATCACGAAGCTCCCGATGCCTGCGGCGGAGCCCTTCCAAAGCTCGCCCAGCGCGGCGGCGTTGGCGTCGTTCACGAAGGCGAGCTGCGCACTCGGGAAGGCCTCCCCAAGCGCCGCGGACAGGCCCTCCGGGTCAAGCTGGATGTTGGGAAAGAAACCCACATGCCCCTCGTCGTCCACGGGACCGGGCACGTCAAGGCCCATGGCCCGCACGTCGCCGTCCGTGCGGCCCGCCTCGGCGACAAGCCCCCTGAGACCCGCGACGATTCGTTGGTAGGCGTCCTGCGTCACGATCTCTCCGGTGGGAATCTCGACGGTCTTCAGGATGTCGCCGTCCAAGCTCATGACGCCGGCCTTGATGGACGTGCCGCCCACGTCGATGCCAATAGTGCAGCCGCTCTCGTCCGCCATCGTCGTCCCCTCTCGTCTGTGGCTGCGGATGCGCCGGCCCGTACCCCGGCCGGCCCGATGGGCCCAAGTATGACCCAATGGCGCGCCGCAGGGCGCCAGGCGTCGACAGACGCACACGCGCTCGCGCACTCAGGCTAGACTGGAGGCTGCACACAGCCGCCGCGCCGCCAGGCGCAGCTCATCGAAAGCGAGGTTGTCATGCACGAGAAGCTCGGGACGCACGATTCCGACGAGACGACGAGGCCCGGCGCCGAGGGCGACGCCGGCGCACGGACGGACGCGTCGGCACCCGACGGGGGCGAGGCCACCCCCGACGAGAGGGAGCGGGTCGCCTGCGTCAGGAGGGAGCGCGACGAGAAGAACCTCTCTCTCGCGACCAACCCCAACGGCCTGCCCAAGACCCCCGGCAACGCCGCCCTCACCAACCCCAAGGCCGACATCGAGGCCCTCAACAACCTCGAGCGTCATCTGTATGCCCATCGCTACGCCCGCATCGGCATCGAGTGCTACGGCCCCTCCATCGACCCGTCCGCGGCGACGGCGGACCGCGGGGAGGCCCTGGCCATCCTCGAGGAGGAGGACCAGGCCCTGCTCTGCGCCCCCTCCACCGGCAAGCTGCTCGACCGCCTCTCGACGCTGGGCCACATCCTGTCCAAGACGCAGGAGGACCAGGTCAGGATCATCCGTCGCGACCGCGAGCAGCTCATGGGCGTCCCCAGCTCGCTGGCGTCGAGCTTCTCCCGTCTGGCGACGGAGGCCGACGACGTGTGGCGTCGCGCCAAGGCGACGAGCGACTGGTACTACTTTGAGCCCTACCTCGACAGGCTGGTGAGCACCGCCAAGAAGGTGGCCCTGGCACGTCGCCCCGACGCCGACCCCTACGACACCTGGCTCGACAGCTTTGAGCACGGCACCGACCGAGCCTTCTACGACGGCCTGTTTGACCAGATTCGCTCCTGCGTCGTGCCCTTGCTCGCGGACATCCAGAGGACGGGCCGCCAGCCCTCACGTGCGATCGTCGAAGGCAAGTTTGACGAGCGGAGGCAATGGGACCTGGCGCGCGACCTCATGAGGCTGGAGGGGCTGCCTCAGAACCGCATGCTGCTCGTGGGCACCGAGCACCCCTACTCTGACGCGCTGACCACCAACTACGGCATCATCGCCTGCCACATCTTCGAGGACGACGTCTGCTCCAACGTCTACACGATGCTGCACGAGGGGGGCCACGCCCTCTATGAGCTGGGCGTCGATCCTAGCCTCAACTACACCTCGCTCAAGGGCGGCACCTCGTCGGGCATGCACGAGGCGCAGTCGCGCTTCTTCGAGAACTACGTCGGCCGGTCGCGCGCCTTTGCCGGCCCGCTGCTCAGGGTCATGGCGAGCCACTTCAAGGGGCAGCTGGGCCGCGTGACGCCCAACCAGCTCTACCTCGCCACCAACCGCGTCGAGGGGTCGCCCGTGCGCACCGAGGCCGACGAGCTCACCTACCCGCTGCACATCCTCATCCGCTACGAGATCGAGCAGCTGCTCTTCGCGGGAGAGTGCGCGGCGCGCGACGTCCCCCGCGTCTGGAACGCCAAGTACAAGGAATACCTTGGCGTTGACGTGCACGATGACGCCCACGGCGCCCTGCAGGACACGCACTGGGCCGACGGGCTCTTTGGCTACTTTCCCACCTACGCCTACGGCGGCGCCATCGGCGCACAGCTTCGCGCGCGCATGATCGAGGAGGGCATGGACTGGGAGGGTATCCTTGCGAGCGGCTCGCTTGATCCCGTCCACGACTGGCTGCGCGAGCGCATCTGGCGTCACGGGCGCTCCAAGGACGCCGCCGAGCTCATCGAGGACGCCTGCGGCGCGCCCTTCTCCTGCGAACCGTACGTCCAATACCTGACGGAGAAGTTCTCCGCCATCTACGGACTGTAGGCAAGGCGCATGAGAGCCGTCGTGCAGCGGGTCGAGAGCGCGTCCGTCGAGGTTGGGGGCCGTCTCGTCGGCTCCTGCGGACGGGGCTACCTCATCCTGCTGGGCGTGGGTGCGCGCGACGACGAGGGGGCGGCGCGCCTGCTGTGGGACAAGGTGCGGCACCTGAGAATCTTTGACGACGAGGACGGCAAGGCGAACCGCTCCCTGCTTGACGTGGGCGGAGAGGTGCTCGTGGTCAGCCAGTTCACGCTCTATGCGGACTGCCGCCGCGGGCGGCGGCCCAGCTTCACGGGAGCTGCCGAGCCCAGGGTCGCGCGCACGCTCTACGAGCTTTTCTGCGAGCTTGCCCACAGGGACGTCGAGCACGTGGGGCGCGGCGTCTTTGGGGCGGACATGCGCGTGTCGCTCGTCAACGACGGCCCCTTCACCGTTTGTCTCGACACCGACGAGCTCGCGCCCGAGCACCGGCGCACGAGAACCTGAGCGCAGGCGCGGCACGGGGACATGCTTGTGGACGTCACAATGAGCTCGTTATAGTGATGACCGTCATCATTCGTGTCATCGTCCGCTCGTCTGCGCTCGCACGACTCAAGACCTAAGGGAGTGGGAAGGTCATCATGAAGAAGTTCATCTCGGAGTTCAAAGATTTCATCATGCGCGGCAACGTCATGGACATGGCCGTCGGCGTCATCATCGGCGGCGCGTTCACGGCCATCGTGACCTCGCTGACCAAGGACGTGATCCAGCCCGTCATCGCCATCGTCTCCGGCGGCGGCGCCGAGGTCTCGGGCCTGGACGTCACCGTGGGCGCCAACACCATCTCGTTCTCGAGCTTCATCTCGGCGATCATCAACTTCCTCATCATCGCCTTCGTGGTGTTCCTCATGATCAAGGGCCTTGCCAAGCTCCAGGACGCCGGCAGGAGGATGCGCCACGCGGACGACGGCGCCCAGGAGGTCCCGGCCGCCCCCGTGTGCCCCCACTGCCTCGAGGAGGTCAAGGAAGGCGCCACGCGCTGCCCCCACTGCGCAGGCGAGATTCCGGGCGGCGCCCACGCGGCCTAGCCGCACGCCATCCCGTCAGGTGCCCGTCGCGTCGCTAGGCGCAAGCCGCACGCCCCCCCCGCGAGGCACGATGCCCGCCGCCCCGCGAGGCACGCGTCGCGTCGCTAGGCGTGATGGTCGTTGCCCCCCTTGGGCTGGGGCAAAAAACGCTCGCAGATATTCTTGGTGCGCAGGAACTCCTTACCAAAGGGGTCGATGACCGGCACGAGAAGACGAGGGTCTTCCACAAAGTAGCAGTCGGGCGACGTACGCACGTGCGGGTCGGCAAGTGTGTAGCCGCGCGAACAGATGCCCTGATACATGCCGTTCATCTCGTTGACGGCAAACTGCGCGAAGACGCAATCCGCGCAGCGCAGACCCGCCCGAGAGTCACTCATGACAACCAGGTCCTTCCTGCAAAAGGCGAGCCGGGCCGACCACGTTGCCCAGCTCATTGACTATCATGATGCCCATATGATGGCGCATGTCAATTTATCGACCGACAGGGTAGCACATTGGTACGCATCGCTCGCCTTCCTGGGCTGGGGTCTCAAATCTTCACGCGAATTCGACGGTTGCTGCCTTTCAAGACCGTCGAGCGGGTGCCCGACTCTCTCTTTGGCGAGCTGCGCGTCTGCGACACGTGCGACGCCGACGGACGCCCCGTCCGCCTGCTGCTGGTGGACGGGAGCTGGCAGAGCGCGACCTACGTGGGAGACCCCTGGCCGGAGCTGGTGTTTTCCTATCACAAGACCTTTTGTGTGGCATTTGCGCAGGAGCTTCCCGCGCAGATTCGCTGTCTCATGCTAGGCGGCGGGGGCTACGGCTTTCCCTCATACCTGCTCTGCCGCCGCAGCGACGTTTGGCTTGACGTCGTCGAGGCCGACCCCGTCGTCATCGACCTCGCGCGACGCCACTTTGGCCTCGACCGCGTGGAGCGGATGCTCGCGCGCGAGGCGGGCCCCTCTCGCCTGCGCAGCCTCATCTGTGACGCCCGCGACTTCCTTGAGCTGGGCGCCCCCGACGACCCGCAGGTTCGCTATGACCTCATCTTTAACGACTGCTTCGCGCGAGATACGGCGCCCGCCTCGCTCCTGACGAGGGAGGCGGCCCGCCTGCTGCGCCGTCGCCTGCGACCGGGGGGCGCCTACCTGGCAAACGTGGTCAGCGCCCTTGAGGGGCCAAGGTCCCAGCTGGTGCGCGACGTACGGCGCACGCTGCTGACCGCGTTTGAGCGGGTGTGGGTGATCCCGTGCGAGGCGGGCGACCGGCGGCGGGAGGACAACCTGGTGGTCGTGGCGAGCGATGCGCCCCTCCTGCTGGACGAGGCCTACGACCTGGACGGGCCGGGCAGCTTTCGGGTGCCGGAGGGCCGCGTTCTGCTCGATCTAAACGCGACGGCGGAAGCGGCGCCCCTTTTTGGCCATGCGACGCCCCCGCCCGAGGCGGACATGGCCGACGGCGCCGCCACTCTCTGAAGGGAGCACCCATGAGCACGGAACTGCCAGGCGATCCCTCGTCCCTGGACAGGCTGAGAGGCTACGCCCGCCGGATTCACGAGGACGAGGTCGCGCTCCTGTGCGAGCTCGCTCGGATTCCCGCACCGACGGGCCACGAGGAGAGACGAGCCGCCTTCGTGGCCGACTGGCTGCGAGCGGCCGGCGCGCCTCGCGTGCGCGTTGACGAGCGCAACAACGTGCTGTGCCTCTTGTCGTCCCCCCACGGCGACGAGGCGGGGGCCGCGGCCGCCCAAAGGCCGCTGCGCATCTTTGCCGCCCATACGGACGTGGTCTTTGATGACGTCGAGGCCCTGCCCCTCAGACGCCAGGGCGCGCACCTATGCGCACCGGGCGTCGGCGACGACAGCGCCAACCTCGTCGGGCTGCTCTGCGCCTGTCGCTACCTGCTTGAGCACCCCGAGGACCTCGCCCGCGCGACGCGGGACCATGACCTCCTCGTGGTGGCCGACGCCGGCGAGGAGGGGCTGGGCAACCTTGCCGGCACCACCTGGCTGTTCGACACGCTCGCACGGGAGGGGCGCAGCGTAAAGAGCTTCGTCTCGTTTGACCTGTACCTGCCCCAATGCGTCTGCCGGGCGGTGGGCTCACACCGCTGGCGCCTGGCCGTTGACTGCCAGGGCGGCCACTCCTATCACGACGCCGGGCGCGTCAACGCCATCGAGGTCCTCTGTCGGGCCATCGGGCTGTTCTACGGCATCCAGCCGCCCTCTGACAAGGACACCGGCGCCGTCACCACCAGGAACGTGGGTCGCATCGAGGGCGGCGGCGCCGTCAACGCCATCGCGGCTCATGCGGAGGCGCTCGTGGAGTACCGCAGCGAGTCCGAGGCGAACCTTGCCAGGATGCGCGCCGCCTTCGAGGGCATGGTCGGCCGCCTGCGCGACGAGCTGGGGGCGCAGGCGCACGTCACCGCCACGCTCATGGGAAGGCGACCGGGCAACGGGCCGGTGGGGGCAGGCGAGCTGGAGCGCCTGACCGCACGATCCGCGGCGCTCATCCGCGCCGTCACGGGCGAGGAGCCCGACCTTTCGCCCGCGTCCACGGACGCCAACGTTCCCCTCTCGCGCGGCATCCCCGCCAACACCGTCGGCACCGTACGTGGGGCGCTGCTGCACACGCGCGACGAATGGGTTGACGCCGCCAGCCTGGAGGACGGCCTCGTGCTCATCCTAGGGCTCATGCTCGGCCTCTAGCCTCCGGCCGCAGCCCTGTTCGTGCGAGACGTTCGGGACGTCCGCCGCCCGCGCGCTACGCTCGCCGCCCACGCGCTACGCTCGCCGCCCACGCGCTACGCCCGCCGCCCACGCGCTGCGCTCACGAGCCCCCTGTTGCCTCCTCGGCGTTTATCGCTAGAATGTTTGAGCGCCTCTGTGTGGCCACACACTTCCCGGTCCCGACGAGAGCGCTCGTATCTATAGGCAGACGAGAGGACCCGCGTGGCCAAAGACCCAGCTGACAGCGAAGAGAGGCCCCGGCCGCGCCATCTGTCTTCACCCGTGCCGTCCTTCGACATGACGAGCGCACGCACCACCGACGCGCCTCTGTCCGACGAGGCACCCGAGCGCGACGCCGACGCATCCTTTCCCTCGGACGCCACGCTGCCTGACGTCTCCCATGAGCAGTCAGCGCCCACCGACGCAGCGGCGGCTTCCGCGTCGTCTCCGAGCGCCTATGACGCCTGCGCGCTGGATGGCGAGCGTCTCCCCTACGATGCCTGCGCGCTAGATGGCGAGCGTCTCCCCTATGACGCCTGCGACCTCGATGACGGCAGCCGGATGCGCGCCGCGCAGACGCCCGCGACCGAGGACGTCACGGGAGAGGTGGGCGCTTTCAAGGCGGCTGACATCCAGGTGCCCGTCGTTCCTTCCCTGGGCGGCGTGGCGGGTCATCTGGACGCCATGGCATCTCCCCTCTCACGGATTCCGCCCTGGCTCCTCATCATCTGCGTCGCCGCAGTTCTTGCCACCATCGCCTCGACGACGATTCTCACCAGCTGCTTTGGCCTGTTCGCGGGCACACGGCTCGTCAACGTCGTCGGCGAGGGCGCCGACGACGCTCGGGCGGACCTTGAGGCTCGCGGCTACAAGGTCAACATCGAGGAGCAGCAGACCCAGGCCCAGGAGGACGAGGGCAGGGTCATCGCCACCACACCCGCCGCCGACTCACATGTCCCCGTCGGCGCCACCGTCACGCTCAAGGTGGGCAGGGGGGCCAACCAGACCCAGGCGGTTCCCGACCTCAGGGGCATGACCCTGGATGACGCCCTCGCCCAGATCGCGGGGACGACCTGGTTCGTGAAGGACGACGTGACCTACGCCCAGTCCGACAGCGTCGAGCAGGGCAGGGTCATCGCCCAAGGCCCCGCCGCAGGCACCCAGAAGACCAAGGGCACCAAGGTTGACCTGGTGGTGTCCGAAGGCAGGATCGCCACGGGCGACACGAACGGCGCGGCCGTCACGGTTCCCGACGTCATAGGCATGCCCCTGGCCGACGCCACGATCCTCCTTGAAGGCATGGGCCTGTCCGTCGTGAATGGCCCGGAGCTGTATGACGCCGTGGGGGCGGCGGGGACCGTGCAGGAGGTCAACCCCGGCGTGGGCTCGCCCGTCGCGCAGGACGCGACGGTCACCATCAGGGCCGTCGCAACCCGCTAGCCGCGACCTGCCGCACCTATACGTTTGAGTGCCACGGCGTGCCGCGCCTAGAGGTTTGAGGCCCGCGACCTGCCACACCTATACGTTTGAGGGCGGTGCCGCCACGCACCTATAGGTTTGAGGGCAGCGTCGCCGCGCACCTATAGGTTTGAGAGGTCGAAGGAGACAGACCTATAGGTTTGAGGAATCACCACGGCGTTTGCCCAGGTAGGAATTCCCCTTTTTCCTCAAACCTATAGCTCTGCACGGGAGAGGCCCTCAAACCTATAGGAATTCGCGCGCGGGGCCCTCAAACTTATAGGAATCCGTGCGTGTCGTCCGCGAGCCTATAGGAACCTATAGGAATCCGTGCGTGTCGTCCGCGAGCCTATAGGAACCGGTAGGAACCGGCGCGCGGCGCCCGCAGACCTATGGGAATGCCCCCCGACTCCAGGCCGGAGACCCCCGCCGCAGGCCCGGGCGGCTCGCGACGCGCGGGGGCCTCCCCGAAGGCCTCCCCATCCGTCGCCGCCAGGCGCAGGCGACGCCCTGGCAGGTGGCGGCTAGAAGGTCCGGTGCCACACGGACGCACCAGCGCATGGGGTACCATAAGGTCCGACGTCGTGACGAAAGGACTTTCCTTGAGCGCTTCTCTCGATGCTTCCGACCCCCGCGCCGACGACCCTCAAAAGACTGCCGAGCCCCTGGGCCCCACGTTTCGCACCGGCTCGGTCATCCTGCGCGGCAGCCAGATACCCAAGGCCCTCTCCGCCACCTCCGACCTGGCGTCGTATGACAGATCGGACGAGTGGCTCCATGCCGACCCCTGGCGCGTCTTGCGCATCCAGTCCGAGTTCGTGGACGGTTTCAACGCACTGGCCACGCTCGGGCCTGCCGTGTCGATGTACGGTTCGGCGCGCACCAGACCGTCCGACGACCTGTACGACCAGGCGCGCGAGACGGCCCGCCTCATCGCCGCGCGGGGCAGCTCCGTCATCACGGGCGGCGGGCCCGGAATCATGGCGGCGGCCAACCAGGGCGCGGCGGAAGGCGGCGTCACCTCGGTGGGCCTTGCCATCGAGCTGCCCTTTGAGGAGGCCGTCAACCAGTGGGTCAACCTGGGTGTCACCTTTCGCTACTTCTTCGTCCGCAAGATGATGTTCGTCAAGTACTCGCAGGGGGCCGTCTTCTTTCCGGGAGGCTTTGGCACCATGGACGAGATGTACGAGCTGCTGACCCTCGAGCAGACCAGCAAGACGCCCTCCATGCCCATCGTCCTCTTTGGGAGTGCCTATTGGGGCGGCCTGCTGGACTGGCTGCGCACGACCATGCTGGCCCACGGCAACGTCGACGAGAGCGACCTTGCGCTCGTGAGCGTCACCGACGACCCCAGGGAGGCCGCGCGCATGGCCACAAGCGCGCAGCGGCTCCCCTAGACCCAGAGGCCCTGGGCGCGCCGCACGGCACACGGCCCCGGGATCTTTCAGGACGCACCCGTCACACAGGCGCGGCGCCTCAGGTGGCCGCGCCGGCCCACCATCGACAGGGAGAGAGACATGGCGTACGCAGCGGCGATCTTTGACCTGGACGGGACCCTCCTTGACACCCTCGACGACCTCACGTCATCCGTCAACGTCGCCCTCGGGGCCCACGGACTCCCGCCGCGCCCCCGCCGCGAGATTCGCTCCTTTTTGGGCAACGGCATGGTCCGTCTCGTTCACCTGAGCGTGCCCGACGGCACGGACGCGGCGCTGGAAGCTGCGGTGCTCAAGGACTTCATGGCTCACTACGCCGAGCACGCGGCGGAGCGCACCGCCCCCTATCCCGGCGTCGTCAGTCTCCTCTCGACGCTTGCCGACAAGGGGGTGCGATGCGGCCTGGTGTCAAACAAGGGGGACTTTGCCGTCCAGAGCCTGGTCGCCACCTACTTTCCGGGACTCTTTGACGCCTGCGTGGGCGAGAGGGAGGGCGTGCGTCGCAAGCCCGCCCCCGACACGGTGCTCAGGGTCATGGACGAGCTGGGGGTCGCGGCCTCACAGACCGTCTACGTGGGCGACTCCGAGGTTGACCTTGAGACCGCCAGAAACGTGGGCTGCGCCTGCATCGCCGTCTCGTGGGGGTTTCGTGACCGCGACCTGCTGGTGCGGCAAGGCGCCACCATCATCGTTGACACCACCGAGGAGCTGGCCGGGGCGATTCTGCTTTAGTCGCCGGCGTCGGCCCCGGGCAGTGACCTTACGCTTGCCTAACAGTTGCCGAGCGTAGGAATAGCCCATTTGGCGCTTAGGTAGAATGCAGATATCGGGAACGCGTTCCCGCAAACCAAACACCGCTCCTTGAGAGAAAGGACAGGCCATGGGCAAGAAGGCGGCGGAGGCACTCGAGATCGATTACGACGGCCTCGCAGACTACCTGCACGCGCACCACTCCGTCTACATGAAGGTGGACAACGCGGTCTATTACCTCACGGACTGCAACTATGAGGCGTGGCGCGCCCAGGACACGAGCCTGCGCAACTCCAAGAACCACTTCGTGGACTGCAGCGCCCTCGTCCCCACGGTGGACGAGTTCTTGGCCCTTCCCTTCGTCAACGGCCATACCATCAAGGACGTGTTCTCTCACGCCACGTTCTTTGCGTCCATGAGCGGCGTGAAGCAGCCGTAGTACCTAGGGTCCGACCTTGGGACGCACGGTCCTTTCGGGGCGTGCACGCGGCAGCGGGTGTGACAAAGGGGCGAGACGATCTGGTCGTCTCGCCCCTCTCTCTTGTCGTGCCCCTCTTGCCCCCGCGCGTCCGGGACGCCCCGGCACGGCTCGCTACTGACGGGGGGACTTGGGAATCTGGGCCTCGAAGGTCTCGGTAACCTCGTTGTCCTGGTCCTGCTTCGTGAAGCCCTTCTCGAGCGTGGGAATGAGGTCGCAGTAGATGTTCTCGGTGGAGTTCATGTGCGGCGAGCGCTTGGCGTAGCGCTTGACCGCGGCGGCCGACTTCCTGATGGCCACGAGGGTGCCGGCCCCCGCCACGCACCCGCCCGGGCAGGCCATGCCCTCAAGCAGGTGGCCCGGGTACTTGCCCTTGATGGCGTCCTTCATCATCGTGCGGCAGTTGTCGAGCCCCTCGGCGTTGACCACCTTGACCTCGCGGTCGGGATGGGTGCGCTTGATGGCGTTTGCCACGGCCGTCGCCACGCCGCCCGCGACGGCAAAGTTGCGACCGTCGGTGCTCGCCACGTCAAAGTCGCTCTTGTCGTCGTCCTCGAGGCTGAGGTAGTCGATGTCTCGCGCCTCCATCATGCCCGCCATCTCCTCAAAGGTGAGGACGAAGTCCACCTCGGAGCGAACGCTCCGACGCATGGCCTCGAGCTTCTTGGCCGAGCAGGGACCCACGAAGACGATCTTGGCGTGAGGGCGCTGCATGCGAATCATGCGCGCCGTGAGCGTCATGGGCGTAAGCGCCATCGAGACGGCGCCGGCGTGGTCGGGGAACTCCTTCTTGGCCATGACCGACCAGGCCGGGCAGCAGCTCGTGCCCATGAAGGGGAGCTTGGCCGGCACCTCCTCGAGGAAGTCCTCCGCCTCCTGCACGGTGCAGAGGTCCGCGCCCAGGGCCACCTCCTCGACGCCCGAGAAGCCCAGGAGCTTGAAGGCCTCGCGCAGCTTCCCCACGTTGCCCTTGCCGCCAAACTGTCCGACGAAGGAGGGCGCGACGGCGGCGATGACCTCCTCGCCGTGTTGGATGGACCAGATGACCTGGGCGATCTGGCTCTTGTCGGCGATGGCCCCAAACGGGCAGTTCACCAGGCACTGACCGCAGCTCACGCACTTCTCGTAGTTGATGTCGGCGCGCCCGTGCTCGTCCGAGCTGATGGCGTTCATGCCGCAGGCGGCAGCGCAGGGGCGCACGTGATGGTGGATGGCGCCATAGGGGCAGACCTTGAAGCACTGCCCGCACTTGATGCAGAGGTCCTGGTCAATGTATGCCTTGTGGTTGACGAAGGTGATGGCCTTCTTGGGACAGATCTCGCGACAGGGATGCGCCAGGCAGCCCTGACAGGTGTTGGTGACCTCGTAGACGTTGTCCTGGCAGGCGTTGCAGGCGAACTTGATGACGTTGACGAGCGGCGGCTCGTAGTACGAGAGGTTGTCGACCTCCGCCTCGTTGAAGCCGTCCGAGATGCGCTGCGGCCGGTCAACGCCCTGGAGCGAGAGGCCCATGGCAAGCCGGATGCGCTCGCCGATGATGGCGCGCTCAAGGAACACGCTCTCGCGATAGGTCGCCACGTCGCCCGGCAGGATCTTGTAGGGCAGCTCGTCAAAGGCGTCGTCGATGTCCGCCCTCGTCATGTTCCGATCCTTGCCCGCCCGATAGCAGATGCTCGCCACCTCCCGAAAGACGTTGCGTCGAATCTCGGTCAGGTTGGTGTAGACGCCGCGCATGGTGCCTGCCATGTGCATCCTCCCTCAAGTCATCCCCACGACGCCGCGGCCGCCCTTCTGCCGGCGGGCGGCGCCGCATCCTCCTTCCCCCATTATGAGGCTAAGTGCGGCCTTGCGGGACAAACTTGTTCCGCCACATTGGCATGGCCCCGCCCGGCGGGCCGAGATGGGCGCCTAACCGGGACTCGCCGTCCCCGTAAGGCCGCCCAACAGCTCGGGAAGGTCA
The DNA here is from genome assembly GCF_001457795.1 of Olsenella massiliensis. GTDB lineage: Bacteria > Actinomycetota > Coriobacteriia > Coriobacteriales > Atopobiaceae > Olsenella_F > Olsenella_F massiliensis. The sequence goes on along the minus strand of NZ_LN898211.1, from coordinate 796,758 downwards.
GGCTGCACGTCCACAAAGCGCGGCGGCAGCAGCGTCGAGAGGTCGAGCGACTCGTTCGTCAGGGGATGGGTCAGGCTGATCCCCAGGGCGTGCAGCATGAGGCCCCCGGGCGCACCCGCGCCGTAGAGGCGATCACCGACGATGGGAAAACCCAGGTGGGACAGATGCACGCGAATCTGGTGGCGACGGCCCGTAAGCGGTTCGACGAGCAGCAGCGAGCGGGCGCGGGACCTTTGCCCCTGCCTGGCCAGGAGGCGGACGCGCGTCGTCGAGGGCCTGCCGCCGGACCAGACGAGCATGCGCCTGCCGTCATGCCGGTCGCGTCCCAGAGGCAGGTCGACGACCCTCTCGCCTGCAGGGAAGCTGCCGCGCACCAGGGCGAGGTAGCGCTTGCGGACGAGACGCCTGGCAAAGAGGGCGTCGAACGCTTCCTGGGTGTCGCGGTCAAGCGAGAAGAGCACGATGCCCGAGGTGTCCACGTCAAGGCGCTGGAGCGCCTGGGGACGCGTGATCACGGCGCACTCGCGGGCAAGCTGGCGTGCGACGAGCTCCGAGAGGGTGGTCGCTCCGCCGCCGTCGCCGTGCACGAGGATGCCCTGGGGCTTGTCCACCGCACACAGCCAGGCGTCACGATAGAGCACGTCGAGGTGCGCCCCGACGCTCGCGGACGTCTTAGCCGCGACGCCCGTGCCACACAGCTGGGACCGTCCCGACGCCCTCGTCCTGCGGTGCCCGTGTCCCGTCATGCCGCCTCCCTCGTCCTGCGGTGCCGCCCCGCCCGGCGGCCCCCTCGTGCCGCGCCGTCGCCGCCGGCCTTCTGGGCCGCGCGCGATGGGCCGACGACCTCAGCCCCCTGGTCCAGACGGGCCTGAGGCCTAGAGCCGCTCGACGAGGCGGGCAAGGATCTTGTTGACCGTGTTCATGGCGTCGCGGGGCAGCTCGGTGGGCGCGATGGACACGCCAAACTCCTCCTCGATGCCCACGAGCAGCTCGATAGCAGCCATGGAGTCAAGTAGTCCCAGCTCAAAGAGATCCTCGTCGCGATGTTCGCCTACGGCGTCATCCTCGCAGACCTCCGCCATGAGGTCGAGCAGGCGCTCCTCAAGCTCCTTGTCGGACGTTGTGTCATCCATATGACGCTCCTCTCTGCGACGCTTCTCGCAACGCGGGGGCAACATGACGCGCGCCAGCTCGCCCCCGAGCGCGGCGCGGCACTCCGGTCTCAAGCCTATCGCACGACCCTAAGGCGAGCCTTTGCCGCAACGGCGCGCAAAGCGCCCAAAGACGTCGCCGGGGCCGGGCGCTTGCCGCACCCAAAGGCGCCGCCGGGCGTTGCGCGCAGGGACGCTCGGGACAAGGGCCGACGAAACCGGAGGCGTCCGGGACGCGAGCGTCAATCTCGCGTGAGCTTGCGGCGCAGGCGATGGGGCCGGGACTGCTCCGGGCCCAGACGTCTCTCGCGGTCACGCTGGTAGTCAGCAAAGTTGCCCTCAAACCAATGCCAGCGACCCGGCTCCTCGTCCGTGCCCTCCCAGGCAAGTATGTGCGTCGCCACGCGGTCCATGAACCAGCGGTCGTGACTCGTGATCACAGCGCAGCCCGGAAACGCCAGCAGGGCCTCCTCGAGCGAGGCGAGGGTCTCGGTGTCGAGGTCGTTGGTGGGCTCGTCCAGCAGGAGGAGATTGCCGCCCTGGCGCAGGGTGAGGGCCAGGTTGAGGCGGTTGCGCTCGCCGCCCGAGAGCACGCCGGCACGCTTCTGCTGGTCGGGGCCCTTGAAGCCAAAGGCGCTCACGTACGCGCGACTGGGTATCTCGGTGCCGCCCACCTGGATGAAGTCGTTGCCGTCCGAGACGACCTCCCAGACGCTCTTGTCGGGCTCGAGACCCTCGCGACCCTGGTCGACATAGGAGAGCTGCACGGTGTCGCCCAGGCTGAGACTGCCGGAGCTGGGCTGCTCCTGGCCCACGATCATCTTGAACAGCGTGGACTTGCCGACGCCGTTGGGACCGATGACGCCCACGATGCCGCCTCGCGGCAGGGCGAAGCTCAGGTCGTCAATGAGCACGCGCTCGCCAAACGCCTTGCACAGGCGCTCGACCTCGAGGACCTTGGAACCAAGGCGCGGACCCACCGGGATGTGAATGTCGGTGAAGTCCGTCTTCGTCACGCGGCGCGCCTCGGCGTCCATCTGCTCGAAGGCGGTCAGGCGGGCCTTGCTCTTTGCCTGACGGGCCTTCTGGGACGAACGGACCCAGGCGAGCTCGTCCTTCATCTTCTTGGCGCGTCGGGCGTTCTGCCTGGACTCCATGACGAGGCGAGCGGCCTTGGTCTCGAGGTAGGTGGAGTAGTTGCCCTTGTACGGGTACAGGGTGCCGCGGTCGACCTCACAGATCCATTCGGCGACGTTGTCGAGGAAGTAGCGGTCGTGCGTGACGGCCAGCACCGCCCCCGGGTAGCTCTTGAGGAACTGCTCAAGCCAGAGCACGGACTCGGCGTCAAGGTGGTTGGTAGGCTCGTCAAGAAGCAGCAGGTCAGGAGCCTCAAGGAGCAGGCGACAGAGCGCGACGCGACGACGCTCGCCGCCGGAGAGGTGACTCACCCGCTCATCCGGGTCGGGGCATTGCAGAGCGTCCATGGCCTGGCTGAGCTGGCTGTCAAGGTCCCAGCCGTTGGCTGCGTCAATCTGGGTCTGAAGCTCGCCCATCTCGGCCATGAGGGCGTCGAAGTCCGCGTCGGGGTCCGCCATCTGCTCGCTGATCTGGTTAAAGCGCTCGACCTTGGCGATGACGTCCCCAAAGGCCTGGCGGACGTTCTCGCCGACCGTCTTGTCCTCGTCCAGCGGGGGCTCCTGTTCGAGCAGGCCCACCGAAAAGCCCGGCGTGAGCCGCGCCTCGCCGTTTGAGATGTCCTCGCGACCAGCCATGATCTTGAGCAGCGTTGACTTGCCCATGCCGTTGGGGCCCACGACGCCGATCTTGGCGCCGGGGAAGAAGCCCATCGTGACGTCGTCGAGGATGACCTTGCCGTCAAAGGCCTTGCGGACCCGCTCCATCTGGTAGATGAACTCTGCCATGTGCTCTCCCTCGGTGTGGTTGCCGGGCCCAGGGGCCGAATGGCGTGGCCGCCTGGCTCGGATGCTTTGCGTGATCCCATTCTAGGGGAGTCTGGGAGAGTCGCGACCCCCTCAGGCGTGGTCCGGCACAATGGCCACAGCCCACGCAGCCGCCAGGAACCCTCATCCCGCGGCGACGAATGGCTCGCCATGAACTCAAGATTATGGGGTAGTGCATATGTATTCCTACTTTATGCCTTGTTTTGAATTTACCTCCTGACAGTCTTGTCGTAGGTCGGCACTACTCGGGCAAATCGCCCCAAATTTGGCCAAAACCATCGAGTAATGCTGACTTTTTGCGAACCCGTCACGTACGAGGCGGCGCGTTTATGCGAACGACCACGTTGACGTTGGGACCGCGGCACGACATCCCTGGCGCGGCCGTGGTGCGCCAAGGGCGCACCCGCCTCGTCCACCGCCCAAGATGCGGCCTCGCATGCCGCCCTACGCCCCCGCCAGACTCAGAACCCAAACCTGCCGCAGCCGCGCAGGGCGGAAAACACCTCAAGCCGGGCCGCGCGAGATGCGGGGTCTCCCATGCGCCTGAGAAGCTCGTCGCGGCATGACCTGCCGCGATCGTGCCCGATGCAGTGCGCCAGTCGCCTCAGGAACCCCTCGTAGCGCTCAAAGCTTTCGACGTCCTGCGCGGTGCTGGGAAAGCACCTGATGCCCAGCGCTGCATAACACTGAGCACGGCGCGCATCCTCTGCGACGCGGTCAACGCCCTCGTGCCAGACGGCCCCGTTGTGCTCGATGGCAAGGCCCAGGTCCTCAAAGAGAAGATCGGGCCTCAGCGACGTGCGCCCCAGCAGCGCGGAGACCTCCTGCGTCGTCACGAGCTGCGCATTCATCAGGGGGACTCCCAGCCCAAACCCTCCGTGACGGGCGGGAAGAGACAGCATAACGACGTGCAGGCACTCCATGGGTGACGCGGCGCCGCCGCGCACCATTCTGACGGCCACCTGCGCCAGCGCTCGCCCCTTAAGGTGACGGGTCTGCCCGAGCCAGGAGCGAAGGCGTTCGGGTGTCGTCGCGGGCGGCAGCCGATAGGCGCAGGGACCCCCATAGGGGCGCGCCGGGTCGCGCGCATAGCTGCCGCACAGCTCCATGCCATAGGCCGCCAGAAGCGCCACCGCAGCCTGCCTCGACAGCTCCCCGTTGCCAACCGCAGTGGTGAGGAGCCCGGCAAAGTGCGCAAATGTCAGCTCGGGGCCATCAACATGGAGCACCTCACCATCTGACGACAGCTCGGCAAGAAGAAAGGTGCCCGGCGGGAACGTCCGCGCGCAGACCAGGCAGGTGACCTCGGGTGCCACGACACGCCTGCCCGCCCATGGAACCCTGATCGCGAGGGGGTGCCGTGCGTCCACCACACGATAGTCACGCAGCGCGGCCACGGCACCGCGCCAGGCCTGGGCGTGACGTCGCCCCCCGTCTCCCACCCTGCGCTCACAGGCGCCATGAAGCCGCGGCCAAGCGCCCCGACGACCCTGGCGAAGAAGCTCCGCCGCGCTTGCGCCGCCAATCCAGACATCCATGCGCACATGATAGCCGGATGGGACCCAACCACTGTTGAGGTTGCGATAAATACCACTATCTAGCAGCTACTTTGCTAAAATCTTGCAGTTTTTTCGCTACATTCTGACGCCAACGTCAGGACTTGACGACGGGCGGCTCCGGCGGGGACGGGCATCAGGGCGACGGAGTGCGGGGCGGGGCCAGGACGGCAGCGGCAAGATGCTCCATGAAGCGGGCCGCGGCGACCGAGGGCCGCTCGGCCCTGCGCGAGACCACGCCTATCGTGCGAAACGCGCGCGGCTCGACGTGGCGCACGGCCAGGTGGTACGGGTTGCGCCTCAGTATCAGCGCGGGGAGGACCGCCAGCCCCAGGCCGCTCTCGACCATGGACATGATGGCGTAGTCGTCAAAGGTCGTGAAACGCACCCGGGGACGCAGCCCGACGCGGGAAAAGATGTCAACGACCTCGGTGTCCCCCGACTTGCGCAGCATGATGAACGGCTCCTCGCACAGCTTCTCCACCGGCACGCCCGCCTGGTCGGCAAGACGATGCCCCTCGGGCAGGACCGCCATGAGCTCGTCGGTGGCCAGCGGGTGCGTCCGCAGTAGGGGACTCTTTGGCACAAAGGGAAGAAATCCCAGGTCAACACGGCCTTCCGCGCACCAGCTCTCGATCTCGGCGTAATCGCCCATCAAAAGCTCGTAGTCCACGTCGGGATACTCCCGCGAGAAGCCCCTCATCACCTCCGGCAGCCAATGGGTGGCGACGCTCGAGAAGCACCCGATGCGCACGGTTCCCGCCCGGATGCCGCGTATGTCGTCCACCTGCATGCGAAGCCGACGGTCGGCTTCGCACACCTCCCGCACGAGCGGTCGCAGCCGCTCGCCGTCAGGCGTGAGCCTCAGGGGCCCGCGCCCCCTCTCCAGCAGGGACACGCCCCAGTCCTGCTCGAGGTCAGCCACCATGCGGCTCACCCCCGACTGCGAATACGACAGCCTCCGCGCCGCCCGCGTGAAGCTCCCCGTCCTGCAGCTCTCAAGAAAGGCCTGGTACTTCATGAGGTTTGTCTCCATGGGACCCCCGTCCTTCCCGTCGTGGCGACGCGCGACGATACCATGACTAATTTGCATGATAACCATGATATACATTCGCTTTTATTCTGCGATGACCCGTGCCAGACTGGCAGCTGGCGACACGTCGCGTACCCCCCACCCACCGCGAGAAGGACGGCGTCATGTCCAAGGAGTTCACCAAGTATCTGGCTTCCCTCGTCCTGTTTGGGTCCAACGGCATCGTCGCCGCGCACGTCGCGCTCCCCGTCTGCCAGCTCGTCCTCTGGCGCACGCTCGCCGGCAGCATCCTGATCCTGGCGGCGCTGGCGGGCTCTTGCGCACGGGCAAGCTCCCGCGCACGAGTGGACGCGTCGGGCGTGGGGGCACCTCGGCTCGCCGCGACCGACCACCCGCGCGAGGCGCTGTCGCTTGCCGCGTCCGGCGCCGCCCTGGGCGTCGGCTGGATCTTCCTCTTTGGCGCCTATCGCCTGGTGGGCGTGGGCGTGGCGACGCTCGCCTATTACTGCGGCCCGATCATCGTCATGGCGCTCTCTCCCCTCCTGTGCGGCGAGAGGCTCACGTGCGTCAAAGTCGCCTGCCTCTCGAGCGTGGCGGTCGGGGCGGCGCTCGTGGTGTCGCGAGGCGCGGGCCCCGCGCCCGACGTCGCCGGCCTCGCCCTGGGCGCGGGCAGCGCCGTCATGTATGCGGCCATGGTGCTTTTTTCCAAGAGGGCGCCCCACGTGGGCGGGATGGAGTCGGCGGCGATCCAGCTCGTCGCAAGCTGCGTCGCCGTGACGACCTGGGCGACGCTCACGGGAACGCTGCCTACGCCGTCCTCGCTCGTGGGTCCCAGCCTCCCCGCCCTGCTCGTCCTGGGCGTCGTCAACACCGGCGTGGGCTGCTACCTGTACTTCTCGTCACTGGGGGCGCTGAGCGTCCAGCGCGTGGCCGTCTGCGGCTACCTTGAGCCGCTCTCCGCCGTCCTGCTCTCGGCCCTCCTTCTGGGCGAGACCCTCACGCCCTTGTGCCTGCTGGGCGGCCTGCTCATCATAGGCGGCGCCGTCAGCAGCGAGCTCGCGGGCTCCGTGCGTCTGCGGCGACGGACGTGCGGGACCCTGGCGCACGGGCGGCCCGCCCCCGCAAACGGCCTCGTCGCCGGGCATGCCGCACACTAGCCGCCTCACGCCCTGGCCCGCGCCGCGACCATCGGCCACACCGGGCGCCGCCGTGTGAACCCCGCCTTTTGTCGCATGTTTATGCACGTCAGACCACAGCAGGCGACGGCGCGACGGCAGGCTCGCCCATTCCGTGGCACAATGGGCGCAGGCGTAGGGCGCGCACGGGCGTCCCCCAGGTTCAACAAGGCAAGGAGAAACGCATGCCCGAGACCATTCGCAAGGTCAACGTCATAGGCCACCTCCACCCCGACACCGACAGCATCTGCTCGGCGATCGCGCTGGCCTATCTCAAGAATCAGATTGGCGACGTCAGGTACGAGCCGCGCCGTGCCGGTACCGTCAACCGCGAGACGGCCTTCGTCCTCAAGCACTTCGGCTTTGAGGAGCCCCAGCTCATCACCTCGGTCCGCCCTCAGATCAAGGACATCAAGATCCAGGAGACGAAGGGCATCGACCCCGAGATGAGCCTCTTTTCCGCCTGGACCCTCATGGGCGACACAAAGACCGACACGCTCTGCATCACCAGCGACGACCACGAGCTCGAGGGCCTCATCGCCGTCAAGGACATCGCCAACGCCAACATGAACGTCTTTGACACCACGATCATCGCCGAGTCCCGGACGCTCTTTGCCAACATCATCTCGACGCTCAAGGGCACGATGCTCCAGGGAGACGCCGACGCCCGCGTGACCACGGGCAAGGTGGTCGTCGGCACGACGCCCGAGATGATGGAGGGCAAGATCGAGCAGGGCGACACCGTGCTCGTCACCAATCGCTACGAGACCCAGCGCTTTGCGGTTGAGTCCGGCGCCAGCTGCCTCGTGGTCTGCAACGACGCGCGCATCTCCAACGTCGTGCTCGACGCCGCCGCCGCAAACGGCTGCACCGTCATCTCCACCCCCTACGACACCTTTGCCGCCGCTCGTCTGATCAGCATGTCCATCCCCGTGCGCGCCATCATGCTCCCCGCTGACAAGGTGCTGCGCTTCTCGGTCAACACGACCGTCGATGACGCCCGCAAGACCATCACGCAGTCACGTCACCGCTTCTTCCCCGTCATTGACGAGGAGGGGTCCTACGTGGGCCTGGTGTCCACGCCCAACCTCCTCAACGTCAACAAGAAGCACGTCATCCTCGTTGACCACAACGAGCGCTCGCAGGCGGTCGATGGCCTTGAGCAGGCCGTCATCATGGAGATCGTCGATCATCACCGCATCGGCTCCATCGAGACCTCGGCGCCCGCGCTCTTCCGCAACGAGCCCGTCGGCTGCACCAACACCATTCTCTACAGCATGTACCAGGAGCAGGGCGTCCAGATTCCGCCCGACATCGCCGGCCTCATGATGTCCGCCATCCTCTCGGACACCCTGGCGTTTCGCTCGCCCACCTGCACCAAGCGCGACGAGCATGCCGCTCGCGAGCTTGCCAAGATCTGCGGCGAGGACATCGACTCCTACGCCGACGCCATGTTCGACGCCGGCGCGGAGCTCTCGGGCCGCACGGCCGAGGAGGTCTTCCATCAGGACTTCAAGGTGTTCTCCCGCGGCGCCGCCCGCTTTGGCGTGGGCCAGGGGAGCTTCATGACCAAGAACAGCCGCAAGGCGGCCGAGGCGCTCGTGGGGCCCTACCTCAAGGAGGGCGCCGCGGCTGACGAGCTGCCCATGGTGTTCTACATGTTCACCGACGTCAAGACCTCCACGACCGAGATGCTCTACTTTGGCTCCAACGCCGAGGAGGTCGTGAAGCGGGCGTTTGGCGTGACCCCCGAGAACGGCGTCGCCACGCTGCCCGGCGTCGTGAGCCGCAAGAAGCAGGTCGTTCCCGCCCTCATGACCACCCTGCAGGACAGCCTGGACGAGTAGGCGTCAGAGACCTCCGCGCCATCGGCGCCATCGCATCCGCCGCGTTCGCTCCATGACCCAAACGGCCCGTCGCAGTCGCGGCGGGCCGTCCTCAGGCGCGCGTCACGTCATCCGTGCCTAGAGCAGCTGGTCCAGCGTCCGTCCGTAGGGCGGCAGGAACTCGTCCATGAACTCGTCCACCTCGGGCAGCTCCTGGCGCATGCGTCGCAGCTTCTCGCGGGTGGCCTCCTCGGCCGTGACGAACTCGGAGTTGCCGCAGGCTCGCTCCTCGAGGCACTTGATGAGGGCGCTCAGACGGTCGGCGGCCTTGACGAGCCGGGCCACGTAGCGCTCGTCCTCCCCCTCGCCCGCCACGAACGCCCGCTCGAGCGCGGGACGCAGGTCTGCGGGCAGGGTGTCGAGCAGGCGGCGCCGGGCCCGCCCCTCGACGTCCTTGTAGGCGTCGCGCAGCCGGCCGTCGCCGTACTTGACGGGCGTCGGCATGTCGCCGGTGATGATTTCGGACGCATCGTGATACATGCCCAGGAGCGCCGCGCGCGACTCGTCCAGGTGACGACCGTGACGCACGTTGGCGATCACGCAGAGCGCATGGGCGATCATGGCGACCTCAAGCGAGTGCTCCGAGAGGTTCTCGGGGCGCGAGTTGCGCATGAGCGACCAGCGCTCGATATACTTGAGACGCGAGAGTATGGCCAGAAACGGCGACGTTCCCTCGGGCTGAGGTCCTGCCATGATCGTTCCTTTCGCGGGGTGTCGGATTTCGCGGGGTGTCGGATTTCGCGGGGTGTCAGATTTCGCGGGGTGTCGGAGTCCCATCTCATCGCGCTATGGTACGACAAGCCCGCAGGGGACGTGCGGCGCGGGCGCCGTCACGCAGGTCGCACGCGCGACGACGCGACGAGGCCCGTACGACGAGCCGCCGCCGCAGCATGACTCCCGCGCCCGGCGGGCGCGCCGGCAGCCACACGTGGAAAGGATGACATGCACGCCCTTCACGCGCGACTCCCCAAGAACTTCGTCCTCGAGGACCGTCTCGAGCGCTATGCCGACGCCATCGAGCCCGCGCCCGCGCGGTGGGCGGGACGCTGGGCCGAGGTCTGCCACCCCCTCCCCTTTGCCGCATGCGACCCCGCCACGGACGGCACGGCGACGCGACGCGGCGACGCACGGCGGTATCGCGAGGTCCGCCTTGACCTGGGCTGCGGCAAGGGAGCCTTCACGGCCGAGATGGCCCGCCGCGAGCCCGACGTCCTCTTTGTGGGCGTTGACTTTGAGCCCATCTGCATCGCCTACGCCGCCGAGAGGGCCGTCACAGGCGGCCTTGCCAACATGGTCCTCGTCCCCGCGACGGGAGCGGGCGTGGGCGGCATCTTTGGCCCCGGCGAGCTAGGCGGCATCTACCTCAACTTTCCGACGCCCTTCCCGCGCAAGAAGGATGCGGGACTGCGGCTCACCCACCTTGACCGGCTCGTCGAGTATCGACGCCTGTTGGCGCCTGGCGCCAGCGTCCTTCTGAAGACGGACAGCTACCCGCTGTGGCGCTTCTCGCAGACGCAGTTTGACCTGGCGGGCTACACGACGCTCTGGAAGAGCGAGGATGCGCGCGCCGAGCGCCCCGACGACGCCATGAGCTGGTACGAGCGGCGCCTCTGCGCCCAGGGCGCCACGGTCTTCGCGCTGGAGGCCACGCCCGGCCATCTTGCGAGACGCCCCAGGCAGACGGAGAGCCTCAGCCTCGTGGACTACCTCCCCGCCGACGTCGAAAGCATGGGATACGTGCCTCACGGCATGCAGGGCACCGTCACCAACCTGCGAAACCAGCGTCTGAAGGCACGAATGGGGCGCGACGGGGGCGCGTGAGCCCGGGGGCCAAAGGGCGATGACGGGTGTCGGCCGCCCATTGCGGGTAGACTGAAGGACATGATCAAAGGCAGGTGGAGCCGCCTCGCACGCGCGGCCGTCACGTAAGGAGCAGCCATGACCAAGACGTCCCGGACCCTGATCAACGCCTGCGCCGCCCTCGTCGGCGTCGCGGGCACGGCAGCCGCGTTCGAGGGCATCTCCCGCCTCAGGTGGGGACGCTCGGGCGTCGCCAGCGCCTGGGCCGGGCTTCAGCGCGCCTGCGGGGGGCGTGCGGACCTCCTTGGCAGGGACCTCGGCCGCTTTGAGGACTACGTCGAGCGCCACCGGATCGAGAACGAGCGGGAGTACCGGATTCCCGCCTGGCTGCCCCTCTCGTCCCTCGTGTTCGAGGAGACGCGCGACGGCATGAAGACCTATCACCTGGGCACGACGGGCAAGAACGACCGCGCGGTCCTGTACCTGCACGGGGGCGCCTACATCGAGCAGGTCGCCCCCCGGCACTGGCTCTTTGCCGACCAGCTCTGCCAGGCCACCGGCGCCGAGATCTGCGTGCCCATCTACCCGCTTGCGCCCGCCCACGACTACGACGAGGCGTACTCTCTCATCATCGACCTCTACGAGGGCATGGTCGAGCGCCGTGGGGCGGACAACGTCATCCTCATGGGCGACGGGGCGGGCGGCGGCCTCGCCGCAGGCGTCGTCGAGACCTTCGCCCACTACGACCTCCCCCAGCCCGCGCAGCTCATCCTCGTGAGCCCCGAGCTTGACATCACCATGAGGAACCCCGACATCCACACCTACTTTGACCTTGACCCGCAGCTTGCCCCGTGGGGCATCGCCCAGGTGGGCGACATCTGGGCGGACGGCGACGACGCGACCGCGCCCCGCCTGAGCCCCATCAACGGTGACGTGAGCATCCTGCGCAACGTGACGACCTTCGTCGGCGGTCGCGAGATCCTTCGTCCCGACTGCGTCCTGTGGGACCAGCGCCTGCAGGAGGCGGGGGTCACGCATTGTCTCGTCCTGCAGGAGGGCCTCGGCCACGCCTGGCCCCTCGCCCCCATCCCCGAGGCGCGCGCCGCCCGCAGGCTCATTGCCGACATCGTGCGCTCCGGCGCGTCATGGGACCGCTGAGCATGCCCTCGCTGACACCGGGCAACCGACTCTACCTCTATCGCCTGCTTGGGGACGCCCTGGGCAGGGGCAGGCAGGCCCCCCTGGCGGAAGCCGAGGAGGCGCTGCGAGCCGACGGCATCGACGTGACGTCCCTGGGCTTTCACGACGTGCGACAGCTTCTTGAGGAGCTGGATGACATCGTGCGCCTCACCGTGTTCAGGCGAGGACGCCTGCTTGTGACGGTGCCGCCCAACCCAAGCCTGGACGAGGCGCTGTCTCGCCTTGCCGAGAGGGACGACAAGGGAAGGCGGGGCGGGGCGGCCGCCTGGAGGCACCGGAAGGTCGCCAAGGACATGCGCCCCGAGAAGCCCCGACCCAGACGCCGCCGCGCGGCACCCGCCCCCGTCGAGGTCGAGCCGACCGTCACCGCGCCCGATGCGGGCCCCGACCTGACGGGTGGGGCCGAGGACGCCCGCACGGACGGCGAGGCTGCCCAGGTCGTCGCGTCGCCTGTGCCCCAGGGCGACCCCGAAAGCGACGCAGGGACGACCCGCGCCGAGGTCCCGCCCGCAAAGACGCGCGACGTCGCAGCAGGCCCCGCGCCCGCCACGGCAAGGTCAGGGCGCGCTGCGACGGGCGTTCCGCCGACCTCCGAGGGGCGCATCTCGCTCACCATCACCTATGACCCCCACGAGGCGCTCGACGCCTCGGAGGGGCCTGCGAGCGCACCCGCGCCCGCGACGTCGGGGGCCGAGGCGCCGGACGGCGCGGCTAAGGGCCCCGCCACAAGAAGCCCGGCCGCCGCAGGCCCCGCGGCGCCTGCGAGCCCGACAAACGACCTCGGCCGTCTGCCCCGCGACCTGCCCGAGAGCCTCCGTGACGAGCTGTCCTGCCCGGACGAGCCCCTGAGCGTCCTCTATCAGCTGCTGCCCCCTGACGTCGAGCCCCTGACCGTCCTCGACGAGGACTGGCGGCGAGCGCGCGGCACGGGGACGTTTGAGGCGACCAGGTCATGCGTGAGCTTTCCTTTGCGCTACGTGGGCGCGGACGGCCTGCCCGTGCGAGCCGTCATCAGGCGCGTCAGACGCCCGGGCGCGCAGCGGCGCTGGAGTCTTTCAGACGTCGCGGGCGGCACGTCCCTTCATCCCCTCAGGGTCGAGACGGTGGGCCTTGAGGGACTCGCCGAACGACGCGCGGGAAGCTGGCGGGGACTGTCGCCGGAGGGAGCGTCGTTTGGGCTCGACCTTGAGCGCGAGCTGGCGGACTTCATGGTCATAGGCTCCTGGGACGCGCTTCTGCAGGACGCCGCCAGGCAGGCGGCACGTGAGCCCTGGACATTTGGGTCCGACGCGTCCTTGGGCGCCGAGGGCGGGCGCGACGCCACTGATACCCTGCCCATCCTGCGTGAGTATCTGTGCGCCACGCTCCATGACGTCCGCGAGCAGCACCTCCTGGCCGTGGCGGACGACGGGAGCCTTGCCGCATGGAACACCGGGCTTCTTTCCGACGACGCCCGCGACGTCTATTGCGTGCTGCGTCCCCACGAGGGCGCCGTCCCCTGGCGGCTCGCGGGCTGCTGCCGCGCAGGCGAGGGCGCGCTGGGCGGGACGCTCGTCGCGCGGCTGAGGGCGCTGCCCGCCCCCGCCCGTCACGCACGTCCGACGGGAGAGTCCCTGACGACACGGGACGAGGGCGTCTCGCTCACCCCTGAGCTGGACCAGCCGCACGTCCGCCTGGAGCTCTCCCGGACGCTGCGGCGTCTGGCCCAGAGCCCGACGCTTGCCGCCGCCGCCTTTGACCCCGCGCACCCCCGCCGGACCGTGCTGCTGCTGCCTCTGGGCACGGGCGCGGGAGACAGGGCCGAGCGGGCGCTCGTCGTCACGAGCGAGGGGGACGCGGACGGCTACCGCGCACAGGGGATCGTCTCGCCCCGGGACGCCTACGTCTGCGCCCGGACCGTCAGCGCGGAGCTGCCCTCCTGGCTGCGCGAGCTCGTGAGGGCATAGGAGGCGGCACGCAACGCCAGACAGGGACCGGGACCCTTCCCTCATTCGGCGCGCCGTTCCCTGCGCCGTCAGGCGACGACGCGGGCCGAGGAGCCCTCGCGCCCGCTGGTGACAACGACCTTGCGCTCGATGACGCTCTGCAGCTCGGCCACATGACTGATGATGCCCACGAGCTTGCCGGCCGATGACAGGTCCGAGAGCATCTTGACGGCCGCCTGGAGGGCGTCGGCGTCAAGCGTGCCGAAGCCCTCGTCGATGAACATCGTGTCCAGCTGGACGCCGCCGGCCCTGCCCTGCACGACGTCTGACAGGCCCAGGGCGAGCGAGAGGCTCGCCTCGAAGGACTCGCCGCCCGAGAGCGTGCGGGCGCTGCGGCTCTTGCCGGTGTAGTTGTCCAGCACGTCCAGGTCAAGGCCCACGTTCTTGCCCCTGCCCACGTCCGTGCGTCTCAGAAGCTGGTAGCGACCGCCGGTGACTACAGCAAGGCGCCTGTTGGCGGCGGTGATGACCTGGTCAAAGTAGACGGTCTGGACATAGCGCTCGAACGAGAGCTTCTCCTTGCCCACCAGGTCGCCGGTGAGGGTGTCGGCAAGCTGCCTGAGCGTCCCGTAGCGCCGCTCGAGGGAGGAGGAGTCAGCAAGGGCCTGTCGGGCCTTGGCCAGAAGGTCGAGGTTGGCGCCCTGCCGCGCCCCCAGGTCCTGGAGCCTGGCATCAAGCGCGCCGCGCTTTGCCTCGGCCTCGTCCATCAGCTTGCGCTCCCGTGCCAGGTCGAGCTCACGCGCCTGACGTGTCGTGCGCTCCAGGCTCTGGATGGTCGCACGTGCCGACGCCTGGCTGCCGCGACAGGCCTCCCACGCCTCGCGCGCCGCCTCCAGTCGGCCCCGTGAGGCCTCAAGCTCCTCGCTCAGCGCGGCAAGCCGCTGGCGAACCTCCTGCTCCGTGTCCGGCCCCACGGCGGCGCGGGCCTCGTCGCGGCGGGCGCGGGCCTGAGTCAGGCGGTCACGCGCTGCCTGGGCCAGCTCCGCGGCGTCTCTCTGCAGGCGGGCGAGCTCAGCCACGCGTGGCTCAAGGTCATGGGCTCGGCGCAGCGCGTCGCTTTTGCCCTCGGCCAGCTCCCGTGCCGCACGGGCGTCCGCCTCGGCCTTTCGCGCCAGCCTGGCGCAGGAGTCCAGCCGCTCCTGACAGGCCGTTTGACCCTCGGCGGGCAGCTCGCCCTCGAGGGCGGCAAGCCTGCCCTGGGCGGTATGCAGCTCCTGGCGCAGCCCCTGGGCGACCCTTTGCGCCTCGGCAAGCTCGCCGGCCGTCTTCCTCTCGTCCTCCTCAAGGGAGCTGAGGTCCTCGCGCAGGGCCTTGACGCGCGCGAGCTCCGCCTTTACCCGCACGATGCCCTCCTCGGCCGCCGCGACGTCCTTGGCGGCAACGTCGCGCGCGACGAGAAGCGCCTCCTCGTCCGCGTCCGCAAGGGCCTCGGCGAGCGTCCCGCGCGCGCCCTCGCAGGAGCGTCGCGCCGCAGATGCCGCCTGGGCGTCGGCGAGAGCGCGGGTCCGCGCCCCCTCCTCCTCGTCCTTGAGCGCCTGGAGGGCGCCCTCACCGGGCACGTCGGACGAGAGCGAGGCGGGACGCGGATGGTGCAGGGAGCCGCAGACGGGGCAGGCCTCCCCCTCTTGCAGGCCGCGTGCCAGGATGCCGGCCTGATGGTCAAGATAGGCGCGCTGGGCGCGCCGGGAGGCCTCGCGCGAGGCCTCCCAGGCGCACCGAGTCCGCCGGTAGGCCGCGTCGCGCTCGTCCTGCTCCCTGACGGCCTCGTCCAGGGTCGCCCGAAGCCGCGTGAGCCTGTCATGCCGGACCGCGAGCTCATCCAGCCTGCCCTGCGCCTCGTCACGCTCGACCTGCAGACGGCGGAGGGCCTCCTCGTTCCCGCCCGCCGCCTCTATGGAGGCCCGCCCGGCGTCAACCGACGACCGCAGCCTCTTAAGCCCCTCCTCAAGGCGCTTTACGACGCCGTCCTGCAAGGAGATCTCGCCTTGCAGGGCCTCCACGCGCGTACGCTGACCCCGTGCCGCCTCAAACGCCGCGATCTGGCCTTGTGCGCCCGCAAGGTCGCGTTGGGCGGCGTCTTTGAGCGCGTCCGCCTCAAAGGCCTGCCGCTCCGCCTCGGGATGCTCGTTCGCCCTGGCCAGCAGGGACTCCCGGTCCTTTTGGGCCAGCGCTACGCGACGGCTCGCCTCGTCCAGCCGTCTTTCCTCCACGAGCAGCTGACGTTCCAGCTCAGCCGAGTTGCCCTCGAGCTCGGCGAGGTGCGCCAGGCCCTCAAGGCGCGCCTGGGCTCGGGCCATGTCCCGCGCGAGGCGCGAGCGCAGCTCGTCGTCGGCACGCTGGGCCTCGAGGGCGGCCCGCAGCCCGGGCTCCCGACGCCCCTCGCGCTCGAGCCGCTCCCGCGCGGCGTCCAGCTCGCCCAGGGCTCCGCGCATGCCCTCGACTCTCTGGACGTTGGCGCTCGCCGCGTCGCGGCGCGCCATCACCAGGGACCGCTCCTGCAGCAGCGTCTGGCGGGCGGCGGCGTCCAGCTCCAGGAGCGTGCCGATCAGCTCGACGAGCTCCTTGCCCGACAGCGCCTCGCCCAGCGCGCCGCCCCGCCTGCCTGGGCGCCCGCCTCCCCCGACGCGTCCTCGGGCACCTTGACGAGCGCCTGGATGCTCTCGAGGCGGCGCCGGGCCTCCCTGAAGTCGCCTTCGAGCGCTGACAGCTGCCCGGCAAGGTCGCGCTCGACGCGCCGGAAGGGCTCCGTGGCGAACAGGCGCCTGAAGACCTCCCCGCGCTGGTTCGAGTCGGTGAGGAGGAGCTCCCTGAAGGCGCCCTGCGCGATGAGGCAAATCTGCCTGAACTGCTGGCCCGTGACGCCCAGCAGCTCGGTGACTGCGGCGTTTACCTCCGCCCCCCTGGTCAAAAGCGGCAGGCCGGGACGCTCGAGCTCCTGTCCCGGCCGCTGCGGCGCCATGCCCTCGCCCCTGAGCTTGGGCCGCAGGTAGGCGGGGTTGCGCCTGATGCGATAGCGCTGTCCGTGGTACGCGAAGGTCAGCTCGACGAAGGTGGGCGTCTGGGGTGCGGCAAAGTCGCTGCGCATGTCCCGCCCGTCCGTGGGGCCCTCGGAGCTCTCCCCGAACAGGGCGAAGCACAAGGCGTCGAAGATGGTGGTCTTGCCCGCCCCGGTGTCGCCGCAGATCAGGTAGAGACCCTCCTGTCCCAGCTCGTCGAGGTTGAGCGTCGTCTCGCCCGCGTAGGGCCCGTAGGCGCTCATCGTCAGCTTGAGCGGTCGCATCACGCGTCACTCCCCTCGGGGCCCTGCGCCCGCGCGAGCGCCTCGCGCATCATCGCCCGCTGCTCGTCGCTGGGCGCGGTCCCGTTCTGGCTCGCGAAGAAGTCCTCAAAGAGCCCCAGCGGGTCCTTGACGCCAGGGTCTTCGGGCCTCGGCAGGTCACCCGGGGACGTCCGGTCGGCGGGGTCGCCAAACGAGACGCCCATGAGGTTGGGATACACCCTCCGCAGCCGTTCGGGCGCGCCCAGGGGCACGTGCTCGTCCATGAGCGTCACGAACGCGTAGCACTGGCGGTCCCGGTCGCTCAGGCCCCCCACGACGGCGGGGTCGCAGAGCTCCTCCAGACGGCCCCGCAGCTCCCTCATGGGGTGCAGGGGCTCAAGCTCGACCAGCTCAAACGAGACCTCGCCCTTGGGGCCCAGGTCCACGAGGGGAACTGACTTGGGGTAGCGAATCTCTGAGGGCGCGTACGGCAGGAGGCTTCCCGCATAGCGGACGACGTCCCTGCCCACCCTCTGCGGGCGGTGGACATGTCCCAAGGCCACGTAGTCAAAGTCGTCAAAGAGCGCCGCGTCCACGGCGTCGAGGTCGCCCAGGGAGAGCTCGGAGTCGCTGCGCAGGGTCTGTGACCCCCCGCTGACCACGAACTGATGGGCCACCAGGACGTTGCGCGCCGAGACGTCAATCCGACAGGTGGCGAGCACCAGGGCCAGGGCCTGGTTGGTATCCTGGGAGATCTGCTCGTCCGCAAAGAAGGGACGCACCCGCGTGGGAGTCAGATACGGCATGAGCCAGAACGTGACGCCGCCGTGCTCGTCGTCAAGCGTGACGGCATCGAGCGACCCGCCGAACACGGGCGAGACGTGCACGCCCTGGCGACGCAGCAGCTCGCCCGCATAGGCCACGCGCTCGGCCGAGTCGTGGTTGCCGGCGACGCAGAGGCAGGCGAGGCCCCTCTCGACCAGCCCCGTGAGAAACCAGTCGACGAGCGCGACGGCCTCGGCCGACGGCTGGGCCTTGTCATAGAGGTCGCCCGCAATCACGACGGCGTCGACCTGTTTGGCGCACGCCAGGTCGAGCACCTGGGCAAGCGCGTGGCGTTGGTCATCCAGCAGCGAGAAGCCCGCCAGCTGCCGCCCTATGTGCAAGTCCGCAAGATGCAGGAACCTCATGGCGCCTCCCACGGTCGTCCGTCCCTGCGTCCAGTCTAGCCGTGCGTCCGGACATCAATGCCCGAGGGCGTGCGACGATGATCTTACGCCGGCGGTGCGCTTGTTTCGTTTGTAGTCAGATGCGCCCTCCACCGACGTGGACACACCGCCCGACGATACAATGAGGGCGGCATGACGCAGCTTTCGAGCCTGGAGGTATCCGATGGCGACAGACGGCAAGATTAAGATGAGGACGCCCCTCGTCGAGATGGACGGCGACGAGATGACGCGCATCATCTGGCAGATGGTCAAGGACGACCTCATCCTCCCTTGCGTAGACCTCAGGACCGAATACTTCGACCTGGGCCTCTCTCACCGCGACGAGACGGACGACCAGGTGACCCGCGACGCCGCCGAGGCCACCAGGCGCCTGGGCGTGGCCGTCAAGTGCGCCACCATCACGCCCAACGCGCAGCGCGTCGAGGAGTACGGCCTCAAGCGCATGTGGAAGAGCCCCAACGGCACGATTCGCGGCCTGCTTGACGGCACCGTCTTTCGCACCCCCATCGTGGTCAGGGGCATCGAGCCCCAGGTGCGCTCCTGGCGCCGCCCCATCACCATCGCCCGTCACAGCTACGGCGACGTCTACCAGAACGCGGAGCTGCGCGTGGACGGCCCCGGCACGGCCGAGCTCGTCTTCACGGGCGACGACGGCACGCAGGCGCGCCGGACCATCCACCGCTTTGAGGGGCCGGGCGTCATCCAAGGCATGCACAATCTCGACGCCTCCATCAGGAGCTTTGCCACGAGCTGCTTTGAGTATGCCCTCTCCGCCCGCCAGGACCTGTGGTTTGCCACGAAGGACACCATCAGCAAGACCTATGACCATCGCTTCAAGGACGTCTTTGGCGAAATCTTCGAGGACGGCTATCGCGAGCGGTTCGCCGCGGCGGGCATCGAGTACTTCTACACGCTCATCGACGACGCCGTCGCGCGCGTCATGCGCAGCGAGGGCGGCTTCGTCTGGGCCTGCAAGAACTACGACGGCGACGTGATGAGCGACATGCTCTCCTCGGCCTTTGGCTCTCTGGCCATGATGACCTCGGTGCTGGCAAGCCCCCAGGGGCAGTTTGAGTTCGAGGCGGCCCACGGCACGGTGACGCGCCACTACTACCGCCATCTCAAGGGCGAGACGACCTCCACCAACTCGGTGGCGACGATCTTCGCCTGGTCGGGGGCCCTGCGCAAGCGCGGCGAGCTGGACGGGACGCCCGAGCTCACGGCCTTTGCCGACCGCCTGGAGCGCGCCACCATCGACACCATCGAGGGCGGCCAGATGACGGGGGACCTCGCACGCATCACGTCGCTCCCAAACGTGCAGACGCTGGACACCGAGGGGTTCATCCTCGCCGTCGCGAAGCGTCTGCGCGCGTAGCGATCCGCCCTTGCCGCGCGCCCTCGCGGCGCCGGTGGAAGCGGGGGGATGCGTCCCTTGCCGAAGAGCGCCCGACCACGAGCCGTCAGAAGGACCCTGAGAGACACGTATGACCACACGACCGCAACGACGACCGATCCCCTGCGACGCCCGCACGACGGAGCTCGTGTGGCGCCACGGCGCCGACATCCTCACGTCCGCGGGGATGGAGGTCGAGCGCCGCTGCCTGCAGCACGGCTCGACGAGCGTCTACGCCCATTCCCTGGCCGTCACCTGCCTCTGCGTCAGCATGGCACGCGCGCTGCGCCTGCCCGTCCACGAGCGAGCGCTGGTGCGCGGGGCGCTGCTGCACGACTACTTCCTCTACGACTGGCACGAGCGCGACGCGTCCCATCGCCTGCACGGCTTTTGGCATCCCCGCCGCGCCTGCGCCAACGCGATGCGCGACTTTGGCCTGGAACCCCTCGCCAAGGACATGGTCCTTCGCCACATGTTTCCCCTCACGCCGCTGCCTCCCGCCCATCGGGAGGGGTGGCTCCTCTGCGTGGCGGACAAGTGCGTCGCCATGCGCGAGACCCTTGCCGGGCTCGCGGGGGGGCGCAGGCCCACTCGCGACGGGTCCGCCCGTGCCTAGCGCGACCTCGCCCCTTCATGCGCTGGCCCTGCTCTGGCTGCTCTTTGTCGCCTACAGCTTCCTCGGCTGGGTCGTCGAGAGCGCCTACTGCTCCGTCTCGGCCCGGCGCTTTGTCAACCGGGGCTTTCTCAACGGTCCCTACATCCCCATCTATGGGGCGGGCGCCCTGATCGCCATCCTGCTGCTGGATGACCTCCCGGACGACCTGCTCGTCTTTCTGGCCGGCGGCGCACTGAGCTGCGCGCTCGAATATGTGACCTCGGCCGTGATGGAGCACATCTATCACGCCCGCTGGTGGGACTACTCCGACAAGCCCCTCAACCTGGACGGGCGCGTCTGGGCAGGCGGATTTGTGGAGTTTGGCCTCTGCATGCTCATCGTCGTTCGAGTCCTGCAGCCCGTCGCCCTCTGTGCCCTGGGATCGCTGGGGGAGGGCGCGCGCCTGGCCCTCGCCGTGCTCACGGCGGGCGTCATGCTCGCCGACCTCGTGGTGACGCACCTGGGCATCACAAAGCTGCGCGGCAAGATGGACGACCTCAGGGCCGACGTCACCGAACGGCTCGCCCTGCTGCGCGAGGCGCTTCCCGACCGTCCGGAGCTGACGCTGGTGACCACCTGGGACGACCTCGTCTTTCGCCCGGTCCGCCGTCAGCTTGAGGCGCGGCTGCGCAACGGGGCCCGTCATCTGCGCGGGGCAAAAAGGGAGATCATGGGCGCGCTGGGCGAGCGGGGCGGCGTCGAGGGGCTGTCCCTGCCGCCCTCTCTGGACGAGGCGGCCGAACGCTTTACCGCGCGCCTGAGCTCTCAGGAGTGGCGTCTGCTGAGGGCCTTTCCCCGCATGAGGCCAAGCCATTGGAAGGACTCGCTCGCAGAGCACGTGCGCCGCCTGCGTGACGCGCAGACGCCCCGCCCGCCGCGCTAGGCCTGCGTCGGCAGGTCTCGGAAGTGGAAGGCGCTCGCGCCTCGCGCGTAGTCGCCCACGACCTGGCCCGAGCCCCTGAGCTGATACTTGTAGGTCATGAGGCCCTCAAGCCCCACGGGCCCGCGGGCATGGAGCTTACCCGTGGAGATGCCCACCTCGGCGCCGAAGCCGTAGCGGAAGCCGTCCGCGAAGCGGGTCGAGGCGTTGTGGTACACCCCCGCGGAATCCACCAGGCGCAGGAAGGTCTGCGCTGCGGCCTCGTCCTCGGTGATGATGGCGTCGGTGTGATGGGACCCATGCCGGTTGATGTGGTCGATGGCCTCCCCCAGGGAGTCCACGACCCTGATCGACAGCCTGAGGGCCAGGTATTCCCGGTCCCAGTCGGCCTCGGTCGCCGCGCCGCAGTCGATGATCTTGCGGGTGCGCTCGTCGCCCAAGAGCTCGACGCCCTCGCGGTCGAAGGCCTCCTTGAGGGCGGGCAGGGCACGCACGGCGACGTCCCGGTGGACAAGGAGCGTCTCGACGGCGTTGCAGGCGGCCGCGTACTGCACCTTGGCGTCCACGCAGATGGGCACCGCCTTGCCGAGGTCTGCGACGGCGTCCACGTAGACGTGGCAGATGCCGTCGGAGTGGCCCATGACGGGAATCCTGGTGTTTTCCATGATGTGGCGGACAAACGCGTTGGATCCCCGAGGAATGAGCAGGTCAACGAGGCCGACGCAGCCCAACAGCTCGTCAACCTGCGCGTGCGACTCCGCCAGGGCGAGACAGTGCTCGGGAAGGCCCGCCGCCACGGCGGCCTCATGGATGAGCGCAAAGAGGGCGCGGTTGGAGCGGGCCGTCTCGGAGCCTCCCTTGAGGATGGCGACGTTGCCGCTCTTGATGCAGAGGGCGGAGATCTGCACGAGCGCGTCGGGGCGCGCCTCGAACATGACGCCGATGACGCCGATGGGAACGCTCACGCGCCTGAGCTCGAGGCCGGCGTCCAACTCGCGGTCAAGGAGCACCCTGCCCACGGGGTCCGGCAGGCCGAGCAGGCCGTCGATGCCGGCACAGACGTCCGCGAGCTTGTGCTCGTCAAAGCGCAGGCGCAAAACGACCGCAGGGTCCATCCCCTGCCGCTCGGCGGCGGCGAGGTCCTCGGCGTTGGCCGCGAAGACCTCGTCCTTGCGGGCGAGCAGTGCGGCCTTGACGCGCCTGAGGGCGTCGTTCCTCTGTGAGGCGGACGTCGCCGCCATCTGTGGTCCCTCGAGCTTCATCCGCTCGACGCGCTGCCTGATGCCTTCCTCCGTCATGGCTGCCCTCCTCGTCATGCCCGCCGGCCCGCCGCGGCGGGCATGCCCGCAGCGGCATCGGCGCGACTGTCGTATGCTGTGGTGATGGTACCCAACCGGGGCGTCCCGCGTGCGAGAGGCATGGCAGGCTCGCCTCCTTGCGCCCGCTCGTCCACCTGGAGGCACATGTCTGTCACACCCATCCCCCACCGGCCCAGCCAGCGCGAGCTCATGGCTGCGGGAAGCTGGTATGACGCCAACTTCGATGCCGATCTAGTGGCGGAACGACGACGCATGGAGGGACTCTGCCACCGCTTTAACTCCGCGGTGCCCCATAGCGACGATCAGGTAGCGGCCCTTCGCGCCATCTTGGGAGACCCCCTTCCCGAGGGCCTCGAGCTGCTCGCGCCAGTCTGGTTTGACTACGGAGGCAACACGCATCTCGGCACGGGCTGCTTTGTGAACCATGGCTGCTATTTCATGGACGGCGCACCCATCGATGTCGGTGACC
The DNA here is from genome assembly GCF_001457795.1 of Olsenella massiliensis. Classification (GTDB taxonomy): domain Bacteria; phylum Actinomycetota; class Coriobacteriia; order Coriobacteriales; family Atopobiaceae; genus Olsenella_F; species Olsenella_F massiliensis. Next base: position 773,807 of record NZ_LN898211.1, on the reverse strand, counting down.
ATGCCTTCATCGGCCCCGGCTGCAAGTTCTGCACGGCCACGCATCCCCTCGACGCCTCCCGACGCAACGCCGGAATCGAGAGGGCGCTGCCCATCTCCATCGGGAGGGACTGCTGGATCGGCGCCTCCGTCACCATCCTCGCCGGCGTGACGATCGGCGCGGGCTGCGTCATCGCCGCAGGCTCGGTCGTGACGGCAGACGTTCCCCCACGCTCGTTGGCGGCCGGCGTGCCCGCTACGGTGAGGAAAAGCATCGTACAATAGGTGCGTCCCTCTCGCCCCGCTTTTTGACCCCGCTGGCCAGGAAGCCCATCCCAGGAGACCGTCATGACCAGCACACCCCTTGACCTGTCCCGCCCTGACGGCATCACCGACGAGCAGCGCGAGATGCTGCGCAGGCACTACCTCGCCTACGCCAAGGCGGAGAGCGAGCAGGGCCGGCGCCTGAGCGCCGACCTCGCCCGCATCTACGCCGCCGTGGACGAGCTCTGCGCCTCGGAGTCGCTCAGCACGCTCGTGAGCGCCCTGCACACCAGCGCCCACGTGGTGCTGTTCTGCACGGACTCCTCGACGCTGGCGCTGCGGGAGTTCCGGCTGGCCATGCTCTCGGAGGGCACGCTCGTCCGCGTCGTCAGCGAGAGCGCCTCGGACACCAACGGCATCGCGGCCCTGAGCAAGAACGACCTGCTCATCGTCGTGACGACCTCCAACGGCTTCGCCCATCGCCAGCGGGCGAACATCGAGCGCAGCGAGGCCTACAAGGTCATCCTCACGGCCAACGACGACCCCAAGCTGCACGCCGGCTTCGACCGGGTCCTGTCGATCGGCCAGGGCGCCGAGGAGGGCAGCCCCATGCATCGCATCTATGCCACCTATGGGGTCACGTACTTCTTTGACCGGCTCTACACGCTCTACGCGCGCGCCTACGACCCCGCGCTCTAGGTCCGCGCCCTGGCTTACGCGCCACCGACCCGCACGGGCGCGATGTGCGCTGGGCGCCGGCCGCCGCGCGCCTTCTGCTACCTGGGGTCGCCCTCGATCTGGGCGAGAGCCGCGTCGGCTTGCCGGCAGGCCTCCTTGGCGTCCTCGAGGGCCCGGATGCCGTCTTGAACGCGCTGGGCCGCCTCGTCCTTGAGGCGCACCGCCTCCTGCGCGCGAGAGCGCGCCTCGCCGCAAATCCATTCGGCGTCCGAGAGCCCCTTCGCCGCCGCGTCGGCCTTGGCCTGGGCGGCGTTACCCCGGGCGATGGCGTCGTCCAGGAGGGCCTGGACGCGGTCCCTCTCGACCCAGGCATCCGTCGCGAACTTGGCGAGCTTCGCGGCGCTGTCCTGCCGGTCGAGCACCACCTGCTCCTCGCGCCTCTGACGGTCGGCGCACTCCTTGGCGTCCCGCTTCGCCTTCGTGAGCGCCCGTCTCGCCTCCGCGAGCTCCTCCCCGCGCGTCTCGACCCTCTCAGACGACCCACTCCCCTACAATGGGCACATGACATCCCCCATCGTTTGACGGGAGCACCCATGGCTCACCTCAGGCTCGGCCGCACCCTCGTGCTTGCCAACCCAACCGCCCCCACCGGCCAGGGGCGGTAGAGGGGCCAGGCCGCGCGGCGCGCCCGAGAGGCCCGCGCCACGAGCGCGCGCGTGGCGAGGCCGTCCTTCTCGAGAAGGCAGGGAAGCAGCTGAAACAGCTCCTCGCGCCACCAATACCAGTCATGGGACACGTCATAGCCCCAGTACTCAAAGGTCGCGGCGACGCCCTTGGACGTCAGCAGCTCCTCGAGCTCCCGTTGGGTGTCCAGGCCCGTCTCGCTGGGCTCCTGCCCGCACACGAAGGCAAGGGGCAGCTCCCGCAACAGGCGCGTCGCCTTCTTGCGCGGCGTGAGTCCCGCCACGATGTCAAGGGGCGAGAGCAGGCGCCAGTCCTCGTCAAGCTCCTGCCCCAGCAGGCGGCTCACGTCGTAGGTGCCCGAGAGGGCGACGAGGCCCGAGAAGTCCTGGGGACGTCTGAGCACCGCGAGCGTGGCGTTGAGAGCGCCGATGCCGACGCCGGCGGCGATGGGGGGCGTCGGGGCCGTTTCGCCCGAGAGAGAGGCGAGGACGGCAGGAAGGTCCCTCTCGACGAAGGAGAGAAACGCCTGGACGTTCTCGAGCCGGTACGACCCCACGGCGCCCCGCGCATGCCAGGCCTCGTCATCCAGGGAGTCAAAGCAGACCAACTGGACGAGACCCTCGTCCACAAGCCCTGAGAGGGCGTCCACGAGCCCGTTGTTCTCCCAGCTCATACAGGAGGAGTCGCCCTCGGGAAACGCGAGCACCTGTCGGCCGGAGCGGCCGTAGACGACGACGTCAAGATCCCGGTTCGCGGCAGTGGCATGAAGGGTGAGCTCCCGGACGTCCATAGGTCCTCCTCGTGACCGACATGCGGCAGATGCGAATCCCGTCCCATCCGGAATCCTCATGGCAGGCATCGGCCGCTCGTCTCACATTGTACGCGCTTCGGGCAAGATGCCGGGCACCCCGCGCTCTCTCAGACGAGCTTGCCCTGGCAGTGATCGACCATGTGCTGGACCATCTGGGCCGTCCAGCCCGAGAAGTCGCGGATGCGATGCCTGAGCTCGCCGTCCTCAAGCTCGTCGAAGGAAAGCTTCACCTTGGCATAGCGCGTGACCTTGGACACCTCGTCGCGCGTGAGACAGCCCTCCTCGACGCGCTGGGCGCCCAGGCCCATCATGACCCGGGGGTTATAGAGCACGTGGGCGACCTTGTCGTCGTCGAGGTAGACCGCGACCTGCTTGGTCACGCCGATTTGGTTGGCCGCTAGGCAGGCGCCGTCCTCGATGGAGGAGAGGGTGTCGATGAGGTCCTGGGCGACTGCGGCGTCCTGGGCCGTCGCCCGCTCGCAGCGGGCGGTGAGCGTGGTCTCGTCCTTGACAAGGTCCTGTATCACGAGTCTTCCTTTCGGGCCGTGCGCACGCGAGGCTCCCTGACGGTGCGCGGGACGTCGTGGCTAGTGTAGTACAAGCGCCGCCGCGCGAGCGATCCGAGCGGCCGGCATCAGGTGCGGCCGCCACGCGAGACGGCAAAGCGTCCGTGCATGACGATCGTCAGACGGCCGTCACGTCGTCTGCGGCCACAAGGCAGCCGTCCAGATCCTTGATGAGCGCGTCGTGGTCCATGCCCCGCCCGATGAAGCACAGGCGCGTCATGCGGTCTCCCAGCACGGGATCCCAGTCCTTGAGCACGTTGGGATTGGCCTTGAGAAGCGCGTCGAGCTCGTCGGCGGGGGCGGAGGCCATGAAGAGGCCCCCCTCAGTGAGGCTCGCCTGACGGCCCGCCTTCTCAAAGACGTAGCACATGTCGGGGTCCTGGGCGGCCCAAAGCATCCCCTTGACCCGGATGACGGCGGGCGACCAGCTCCTTACGACACCGTCAAGCAGGTCGACGTCAAAGGGGCGGCGCCGCTCGTACATGAAGGTCGAGATGCCGTACTCCAGGACCTCGGGGCTCTCGTGCTCCTCGGGATGCACCATGGCGTCCTGCCACGCCTGCGAGCGATAGGCGGCGTCAAAGTCAAAGCGCCCCGTGTTCAGAAGCTCGCCCACGGGCACGTCCCCCCGCTCGGCCTCGACGATGACCGCGTCCTTCTGCAGGCTGCGGACAAGGGCCCTGAGCTCGGCGAGCTGGTCGGGGCTCACGAGGTCGGCCTTGTTGAGGACGACGGTGGAGCAGAACTCGATCTGCTGGATGAGAAGGCTCTCGACGTCGTCCTCGGAAACGTCCTCGGCAAGCAGGGCGGCGCCGCCGTCAAACTCCTCGAACATGCGGGCGGCGTCGACGACGGCGACGATGTTGTCCAGGGCCAGAGGGGCGCTCTCGCTGGCACCCTGCTTGCAGAAGGCGCTGATCGTATAGGCGATGGGTATGGGCTCGCAGACGCCCGACGCCTCGATGAAGACGTAGTCAAAGATGCCGGCGTCGGCGATGGCGCGCAGCTGGCGGGCCAGGTCGTCGGAGAGCGTGCAGCAGATGCAGCCGTTGGTCAGCGGGATGAGGTCGTCCGTCTCGGAGAGGCCCCCGTCTGCGATGAGGCTGGCGTCCACGTTGACCTCGCCGATGTCGTTGACGATGACGGCGGCGCGAATGCCCTCGTCGTTCTGGAGCAGATGGTTGAGAAGGGTCGTCTTGCCGGCACCGAGATAGCCCGTGAGCAGGATGACCTTGACGGCGTGCGTCTGTGGCATGTGATTCCTCCTGGATGGCGCGAAGGGTGGTTTTGATGACTGTCTGGTGCATTGTAGCCCCGGCCAAAAGGCCCCCTGCCGCAAATCGCGCGCTCGCCCGACTCGCCACAAGGCGCGCGCGAAAAGGCCGCGTCGGGGGCGAGCGGGACGACAAGGGGGAAAGGTCAGCTCACCACGAAGCGCACGGAGTCCAGATGAGGGGCATGTATCCTGATGAGAGCCTCCATCTGGGTCTTGAGTCCCGCGGGCACGTCCTCGTACGTCGTGACCGTGGCCACGGTCCTCTCCGTGACCGCCTTTGACCCGGGCGCGGACTCCCTCTCGACGCCCACCCGATAGCTGACGAGGTCGGGGCAGACCACGGACAGCTCCCGCGTCGTCACGCCCACGCCAAACTGGTCCGTCTTCTGGAACACCGACCCGTCGTTCTGCGCCATCGTGTCTCGCACGACGTTGGAGCTCACGAAGACGGCGGGCACGGCAAGGAGCAGGGTCGCGACGGCAAGACGGACCCTCATGCGTCGAGACCGCCGCGTCGCCTCATGGCTCTCCTCCGCGGTCACCACGCCGTCGCCGTTGAGGTCCCTGAGCAGGGGAACGCGCAGCAGCACCAGGACGACCTCCGCCGCGAGCGAGATGAACACCACGTTGATGACGAACTCGTAGAGCGCCGGCAAAAACGTGCCGAGGTCACGCGCGGCGATGCCGTAGCCCGCGGCGCACAGCGGCGGCATGAGCGCCGTCGCCACGGCCACGCCGGCGATGAGCGTGGAGGGCTCCTGCCTCCTGGAGTTGCCCAGACCTCCCGCGAAGCCGCCGGCGAGGGCCACGAGAATGTCCCAGACCGTGGGGCTCGAGTTTGCCACGAGCTCGTTGGTCTGGTTGGAGAGCGGCGAGACGACAAAGTAGAGGGCCGAGGTCACCAGGCAGATGACGACCTGGATCATCAGACCCAGGATCGCGTCGCGCAGCAGCCGGCGGTCCATCGTCGCCACGGAGTACGAGATGGCGAGCACCGAGCCCATGAGCGGGCAGATGAGCATGGCCCCGATGACGGCCTCAGTGGAGTCGGTGTTGAGGCCGACCGACGCGATGAGCATGGCGACGATGAGGATGCACAGGTGCGGGCCGTCCAGGCGAGAGCCGCTGACGAAGCGCTCGCGGATGGTGTCAAAGCTCGCCCTGCCCTCGCGCACGTCAAAGAGGCCCCTGAGCGCTCGTCCAAGGGGACCCAACGCGCCGGGTCGCACCTGCGCGCCCTCCGAACCAGACATGTGCCTCCGCCCCATGCTCGACCAACCGGACAGACCCATTCTAGCCGAGTGACGCCCCACGACGCCGCCTACGTGCTACAGTGGGGACAAGAACGCGCTGTGACTGACGGAGATTCGTGGGACACCACGGTGGAGCAGCGCAGACATGACCTGCCGACCGTCTGGGCACGCATCCCTCGCCAGAGGGGGGGCGTGCCTTCTGCGTCAGGGCCAGAGGGCATACGACCAAGGAAGGGACGGCACCGTGCAGGACCTGTGCAAGCTCTTGAGGGGCAACCCCTACCCCGGGCGCGGCATCGTGGTGGGCAGGGGGTGCGCCTACTACTGGATCATGGGGCGCAGCGCCAACAGCCGCAACCGCGTCTTCACCCTCACCGAGGACGGCATCCGCACCGAGGCGCATGACCCCGGCAAGATGGAGGACCCCAGCCTCATCATCTACCACCCCGTCCGGCGCATGGGCGGCGACCTCGTCGTCACCAACGGCGACCAGACGGACACCATCGTCCAGGCGGGCGGCCTCTGGGCCGGATGCCGGACGCGCACGTACGAGCCGGACGCCCCCAACTTCACCCCGCGCATCAGCGCCGTCATCCACGAGGACGGCGGCTTCGAACTCGCCATCCTCAAGCGCGACCCCGCCTCGGCCTCAGGGCGCTGCCTGCGTGAGCTCTTCTTCTATGAGGCGGCCGACGAAGGCGTGGGCTACTTCGTCAGCACGTATCAGACGGACGGTGACCCACTTCCGAGCTTTGCCGGCGAGCCCGTGGCCGTGACGCTTCCCTCCCCCGACGAGCTCTGGGACGCCCTCGACGAGGACAACAAGGTCTCGCTCTACGCCAACGTCAGGGGCACGGTGACGCTCTACAACAAGAACCTCGGCGACTAGCGGCCCGGCTGCGCGGGACACGTCCGCGCAGCGGCCCCGGCCGCCTCGTGCCAAGCCAGCCACCACGCATCAAGGAGAGAGGCACCATGAACGAGCTCGAGCTCAAGTACGGCTGCAACCCCAACCAGAAGCCCTCCCGCATCTTCATGAGGGATGGGTCCGACCTGCCCGTGACGGTGCTTTCCGGCCGGCCCGGCTACATCAACTTCCTGGACGCCCTCAACTCCTGGCAGCTCGTGCGGGAGCTCAGCGAGGCCACCGGCCTTCCGGCCGCGGCGTCGTTCAAGCACGTCTCGCCCGCCGGCGCCGCCGTGGGCACGCCCCTCTCGGACGTGGAGCGCCAGGTCTACTTCGTGGATGACGAGGGCGAGCTCTCGCCCATCGCCTGCGCCTACATCCGCGCGCGCGGCGCCGACCGCATGAGCTCCTACGGCGACTGGGCCGCCCTTTCCGACACCTGCGACGCCCGCACGGCCCGCTACCTCAGGCACGAGGTCTCGGACGGCGTCATCGCGCCCGCCTACACGGACGAGGCGCTCCAGATCTTGCGCGCCAAGAAGGGCGGGCGCTACAACGTCGTTCAGATCGACCCCTCCTACCGCTGCGCGCCCGTCGAGCAGAAGGACGTCTTCGGCATCACCTTCGAGCAGGGTCACAACGACTTTCGCATCGACCGCGAGCTGCTTGGCAACGTCGTGTCCGCCTCGAAGGACCTGCCGGAGGCCGCCAAGGTGGACATGATCGTCTCGCTCATCACGCTCAAGTACACGCAGTCAAACTCGGTCTGCTACGTCAAGGACGGCCAGGCCATCGGCGTGGGAGCGGGCCAGCAGAGTCGCATCCACTGCACCCGCCTGGCCGGCGACAAGGCGGACACCTGGTGGCTGCGCCGACACCCCAAGGTGCTGGGCCTGCGCTTTGTGGAGGACATCCGCCGCGCCAACCGCGACAACGCCATTGACGTGTACATCTCGGACGAGCACGACGACGTGCTGGCCGACGGCGAGTGGCAGAAGTGGTTTGCCCAAAGGCCCGACCCCCTCACCCGTGAGGAGAAGGCCGCCTGGGTCGCCACGCAGACGGGCGTGACCCTGGGATCCGACGCGTTCTTTCCCTTTGGCGACAACGTCGAGCGCGCCCACAAGAGCGGCGTGAGCTACATCGTGGAGCCCGGCGGCTCCATTCGCGACGACAACGTGATCGAGACGGCCGACAAGCACGGCATCGTCCTGTGCTTCACGGGCATGCGACTCTTCCATCACTAGGACGCAAGGAGGACGGCGCGCCAGACGTCAGCCCAGGGCGCCGCGCGACGTCCTCCTGTGCCATACTGCCGTCAGAGGACGCCCGTCAGAGAACACCGGCAAAGGAGCGACGTGCCCACGAGCGCCACAACACGACAACGACAGATTCGCCTCGTCTGCGGCCTGGGAAACCCCGGGCCGCAGTACGAGCACACCCGTCACAACGTTGGGTTTGTCACGATTGACGTGCTGGCCGGGCGCTCGGGCGTCACGTTCTGGAAGAGCGAGTCGGGCTGCCTCACCTGCCGCGTCACCGTGACGGGCGCAGATGGCGCCGCGCGCGAGGTGGTGCTCGCCAAGCCCCAGGACTACATGAACACGAGCGGCGGCCCCCTCTCAAAGCTCATGCGCCAGCTGAGAATCGCGCCCCAGGAGCTGCTCGTCGTCCACGACGAGGTCGACCTTGCCGCAGGGGAGCTGCGCGTCAAGCTCGGCGGAGGCCTCAACGCCCACAACGGCCTGCGCTCCATTGCCGACAAGCTGGGAACGCGCGACTTTGCGCGCCTGCAAGTGGGCATAGGGCGCCCGCCCGGGCGCATGCAGGTGGCCGACTACGTGCTGCGCCAGCTCAAGGGAGGCCTTCGCGACGAGCTTTGCCTCAGCTGCGAGGACGCCGCGAGCCTGTGCGAGCGCTGCCTGACGCGGGGCGTCGAGGCGACGCGCTCATGAGAGCCTCCAGCCGTTGCGCGCCGACGGGTCGTTGACGTCGGCGACGCGTGACATGGGTGGGAGGCCGCAGCGCACGCCGCGCGGGCCGTCTTCTGGGCCTGAGGGCGGCGGCGCCGCGCACCTATACGTTTGAGGGCGGCGTCGCCACGCGCCTATAGGTTTGAGAGGCCGGAGGAGACAGACCTATGGGTTTGAGGAATCGTCGCGGCGTTTGCCCAGGTAGGAATTCCCCTTTTTCCTCAAACCTATAGCTCTGCACGGGAGAGGTCCTCAAACTTATAGGAACCCGCGCACTACATCCGCAAACCTATTGGAATCCGTGCGCGTCGTCCGCGAGCCTATAGGAACCGGTAGGAGCCCGCGCGCGGGGCCCGCAGACCTATGGGAATGTCCCCCGACGCCAGGTCGGAGACCCCCGCCGCAGGCCCGGGCCTGTCTCCTATACACCTCTCGATGTNCCAAGCCCCGCTTTGATGACCAGGGTGGTGTCGAGGCCCCCGAGAAGCACGAACAGGTCCCTTCCCGAGAAGGGCAGCTCCTCGAGGGTGAGGGCCCCCAGGTCAACCGAACGCTTCTTGAACAATGACATGTACTGTCCTCTCTTGACCGAAATCCTTGGGGGGAGTCCATGCGACCTTTCTTGGCCCCGCCCGACCTCGCCTAGCGGCCTTTGAAGAACTTCCCGATGGCACGCATGCCCTGGGCCACCTTGTTGGTCGCCTTCTGCTGCCAGCCGCTCTTCTGGAACCAGTCCGCAGCCTTGCCCAAGTTTTGTATAATAGACAGCTTCCCATCCGTCGCCGCAAGGCGCAGGCGACGCCCCGGCAGGTGACGGCTAGTCGTGCGTGCCCCGCATGCCTCCCGCATCCTCGCCGTCTGGCGAGGGCGTCTCGGGCGAGGGCGCGGAGGCTCCCCTTCTTGCCGCCGCACGCTGCTCGTCCTTGCGGGCGCTCGCCGCAGCGATAAGGCCGATGAGGGAGCCGCCGACCACGGCCACCAGCACGGTGCCCACCAGAATGATCACAATCATGAGCGGGAGCTTAGTCCAGTCCATAGATGCCCCTCTCGACGTCTCGCGACCTCATGTGCCTGACATCATACCAGCGCAAGATGGCTCCCATCCACGAGCGCGCCCTGCTCGACGAGGGCGCGGACCGTCTCGTTGGGATTGAGCTGCCCGCCCCGCACGGGCAGCTCATCCAGGTACATGAGGTCGACGTCGTCGGAGGCCTCGTAGAGCGCCGACTCCGTCGTGGCGAGTATGCCCGACATGAGCCGGGCCGCCGCCTCCACCGTCAGGCACAGCGGCACGCGAAACTCATAGCTCCTGCCGGTGGCGGGGAGCGTCACCGAAAGCAGGACCTTGTCAGTCATCGTCTCTTGCCTCGGCCTTCTGGCGGCCGGCGGCCTCGGCGTCGTCCTTGGCCTTTGAGAACGACTCCTGCGTCGCCTCGAGGGCGGCCACCCAGTGCTCCTCGAGGACGCCCTGAAGGCCCACGAAGACCACCCCGTCAATGGAGTCGCGGTCAAACAGCACGTCGTCGCCGGGCTTGAGGAAGCCGGTGGGGTGATTGAGACCCACGTACTCCCACAGGTGTCCCGTCTCGACGTCCTGCTGCATGTAGCCGGCAATCACCACCAGCTCCTCCTTGCCGTCCACGTGCACGACGGAGCCGATGGGCAGCCACTGGTTGGTCGTAAGCATAGGTCGCTCTCCCCTATTCGTCGCTGGCGCTCAGGTAGTTTGAATACGCCTCGTTGTAGGATGCCTGGTAGCTGCTCGCCCAGCCGTTGAAGTAGCTGACGTTGCCATTGGCCGTGTTAAGCTGGGCCGTCACCTCGGCGATTCGCTGCTCGAGACGGGCTATCACGTCGTCGATGGCCCCGTTTGCGTCTTGGATCTGTCCCGCGTTGGGCTTGGCGATGTCCTTCGCCGCCTCGGTGCAGGAGCTGCACTCGAGCGCCGAGGCCGCCATGGATCCAAGGCTTCCCAGGGCGCGTATTACGTCGTCGTTGGACGGGCCCAGCTTTCCGCAGGCGGCCTTCACGCGCCGAGCGATGGCCAGCTGCTCCTTGAGCTCCTTGAGCTGGGCCGAGAGAGCGGCGGCCTTCTGGGACCACTGGCTGGCGTTCGTCTGGCACCAGTCAACCTTGCCGCGATAGTAGTTTGCCTGGCTGCGCCAGTATTCCTTGCTCATCGATCACATCCTCCCTCGCCGTGGGGTGACCCCCTCAGGCGGGCTCGCTTTCGGTTTCTGGGTACGGGGGCACCGACGACAGGGCGTCAAGCAGGCTGCCGGACGTATAGAAGTCAACGGAGAGGAACGCTACCTCCTTGGCCCACTTGACATAATCGGCTCCCCAGCGGTCGGGAACGCCCGCATGGCCGGCGCTGCAGTCCGAGAATATGCCGCCGATGGAGGGCACGACGAACGCCCACCTGAGGCGTCGTGGGCCAGATGCGCAGGGGACATATTTCCAGGGATATTCAGGACCATATTCGCAGCCCACGGTCTGATCGACGTAGAGCTCGCCAAACTTCGAGAACAGGCCGAACTTTCCGCCAAACTCCAGCAGGGGCTCCGCCTCGACGCCCCGGCGCTCGGCGTAGGCGCGGATGTATCCCTTGTCGTTGCGGAGGAAGGCGCTGGCGATGTCCTCCCCCTTCGGCTCGACGAAGGTGGCATGCCAGTCGCGGGCGGCCGGGTAGAACGGATAGCGCTCCTTGTCAAAGATGCGGCGGAAGGTGCCGTCCCAGCCCTTTTTCTCGCGGGGGAAGGGCGTCAGATGAAAGATCTTTCCTACCGACCTCACGATGCCGCAGGCGGAGTCCCCCGCAAGCACGACGCCCCTCGTACGGCTGTCGCCCTTGCGGGCATTGGAGATGGCAACGCCCAGGCTTCCTAGCGGGGCCAGGGCAGCCGCCAGCTCGGGGTTGGGGTTACCTTCGGCGTCCACCCAGCCGGAGGGCTGGAGGCGGTTCACGAGGTCGCGCTTCCACAGGTCCTCGTAGGGTTTGAGCTCCAGCACCTCCTCAAGAACCATCCCAAGCCCCGCTTTGATGACCAGGGTGGTGTCGAGGCCCCCGAGAAGCACGAACAGGTCCCTTCCCGAGAAGGGCAGCTCCTCGAGGGTGAGGGCCCCCAGGTCAACCGAACGCTTCTTGAACAATGACATGTACTGTCCTCTCTTGACCGAAATCCTTGGGGGGAGTCCATGCGACCTTTCTTGGCCCCGCCCGACCTGGCCTAGCGGCCTTTGAAGAACTTCCCGATGGCACGCATGCCCTGGGCCACCTTGTTGGTCGCCTTCTGCTGCCAGCCGCTCTTCTGGAACCAGTCCGCAGCCTTGCCCAGGGCCCAGTCCGCGCCCGCGCCGATGGCGATGCCCACGGCCGTTCCCACCGGACCGCCAAAGCAAGTGCCCACGATGGCACCGACGGCCTTGCCGGTGCCAAACTTCAGGGCGCCCTTCGTGCCCTCGACCACGGCGGCAGCGGTCTTCTGCGTGCGGTCGCCCGCCGTCGTCTCGAACGCCTTCTTGGAGTTGGCAAAGATGTCATACACCGAGATCGCGTCGCCGACGACGCCCACGGCTCGTGCGGCTCCGGAGGCAAACTTGCCTGCACGTGCGAGCTTCGAGAGCTTGGACCCGGAGCCCGCGATCGCCTCGGCGGCATCGTCACCCTTTGAGAACGCCGAGCGCATGGTGCCCCAGGCCTCCTTGGCCTGGCCAAAGAGGTTGACGTCGCCGACGAACTTCTCGCCGATCTGCTTCCAGTACCCTTTTTTGTGCTTGCCTATCGCCCACACCAGGGCAGCCTCCAAGCCGGCGCCCCTCGCCAGGCTGTCATCGGCGCGCAGGGCGCTCATCCCGTAGCGACTTATGAGCCTCCAGAGCGCGGTGCTGGGCTTGGCAACGACGCCCAGGCCGTACTTGCCATACTCCTTGATGGCCTTGAGCGCGTACTTGAGAGGAAGCTTGTGCCCGCCGACCTTTGGCTCGGTGGTGAGCTCCTTGATGCTGTCGAGAAACGACTTGAGCCTGCCCTCCCCCGAGGCGTCCCATTCCGCCACCAGGGTCTTGTGTACCTTTTTCACCATGTCGTTCGTGATGAAGGCGTCGCCCTTCAGCGAGGACGAGTACGTTGACTCAAACTTGTTCGCGCCTGTGGCCAGCGTCACCCACGTCTGCCGCACATGGGACAGCTGCTCCTTCTCCTTCATGACGCTCGAGTGAATCTGGGAGAGGGCGCCGGGGACGCCCCCCTGGTCCTTGAGCCCGCTGAGCGCGTCCTGGGCGCTTCGCACCTTCGAGTTGAGCTCGTCCAGACTGCTCGTCGCCCGCGTGCAGAGGGTTTCCACATGCGCGTCGGGGTTGACGCAGACGAAGTCGCCATTGGGGCAGGACCCGCCCAGCGTCGTCAGAAAGGTGTCACGTTGCTGCCGCACCGACGCCGCGTCGGGCACGAGCGAGGAAAACGTGGTCCTGACCTGGCTCATCGCCTCATAGAAGATACGCGCCTGAGACTCGATGACGATGCTCGCCTTGGACTCGCCCTGCGCCCACGCGCCCTTCTGGACGCTGACGAAGGACGCGTTGGCCGCCTTCGTCTTGCTGATGGCCCCCGAAAGTCCCGTGCACATGCTCTTGATCTTGGTGTTTGCAGTCTGCAGGTCGGAGTACTTGTACTTGAGCACCTTCGCTCACCCTCTCTCTGTCATCGTTGCCTGAGCACCCTTATGAGGGGCTTACCTGGAAGAATGCGCCGCAATGGAGAGCTGTCGGGCACTGTTGGCGTCCGTCGCCACCATGTACTCCGTCCCCTGCTTGATGGCGCCCGAATGATCGAAGACCTCGTCGCCGAGGGTCTCGACCTGCTGCGTCGCGACCGTCAGCGTGTCCTTGAAGGCGGTGGCCGCCTTTCCCTCCCAGGACGAGAGAGTTGACTTCAGCTTCTGTGCCGCGTCCTTGATGGTGCAGTAGTCCTTGGCGACGCCGTCGTACTGCGACGCCGTCCTGATTGCCTGGTCCCTGTTGTACACGATCGTGGTTCCCATGAGGCCTCCCTCATCGTCATTGGTCGCTACGAGCGATCCTCGCCCCGACTCTCCTTGCGCTGCCGCCGGTACTCGCCCTCCTGCTCGGCAAGGAAGGACTGAAACGCCATCGTCTCGTCGTTGAAGTAGCCAAGATGCAGGAGGCTCTCGATCATGTCGCCGTCAAAGAAGTAGTCGCTGGCGACGTCGCGCCGTCCCTCGGGATAGGGGTAGCCCATGTAGTCCCAGAGCCGGCCCGAGTTGCCGTCGCGGGCCATGACGGCCGCCACCATGAGCGGTCGCTCGCCGCCCTTGAGCTCCACGACGGAGCCAATCGGCAGATATGTCGTACCGATGCCCAAGTCGTCACCAGTGAATTCCCGTTGCTCCTCCGTCACCGTATCCCCGTCCTTCCCTGGCGGCCAGGCGCCATGTCTCGTCCGATGCCTTCCTCGACAATAGAGAGCGCCTCGTCGGCGACGAGAAAGCGCTCGCCCACGTCCACGTGCGCGCAGCTGCCACGTGCCAGCCGCTCGCCGCGGACGAAGACCCCGTTGAGCGACCCGAGGTCGCGAATGGAGAAGCCGCCGCCGTCGCGCTCGACGAGGGCGTGGCTGCGGCTGACGTTGGTGTTGTCCGCAAGGACGACGTCCGCCAAGGCCGAGCGGCCGATGACCTTGGGCGTCGTTAGGTCAAGCTCGAGGTCCACGCCTCCGCGCTCGCGCATGACCCGTATCCGCCCGTCAGGCCGGACGGAGGCGTAGCGGGAGGCAAGCGAGCCGTCTCCCCGTCCCAGGATGACCGTCTGATGGTGTGCGGCAGGGAGCGGCTCGACCTGCTCTCGCGTCTCGGCGGCGACGGGGACGTCTGCCTCCCCGGCCGCGGCGGCCTCCCGGGTGCGCACGCGCTCGGCGCAGGTGGGCGAGACGCCCGCGATCGCGTCTGCCGCCTGGGCGGAGAGACCCTGAGACGCCATGACCTCCGAGGCGGACGCACGACGAGAGAGAAGGCCCACCATGTCAAAGGCTGCGGCAGACCCACCCGTCCTCACGCCTCCCCGGATCCGAGGCATGGCCGCCCCTGCGCGGGCGACCCCCTCCTGCGCGGCGTCGGACCCCAGCGTCACGCCGAACTCGCCCTTCAAAAACTCGCGGAGCGCGTCGAGGGAGAGCACCGAGGTCCGTCTCACGAAGTCGTCCAGGGCGCGCTGGTGACGGCAGTCGGCCTCGTCCGCAAACGAGACGCTCGCCGGACGCGCCAGATGGCTCAGGAGGGCGCGCGGGGAGCTCTCGCGCCGTGCGGGCGCCCCCGCCAAGGGAACGAAGGCAAACCTGAGAGCCCCTCCCTCGGCGACGTACACGCGATCGGGATCGAGGCACACCGCGTTGGCCGAGAAGCGCTTGGTGGTGCAGAGGTCGAGCGCGTCGTACACGCAGCGCAGCATGCACAGGAACTGCTCTTTCGTGAGCCTTGCCCCCAGGTAGGCCTTGAGCCGGGCCAGGCCCGTCACGTCATAGTAGAAGCGCGGCACCTTGGCGGCCGGGTCGTACGCAAAGGGCAGGAAGACGTCGGCCTCGCGGCGCTTGAGCCACTCGGCCTGGGCATACTCGAGGCTCTCTCGCTTGTCCGCCACCACCTGAAGGGTGCGCGAGGCGCTTCGGCGGTCCCTGTGCTCCGAGAACCTCATTGGGCGTCACGCCCCCTCTCGGCGGCCGCCGACACGAGGCGCACGGCCGTGACCTCGCCACGCACGGCAAGGAAGCCGTCGTCCTGGGCGGCGGGCTCGCGATACTCCGGCAGCAGGCGCGGGTAGTGGAAGGTTGACTGGTCGGAAAACCCGCTGCCCACCCAGATGCCGTTTCCGTAGGCCGTGAGCGCCTTGTACCACTCGTCGTACACCGACTTGCTGCGCCAGGCCTCCGTGGCGGCGACGATGCCCATGCCGCTCTTGCCGTGGCTCTTTATGAGATAGGCCTTGAACGGGTCCGCCACCTCGGCGGGCAGCGAGGCCATCGTCTCGATGACGCTCGTGAACACGAGCACGCCCACCGGCTCATAGCCGGACAGCACGCCCAGCAGGCGGGCCCGCACGTCATCGGCGCCCTGGGCGACGCAGGGGTCGTCAAGCTGCCCCAGATACGACTCGCTGTCCACGAAGAGGTAGCTCACCTCGCCAAAGGCGGCAAGGCACGCCCGCAGGCCCAGAAGGTAGCGGCAGATGCCCTCCTGGTCGTTGCCGAGCAGCACCAGGCTGGGGCAGCGCGCAAACGAGAAGCCCACGCCCCTCATCTCCCGCTTGTCGAAGCCCACGGGCAGGATGCCCTCGCCCAGGCGGGAGAGGTCCATGTCCTGAGGGTGCACGGCGGCGGGCAGGACGGGAATCATCTCGGCACGCTCGGAGAAGTCCTGGGAGCGTCGATGGAGCGCCGCCGCGATCGCGTCCGCCTCGACCTCGCCGAAAGCGGCGGCGGAGGCGCCCTTGAACTCAAAGATCTCCTTGCCCACGACCACGTAGCCCCGCTTGTCCTGGCGCGCCACGACGGCCTGGGGCTTCTTGCCGAGGATGGTCGTGACGTCGCCCTCGTCGTTCAGGGCGCAGACGATGCTCGTGGAGAAGTTGGCCCTCAGGCGCATCCGCGCGGCGTTTGCGGAGCTCGCGCTCACGACGAAGTGGACACCCAGGCGCGGCGCGTCACGCGTGAGCGTGATGAGAAGGTCCTCGAACTCGGCGAAGAGGTCGTAGAACGCGGCGATGTTGGTGAGGGCCACCACCACGTGACCCAGGCGCTCCTCGGACCGGGCGTTGTAGTCCTCGAACGTGCAGCCCGCGCGCGCGAGCAGGGCGCGACGGCGCACGCACTCCCGCCGCACCAGCCGCAGGAGGCTCTCCGTGCGGGCGTAGTCGCCCGACACGACGACCCCGCCGCACTGGGGCGCCGTCGCGAGCGGCGTGAGGACGCCCGGCCCGAGGTCGAGCGCATAGAAGCTGACCTCATGGGGGGCATATCCCAGCGCGAGAGAGAGCAGGAGCGTGGCCACCAGGCCGTCCGCCCCGGAATCCTGGGCGCCAAAGACGAGCAGGTTGCCGCAGGCGGCCAAATCGACGACATAGGGGAACTGCCGCTGACGGCCGGGGTCGTCCACCTCGCCCACGAGGGCGCAGCACGTCGAGCGCGGCAGGTCCGGGTAGCGGCCCATGAGCTCGTTCAGCGCGATGTGGGTGGCGAGCGGGGGAAGCCAGAGCGGCTTGGCCTGCCTGCCCATGAGCCGCGCCGCCTGCCCCAGCCCCTCGAGCACGGCGTTGAGCTCCGAGGTCTCCGACGTCTTCCTCCCCTTCGAGGGCGGACGCAGGGACGCCACCACGTCACCGATGTCGTCAATCAGCTCGACGGCGTCGTCGCGGCGCGGCTCGAAGACCTCCGTGGGGGCGTAGGGCGCCCCGGCATACGCGGCCTGCCCCTCGCAGAAGTACTCGTTGTAGCCCACGAGCATGCAGTACCTGCCCGGGCGGTCTATCTCGGCGGCGTCGGGACGGCGGATCATCTCCTTGGAGTCGGCGGCGTCGGCCACCTTGAGGCAGACCTTGAAGCGCGAGTTTGACCAGATCTGGTCGTTGACCACGCCCGATGGCTTCTGCGTGGCGAGGATGAGGTGCACGCCCAGGGAGCGCCCGATGCGCGCGGCCGAGATGAGCTCGTCCATGAACTCGGGCTCCTGCTGCTTGAGCTCGGCGAACTCGTCCGCGACGATGAAGAGGTGCGGGAGCGGGTCCGTGAGCAGCCCCTGGCGGTAGTAGCGCAGGTACTTGTAGATGTCCATCGTCGCCTCGCCCGTGACGTCGCGAGCGGCGTTGAAGGCGTCCTGACGGCGCTTGAGCTCGCTCTTGATGGACACGAGCGAGCGCGAGATGGCCGCGCCGTCGAGGTTGGTGATGGTGCCGGCCAGATGCGGCAGGCGGTAGCGCTCGTTGTCAAACGCGCCGGCCAGGCCGCCGCCCTTGTAGTCTATGAGCACGAAGGCAACCTGGTCGGGGGCGTAGTTGGCACAGAGGGAGAGGATGTAGGTGATGATGAACTCCGACTTGCCCGAGCCCGTGGTGCCGGCCACGAGGCCATGCGGGCCGTGCGATCGCTCGTGGAGGTTGAGCATGGCCAGCTCGCCGGCGGCGTCCTTGCCCACGGGCGTCTGAAGCGTGCGCGAGGCGTCGTTCTCGGCCCAGCGCTGACCCAGGTTGAGCTGGCCGACGCTGCCCGCCTCGAACATCTCGAGGAAGCCGAGCGACTTGGGCATGGAGACGCGTTGGGACGGCAGGTCGAGCCGCACCCGCGCGATGCCCAGGGCAAAGTGGCGGGCCTCCTCCGGCGAGACGAGGATGTCCGCGTCAAAGCGCACCATGGTGCCCGCCACGTCGTCACGGTCGAACATGCGCGCCGAGCCCTCGTAGCCGGCTGCCACGCGTCCGGTACCCGGCAGGTGCGCGGTGGCCCCCATCTCGGACAGGACGCCGTCGTCGGTGAGGTCGATGACGTAGGAGCACTCGCGGGGAAGGTCGCGCAGGGCCTCGCCGAAGAACACCAGGGAGAAGCCGAAGTTAGACCTGAGGCGCTCCAGCTTGCCCACGGTGTCGGAGCGCTCGGACAGGGCCTTGCTCGCGCAGAGCACGAGGAAGTACGGGCCCTCCCTGGCCTCGCTCGCAGACTGACCCAGACGAATCTCGAGCATGCGCTCGAGCGGCGCGAACACGTCGATGAGGCGGTCGGGGTCACAGGCGATGAGCCGACGGGCGCCCGCGTCGTCAAAGAGGTGCGGGATGGCGCGGGCAAACCCCCACTCGCCCTCCTCGTCGGGGTCGGCCACGAGGACGACCTTGACGTCCTGGTAGCTGTAGAGGGACGCCACCTGGACGATGAGCCCGCGAGCGAACGCCCACACGTCCCGGCGCGCTCCGACGACGCCCGCGCAGAAGTGATCGCGCGGATTGAAGCAGAGGGGGACGTCATGAACGACCGGCGGGTTGTCCTCCAGCTCGGCGACCTTGTCGAGGAGCTTGTCCTCCTCCATGGAGAAGCGCCGCTGGGGCCAGCGAACGTCTGCGTCAAGGAGCTCGTTGCCCACGCCCACCCTCAGCGCCATGAAGTCCTCGTGGTCCACGCCGCGGTTCATGAGACGGGGCGACAGCTCCTCCGTGCGCGCGATCAGCTCCCCGACGTCGGTACGCCTGAGCCTGAGGATCTCGGCCTGGTCGTCGCAGGCGCGCTCGAAACGGGCGCCCATGGCGTTGAGGTAGTCGGTGTAGCGCGCCTCGCGGCGGCGCTCGTCGGCCTCGTCGCGACGCTTCGTGTAGGCGCGCGACGCGATAGGCCAGATGACCATGCCCAGAAGCATGGCCGTGCACATGGCGATGGAGGGCAGCCCGCTCATGAGGCTGCCGCCCTGGGCGATGTTCTGGATGGCGTAGGAGGCCGAGAAGAGCGACGCCATGCCCATCACGAAGGAGGGCCCCATCTGAAGGATGGCGGGCGTGTCGTCGGGCACCTTGCGATGGGGGGGCTCGTCCACCTGGAAGAGCTGGCCGTGGACGGAGTGCAGGAGCCGGGGCGCGGGAAAGAAGAGCGGGAGCGTCCCGCGCGTCTTGCTCGCCGGAGGGCACGCCTCGCGAAAGAGCCTGTGGTCGATGGCCGTGGCCCCGGGAATCTCGCCCACGGAGAGGCCCTCTGGGTCGTTGAGGACGATGAGGCGGCGGCCTACCATGACCGTCAGGTCGAGGATCCGCACCACGTCGCCCGGCACGAGGGCGACGGCCTGGTGGGGCGCGACGCGCCGGTCGTTGACGAAGCTTCCGTTGCCGCTGCCCAGGTCCGTGAGCGAGAAGCTCTCGCCCCTGAGGTCGAGGCGGGCATGGCGCTCCGACACGAAGCCGCTCTCGTAGCGCAGCTGGGCCTCACGGCAGCGACCGATGAGCACGCTCGCGTCAAACGAGAAGCCGAGCTTGCCAAAGCGCCGGACGCCCGCGGTGGCGGGACGGCAGTACAGGCTGGCGAGCGCGTCGTCGGCCAGAGAGCGGACGCCGAGGGCCGTCTCGGCCCCCAGGGGCACCGTGACGCGGGGCAGGGCCTCCCCCTGCGCCGTGACCACCTGATAGCCGAAGGCGGGACTCAGCACGGCACCGTCACCCTGCACCTCAACGCGCAGCAGCGGGGACCCAAGGCCTATGTCGGCCGTTGACTGCGTGCTGGGGTCCAGGGAGAAGGTGTGCGAGACGCCCTGCGATACGAGAGTGAGCAGCAAGTCTGCCATCGCGGTCTTACCGTGTCCTTTCAGAGGGGAGGGTGCGGGGTCGCCGAGGGTGGTGCGACCCCGCACCACAGCGGAGGGAGGTTCCGCTATCCGCGGAAGGAGCTGGCGATGTTGGAGTCGGTCTCCTCGAGGGTCTGGGCGGTCTGCTTGAGGGCGGCGGAGATCTCGTCGATGAGCTCCTTGGCCTTCACGAAGCCGGGACGCACCTCGGCGAAGCGCTGGGCGTAGGCCTGGCTCGAGGCGCCCTCCCACTCCTGCTGCAGGGCGCTCAGCAGGGAGTCCATCTTGGTGATGGTCTCCTGGACGTTGTTGGCCTCGGCGGTGTACTCGTTGGCACGGGAACGCATCTGCTCGGGGGTGATCCTGATCTGTCCAGCCATTGCAACTTCCTTTCTGTGTCTCGACGCGCCGCCTCATGCGGACGTGTCGTCCCGCTATATCAACTCGTGACGCCGGGCGTCACGAGCCGATAGCCCTAGTGCCCAAAGGGGTTGCGCCAGCGCTCGCCCATCCTCCGGAACCTGACGGCCAGCATGGAGCCGCCCGAGAGGGCGCCCACGAGCACCACGACCGCGGCCACGACGAGCGCGAGGAGCCGCGGCGTCCTCGTGATGTACGTGAGCAGGTCTCCCGTGACGACCACCCCTCGGTAGTCGCTGGCCGAGACGTTGCCCGCCTTGTCGCGCACCTCGACGCGGTAGTCATGGGCCGCGCCGTCCGCCAGGAGCCTGACCGTGGGCGTCGCGCCCTGGACGTCGGCGCCCTCCCAGCCGTCCAGGCGCTCGCCGTCCCGCAGGACCTCGACGCTGGCGACGCCCAGGTTGTCGCCGCTGCCTACCAGCGCCTCCTTGGCGGGGTCAAGGTAGACGGCGCCGGCCTGCACGCCTCCCAGCTCCGAGGTGGGGGCGGTCTGGTCGACGGCGAACTCTATGGGGAAGGTGCCCTCACGGCCCTCCCCCTTGCCGTCCATCGTGTTCTGCGAGAGGTTGCCCGCCGCGTCGGTGGAGGTGAGGGTCACGCGGTAGAACCCGTCGGTGGAAAAGAGCCGCGCCGGCAGCCGGTAGGTCGTGGAGCTCCAGCCCGCGTCCGGGGCGTTGGCCTCCAGGCTGTAGTCGACGTCGGGCGACAGCGTGCGAGCGCGATCGTCCTGCGAGAGGCGCACCCTCGATCCCGAGGTGTCAAGGCCGCTCACGTTGACCTCCACCACGTCGACCTCCTGCGGCGCGGCCATGAACGCGCCGGGGACCCCCTTGGACCCGTCGGCGAAGAAGTAGGTGGACCCAAAGCGGTTGACGGAGTAGGTCGCCTGGGTCTCGGCGTGGTTACCGGCCAGATCGACGGCCGTCGCCTTGAGGGTGTAGACGTCGTCTCGCGGGCTCTCGTAGGGGACGTCGCCCAGGCTCACGACCTTCTCGGTCGCAGTGGCGGACTCCTGCTTGCCCGGCCAGAAGGCGTACTCGTCGCGGACGCTCGCGAGCGTGTAGTCGGAAAGCTGCGCGTCAAGGTTGGTGTCCTTGAAGGTGGCCCCGGCGGCGGCCTCGCCGCCGTAGGCGTGATGGTCCTGGACGCCCGTTATGGCCACCTCGGGAGCCGTCAGGTCGATGACGAACTCCTGGGAGTCATAGGCCTCGCTCACGTTGCCCGCGAGGTCGCTCACGACCACCTTGAGGCGATAGTGCGTCTCGCCAGCGAAGGAGGCCGTGGCGACCCAGGTGGCGCGCGGGCGCGTCTCAGACCAGGCGCCGACGGAGGGTCCCGGGCCCGCCTGGAGGGCGCTGGCGTCGATGCTGCCCAGCTGGGGCGCGAAGTTCCTGTCATCCACCGTGATGGTGGCCGTGCGGGGCGCCTTGTAGTACATGGCGTTGGACACGTCGTTGTTGTCAAAGCTCACCTGGAGCCTGGGCGCCTCCGTGTCGATGGTGAACTCGTCGTTCGTCGCGTTGGAGGCATGGCCTGCAGGGTCGGTGTAGCCGGTCGACAGGCGCCAGTCGCCGTCCTCGTCAAAGGGGAGCGTCGCCACGTAGACGACGGTGCCGTCCTCTTGCGTGATCGGCTCGAAGTCCTTGGCCGCAAGCGTCCTGCCCGCATGTTGTGAGCCGTCTTTGAAGCCCGACGCGACGACGGTCTCGGGCGCAAACTCCTTCGTGAGGTCAAAGCTGGCGTCCTGGACCGTCACCGTTGCGGTGCGCCTGGCGTTGAAGTACCGGCCGTTGCGGACGTCGTCGTTGTCATACGAGACGGACACCACCGGCGCCTCGGTGTCTACGGCCACGCCCAGGGCGTCGGCGGGAAGATTTGACCCCAGGGCGGCGAGGTCGACGGTCGCGGCGTTGCCGGCCGCGTCCACGGCCGTGATGGCGGACCCCGCCAGGACGACGCGCTGCCCGTCCTGCGAAAGCGAGAAGGAGGCGACGCCCGCCAGCGGGTCGGACTCATGAGAGAGCCCGCCCGCGGCGTCTGGCTCGAACGTCAGCGCGACGTTGCCCGTGGGATGGGAGGCGAGCGAGAGGCCCTCTCCCACGACGCCCGACAGCCGGTCCGTCACCGCAAGCGTCACCTGCTCGCCGTCCGGAGAGAACACCCAGCCCCAGGGCGTCCCTCGCTTGTCGCCCGACTCGCGCACGGGGAAGGGCGACGTCTGCGAGAACGTGAGGCTCCCCAGGTCGGGGGCAGTGTAGTCCACCCCAAAGGACTGCTCGTCCGTATGGGGATCGTCGCCCAGCACCTTGCTGCGGACGCCGCCGTACTCGCATCTGAGCGTGTAGTCACCCTCGCGCGGGAGCTTGCCGCCGTCGGCGCGCGGGAGGCTCACGACGCTCTCCCACACGTTCTCGGCGCCCTCCACGGGCGTGAAGTCGCGGGGCAGCACGGACAGCGAGAGCGTCTCGGGGGCGGAGGCTCCCGGGACGCTGAGCGTGCCCGTCACGAGCGGGGCGCCCGACGCGAGCGACGCGTACACGGGAAACCACGGGTCCGTCACGAGCACGCGCTCCCTGACCTCGCCGCGATGGTAGTAGGGCTTCGCGGAGGGCGGCGTCGCCTCATCGTCCTCGAGCCGCGTCCGGACGCTCGCCGCGCTTCCCAGGTCAACCAGGATGCTGTCGAATCCCCAGGCGGAGCGCTCCTGCTCGGGCAGGGCGTCGCGATAGTCTGCCAGCGTGCGGCTCGCCAGGCGGTTGCCGTAGCGGTCCCGCGCCGAGACCTTGATGTCGTCCAGGCGGTAGAGCCCCTCGCCTTCCAGGTCGATCGTGGCCCAGCCCTCGCCGTCTACCGCGAGGCTGCGCGTCTCCTCTGACCGGTCGGCCTGGGCGCCCATGCCCGCCTGGCGCGTGAGGCTCACGGTGACGGAGCCCGCGTCCAAGCCCGAGCTGTGATCCTCGCTCGCCACGTCGACGCCCGCGGCGCCGGCGCCGGCGGGGCGGGGGCGGGGGGCGGGGGGGCGGGCGGGGTGGAGGGGGGGGGGGGGGGGCGCGCCTGGTCCTTGAGCCCGCTGTGCGCCGTCGCCTTTCCCTACAAGGACGGCGTGAGGATCCTCAGCACGGACCAGGGTGCGTACGACACGCGTGGGGTTTCTGGGCCTCCTGGGCAAGGAGGTCCTGCACCCGCACGCGAATCCGGCGCGTGCCGCCCACCAGGACCGAGCGCCCGTCGGGCAGGGGGGCCACAACGGAGCCGTCGCGCGCCACGGTGGCGGCGGTGAGCTGGGGCGCCGTGGTGTCAACGCCAAAGCTCAGCGTGGGGACGTCGCCCCAGACGTCGGGCAGACACGAACAGTCGATGCGGTACCAGCCGTCGGCCAGCCTGCCGTCCGTGCGAGGAAGCCCCAAGTCAAGCCGAAACGCGTCAGGGGCGACCTGGCGGGGCGTCAGGGACAGGACGCTCGGCGCGAGGTCGCTCGTGCCGGACGCCGTGACGTGCGTTCCCGTGAAGGTCGCCGGGAAGGAGGGCATGAGCGCCACGTAGCCGAGCCAGAGGTCGACCACGTCCAGGGCGACGAGGGAGTCCGCAGGGTAGAACTGGTCGTTGAGCACGGGACCGGCCTCGCCGGGCAGGACGACGAGCGACGCGCGACGCCGCGCGTCCACCAGCACGGCCGCCAAGTCGAGCGGCCCTCCCTGCTGCGTGCTCACCGTCGACAGGGGGACCGTCGAGCGGTTTCCCGCCCAATCCTCGAGCGTCAGGACGACGTCCTTGAGGTCATAGCGGCCCGGGCTTGACAGGTCAAGCTCGAACTCGCCCTTCCTTTTGGGCAGCCTGCCGAGGTCAACCGGCATGCCGGCGTCGCCGGGACGCTCATGCCGCACGAGGGTGGCCCTGACGGACTTCACGCCCGAGGGGCTGGGACCTCCCGCCGTCTCGTCAGTCACGGTGACGTAGAGCCTGCGTTCGCCCCCCACCAGCACCTTCCCCACGTCCGGCACGGCGGCGACGGAAGTCGCGTCCACGCCGCCCTCCACGCGGAGGCCGGAGGCGACGGGCGGGTGCAGGTCGATCGTGAACGAGAGGTTCGCCTGGGCGGACTGGGGCCTCAGGTTGGCGTGAAGGACGCTCGCGCCCACGTAGCTCACGCTCACCGTGTGTTTGCCCTCAGTCCGCAGGCGGTCGAGGTCAAGGTAGAACGAGTCGTCATCGCCCGCGACGCGCCGCAGCCTGGCGGGGTCAACGACGCGCTCGACGCCGTCCACGGTCACCTTGAGGGAGCCGCTGGCCCGCCAGGTGCCGTCCTTGCGCAGCTCGGCCAGGTTGGGGTCATGGATGACCAGCCGCGTCAAGACGGGCTCGAGCTCGGTGGCGCCGCCGTCGGCCACCGTTCTGCCCCTGCGGTCCTTGGCCGCCAGCGTGCAGGTGGGCCGGCTGTCGTCCATGACGCGCAGCGTGGTCGCCTTGAGCGCGCTCACGGCCGCAAGCTCGCTGACAGGCGCGCTCGACTCGTTGCCGGCGACGTCGGACGCACGGATGCGAGCGGTGTCAAGGCGCGTCTCGCCCGTGCCGATCGTGTCTGCGGACAGGACGAAGACCGCCTTTCCGTCATTCGTCACGGACCGAGGCTCGAGGCTCCTGCCCGCAAGGTCCAGGCGCACCTTCGAGGCGTCCAGTCCCGACGCGACGTCACCGGGAAGCGTCGGGGCGGCCTCGCGCACGGGCACGGTGAGGATGACGCCCTGCGCGCCCACCACCAAGGGACCCGGGGCCGAGGGGGCCGTAAGCGCGCCGCCGTCAGCCTTGGTCAGCGTCGCCGTCGCCCGGTCGAGCTCTGGCGCGAGCCTGTCGCTGGCAAGGTCCACGCGCAGCAGCTGTCCCTCCCAGTACGTGACGTCGCCCACCGGGTCGGGCACATGGCCGATCTTCACGAAGCACGATGTGGCGCCCGTCACGGGAAGCCCGTCAGCGGGCGCCGCCGCGACGAGCGAGCCGTCCGACTCGAGTGCATAGGAGGACGAGAGCTCATCCGCCACACCCGGTGCCCATTGGGGGGCCAGACGGGCGGAGCCCCCCTCCTGGTCCTGGCCGCAGAGCCAGAGCTTGAGGTTGCCGTCCTCGAGGCTCCCGGTGACGACGGGCTCATGAGAAGAGCCGTCGGGCCGGATCACGCGCAGCATCCCCAGGACCTGGGGAGGCGCCGCCGCCACGTCGGCCGCCGACGAGGGCGGCGCGGGCAGGGCCACGACGGCGTCGAGGCCGGACAGGTCGGGGAGCGACGCGGTAGTGGGAGACTCCCAGGCGAGGCATGACGAGGGAGTCACGCCCGGCATCGCGACGGGGTAGGCGGCAAGCGTGGGGGCCAGGGTGAGGGGCCCCCTGGCGAAGAAGTAGCGCCACGCGACGTCGACGGCCCGCATGTGCGGGGAGGCGCCCGACAGGCTCCCGTCAAGGTACAGGTCGTCCTGGGCGTTGAGCCAGTCGGCGAGGTTGACGCCGTAGGGCACGGCGCGCACGCGCGCGCCGTCAACGCCAAACGACGGCCGAACCTGCCCGGGATCCTCCGCGGGCGTGGCGGGGGCGGGGGTCGCCGGGACGACGGGGGTCGCGGGCGCGGCCACGGGAATCACCGGTAGGGTCGCCGCCTCGTCCGCGGGAGTCGTGGCGTCCACACCCTTGGCCGCAGGCGACGCGGCGAGCGCCGGGGAGGCCGCAGCGACGAGGGGGGACCACACGAGGGCGCCCAGCGTGACCGAGACGGTCACGGCGCGCAGCGCCCGAGGCAGGCGCGGGATGCCAACAGGGGACCCCTGGGAATGCTCGTTCACGCTCATCGCTCACTCTTTCTGTCACCAAGCGGCGTGGTCATGGCCTCGTCGTGCCGGTCGTGCCCCGGCGCCTCGGCGGGCGTCTTGGGTGTCGCGAGCCGCGTCGTCATCGCCTCCGGCGCGCAGGGCGCCACGTCGTCGTCAGATGCGCCGCGCGTGGGCAAACAGGGGGCGTCGGCGCCCAGCGGCGTCGTCATGGGGGCGTCGCCAGGCTCCCGCCCGCCGTCTGAGGGACCTTCGGAAAGAAGGGTCGTGAGCGCCTCGTCCGCCACGACCACGCGCGTCGCCGAGCCGGGGGCGTCGCGCCCATCCTCGTGCGCGCCGCGTGCAAGGGACCGCACGTGAAGGCTGCCGCTGTCCTGCCCCAGTCCCTCGGCCTGCGTGCCAAGGCGAGCCTGGGCGCCGGAGGTCATGCGCATGACGGCGCCGGAGCGCAGGTCCTCTATCGCGGAGCGCGCCGTCTCGCCCGTCAGATAGCGACGGACCTCGCTCACGTGACGGAGGCGATGGTAGACGGCACAGCTCACCGCCAACACGATTGCCAGGGCGTACCCGGCGGCCTCGATCAGCCCCAGCGTCTCGGCGCTCATTGCCTCACCGTCCTCGCGTCAATGAAGGCGTCCTCCACGATGGGCCCCATCTCGTCCGCCGTTCCCAGGGCCCGCGCTCGCTCGTGGTCGAGGAGGCTCGTCGTGGACCCGCTCTCGCGCGCCAGGGTGGCGGCGTCGTGCGCGAGGTCAAGGATGTCCTGCTTGGAGACGCCGTCAGCCCTGAACTTGCGCGGGTAGGTGGAGAGCGCGTCAAGCGTCAGGTTCGCGACGTCCAGGCGCATGACGTCGTTTGACTCGTCTGAGACAAAGCTCACGAGGTCCCTGAGCGTCTGGAAGTACGGCGCATAGCTGCCCAGGTCGGAGCCCTCGTTGATGCTTGGCACGATGTCCGTGTTGAACGACGCGATGGAGCTGTACACCTGGGCGGCGTCATGCTCGGCGAACGACTGGTCGCGCGCCGCCGCGTCCATCCACTGCGCCGCGGCGCGTATGCGGGCGGAGCGCCCCGCGATCTGGGTCTCCCGACCGGGCTCGGCGACCTCGGCAGCATCGACGCCGTACTCGTACCAATAGAGCTTGCCCACGGCAAAGGCGAGCTCGGCATAGCGACCCGAGGAGCTGACCTGCTCGAGGTTGGGCAGGATCGTGGACCTGAACTCCTCCTCCTCAACGCGCGAGAAGGTCTGGTCCTCCTGATAGCGGCTGACCATCCCCAGGTAGGGTCCCACCTCGCCGGGCTTGACCTGCGCCGCCCGCCGGTAGGCCGCCGTCGCCTCGCTGACGCTGGCGCTCTGCTCCCCCACCTGCATCCAGTGGTTGTAGTCGCCGTCCGTCACCACGATCCTGCCGATGGTGGCGCTCACGCCCAGCACGAGCGACGCCAGCGACGCGGCGGCGAGCCCTATGAAGCCGCGCCAGGTGCGCAGCATCTTGGCACGCTCCTGACGCTCGCGTTCGCCGCGGTGCTCGATGGCGTAGGCCATCTCGGCGCAGTCGGGGTAGCGGTCGTCGGGATCGGCCTGCATGGCCTTGGCGACGACCTTCTCCATGCCCTCGGAGAGCTCCGGGCGCACCTGGCGCAGCGGCGGCGTCGCGTCGGCATAGTCGCTTGGGCTCTTGCCCGTGAGGAGGCAGTACATCGTGGCGCCCAGCGCATACACGTCCGAGCGGGAGTCGGTCCCCCGCCCGCCCTCGTACTGCTCGGGCGGGGCAAAGCCGCGCGTCCCCAGCCGCACCGCGTCATCCTGCTCGCCAGGATGCTCGTCGGCGCCGGCGAGCTCGCCCGAGATGCCAAAGTCTATGAGCTCGACGAGGCCGTTGGATTTGAGCATCACGTTGGAGGGCTTCATGTCACGATAGATGACGGGCGGGTCGAGCCGGTGCAGATACTGCAGGACGTCACAGAGCTGGATGGCCCAGTTGGCGACGGCGTCCTCGGCCTGGGGGCCGCCCTTCTCGAGAATCTCGGCGAGCGTCCGCCCCTCCACGTAGTCCAGGATGACGTAGAGCGTGCCCGCGTCGTCGATGATGTCCACGATGCGTGGGATGGCGGGGTGGTCGAAGCGCTTGATCATGTTGGCCTCGGTCACGATGCCCTTGACGACCAGCTCCCTCTGGACGGGGTCGTCCACGTGGCGAATCTCCTTGGCCGCCCACTCCTTGTTGAGCACCTTGTCGAGCGCCAGGTAGACGACGGACATGCCGCCCTCGCCGATCTTCGTGAGCAGCTGGTAGCGCCCGCCCACCAGCCGGTGGCCGTCGGTCGCCGACTCCTCTTCGGCCCGTTGCGATTCCTGTCCTGCGGGCATCGCCACAGCGCTTTCTCCTTTGAACGTCGATAGACGGTGTCGGCCGGCAGACGGCCGGCATGCTTGGGGGCGGTCGTTTAGGGACGGTCCTGCGGCGTCCCGCGCATCCAGTCCACGGTCGCCTGGTCCGACGGGCGGGCCGTGCGGGCGCCCCTGCCGCGGAAGCGCGCGCGGCCGTCGTTGATCTTGCCCTCGATGGCCTCCACCAGGCCAGGATGCGCGGCGCTCACCGCAGCGGGCACGAAGAGGACGCCCTCCACGCTCTCGTCCCTGAAGGCCCAGTTGATGCCGATGAGGTTGTAGGCCACCGAGCCCTCCTTGCCGTTGGCGCGCGCAAAGTAGGTGCCCCGCCTTCCCTTGATGGGCCTGGGTTTGAGGGCAAACCAGGGAATGCGGCTGCTTGACCCGGTGGCACGCTCCTGGAAGCCCTCGTCCTCAAGGCTCACCTGATAGGAGGTGCGCAGGTCCTGCAGGCGGGTGTCGGAGGGGCTGGGGCGGCCGTGCGACGCGAACCAGTCGTACACGACCCCCTTGCGCGTAAAGAACGCCACCATGGGGTGGACGGCCCCCGCGATGCAGGCGATCGTCAGGGCCGTGAAGCCAAGGGCGATGAGGGTCGCGACGGGGTCCGGCTCGCCGATGACGATGACCCAGCACAGGAGGGAGACGAGCAGGCACAGGCCGCCCGCCAGCGCGAACAGCCTCTTGAGGTAGCCCCCGTGCTGAGCCAGGTACAGCTCGCGAAATCCCTCAAAGTCAACCTGCGCCTCGTACGTCTCGTGCATCGTGTGAACCTCCGCCGTCGCCAATGAGCCCGCCCAGGAGCCATGTTCCTGGCCCACTGTAGGTGACGCACGTCAGGGAAATATCAGTTGCCCATGAGGGCCGTGAAAGCTCTCGGCAAGCTCCGGCAAGCGGCAGGGTCGCCACATGCCATGGGCGGCACCGGCCGTCACGGACATTCCCGTCGTCATATGCCGTGTAAAAGCGTCGATCGTCCCGCGCCTCTCTGGCCGTCATAGTAAAATGAGGCTGGTATGTGCCGTCGCAGGCGCGCGTCCCGCAGGGGCGGGACGCCCCTAAGGGGCAGAAGAGAGAGGAAAGACCGTTGGGAGAGGAGCTAGGGTAATGTATAAAATCCTCGAAAAGACGCAATTCTCCGAGAAGGTGTTCAAGTTTCGCGTCGAGGCGCCGGAGATGGCCAAGCACGCGCATGCGGGCCAGTTCCTCATGATTCGCGCCAACGAGTCGGGCGAGCGCGTCCCCTTCACCTTCGCCGACTGGAGCGTCGACGAAGGCTGGGTCGAGTTCATCTTCATGGTCATCGGCAAGACCACCACGATGCTCGCGGCCATGGAGGTCGGCGACTGCATCCAGGACGTCACGGGCCCGCTGGGGCACCCCACCGAGATGGGTCAGGGCAGGTGGGCCGTCATCGGGGGCGGCGTGGGGCTGGCCATCGCCTTTCCCGTCGCCCGCCAATTCGTCGCCGCAGGCCGTGAGGTCCACGCCATCATGGGCGCCCGCACCAAGGACCTCCTGCTGCTCGAGGACCAGTTCCGCGAGGTCCTTGACGACGAGCACGTCCACGTCACCACGGACGATGGCTCCTACGGCGAGAAGGGCGTCGTCACCGCCCCGCTCGAGCGCCTGCTGAAGGAGGGCAAGGTCGACCACGTCTTCTGCGTCGGCCCCGTGCCCATGATGAAGTTCTCCGCGCTCACCGCCCAGAAGTACGACATCCCCATCGTCGCGTCGCTCAACCCCATCATGGTCGACGGTACCGGCATGTGCGGCTGCTGCCGCGTGGAGGTGGGCGGCCAGACGAAGTTCGCCTGCGTCGACGGCCCCGACTTTGACGCGACGAAGGTTGACTGGAACGACCTGCGGGCCCGTCAGGCCGCATACCGCACCGAGGAGGGCCAGGCCCTCAAGGCTTACGAGGAGGCGAACTGCGCATGCCAGAGATAAAGGGTCGTTGGGTCGCGGACATGAAGTCGCCGCGCACCGCCGACAACGAGGAGCCCGCCGACGAGCGCGCCCGTGACTTCCGTCCCGTCGACAAGGGCTTCACCGAGGACATGGCCGTGGCCGAGGCCGCGCGCTGCCTCAGATGCAAGAAGCCCCTCTGCGTCGAGGGCTGCCCCGTCAACATCGACATCCCCGCCTTCATCGAGAAGATCTACGACCGCAAGTTCGGCGAGGGCCTGGACATCATCCACGAGTCCTCGATGCTGCCCGCCGTCTGCGGGCGCGTCTGCCCCCAGGAGAACCAGTGCGAGGGCGTCTGCGTCCGCGGCAAGAAGGGCGACCCGGTGGCCGTCGGCCAGCTCGAGCGCTTCCTGGGCGACCGCCCCGAGCTTGCCAGCCCCACGAAGGTGTCCCCCAAGAACGGCCTGAAGGTCGCCGTCATCGGCTCCGGCCCCTCCGGCATCGCCTGCGCCGGCGAGCTGGCGCGCAACGGCTTTGACGTGACCGTGTACGAGGCGTTCTTCACGGGCGGCGGCGTGCTCGTGTACGGCATCCCCGAGTTCCGCCTGCCCAAGGCCGTCGTGAGGCGCGAGATCGACGGCCTCAAGGACCTGGGCGTCACGTTTGAGTACAACAGCGTCATGGGACGTTTGGCCGACGCCGACGAGCTGCTGGGCGAGAAGGGCTTCGACGCCATCTACGTGGCGACGGGCGCCGGGCTTCCCAAGTTCCTCAACATCCCCGGGGAGAACCTCCCCAACGTCTTCTTCGCCAACGAGTACCTCACGCGCGTCAACCTCATGAGGGCCAACGAGTTCCCCGCCTATGACACGCCCACCAAGCATGGCAAGAACGTCATCGTCTTTGGCGGCGGCAACGTGGCCATGGACGCCGTGCGCACCGCCAAGCGCCTGGGGGCCGAGCGCGCCATCATCGCCTATCGCCGCACCGAGGACGAGATGCCCGCGCGTCGCGCCGAGCTTCATCACGCCAAGGCGGAGGGCGTCGAGGTCATGCCTCTCGTCTCGCCCCTTGAGTTTTTGGCCGGCGAGGACGGCAACGTCTGCGCGGCCCGCGTCCAGAAGATGGAGCTGGGAGAGCCCGACGAGTCGGGGCGCCGCCGTCCCGTGCCCGTCGAGGGGGCCGTCGAGGAGATTGCCTGCGACGTCGCCATCTCGGCCATCGGCACCAACGCCAACCCGTTTGCCCGGCTCATCGGCGGCATGCAGCTCAACAAGTGGGGCTACATCGACGCCGACGAGGACGGTCGCACCTCCAACCCCCGGATCTGGGCCGGCGGCGACATCGTCACCGGCGCGGCCACGGTCATCCTGGCCATGGGTGCCGGCAAGAAGGCCGCCGCGAGCATGACCAAGGTGCTGCTGGGCCAGGAGTAGCGCCCTCACGCGCGGCAGTGACGCAAGACAGCCCCCCGGCATCTCACGGTGCCGGGGGGCTTAGACGTGGCGGCGCATCCCTAGCGGCGTATCCAGCTCTCGTCTGCCGGATCGTCCCTGAAGGCCAGCAGGCGCGGCCTGTCGCCCGCGGCGAGGTAGCCCTCCGCCACTGCCACGTCCACGAGAGTGTCAAGGTCACAGAGGCTGTGGTTGGTCACCTGGGCCGCCGCGAGGCGCTCGGCGGCGCGGCGCATGCCGTAGGTGAAGATGCTCACGACGCCCAGCACCTCGGCGCCCGCCGTGCGCAGCGGCTCCACGCAGTCAAGCACGCTGCCGCCCGTGGAGATGAGGTCCTCAACGACCACGACCCTCTCGCCCCGCTCGAGCCGTCCCTCTATCTGGTTCTTACGGCCATGGTCCTTGGCCGACCCGCGCACGTAGCCCATGGGCACGCCCAGGCGGTCGGCGGCGATGGCGGCGTGGGCGATGCCGGCCGTGGAGGTTCCCATGAGCATCTGGAGCGTGGGGTGGCACTCCTTGGCCACCTGCGCGAGCGCCTCGTCGATGAGCGTGCGCACCTCGGGGTGGCTCAGCGTGAGGCGGTTGTCGCAGTAGATGGGGCTCTTGATGCCCGACGCCCAGGTAAACGGCTCGTCGGGACGTAGGAACACCGCCCTCACGGACAGAAGCGCGCGGGCGATGTCTTGGCTTGATGCCATGATGCCTCCTTCGTCGGGACGCGTCGGCGCCGGCCCCGTCCCGAATACCGTCGTGACCTTGCTAGCGCCGCGCCTTGAGCGTGGCAAAGAGCCTGCCGTTATGCCGCTTCACGAACGAGATGAAGTTGCCCTCCTGGTAGCAGAGGCCGACGTGCCGGGCCTTGATGGGCGCCAGCATCGCCTGCATCATCCTGCTGCGCGGACGCGCCACCTCCACGGCCACCCGTGCCCGCTCGGTGGAGATCATGTTTTTGATCTCAGCGAGCTTCTGTGCGCGCGAGAGCTCGCAGAGAGGGTTGCAGACGTTCTCTATGCAGCCCACCAGACGCTCGATGTAGCGACGCTGGACCATCTCCATGCTGGCGGCGTCGCCGTCCAGGCCCCAATGCCGATAGAGGTCGAGCATCCACCCGTGCTCCTCCTCGCGCTTCTCGTACATGTCCGGGCGCCAGCGTGCCGTCTCGGACTCCGAGCGCTGCCGGATGAAGTGGTAGAACGGCTGCGACATGACGCCCACCCGCTCGACGTCACGGATGAAGTCGAGCACGAAGGGAAAGTCGTCCCAGAAGGTGGCCCTGAAGCGCAGGCCCAGGTCCTCGATGCGCCTGCGAAGGAAGAGCTTGTTCCAGGGCGGATAGAGCTGGTTGTTGTCAAAGAGCCGCCAGGCCGCGCGCCTGAAGTCCGCCTGGGTGGCAAAGACGGCGTCCTCGCAGCTTTTGACCTCGCTGTCGTGCCGGTCGTCGGACCCGAAGTAGGTGTCGATGTAGAACCCGGACACCACCAGCTCGAGGCGGTTGCGCACGCCAAACTCATACATCGTTGCCAGCATCGTGGGCTCGGCCCAGTCGTCGGCGTCAAAGAACATGACGTACGTGCCGGCGGCGCGGTCGAGCGCCGCGTTGCGCGCGGCCGGTGCGCCGGCGTTTTCCTGGTGGATGACCGTGATGCGGATGTCGCGCGCGGCGAAGGAGTCAAGGATGGCCCCCGTACGGTCCTGGGACCCGTCGTCCACCGCCAAAAGCTCAAAGTCCTCGAACGTCTGATGCTGGAGGCTCTCGACGGCCCTGCCGACATAGGCGGCGACGTTGTACGCCGGCATGATGACGGATATCTTGGGCTGCGTGGGGGACATGCCGTAACGTCTCCAGACCAAAGGGCCAATACGGGCGCCCGCATTCGCACCGACGACGGGCGTCGGGGGGCGCGACGGGCGGCGGTGCCGCCGAGGACATTATCACCTAGACCGGCTCGGACGTTGTGGACGCCCTATGATGAGCGAGCGAATCCAACAAAGTGCACAAGACGCCGGCCCGCGGACGTTCGCGGCGGCGCCTGCGCGCCCACGGCGAAACGACGCGCGTGGCCTGCGTCAGTCGCGCGCGACGAGCGTCCCCAGCTGCAGCCCCAGACCCGCGGCATCAATCCTCGTCAGGGTGGCTCCCGACTCCTCCTCCTGGGTCGTGGGCGCCTCGGCCTGCGAGAGCCTGGAGACGCCTACGGACTGAATCTGCTCCACCACGCCCAGAAGCTCGCTCGACCCCATGTCCGTCTCCAGCGAGCTGAGCAGCTCCGCACCCGAGCCCAGCAGCGACGTCACGCCCGATCCGCGCAGCCCCCTGAGCCTGTCCCACAGGGAGTCGGCGGCGACGATCACATGGTCGAGCCGCACCTGCGTGGCGGCGGCGACGGCCGGCACGAGCGCGGCGGCGCCCCCCTCGCCAAAGCACGATCGTATCGTGGCGTCGGGCGAGGTCGTCAGCGCGGCGTCAAGCGGCAGGGCGGACAGGACCCCGGTGCGACGCGTGGCGTCAAGGGACAGGATCTGCACCTTCTGGAGCGCGGGCGCGGATGACGAGACGTCGTCGACGGTGACCAGCAGCAGGTTCGTGAAGGAGTCCGAGGAGGCCATGACGCCCTCGGCCGAGACGGGCTCCACCTCCTGGGCCCCGACGGAGCTTATGAGCCCGTCGTCTCCCGACCTGCCGTGCGCGCGGGCGCACCGCCACAGCAGCACGAGGGTCACCGCCAGCGCCACGGCGACCACGACAAGTATGGCCACCGCGACGCGGTTGCGCTGCGGGCCCAGGTCGAGAACGTCACTGCGCTCAAAGCTCTGCCGTTGTCGTCTTCTCAGCCCCATGCGTCTGTCCCCTCCTCGTCGCCGGTCGCGTCCCGACCGCCGCATCCCGACCCGGGCGCCATCCTCAGTCCCACGGCAGCAGGGCCCCCGCGGGATAGTCGACGCCCTCAAGGCACAGCCCGCGCGCCGGCGCCGTGGGACCCGCCGCACGACGGTCGCAGGCGTCGAGCGCGGCGCGCACCCACGAGACGTCACGTCTGCCGCTGCCGACCTCCACGAGGCTGCCGACCACGATGCGCACCATGTTATGCAGGAAGGCGTTGCCGTCCACCTCGACCGTCACGAGCGGCTCGCCCGCCTCGTTGTCCTGCGACACCCGAACCCTCTGGACGTTCCTGCACGTCGAGCGCCCGTCATGTCGGATGAGCTGGGCCGAGGAGGCCTTGCAGAAGCTCGCGAAGTCGTGCTCACCCACCAGGCAGCGCGCCGCCCGGTCCATCGCCGCCACGTCCAGCCGGGGCTGGGAGCGAAGCCACCAGGCGTGATCCCAGGCCATGACGGGACGCGCGGCGCCACAGGCGATGCGGTAGCGATAGTGACGGCTCGTGGCGTCAAAGCGGGCGGAGAAGCCCGCCTCGGCACGATAGAGGGCGCGGACCGACAGGTCGTCGGGCGTGAGCGCCACGAGCGAGGCGTGCATGCGCCTGCCGCTGAGCTGGCACTCGGGGCCCCTGAGGGGCAAGCTGACGTACTGGCCCAGGGCGTGGACGCCCGCGTCGGTGCGACCGGCGGCGTCAAGCTCCACCTCGCGTCGCAGGACGACCTCAAGGGCCCGACGCAGCTCCCCCAGCACGGTGCGCCGTCCCGGCTGCTCCGCCATGCCCGAGAAGCCCTCCCCTCGGTACCCCACCATGATCACGAGCGTGGAGCGTCGCGTCGCCGCATCCGTCACAGGCTCACCCCCGCCGCCTGCCACTCCCCTGCCGTCAGCTCGTCGCAGCGACGCGGGGGCGCGGGTCTCGCCACATGGTCCCCGAGGGGCTTTCCCATCCAGACCATGTCATACCAGCGGCCAAACTTGTGACCGCTGTCATGGAAGGTCCCCACGAGCCCATAGCCCTGCCGCTCGTGAAAGCGGAGGCTGGCGTTGGTCAGATACTCGTCCTCCACGGGCGCATAGCCTATGCAGGCGTTGAGGTCGAGGATGCCTCGCAGGCGCGACGTCTCCTCCAGGGCCCGGTAGAGACGGCCCCCCAGGCCCTGGCCCCGCTCCTCGCGAGCAAGGTAGATGGTGGTCTCGGCCGACCACCCATAGGCGGAGCGCCCCACGAAGGGGCCCGTGCAGGCATAGCCCAGGACGCGTCCCGCGCGCGTTGCCACCAGATAGGGGTGGCCCAAGGCGCAGGTCCGCTCCATCCGCGCGCGAAACGTCTCCGTCGAGGGAGTCTCCCATTCAAAGCTGACGGCCGTGCGCTCGACGTAGGGGGCGTAGACCGCGCGGCAGGCTGCCGCGTCATGCGGCGTCGCCCTGCGTATGGTCACCTCGTCCGCCATCCACCCTCCCCGTCCGTCCGCCGTGAGGCGGGCAGTCCTCGTGCCTGCTAGTGTAGCGTCATTGTGCCCGACTGAGACGCCTGAGGCCAGACGGACGCAAGACGCGCCCGCGCCCGCCGTGCAGGCCGCCCGGGCGCCCCCTACATGAGAACGACCAGCACGGGCACAGCCACGCTCGTCAGCATGACCATGAGGTCGCGTGCCTCAAGACGAGGCGGGGACATGAGGGTTCCCCCTCCCGTGAAGCCACGGTCGCGCATGGCCTCCGCCAGCTGGTCGGACCGTCCGAACAGGGATGCCACCAACGGCACCAGCACCGCCGCGTACGACCTGAGCCGTCGTGACACACGTCGGTCGTCGAAGCGCGCCCCGCGCGCGATCTGGGCGAGGCGTATGCGGTCGAACTCCTCGATGACCTCCGGGATGAAGCGCAGGGCTATCGACACGGTGGTGGTCACGGCGCCCACGGGCACGCCCCATGAGAGCAGCGGCCTCAGCGTCCATCCCAGGGCGCGGGCGAGCTGGGGAGAGGTCGTGGTGGCGCTCACGAGCGAGACCCACGTCACCAGCAGGCAGATGCGCAGCTGTTTCCTACACCTCTCTCGATGTGTATACCATACATGCCCCCCATCTCTGCCCTCTTGCCCTACACGACGCTCTCCCGCGCACGCCGCAGGTGCCCAGAAGCCTGAGGTCGTAGCTGCCGTCCACGACCAGCGCATGACCCAGCATGACCAGCACGAGCACCAGCAGGGCCGGCCTCAGGGCGCGCAGGGCCGCGCAGAGGGGCACGCGACAGCTTGCGACGGCGGCAAGGGCAAGCGCCCCCAACAGCCCCAGCGCGACGTCCCTTGAGGCCAGTAGGGTCGCCAGGCTCAGCGAGACGAGCGCGAGCATCTTGGCGCGGGCGTCCACCTCATGAAGCCAGCAGGAATTCCTCAGATGGGACCCCAGGGAGAACGACCTAGAAAGCCCCATCGTCAACCTCCGCCTTCCTTAGGTCACGGGGAAGGTCAAGTCCCGCGGCGGCGGCGAGGGCGGGGTCCCTGACAAGCGCCTCGGGCGAGCCCGACCACACCACCGTGCCCGCGCTCAGCACGCAGACCGTCGCGGCGCGATTCAGCCACTCCGCCACCTCGTGCGTTATCACGACGACGGCGGCGCCGCGACGAGCCAGCAGGTTCGCCAGATCCATGACGGCCTGCGCGGCATGGCCGTCAAGTCCCGCCGTAGGCTCGTCGAGCACGTAGGCGCCAGGCCTTAGGGCCACGATGCCCGCGAGAGCCGCCCGACGCGCCTCGCCGCCCGAGAGCAAAAGGGGGGACCTGTCCCAGAGCTCCTCCGCGACGCCAAGGTCCCTCAAGGCCAAGACGGCCCGCCGATGCGCCTCGTCCTGCCCCATGCCGCGATTGAGAGGGCCGTACATGACGTCCTGCCTGACGCTGTCGGCAAAGAGCTGGTCTGCGGGCCTCTGGAAGGCAAGGCCCACGTCACTCGGGCGCACGTGCCTTCCCGCCAGGCGCACCGATCCCTCGTCAGGCTTCGCCAGGCCCGCCGCCACCAGAGCGCAGGTGGTCTTGCCGGCGCCCGACGGGCCCACGAGCAGCGTGACGCGCCCGCGCCGGGCCGTGAGCTCGACGTCGCGAAGGGCGGGCGCCGCAGGAGGACGGCGCGCGTCGTCGTACCAAAGGCTCACATGCCTCAGCTCAAGGCCCTGACCAGACGCACACTCGCCAACAGGCCCTGGCGACGCACGCGGCGTGTCGTCCACGAGCGGCTTCAGAAAGTACGCCGAGGGCGGCTCCTCACCGGCGAGCAGACGCGCCCGCAGGCCCACGAGGCCGGCGATCTCACGCGCCCGCGCACCGCGCGCGGAGAAGAGCTCGTCGGGCGTTCCCTCCCACGCGAGCGCGCCTTCCTTCAGCACGAGCACCCGATGCGCCCCAAGAACCTCCTCGGGCCGATGCGTTACCTCAAAGATGCCCATGCCCCGCGCACAAAGCGCGTCCAAGACGCCGCGAAGCTGCCGACGCGCGCGAAGGTCGAGCTGCGCCGTGACCTCGTCCGCGACAAGAAACGACGGACTCATCGCAAGCGCTCCCGCCAGGGCGACGAGCTGCTGCTGCCCGCCGGAGAGCTCACCGACGGTCCGCCTCGCCAAGTCTTTTGCGCCCACGGCATCAAGTGACGCCGCCACGCGACGTCGTACCTCGTCTTCGGCAAGGCCCAGGTTCATAGGGCCAAAGGCCACGTCGTCCCACACGTGCGAGCTCACGAACGACGTCGTGGGGTCCTGCCGCACCAGGCAGGCGCGCTCTCCCTTTTCAAGGGCGACGACTCCCGACTGAGGCGTCAAGGAGCCGCTCGCCAGTCGCGCGAGCGTGGACTTGCCCGAGCCGCTGCGACCCACGACCACGACGCGTCGGCCGGCCGAAAGCTTCAGCGACAGGTCCCTGACCGTCCAGGCGCCGGCGCCGAGGCGGACAAAGACGTGCTCCATGTGCAGCATGGCCCACTCCCCTCTCATCCGGATGGCCTGACCCGGCGCGCCAGGACGACACGACGCCGCCTTGTGACGTCCCGCAGACAGACGCGGCCGACATACGAAGGGAGGCCCGCAGCGCGAGCCTCCCCGACACGTCATGCACGCGAGAGAACCGAAGCTACTCGGCGTCCTCGGCCTTGGGCTCGGCGTCCTCGGCCTCGGCGGGCGCCTCCTGCGGCGCCTCGACAGGCTCCTGCGCGGCCTCGGCGGGCGCCTCCTGCGGCGCCTCGGCGACCTTTTCGACCTTCTTGACGGAGGTCTTGGCGGCGGCCTTGGGCTGGACGGCCTCGGTCACGAGCTCAATGATGACGACCTTGGCGGCGTCGCCCTTGCGAGGACCGAGCTTCATGATGCGCGTGTAGCCGCCGTCACGGTCGGCCCACAGGCCCTGTGCGGCCTTCTCAAAGACCTCGCGCACGATCTCCTTGTCACCGACCTTGGCGATGGCAAGGCGACGGGAGTGGAGGTCGCCCCTCTTGGCCCAGGTGATGACGCGGTCCACGTCGGGACGGATGGCCTTGGCGCGCGACTCGAGCGTCTTGATGCGATCATGGGCCAGAAGCGACGCGACGAGGCTCTTCTTCATTGCCTTGGTATGGCTCGCGTCAGTGCCGAGCTTCATACCCCTCTTCTTGTTGTGTCTCATGGTCTAGCTACTCCTCAGTTAACGAGCGACGTGCCTTAGGCCTTGAGGCCAAGGCCCATCTCCTCGAGCTTGTCCTTGACTTCCTCGATGGACTTGACGCCAAAGTTGCGAATGTTGAGCAGGTCGTTCTCAGAGAACTCGACAAGCTGTCGCACCGAGTGGATGTTGGCGCGCTTGAGGCAGTTATAGGAGCGGACCGAAAGGGCCAGATCCTCGATCTGCTTGTCAAGCTCGGTGTTGTCCTCCTCGACGTCGTCCGCGAAGATGGATGCGTCCTCCTGGGGCTCCTCCTCGGCCGTGAGGCTCATGAAGGCGCTCATGTGCTGGTTGATGATATTGGCCGCCTCGACGACGGCGTCGCGCGGCGAGATGGAGCCGTTGGTCTCGATCTCGAGGACCAAACGGTCATAGTCGTTGCGCTGGCCGACGCGGCAGGCCTCGACGAGCTTGGCGCAGCGGCGGACGGGCGAGTAGAGCGAGTCGACGCACACGTAGCCGATGGGGTCGTTCTTGCCCTCGTTGTCGGTGCCGGCCACGTAGCCGCGACCCGTGCCGACGTGCATCTGCATGGAGAGGTGCGCGCCCTCGCCCAGCGTGCAGATGACATGGTCCTTGTTCACGAGCTCAAACTGCGACGGAATCTTGAAGTCGCCGCCCGTGACGGTGCAGGGACCTTCGACGTTGATCGTCGCGGTGCCGCTCGCGGCCGTGCCGTTGCCCTTGAAGACCAGGCCCTTGACGTTCAGGACGATGTCGGTGACGTCCTCGTAGACGCCCTCGACCGTATCGAACTCCTTCTGGACGCCGTCGATCTTGATGGCCTCGACAGCGGCCCCCTCGAGGGAGGAGAGCAGGACGCGGCGCAGCGAGTTGCCCAGCGTCTCGCCGTAGCCGCGCTCGAGGGGCTCGGCGGTGATGCGGGCGAGGTCGCTGTGAATCTCCTCGACCTTGACATCCGGACGGATGAATTCTGACATAGCAAATCCTCCTGCAATCGACGCTTACTTGGAGTAGAGCTCGACGATCAGCTGCGCGTCAATGTCAAGGTCGATCTGGTTGCGAACGGGAACCTGAAGCACGGTGCCCTGGAGCTTCTCGATGTCAACCTCAAGCCAGGCGGGAACGGCCTTGCCGTTGGAGGCGACGATGGCCTCCTTGATGGGGAGAAGGTCCTTGGCCTTGTTGGAGATGGCGACCAGGTCGCCGGCCTTCACCTGGTAGGAGGGGATGTCCACGCGCCTGCCGTTCACGGTGATGTGACCATGGCGGACGGTCTGGCGGGCCTCCTTGCGGGTGCGGGCAAAGCCAAGACGAAAGACGACGTTGTCGAGACG
Source organism: Olsenella massiliensis (assembly GCF_001457795.1). Taxonomy (GTDB): domain Bacteria; phylum Actinomycetota; class Coriobacteriia; order Coriobacteriales; family Atopobiaceae; genus Olsenella_F; species Olsenella_F massiliensis. The sequence goes on along the minus strand of NZ_LN898211.1, from coordinate 733,246 downwards.
GCTCTCGAGCAGGCTCATCAGGTTGTCGCCCGTGATGCCCTCGGTCTTCATGGCCTTCTGGTAATAGCTGCGGAACTGCTTCTCGAGCACGCCGTAGATGAACTTGGCCTTCTGCTTCTCACGCAGCTGGACGCCGTACTCGCTCTCCTGGCGGCGACGGCGGCGGAGCTGACGCTTGGATTCCTTGTTGATGCCCATGACGACGGGATCGATGCCAAGCTGGCGGCACCTCTTGAGGACAGGGGTCCTATCAACTGCCATTTCTACTGTCCTTCCTTGCTACACCCGACGACGCTTGCACGGGCGGCAACCGTTGTGCGGAATGGGGGTCTTGTCCTGGATGCCCGACACCTCGAGACCGGCGGCCTGGAGGGAGCGAATGGCGGTCTCACGACCGGAGCCGGGCCCCTTCACGAACACGGCCACCCTGCGAAGGCCATGCTCCATGGCGGCCTTGGCGCACGCCTCCGCGGCGATCTGCGCGGCAAAGGGCGTGGACTTGCGGGAGCCCTTGAAGCCCACGGTGCCGCCGGACTGCCAGGCGATGACGTTGCCCTGGGGGTCGGTGATGGAGATGATCGTGTTGTTGAACGTGCTCTTGATGTGGGCCTGGCCCACGGCGATGTTCTTGCGCTCGGCGCGACGGACGCGCGTCGCGTGCTGGTTCTTCTTCTGCGGCATTGTCTACTCTCCTACGCCTTCTTCTTTGCACCGATCTGACGCCTCTTGCCCTTGCGGGTGCGAGCGTTGGTGTGGGTGCGCTGGCCGTGGACAGGAAGACCCTTGCGATGACGAAGGCCGCGGTAGCAGCCGATCTCCATCAGGCGCGCGACGTTCTGGCGAACCTCGCGACGCAGGTCACCCTCCGTGGTGAAGGTGGCGCCAATGAAGTCGCGAATCTTGGTGATCTCGTCCTCGGTCAGATCCTTGACGCGCGTGTCGGGGTCGATGCCGCACTCGGCGCAAATCCTCTTGGCGCTGGTCGCGCCGATGCCGTACAGATAGGTAAGTCCGACCTCAGTGCGCTTGTCGCGCGGGAGGTCGACACCGTTGATACGTGCCAACTTCGAGCTCCTCTCTTAGCCCTGACGCTGCTTGTGGCGAGGGTTATCACAAATGACGTAGACCTTGCCATGGCGACGGATGATCTTGCACTTGTCGCACATCTTCTTAACCGAAGGACGTACCTTCATTGTGCTTTCCTTCCGGTAGTTCCTTGCTCGTACTGAAACCTCACCGGCAGCATCAGGTGGAGCTGACCTGCCTTATCGAAACGCCCAGCCGCAGGCGTGGATATCTGTCGTGATGCCGCGCACCCCTCGGGGCCGCCCGCTACTTGTAGCGATAGGTGATGCGACCCCTCGTGAGGTCGTAGGGAGAAATCTCGACCACCACGCGGTCGCCGGGAAGGATGCGAATGTAGTTCATGCGAATCTTGCCCGAGATCGTGCAAAGGATGGTCTTGCCATTTTCAAGTTCCACGTTGAACATGGCGTTGGGGAGAGGCTCGATGACCTTGCCCTCCAGCTCGATTCCGTCCTGCTTAGCCACCGTACCTACTTTCTCTCGCTAGTCACAGCGACCATATATCATACATAAAGACGCGCGGGACGTCCCCCTGCCGCAGAGAATTTCATATTCCCTGCAGAGGGGGACGTCCGTCCGCGCCCGTCACCTGCCTCAAGGAGAGGTCCCTCCCCTGAAAGGCGCCTACTTCTGACCGCCCTGCATGGGCAGCCAGGGTCCGTCCTCGTCCTGGGTGAGGATGACGGGGCCGTCCTCGGTGATGGCGATGGTGTTCTCGTAATGGGCCGCCGCCTTGCCGTCATCCGTGACGACGGTCCAGCCGTTGCCCAGCGTATGGTTTTCGTGGGTGCCCAGCGTGATCATGGGCTCGATGGCAATGACCATGCCCGCCTGAAGCCTGACGCCGCGACCCTTCTTGCCAAAGTTCGGCACGTTGGGGTCCTCGTGCATCACGTGACCCACGCCGTGGCCCACGTACTCCCTGACGACGCCGTATCCGTGCGCCTCGGCGAGCTGCTGGACGGCATGCCCGATGTCACCCAGGTGGTTGCCGGGGACGGCCTGCTCGATGCCCGCCTTCAGGCAGTCGCGGGTGACCTCGCAGAGGCCCCTGACCGCCTCGGAGGGGGTGCCCACGAAGAAGGTCCAGGCGTTGTCGCCCACCCAGCCCCCAAAGGTGGCGCCCGTGTCGATGGAGATGACGTCACCGTCGTTGAGGAAGACCTCCGGTGACGGGATGCCGTGAACGATCTGCTCGTTGAGCGAGGCGCAGATGCTGCCCGGGAAGCCGCCGTAGCCCTTGAAGGTGGGAATGGCACCGTGCAGGCGAATGAAGCTCTCCACGGCGACGTCGATCTCCTTGGTGGAGACGCCGGGACGAACCATGGAGCCGGCGAGGCGCAGGGCCTGCTTGGACAGCGACCCCGCCTGCTTCATCTCTTCGATTTCTGCCGCTGACTTGATGTGAATCATAGACCGAGCGAAGACGTGACGTCGGCATAGACCTCGCCGACGGGACGGTCTCCGTCAACCTCCTTCAGTATTCCGTGCCCTCGATAGTATTCGATGAGGGGTGCCGTCTGATTCTTGTAGGTCTCGAGGCGCCGTGCGATGGTCTCGGGCCTATCGTCATCGCGCTGATACATCTTCCCGCCGCAGCGGGGGCAGGCCGTGACGCCCTCAGTCGCGGTGTACCCGCAGTCATGGCAGGTGCGTCGCGAGCTCAGGCGATTGACGATGACCTCAGGCCTGACGTCCACCAGAAGCGCCGCGTCCAGGCCCATGTCGAGCTTCGCCAGCTCGACGTCCAGAGCGTCCGCCTGATCGGTGTTACGGGGGAAGCCGTCGAGGACGAAGCCCCTCTGGGCGTCATCCTGCTGAAGGCGCTCCGTGACCAGGCCGATGACGAGCTCGTCAGGAACGAGCTTGCCGGCGTCCATGTAGCCTTTTGCCTGGACGCCCAGCGCGCTCTGCGCCTTGACGGCCGCACGCAGGAGGTCCCCCGTCGAAATATGGGCGACGCCGTAGTCCTCGACCAGCTTCTGCGCCTGGGTTCCCTTGCCCGCGCCCGGTGCTCCTAGAAGTACGATTCTCATGCTTCTCTTCCTTCCCGAGACCTCTCCAGAGGCGTAACGCGTCGCGCACCGATGTCCCTGGCGCGAGCGCGGGCCGAAGCGGGGCCAAGGCGCGCGGCACGGTCAGGGAGAGGCACGTACGTATACGTAAGTGTACTTGCTTGACGGGCGTCATGCCGGCGAGGAGGCCCAGGAGCCTGCGAGCGGGCACGGCCAAGGCCGACGTCCCGCAGGCGAGCGGGACATGCGGCGCTCCCTGGCGCGCCTGACGAGGCAGGGGCCGACGCACGCTGCGCCGACCCCTGCCTCCCCAGCTCTTGCGAATCATTCCCCGCCAGACGGCCCCGAGCGCGGCCTAGACGAAGAATCCCTCGTAATTGTGCATCTTGAGCTGGGACTCAAGCTGCGAGATCGTGTCCATGGCCACACCGACCATGATGAGCACCGAGGTCCCGCCAAAGCTCTGGAGCAGGGTGTTGCCCGTGAGCGAGAACAGGATGGACGGGACGATCGCGAGCGCGGCCATGAAGAGCGCGCCGGGAAGCGTGATGTGGTCGAGCACGTTCTTGATGTACGCGATGGTCGCGCCGCCCGGGCGCACGCCCGGGATGAAGCCGCCGGCCTTCCTCAGCTGGTCGGCCGTCTCCTCCGGGTTGAACACCATGCTCGTGTAGAAGTACGCGAAGAACACGATGAGGAGCACGGAGAGGACCCAGTTGACCCACCCGCTGGAGAGCAAAGACGCAAAGCCCTGAATCCAGGCGACGCTGGGGAAGAACACGGCCACCTGCGCCGGCAAGTACAGAAGCGCCGAGGCGAAGATGATGGGGACGACGCCCGCCGTGTTGACCTTGATCGGCAGGTAGGTGGACTGCCCGCCCATCATGCGACGACCGATGACGCGCTTGGCGTACTGCACCGGAATGCGACGCTGTCCACGCTCGATGTACACGATCAGCGGGATGATGGCGACGATGACCAGCAGTGTGACGACCGTGATGATGGCCCCCAGGCCCGAGGTCGTCCACGCCTGCGTGAGGGTGGGTCCCAGGCCGGCCATGATGTTCACGAAGATGATCAGGGACATGCCGTTGCCGATGCCGCGCTGCGTGAGCACCTCGCCCATCCACATGATGATGATGGCACCCGTGAGCAGCGTGGCGACGACGATGACGTTCTCAAGCGCCTCGGGCACGCCCGGCATGCCGGCGAAGTTGATGCCCTGTGACTTGAACAGGAAGAGATACCCGATGGCGTTGATCAGCGCGAGGAGGATCGTGACGTAGCGCGTGTACTGCGTGATCTTGCGCTGGCCCGACTCCCCCTCCTTGGCGAGCTCGCCCAGCGAGGGCACCACGGCCTGCATCATCTGCAGGATGATCTGCGCGGTGATGTACGGCATGATGCCCAGGCTGAACACCGAGACGCGCGAGAGCCCGCCGCCCGAGAACAGGTTGAGCACCGCCAGGGCACCCCCGCCCGAGCTCAGGGCCGTCCCAACAGAGATCATCTGCTTGAACGGGATGCCCGGGGCAGGCAGGTAGGCGCCCAGACGATACAGGAGGAGGATCCCGATGGTGAACAGGATCTTCTTCCTGAGCTCAGGGATGCGAAACGCGTTGGCGATTCCCTTTAGCACGCCTCTTCGACCTTTCCTCCAGCGGCCTCGATCTTAGCCTTGGCGGACGCGGAGACCTTGTCCACCTTGACGATCAGGGCCTTGGTGAGCTCGCCGTCACCCAGAACCTTGACGGGGATGTAGTCGTGCTTGATGACGCCCTTGGCCTTGAGGCTCTCGGCGTCAACGGTATCCCCGGCCTCGTAGAGCTTCTCAAGGCGAGCGACGTTGACGGGGGCGTACTCGACGCGGTTGCGGTTCTTGAAGCCGGGGAGCTTGGGCAGGCGCATCGCGAGGGCGGTCTGGCCGCCCTCGAAGCCGGCGCCCTTGCCGCCGCCGGAGCGGGAGAGCTGGCCCTTGGAGCCACGGCCGGCCGTGGTGCCGAAGCCGGAGGAATTCCCGCGACCGATGCGCTTGCGGCTCTTGCGCGAGCCCTCGGCAGGACGAAGATCATTGAGCTGCATGTGGGTGACTCCTAGTTCTCTTCAACCTCAACAAGGTGCTTGACCTTGAAGATCATTCCACGGACGCTCGGGTTGTCAGGAAGGACCGAGACATCGCCGATCTTGCGAAGGCCCATGGCGCGGCAGGTGCGCGTCTGGTCCCTCTTGACGGACGCGACGGCACTGCGCACGAGCCTGACGGTGAGCTTCTTCTCGTCTGCCATGGCTTAGGCCTCCTTCCCGGTGAACATCTCGGAGACGGTCAGGCCGCGACGCTCGGCGGCCTCCTCGGGGGAGGTCAGGGACTTGAGGCCCTCGGCGGCAGCCTTGATGATGTTGAGGGCGTTGTCGGTGCCCAGCGACTTGGACAGCACGTTGGTGATGCCGGCAAGCTCAAAGAGCGGACGGACGGGGCCGCCGGCGATGACGCCGGTACCCTCGACGGCGGGCTTGATCAGGACGCAGCCCGCGCCATAGCGGCCCTCGACGACGTGCGGGACGGAACCGCTCGCGGTGACGGGCACCTTGAACATGTTCTTCTTGGCGTCATCGACGCCCTTCTGGATGGCCAGGGGCACCTCGGCGGACTTGCCCATGCCGATGCCCACGTTGCCCTTGCCGTCGCCGACGACGACCAGGGCGAGCAGGGACATGCGACGACCGCCCTTGACGGTCTTGGACACTCGATGGATATAGACTACGCGCTCCTGAAGATCGGAGTCATTCTGGCGCTTACGATCACGTGGCATTCAAATCCTCCTAGAACTTCAGGCCCGCGGCACGGGCGCCATCAGCTAGAGCCTTCACACGGCCGTGATAGATGCGACCGGCGCGGTCAAAGACGACCTCGGAGACGCCCTTCTCGAGGGCGCGCTCACCGATGAGCTTGCCGACGAACTCCGCAGCCTCCTTGTTGGAGCCGATCTTGCCCAGGGCGCGGAACTCGGCGCTCAGCGTGGAGGCGGAGCAGATGATCCTGCCGTCAGCGTCATCGACGACCTGCGCGTAGATGTGCGCGTTGGTGCGATGCACGGTGAGGCGGGGACGCTCTGCGGTACCGAAGATCTTGGCGCGGACACGGCGCTGGCGGCGCTTGAGACCCGCTCTCTTTGCCTGGAACCTGTTCATTCCTTCTCCTTCACGATGCCATCACCTGACGGGGTGATGGTCTTTCCTATGTGGGGCCGCCGCCTGCGAAAGACGCCGCCGCGCAGGCGACCCGGACGGTCAGCCGACCGCCGGGACGGCGCGCACTGCTACTTGGCGGCCTTGCCGAGCTTCCTGCGGATGTGCTCGCCGGCGTAGTGGATGCCCTTGCCCTTGTACGGCTCGGGCGGACGCTTGGCGCGCACCTCGGCGGCAACCTGACCCACCTGCTCCTTGGAGATGCCCTTCACCGTGATGTGGGTGTTGTCGGGCACCTCGAAGCTGATGCCCTCGGGGCAGGTGTAGATGACGGGGTGCGAGTAGCCCAGGGAGAGGTCCAGGTCCTTGCCCTTGAGGACGGCACGATAGCCGACGCCCGCGAGCTCGAGCTTCTTCTCGAAGCCGTCGGACACGCCCGTGACCATGTTCTGGACGAGGGTGCGAACGAGGCCCTGCTGGGCATTGGACTGCTTGGTCTCGTCGTTGCGGGTGACGAGGATCTCCTCGCCCTTCTGCTCGACGGTGACGAGATCGGAGAACGTGCGGGTGAGCTCGCCCTTGGAGCCCTTGACGGTGACGGTGGCGCCATCGATGGTCACAGTGACCCCGGCAGGGACCGTGACAGGCTTCTTGCCAATTCGAGACATTGTCTCCTCCTTACTTCCTGTCGCGCCTTACCAGATGTAGCACATGACCTCGCCGCCGATGCCCTGCTTGCGGGCGTCGCGGTCGCACATCATGCCCCTGGAGGTAGAGATGACGGCAGTGCCCAGGCCGCCGAGGACGCGAGGCAGCTTGTCGGCAGAGGAGTAGATGCGCAGGCCGCACTTGGAGATGCGCTTGATGCCGCGGATGACGCGGGCGTTCTTCTTGCCGTACTTGAGCGTGATGTGCAGGGTCTTCTGAGGCGTGGTGTCCTCGACCTCATAGGACTGGATGTAGCCCTCCTCGCAGATGACACGGGCGAGCTCGGCCAGGACCTTGCTCGAGGGCATGGAGACCTCGGGCTTGCCGGCGTTGTTTGCGTTGCGGATGCGCGTCAGCATGTCTGCGATGGGATCAGTAACCTTCATTGATTCCTTCTCCTTAGTTCGTGATGAAACTGTACGTACGGTTCGTACTCGCCCGTGGCGAGAGCGCCTGTACGACAGAGCCCCGGCTTACCAGCTTGCCTTGCGGACGCCAGGAAGCTCGCCCTTGCTCGCGAGTTCGCGGAAGCACACGCGGCACAGGCCGAACTTGCGATAGACGGAGTGGGGACGCCCACAGCGCTGGCAGCGGTTCTGCTTGCGAGTTGAGTACTTCGGCTCACGCGACGCCTTGACGATCATCGATGTCTTAGCCACAAATCCTCCTCTTCGAGGGTAGACCCCGGTCTTGGCTCATGCCAGGTTGCCGAGGCGACAAACGACAGTAGTTAGTTCCGCTTGAACGGGAAGTGGAAGGCCTCGAGCAGCGCCCTGCCCTCCTCGTCCGTGGGGGCGGTGGTGACGATGGTGATGTCCATGCCGCGGGTGTGGTCGACCTTGTCAAAGTCGATCTCGGGGAAGATCAGCTGCTCGGTGACGCCCATGGAGAAGTTGCCGTGACCGTCGAACGACTTGGGGCTGATGCCGCGGAAGTCGCGGATACGCGGGATGGCGGTGGCGATGAGGCGATCGAGGAACTCGAACATGCGGTCGCCGCGCAGGGTCACCTTGGCGCCGATGGGCTGACCGGCGCGCAGGTGGAAGGTGGCGATGGACTTGCGGGCGCGGGTCACGATGGGCTGCTGGCCGGTGATGGTGCGCAGGTCAGCGACGGCGCCCTCGATCGCCTTGGAGTCGGTGGCAGCCTCGCCGACGCCCATGTTGACGACGATCTTCTCGAACTTGGGAATCTGATGGACGTTCTTGTAGCCAAACTTCTTCTGAAGCTGGTCGCGCACCTGGGAGACGTAGATCTCCTTAAGACGCGGGATGTACGCGGTCTGATCTGCCATGCGATCTCCTCACTCATGGTGGTGTTTAGCACGGGGTTGGCGCGGCGGCGCGGCGGCCGTCCGTTAGCCTCGTGCCCCCCGATTCGTGGCAAGCGAAGCGGGAGCCAGTGTCAGCCTGCGAGCTTTAGACAGCATGGTCCTAGAGTTCGCACGCAAGCCTATATGTTAGGCCTTTGCGGAAGTGGTCCCGGCTCAGGAAAAAACATCAAAACTTATTCACAACTGCTGGTTCGTCGCGGCGGGCCGGCACCCTTGTAGGAAAATCGAGCGCCATGGGAGCGCCTCGCGTTCCCAGCCTTAGCCAAAACACGACAAAGATTACAGAATATCAGGTCTCAGGCAGGATATTTTGATATGTATGTCGTGTTTTAGCTAAGCGAGCCATATGCATGACATTGCATACGAAGGCTCCCCCGCAACTTCGTGCGGGAGAGCTCGCCGTCGTTCCTGATACGTGCCTCACGCTGGCGACGCGCCACGCTGGTGACTCGCACTGACGCCTCATGAGGGCGCCCCATGCCGCTGTCCCGCGCGGGCGGCGTCTAGCCCTTCCTGCGGCGCAGGACGATTGCGACGGCGATGACGGCGACCGCCGCAAGGCCCAGGCCGACGCTGAGGCCCACGGGCAGTGAGTCGTCGTTCGTCTGGGGAGTTGCGCCCGTCGTGCCACCGTCCTGAGGCGCCTGAGGCGTCAATCCCGGCTGGGCATGATAGGCATTGTCAAACACCGCGCCGACGGAGTCGTTGTTGACGCCCTCATAGAGCCTGGTCTTCGTGCCGTCGGCGTTGATCCTGTGCCAGAGGCGCCGGACCGCGAGGTTGCCGTCCGCGCCCTTGGTGACCTCGTAGCTCACCTGGTAAGCAGCCGCGTCATAGCTGTAACCTGCCGCGGAGCCGGCAAGCTCGCGAATCGTGTAGGCGTAGGTGCCCTCCCTGGCAAAGGTGATGGCACCAAACTCAACGCCATACTCATACGCATCGCCCGTGACGCTGACGGTGACGGTCTTGGAGCCGCCCTCGCTGCCGGCGGGCATGGGGTTGCCGGGGTCGTCCGCCGAAAGCACGAAGCTGAAGGTGGCGGGAGCGGCGGGTCGGTCGCCCGAGACGCGCTTCAGGACCGTGGGGTCACCATAGGTGGGCTTTGGCTCGGCAGGCGTCGGCGGCGTCACCTTGAGCTTGGTGTTCGTGAGCGTGAAGCCCGACGCCATAGTGCCCGTGGCCGCAGCGGCGCTAAAGCCCGCGACCTCGCCTAGCTCGACAACGGAGTAGGAGACCTCCCTGCCGTCACGATACGTCGGCACGCCCGAGAAGGTCGCGGTCCAGCCGTTGTCGGCACTGAGCGTCACGGTGGCGCCGTCGACCGCCTCCGCGCCGTCCATGAGCTGAGCCTTCACCGCGCTGCCCGAAGGTGCCGCCATGGGAGAGCCGCCCTCGTCGAGCCAGACCTTCCTGACGGTGATGTCGCGCGTCGCCGCCTTTACCTTGAGCGTCGCGCGAATGCTGGTGTCGCCCGCCGGGGCGACGGCATCCCTGCCGAACGCCCACTGGGCCGCGCCCCATGTGAACGCGAACGCCTTGCTCGTGCCTGTCGCCGACGTCGCGACGGCATCAAAGTGTCCCGTCACCGTGCCCGTCGCCGTGAGCAGCGTTCCTGCCGCAGCCGTCAGGGGTACCCCGACGCCGGGAATCGTGAGCTTCATCCATCCCGCGTCACCCGTGTTCGTGGCAGCCCCCGCAGCATTGACGACGCCCTGGAGGTCGGCGTACGTCCTGATGGAGCCAGGGTCAGAGAGCTCAAAGCCCACCGTGACCCTGTTGCCGTTCACCTTGACGGAGGAGACCTTGAAGCCGTCGCCAAAGCCGGCCGTGGTCACCTTGGAGGTGTCACCGTCAAGCCCCGCCGGCAGCGTGAGTCCCTCGGGCACGTCAATCGTGGCCGTGAAGCCAAACGAGCCGAGGTCGAGCGCGATCTTGCTGGGTTCGACGCCGGGATACAGGGCCTCGATCTGGGCCATCTGCGCCTGAATCGCCGTGACCTTCACCGCGCCGGTGAGGCCCACCGTCGAGCCCTGCACGGCCTCGTACGCCGCGTCGTTTTCCGTATTGGCGTCGATGAGCAGGTCGGCCGGAAGGTCCAGGGCGGTCACGACCTTGGCCAGGATGGTCTGCCGGACGACGGGAGAGCCCGCCGTGCCCTTGACGTCCATCCCGGACGCGGTCTGCGCGCCGCTCCAGGTGAAGTTGAACGCCGCCTTCACGGCGTCGGAGCCTCTGCCCCGGGCCGTGAGTCTGCCGCTCACGTCGCTCGTGGCCGTGAGCTCGCTGCCGTTGGGGGTGCCCGCCTTGAGCGTGAGCCCGCCGATCGAGACTCTCATGGCGCCGCCCATGCCCGCCGTGCTGGCGTCGGCAAGCAGCGTCGCGAGGTTGGCGTGCTGGCGCTTGAGACCCAGCGTGACGGTGACGGTCTGGCCCGAGACCTGCGTGTCCGTGACCTCGAACAGGCCCCCTCCGCCCACGAGCGTCACCGTGGGGTTGGCGGGTAGGGTCACCTCAGCGGGCAGGGTCAGCCTTGCCGTGATCGCGCCTTCCGTGCCCGTCAGCGCGACCTTGGACAGGTCGGCGACGTCCGCGGAGAACTGCTCCCTCATGGACTGAACCTTCGCCTTGACGTCCGTCAAGTCGATTGCCTGCGTGAGGCTGAACGTGGACGTGCCGTCCGCCACGGCGATCAGGTAGTCGTTCGTGGCGGCGGCGGAGGCCCCCCACAGGTCCGCGCCCAGCGTCCCGGACGCGGTGACGTCGATGACGGTGGGGTCCTCCTTCCACTTGAGGTAATACGTGGTGTCGGCCGTTATCGTGGGCTCCTGTGGCGAGACGACGATTCCCCCGCCCAGGTCAAGGTCCTCAAAGCGGACGGCTCCCGTGCCGTCTGCCGACGTGTACCAGTTGTAGAACGTGCCGAGGCTGGGGTCGTGGACGTCCTCGATGACGCTCCCGCGCTTCGTGGCGACGTCCGCCGTCAGCTTGAGGTCGTTGTGGCTCAGTCCGCCCAAAAGGCCCCACAGGCCCTGGTCATAGCGCGCCTGGGCCCTAAGCTTGGCGACGTCGCCGCCCGATGCGTCCTTGACGACGTCAAAGACCTCGGGATGCGTCTTGAACACGCTCGAGTCGGCGAACGTGCCGCCGTTCGCGCTAAACGACACGACGTAGTGGTTCTCGTCGAGCTGGGCGTACAGGTCTATCTGGGTGGTTGTGCCCGAGAAGCTCAGGGTCGCGCCGGGCGCCGTCGCGGCCCCTGAGCCGTCGGGCGCGGTGTTCCAGCCCCTGAAGGTCTTCCCGGTGACCTTGAAGTCGGGGTTCTTTGCCACGACGTCCTCAAAGCCCAGGGCGGTGGCTGTGGTCTCGCCCGCCTTGAGGGACTGGGTCCAGCTGGCGGCGCCCTGGTGATAGACGACCGAGCGAGACCCCCATGCGGCATAGACCTCGAGGTTGGACGTCACCTTGGTGGTCGCATGGTCAAACGGGTGCTCCGCGCCGCCTGCGTCCTTGTAGAACCAGCCCTTGAACACCGTGCCGTCTGCGGCGGTGGCGACGCCCGGGTCGCTCGTGCCCCTCGTGAACCCCAGCGCGTACCCGCGCACGGTGGTCTGGACCTTGTCGGCGGAGCTGCCGTCCGCAAACGTCGCGCCGTCCTTGTTGAGCTTGAAGGTCACGGTGGCACCCGGCACCCACACGTGCTTTTGGCCGTCCGCCGTTGGGGTGCCCACCTCATAGCGGTAGGTGGACCCGTTCGCGTTGATGGGGGTGACCAGGCTCACGCTTGGGTCCGCCAGCGTCAGCAGCGTCAGCGGCTCGTCCCCGTTTTCCGGACCGTTCGTTGGGATCGTCTGCGCGACGCCGGCGTTCTTGATGAGGAAGGAGCCTCCCGTCACGACATAGTGACTGCCGTCGTTTGCGCCGCCGTTGTCCACCGTCGCGTCCTGCGCGGGCGTGTTGACCGCCGAGCTGCCCTTGAAGGTGAGAAGGCCAGGCGTGCCATCCGAGGTCTGCACGCCGTACGCAGGATACGTCACGAGCCCGCTCGTCTCGAAGGTGGAGTTCTCAAACGTGACGTTGCCGCCGTAGTTAAGGTTGAGCCCGCCGCCCCTGCTGTTGAGGATCTTGAGGGTGGAGTCTTGGATCGTCGTGTTGTTCGAATAGCTTTGGGTCGCGGCGTCGTAGGTCGACCCCACGGTCATGCGCCCACCGTTCACGACGAGGGTCGAGCCGTTTTTGATGAGGCTCGGAGACGTGCCGACAAGGCCAAACCCCTGGTAATACAGGTCTCCCAGGAACGCCCAGTTGCTCGTGGGCCACTTGCCCTTGGTGCTTAGGTATGACCTGTCCATGTAGAGGTTATGCGGCGCGTTCCACGTCTGGATGTTGAAGCGCACGCCCTCGGTCACAAGCCTGGTGTTCTCGAGCCACAGCGGGGCGCCGTGCCCTCCCCAGGCGCCCTTGTCCGCATCGTCAGACCTGCCCTTGACCGTGACGTCCGCGTTGACGAACTTGGACCCGCCGGCATAGTCCATCCCGCGCCCCTGCAGGTAGTCTGCGCCCGTGGCGGTCGAATCGGCCTTGATGACAAGCGCCGACCGGTCGCTTCCCTTGACGAGGCCCTTGTTGTTGAAAGCGTAGGCGTTGCCGTCAAGCACGTAGTTACCGTCGTTGAGCTCGCCGCCCTTGAGGATGGTGATGGCCGTCCGGCAGCCGCGCATCGTGAGGGTCTTGCCCGGCGCCACCGTAAGGTGAGAGCCGCTGTTCACGGTGATGCAGCTCGTGCCCGCCGCCGGCGTAGAGGCCGGCTGCCAGGTGGTGTCCTGCGCGATCTCGAGCGTGACCGGCTTCGTCGCGACCCCGACGGACAGGGGCCACTCCCCTGCCGCCTTGTCCAGGTTCGTGGCGATGATCCTGCCGTTGGCCGTCACGGCGGCAAACGCGGCGGCATAGGTCTTCTTTGGCGTCGTGGCGCTCTGGCCGTCATACGAGTCGGACCCGTTGACGGGGTCCACGTAGATGACGCTGCCCGCGACGGGATCGTATTTGGCATAGAGCGTCATGTCCTCAGACCCCATGACGACGGGGTCCTTCACCGGCCGGGTGAGTGAGCTGTCGGCGTACCATCCCGCGAACGTCGAGCCGGCCTTGGTGGGGACATGGCTTGCAAGGTCAAGCGTCTTGCCCGTGGCGACGGACGTGGTGGGGGACAGCCCCTCGGGCAGCGTCCCCCCGTTGAGCGCGAAGGTGAGCGTGGCAGACGCCGAGGCGGCCTCGTCGGGGTCAGCGCCGCGCGCGGCGCCCGGGCGCACGTCCTGCGGCGAGGGTGCCGTCGGGGCGGTGTTCGCGTCCGTCTCGGGCGCGGCGGGGGCTGACGGCGCGGTCGCGGGAGCTGACGGCGCAGCCTGCGTTGTCGTCACGACACCGGCGCCACCGGATGCGGGCGTGGCGTCAGATGGGCCCTTCGTCAGGCCGGTGGCATAGGCCAAGCCGTCCGCCGGGATCATGGACGTGACGAGCGCGGCGCAAAGCGCAAGGACGGCAAGGTGCCGTCTGAGGATACGAGTGCATCTCATGGGGTGCGTCTCCTGGTTCGTGTGAGGTGACTCGGCACATTCTTAACCAAGATTGAATTGTAGGGGCGGCGCTCCTCAAACGCAACTGGGCATCTGCCCTACCGCCGCGGCAGCGACGCATGTCATAGCGATCCGACGAAAAACCCCGCCTCGTCTGAGGCGGGGTGCGCGGTGTCATGTGGCGCCGGGGCTTCCCGGCACGAAGCTGCCGCCACGGGCTCCCTAGATCTCCTCGCCCGACTTCTTGGCGTAGCGAACCTTCTTGCCCGACTCGTCAAAGCGGTACCCCACGCGGGTGGGGGTGTCGGTCTTGGGGTCGATGAGGGCCACGTTCGAAACGTCGATGGCGGCCTCCCTCTCGACGATCCCGCCGTTGTTGCCCATCTGGTCGGCCTTCTGGGCCTTCTTGACCAGGGCGACGCCGCGGACGACGACCTTGCCCTCGGACGGGATGGCGCGGATGACCTCACCGCGCTTGCCCTTGTCCTTGCCGGAGAGGACCTGAACCTGGTCGCCCTTCTTGATCTTCATCTTAGCCATGAGCTCACTCCCCTACAGCGTCTCGGGCGCGAGCGAGACGATCTTCATGTACTTGCGCTCGCGCAGCTCGCGAGCGACGGGCCCAAAGATGCGCGTGCCCTTGGGCTCGCCGTCCTTGTTGACCAGCACGCAGGCGTTCTGGTCGAACTTGATGTAGCTCCCGTCCTTGCGGCGGTGCTCCTTGACGGTGCGCACGATGACGCAACGGACGACGTCGCCCTTCTTGACCTGGCCCGAGGGCGTCGCCTCCTGCACGGCGCACATGATGACGTCGCCGAGGCCAGCATAGCGACGCTTGGAGCCACCAAGGACCTTGATGCACTTCACGCGCTTGGCGCCGCTGTTGTCAGCGACGTTGAGCATGCTCTCCATCTGAATCATTGCAAATTCCTCCGTACGCTACCCTGAGCAGAGGTGCGGCCGCACGGGCGCCGCACATGTCGGGGAGCGGTTGATACGATCGTTTACTTAGCCTTCTCGACGATCTCGACGACGCGCCAACGCTTGGTCTTGGACAGGGGCCGCGTCTCCATGACGCGGACGGTGTCGCCAAGGCCACACTCGTTCTTCTCGTCGTGGCAGTGGAGCTTCTTGCTGATCGTCATCATCTTGCCGTACTTGGGGTGATGCTTACGGTAGGTAATCTGCACCGCGATGGTCTTGTCGCCGGAAAGCGAGATGACCTCACCGGTGCGGACATGCCTTGCGTTCCTGCTTTCGGTATCTGCCATGTCTTATCTCTCCTGCGATCTACTTCTGGCTTGCGGACGCGTCCGCAGCAATCTGGCGTGCGCGCATCTCGGTCTGGACGCGGGCGATGTCACGCTTGACGATGCTCACGCGGGCGGTGTTGTCCAGCTGGCTGGTGGCCATCTGGAAGCGGAGGTTGAAGAGCTCCGCACGGCCGTCCTCGAGCTTCTGGGCGAGCTCGTCGTCGGAGAGCTCTTGGATGTCCTTGTACTTCATTTACTTTGCCTCCCCGTCCTGCTGCTCGGCGCGGGTGATGATCTTGGTCTTGATGGGAAGCTTGTGCTGCGCCAGGCGCAGGGCCTCCTTGGCGACGGCCTCTTCGACGCCGTCAAGTTCGAACATGACGCGGCCGGGCTTGACGACGGCCACCCACTCCTCGGGGTTGCCCTTGCCGGAGCCCATGCGGGTCTCGGCGGGCTTCTTGGTGATGGGCTTGTCGGGGAAGATCGTGATCCAGACCCTGCCGCCACGCTTCATCTGACGCGTCATGGCGATACGGGCGGCCTCGATCTGGCGGTTGGTGATCCAGTGGGCCTCCAGGGCCTGGATGCCCCACGTGCCAAAGTGCAGCTCGGTGTTGCCCTTGGCCTTGCCCTTCATGGAGCCACGCTGAACCTTGCGGTGAAGGACGCGCTTGGGAGCCAGCATTAACGACCCCTCCTCTCGTTACGCCCGCGACGAGGACGGTTGACGCTGGTGCCCTCGAGCTCGGGGTGCAGGGCGGGCTGGCCGGGAAGCTGCTCTCCCTGGTAGATCCAAACCTTGACGCCCACGGCGCCCATGGTGGTGCGAGCGGTGGCCTGGCCAAAGCTGATCTTGGCGCGCAGGGTGTGCAGGGGCACGCGACCCTCGCGGTACCACTCGCGGCGGCCCATCTCGGCGCCGTTCAGACGGCCGGAGCACTGGATGCGGATGCCCTGGGCGCCGGACTTGCGCGCGGACTGGACGGCCTTGCGCATGGCGCGGCGGAAGGCGATGCGGCCCTCAAGCTGCTCGGCGATGGACTGGGCGGTGAGCTGGGCGTCGAGCTCGGGGCGCCTGACCTCGACGACGTCCACGTTGACGCCGCCCTTCTGCACGCCGCAGATCTTCTCGAGCTTGCCGCGCAGCGCGTCGATGTCCGCGCCCTTCTTGCCGATGACGATGCCGGGACGGGCGGTGTAGATGGTGATCTTCACCTTGTCGCCGGCGCGGTCGATCTCGACGCGCGACAGCGCCGCGTTGGCGAGCTGCTTGCTCAAAAACGAGCGAATCTCAAGGTCGTTACCAAGGTTCTTGGCGTAGTCCTTCTTATCGGCGTACCAACGGGAACGCCACTCCTCGGTGATGCCGAGACGAAAGCCGGTAGGCTGAACTTTCTGGCCCATGCTCTCCCTACGCCTCCTTTCCAGGTGCGACGACGACGGTGATGTGGCTGGTGCGCTTGTTGATGCGCGACGCGGAGCCCTTGGCGCGCGGACGGATGCGCTTGAGCGTGGGGCCCTCGTCAACGTAGGCGCTCTTGACCACGAGGTTGCGGGCGCGCAGGCCGTTGTTGTTCTCGGCGTTGGCGACGGCGGACTGCACGACCTTGGCGACCGGCTCGGCGGCGGCGCGGGTCGAGAACTGCAGAACCTCGAGCGCCTTCTCGACGGGAAGGTTGCGAATCAGGCCAACGACCATGCGGACCTTACGAGGAGCCATGCGCACATACTTGGCGGTGGCGCTGACCTCTTGCGCCGCGGCGTTCTTTGCCATTATCTACGCACCTCCTAACCCTGCTTGTGGCCACGGAAGGTGCGGGTCTGGGAGAACTCCCCCAGCTTGTGCCCCACCATGGACTCGGTGATGTACACGGGAACGTGCTTGCGGCCGTCGTGGACGGCGATCGTGTGGCCGACCATCTCGGGGAAGATGGTCGAGGCGCGCGACCAGGTCTTGATGACCTCCTTCTTGCCGGACTCGTTCATGGCGGCGACACGCGCGAGGAGGCGAGTCTCCACAAACGGACCCTTCTTGAGACTTCTGCTCATACTTTCGATCTCCTAAGGCTCGTGTGCTACTTGGAACGACGACGAATGATCAGACGGTTGCTGGCCTTCTTGGGGTCGCGCGTCTTCTTGCCCTTGGTCGGAATGCCCCAGGGGGTGACGGACGGCCGGCCGGAGGTGTGGTTCTTGCCCTCGCCGCCGCCGTGCGGGTGGTCAACCGGGTTCATGACCGTGCCGCGGACCGTCGGGCGGACGCCCATCCAGCGCTTGCGGCCCGCCTTGCCGATCACGATGTTGGAATGCTCGGCGTTGCCGACCTCGCCGATGGTGGCGCGGCAGGTGAGCAGCACGCGACGCAGCTCGGAGGAGGGCATGCGCAGGACCGCGTAGCCGTTGTCCTTGCCCATGAGCTGCACGGAGGTTCCGGCGGCACGGGCCATGGCCGCGCCCTTGCCGGGCTGGAACTCCACGGCGTGGACGAGCGTGCCCACGGGGATCTCCGAGAGGGGCATGGCGTTGCCCGGCTTGATGTCGACGTCCTTGGTGCCCGACAGGACCTTGTCGCCCACGTGGAGGCCCTCGGGGGCGAGGATGTAGGCCTTGGCGCCGTCGACGTAGTGAAGCAGCGCGATGCGGGCGGAGCGGTTGGGGTCGTACTCGATGGTGGCGACCTTGGCCGGGATGTTGTCCTTGTTGCGCTTGAAGTCGATCCTGCGGTACTTGCGCTTGGTGCCGCCGCCCTGATGACGGGTGGTGATGCGGCCGTTGTTGTTGCGACCGGCCTTCTTGTTGAGGGGCTCCAGGAGCGACTTCTCGGGCTTCGTGGAGGTGATCTCCTTGAAGTCGGAGATCGTCTGCCAGCGACGACCGGCGCTCGTGGGCTTGAGGTGCCTAACTGCCATTGCTTCTTTCCCTTTCTTCCGTTGGCCACCACGCTCGGGACCAAGTGTGGTGACACCGGACTACCACGGTACCGCGCGTATCCATCATGCGCGGCATGCAAGCCCGCCTCGCGAGCGTCTGTCGCAAGACGGGCGGGTTGCCTTAGCCCTCGGCTGCCTGCGTGTTGGCGAAGATCTCGATCTGCTCACCATCGGCGATGGTGACGATGGCCTTCTTCCAGGAGCGGGTCTTGCCGGCGACGTAGCGCACGCGCTTGGTCTTGGGCTTGACCCACATCGTGTTGACCTTCTTGACGTGGACGCCGAACAGCTTCTCGACGGCGTCCGCGATCTCCTCCTTGGGGGCGGAGCGGGCGACCTCGAAGCTGTACTTGTTCTGCGACATCTGGTCAAAGGAGCGCTCGGTGACGACCGGGCGGATGATGACCTCGTAAGCGGAGTTCATTTAAGCGAGCACCTCCTCGAGCTGCTTGGCGACGGCGGTGGTCATGACGAGCGCACCGTTGTCGAGGAGGTTGCGGGTGTTGGCCTCGGAGACGCCAAAGATGAGGACCTGGGGAAGGTTGCGGAACGAGAGGTAGGTGATGACGTCGTCATCGTCAAGGATGAGGGTCACGCGCGTGCTCTCGAGACCCAGGGCCTTGAGGACGGCGGCCGCCTGCTTGGAGGAGGGCTCCTCGAAGGAGAGGCCGTCGAGCAGGATGAGCTCGTTGTCAGCCACCTTGCCGGAGAGGACGGACCTCATGGCAAGCTTCCTCTCCTTCCTGTTGGTGCGCTTGGCGTGGCTGCGCGGGGTGGGGCCGAAGACGGTGCCGCCGCCGGTCCACTGGGGGGCGCGGATGGTGCCCTGACGCGCGCGGCCGGTGCCCTTCTGGCGCCACGGCTTGGCGCCGCCGCCGGACACGGCGGAGCGGTTCTTGGTGGAGTGGGTGCCCTGACGCAGGGACGCCTCGTAGGCGACGACAACCTGGTGCACCACGGGGATGTTCGGCTCGATGCCGAAGACGCTGTCAGCGAGCTCGGCGGTCTCGACCGCCTGCCCCTGCGCGTTCTTGACTTCAATCTTGGACATTGTGTCTCCCTTGCTAGCCTAAGGATCGGTACGTGCGAGGCCTTAGGCCATGCGGACCTGGACGAGGGCGTTCTTGCCGCCGGGGACGGCGCCCTTGACGAGCATGAGGTTCTGCTCGGCGTCAATGCGGACGAGCTTGAGGTTCTTGACGGTGACGCGCTCGTCGCCCATGTGCCCCGCCATGTGCAGGCCCTTGCGAACGCGGGCGGGATAGGCGCACTGGCCGATGGAGCCGGGCTTGCGCTGGTTGCGCGAGCCGTGGGTCATGGGGCCGCGGGCGAAGTTCCAGCGCTTGATGGTGCCCTGGAAGCCCTTGCCCTTGGAAGTGCCGATGACGTCGACGACCTTGACCTCGGCGAAGTCCGCGACGGTGACCTTGTCGCCCGTGGCGTGCTTCTCGCCGTCCTCGACGCGAACCTCGCGCAGGTAGCGCATGGGCTCGACGCCGTGGGCGTCAAAGTGACCCTGCATCGGCTTGTTGACGTGCTTGGACGTGATGTCTCCGAAGCCAATCTGGACGGCGTCATAGCCGTCGGTTGCCTTCGTCTTCACCTGCGAGACCACGCAGGGGCCGGCCTGGATGACGGTGACGGGAACGACGTTGTCGTTTTCGTCCCACACCTGCGTCATCCCGATCTTGCGGCCAAGAATCGTGCTGACCATGCTTGTTCCTTACCCTCGGTGGTCATGGGACCTTCGCGTGCGCGCAGGGACAGCTCCTCCGTCCCTCCCCAGCGGACCACATCCTATGGTTGCCGCGCCGCTCAAGGCAGCCGGGCGAGCTCGGGCACTCGACACAGCTGTCCCCTCAAGAAACACAGCCTGACTAGTTTACACTTCGGATGCCGCGTTCACAATGTTTGCGCAGAAAATAGTGGGTGACATGCAGGGCATGTCCTCAGCCGAGGTCCCGCGCCCATCCCGTCTCGTGCCGCATCTTAGCCAGAACACGACCGATATATCAAAAAACGTCAAAACTACGGGCATTTCTGTAACAAACGTCGTGTTTTGGCTAAGGCGCCCGCTCGACATGCAAGAGGCCCCCGACCGCGCGGTCGGGGACCTCTCAGGATCGTAGGCAAACAACGAGACTTAGAGCTTGATCTCGATGTCCACGCCCGCAGGCAGGTCAAGGCGCATCAACGAGTCCACGGTGGACGAGCTGGGGTCCACGATGTCGATGAGGCGCTTGTGGGTGCGCATCTCAAACTGCTCGCGGGAGTCCTTGTCCTTGTGGGGCGAGCGGATCACGGTGTAGACGTTGCGCCTGGTGGGCAGGGGGATGGGGCCGGCAACCCTGGCACCGGTCTTCTGGGCGGTGTCAACGATGAGCTTGGCCGACTGGTCCACAACCTCGTGGTCGTAGCCCTTGAGGCGAATCCTGATCTTCTGGTTAGGCACGGTACTTACCTCCATCATGAGCGTGAAGCTCCCTTGTGGGGGCCTCGTCCGCCTGGCAGGCGGACGAGGCCCGGTTCTGCTTGCTAGTTGGCGCTTCCGCCGTTCTTGGAGACGATCTCCTCGCGAATGTTCTTGGGGACGGCCTCGTAGGAGTCAAACTGCATGGTGTAGCTCGCGCGACCCTGCGTCTGGGAGCGAAGGTCGGTGGCGTAGCCAAACATCTCGCCCAGGGGCACCTTGGCGCGGATGAGCTTGGTGTTGGAGCGGTCCTCCATGCCCTCGATCTTGCCGCGGCGGCCCGAGAGGTTGCCCATGACGTCGCCCATGTACTGCTCGGGCGTCTCGACCTCGACGCTCTCGATGGGCTCGAGCAGCACGGGATCGGACTGCTGCAGGGCCTTCTTGATGGCCATGGACCCGGCGATCTTGAAGGCGGCCTCGGAGGAGTCGACCTCGTGGTAGGAGCCGTCAACGAGCGTGACCTTGATGTCCTGCGTGGGATAGCCCGCGATGACGCCGGACTGGAGCGCCTCCTGGATGCCCTTGTCCACCGAGGGGATGTACTCCTTGGGGATGGCGCCGCCCACGGTGGCGTCCACGAACTCGTAGCCAAAGCCGGGCTCCATGGGCTCCACGTCGATGATGGCGTCGCCGTACTGGCCGCGGCCGCCGGACTGGCGGACGAACTTGCCCTGGACGTGGCTCACGGCCTTGCCCGCCGTCTCGCGGTAGGCGACCTGCGGCTTGCCGACGTTGCACTCGACGTGGAACTCGCGGCGCAGGCGGTCGACGATGATCTCGAGGTGAAGCTCGCCCATGCCGGCGATGATCGTCTGACCGGTCTCGTGGTCGGTGTGGACGCGGAAGGTGGGATCCTCCTCGGCCAGCTTGGCCAGGCCCACGGACATCTTCTCCTGCTCGGCCTTGCTCTTGGGCTCCACGGCCACGTCGATGACGGGGTCGGCAAAGTCGATGGACTCCAGGATGATGGGGTGCTTCTCGTCGCAGAGGGTGTCGCCGGTGGAGGTGTTCTTCATGCCGACGCAGGCGACGATGTCGCCGGCGGAGCACTCGTCGCGGTCAACGCGGTCGTTGGCGTTCATCTCGAGGATGCGGCCAAGGCGCTCGCGCCCGTCCTTGACGGAGTTGTAGACGTAGGAGCCCGCCTCCGCCTGGCCGGAGTACACGCGGATGTAGGTGAGCTTGCCGACGAAGGGGTCAGTCATGATCTTGAACGCCAGGGCGCTGAAGGGCTCCTTGGTGTCGGCGTGACGAACGTCCTCGGCGCCCTTGGGGGTCGTGCCGTGGATCTCCTGGATGTCCAGGGGGCTGGGCAGGTAGTCGACGACGGCGTCAAGGAGCTCCTGGATGCCCTTGTTCTTGTAGGCGGAGCCCACGAAGACGGGGTTGAGCTCGTTGGCGAGGACGCCCTTGCGGATGGCCGCCTTGACCTCGTCAACGGTGACCTCCTCGTCCATGAGGAGCTTCTCCATGAGGTCGTCGTCAAAGTTGGAGACGGCGTCGAGCAGCTCCTCGCGCTTCTGCTGGGCAAGCTCGACGAACTCCTCGGGGATGGCGTCCATGACCTCGGGGTAGATCATGCCCTTGGCGTCCTCCTTGAAGTCCCACGCCTCCATGGTGACGAGGTCGATGAGGCCCCAAAAGTTGGACTCGGCGCCCATGGGGATCTGCGCCGCCACGGCGGCGGCGCCCAGGCGGTCCTTCATGGTCTCGATGGCATGGAAGAAGTCGGCACCCACGCGGTCGAACTTGTTGATGAAGGCGATGCGGGGCACGCCGTAGTTGCCGGCTTGGCGCCAGACGGTCTCGGACTGGGGCTGCACGCCGGCGACGGCGTCAAAGACGGCGACGGCGCCGTCGAGGACGCGCAGGCAGCGCTCGACCTCGGCCGTGAAGTCAACGTGGCCCGGGGTGTCGATGATCTGGATGATGTGGTCCTTCCAGAAGCAGGTCGTCGCGGCGGACGTGATGGTCACGCCGCGCTCCTGCTCCTGGGCCATCCAGTCCATGGTGGCAGCACCGTCATGGACCTCACCGATCTTGTGGGTCTTGCCGGTGTAGTAGAGGATGCGCTCCGTCGTGGTGGTCTTGCCGGCGTCGATGTGGGCCATGATGCCGATGTTGCGGAGGTCCTCGAGCTTGTACTTAACCTTTGCCATGTGTTCGTCTCTCCCTCAGGGGTTAGAAGCGGTAGTGAGAGAACGCGCGGTTGGCCTCAGCCATCTTGAAGAGGTCCTCGCGACGCTTCACGGACGCGCCGACGCCGTTGGAGGCGTCCACGATCTCGTTCGCGAGGCGCTCGGCCATGGTCTTCTCCTTGCGTGCGCGCGAGAAGTTGACCATCCAGCGGATGGCGAGGGTGGTGGCGCGACGGGAGTTGACCTCCATGGGCACCTGGTAGGTGGCGCCGCCGACGCGCTTGGGCTTGACCTCGAGGGTCGGGCGGACGTTGTCCATGGCCTTCTTGAAGACGGCCAGGGGGTCCTGCTCGGTCTTCTGCTGAACCATGTCAAAGGCACCGTAGACGATGCGCTCGGCGGTGGCCTTCTTGCCGTCGAGAAGGACCTTGTTGATGAGCTGGGTCACGAGACGGTTGTTGTAGACGGCGTCGGGAGTGACCTCACGACGACTTGCTGCTGCACGACGCGGCATGTGTATCTCCTCAGAAAACTGGTTGCAGTGTCAGATGGGACGCGGGGCTACTCCTTGGGGCGCTTGGCGCCGTAGCGGGAGCGGGCCTTCTTGCGGTCCTGGACAGCAGCGCAGTCGTAGGCGCCGCGGACGATCTTGTAGCGCACGCCAGGCAGGTCGCGGACGCGGCCGCCGCGGATGAGCACGATGGAGTGCTCCTGGAGGTTGTGTCCCTCGCCCGGAATGTAGGCCGTGACCTCGATGCCGTTGACGAGGCGCACGCGGGCGACCTTGCGCAGCGCCGAGTTGGGCTTCTTGGGCGTGGTCGTGAAGACGCGCGTGCACACGCCGCGCTTCTGCGGGTTGTGCTGCAGCGCTGCGTTCTTGGACTTGGCCTGGTGAGACACGCGGCCCTGGCGGACGAGCTGGTTGATGGTAGGCAAAGCTTCTCTCCTTAGGTGAGATCGAACGGGGTGTGGTGCGCGAGCACCTATGCATCGAGGAGGGCGCAGCACCGCTCTCCGGGATCGTCGTGACGGCATGCCCGCGACCGCCGCCCAAAACCCAGCCTGGGGGTTCGCGAGGACGGACATGCGGCGAGCAGTACCGCAGAATACGCCGTCACGGGGGCCATGTCAAAATACCACGGCCCCGGGCGTATCCTTAATCAGACGCATCTTCATGAGAAGCACACAGTCAGAGCTGCGCCGCCCTGCCCGAGCCGGACGTGAGGCGTCGGCGCGAAACCTGGTACCGCGGCGCTCCCGGGTGCCATGGCGCTCCCGGGTGCCACGACGCGACGCGCGCCTCACTCGGCAGGAGGCCTCAGGTCCTCGGCGGCATGCGAGAGCCCGATGGCGACGAGGTCCACCACATGCTCGTCCAAGAGCGAGTAGTAGACCCTCTGCCCGTCACGGCGCGACGAGACGAGGCCGCGGTCCCTCAGGAGCCGCAGCTGGTGAGAGACGGCCGACTGTGACACATGGCAGACCTCCTGGAGGTCGGTGACGCTCTTCTCCCCCCCGACGAGGCCGCCCAGGATCTGGAAGCGGGTGAAGTCCGACAGCGCGTCAAAGATCTGCGTGGCGTCGTACACCACGTCGTCGTCCGCCAGGTAGCACGCCAGCTCCTCGTCGGTGATGCCCATACGCCCGCCCTTCCCCCTGTCGCAGATGTCCCCGCCCCATGACGGGCCGCGCGTGGCGCGCGGCGCCGTTTTTGATGGCTAGATGGCGTCCAGCGCCTGGCGCACGTCGGCAAGGAGGTCCTCGGTGCCCTCGATGCCGCAGGACAGGCGCACCATGCCCGCGCCGATGCCGGCGTGGGCCAGCTCCTCGTCAGTCATCTGGCGATGCGTGGAGCTGGCCGGGTGCAGGCAGCAGGACCGCGCGTCCGCCACATGGGTCTCGATGGCAAAGATCTTGAGCGCCGCCATGAAGCGCTCGGCGGCGGGGCGGCCCCCCGCAAGCTCGCAGCTCACGACGCCGCAGGACCCCCCGGGAAGGTACTTCTGGGCGAGCTCGAAGGACGGGTCACCCGGCAGGCTCGGGTAGTTGACCCGCGCCACCTGCCCGCTGCCCGCAAGGAGCTCCGCCAACGCGCGGCCGTTCGCGCAGTGCCGGGCCATGCGCACGTGCAGGGACTCCAGGCCGAGGTTCAGCAGGAACGCGTTCTGGGGGCTCTGGATGGACCCGAAGTCACGCATGAGCTGCGTCGTCGCCTTAGTGATGAAGGCCCCCTGCCTGCCAAAGCGCTCTGCGTAGACGACGCCGTGGTAGGAGTCGTCGGGGCGGGTGAGGCCGGGAAAGGCGTCGGCGTGCGCCATCCAGTCGAACCTGCCCGCGTCGACGATCGCCCCGCCGACCGCGGCACCGTGGCCGTCCATGTACTTGGTGGTGGAATGGGTCACGATGTCCGCCCCCCACTCGATGGGACGGCAGTTGACCGGCGTGGGGAAGGTGTTGTCCACGATCAGGGGGACGCCATGGTCGTGGGCGGCGCGGGCGAACTTCTCGATGTCGAGGACCGTGAGCGCCGGGTTGGCGAGGGTCTCGCCGAACACGCACTTCGTGGTGGGCCTAAACGCCGCGTCGAGTTCCTCGGGCGTGCAGAAGGGCGAGACGAAGCTGCACTCGATGCCCATCTTGCGCAGCGTGTGGGCCAGCAGGTTGAAGGTTCCGCCGTAGATGGTGGAGCTTGCCACCACGTGGTCGCCGCACGCGGCGAGGTTGAAGACGGCAAAGAAGTTCGCGGCCTGCCCGGAGCTGGTGAGCATGGCGGCGCAGCCGCCCTCGAGCGAGGCGATCTTGGCGGCCACGTGGTCGTTGGTGGGATTCTGCAGACGGGTGTAGAAGTAGCCGCTGTCCTCAAGGTCAAAGAGGCGTCCCATGGCGTCCGAGCTGTCGTACTTGAAGGTGGTGGACTGGACGATGGGCACCTGGCGGGGCTCGCCGTTCGTCGGGACATACCCTGCCTGCACGCAGCGCGTATCGATGCTACACGTCATGAAGCGCCTCCCATGTGGACGATGGCAACATACCGGCGCCTGCGGCGGCCAAGATGGCGCGGCGCCGTTGCCTTAGTATAGTATCCGAGAGGACGAGGACCCTTGAGGAGGACGCATGTCGGACGTTGCCATCACCTGCTGCTCCACCGTTGACCTGTCGCATGAGTGGCTCGAGAGGATCGGCGTCGGCTGCCTGCCCTTTAACTACTATCTTGACGGCGTCCCCTGCAAGGACGACTTTGGCAGGACCCACTCCCCCAGGGAGCTCTACGAGCGCATGCGCGCCGGGGCCGTCGTCAAGACCTCCCAGGTCAGCGTGGGCAGCTACCTTGAGCACTGGCGACCCCTCCTCAAGGCGGGCCGCGACGTCCTGCACGTCTCGCTGTCCTCGGGCATATCGGGAACCTACTCGTCCGCCTGCACGGCCCAGGATCAGCTCAGGGCCGAGTTTCCCGACCGCACGGTCCACGTGGTCGACTCCCTGTGCGCCTCCTCCGGCTACGGCCTGCTCGTGGACAAGCTGGCCGAGCTCAGGGACGGCGGCATGGACGTCGACGAGCTGCACGGATGGGCGCTGGCGCATCGCCTTGACGTGCAGCACTGGTTCTTCTCGTCGGACCTCACGTTCTTCGTGCGGGGCGGGCGCATCTCCAAGGCGGCGGGCGCCGTGGGCGGCCTGCTCAAGATCTGTCCCGTGATGAACGTGCCCGATGACGGCACCCTGGCCGTCAAGGAGAAGATCCGCACCAAGGGCAGGGCCGAGCGGCGCGTCCTTGAGCTCATGGAACAGCTCGCCCAGGGCGGGGCCGACTACGCCGAGAAGGTCTTCATCTGCCACTCCGAGTGCCTGAGTGACGCCCAGGACCTCGGCGCGATGGTCACGAGGTCCTTCCCCGCGCTGCGCGGCGAGGTGGAATACTTTGACATCGGGGCCACCATCGGCTGCCACACCGGCCCCGGAACCGTGGCGCTCTTCTACTGGGGCACCAGGCGGCCGTAGGCCCCGACGCCTAGGCGCAGGACGCGTCCGGGTCCAGCGGCATCGCAAAGAACTCCTGATAGCGCTCGAGGACTCCCGGCTCATGAAGGGTCGAGAGGAAGGTCACGCTCCCCTGCTGCCGATCGTCGGCAAGCAGATCGCGCTCACCCAGC
Organism: Olsenella massiliensis; assembly: GCF_001457795.1. Classification (GTDB taxonomy): domain Bacteria; phylum Actinomycetota; class Coriobacteriia; order Coriobacteriales; family Atopobiaceae; genus Olsenella_F; species Olsenella_F massiliensis. Next base: position 706,400 of record NZ_LN898211.1, on the reverse strand, counting down.
AGCGAGGCGAGCCGCCGGGCCGTTCCTGCGGCGCCGTCAAAGAAGGGAACGTCGCCCACGACGGCGCGAATCTGACGCGCCACGAAGGGATAGTGGGTGCAGCCCAGGACCACGGAGTCGACCTTCCCGCGGTAGGCGCCCACCAGCTCCGTCAGCAGGTCCTGAAGGTCCGGGGCGTCAAGGTCTCCCTGCTCGATGCGATGGGCCAGGCCCACGCACGGGACGGCCACCACGTCCGAGTCTGAGCCGTACGCGCGCGCGAGGCGCTGGAACTTGTCGAGGGCCAGCGTCACCTGCGTGGCCATGACCAGGATGCTGTCGTGGGGCACCCGCTCCGTCGCGGGCTTCAGGGCGGGCTCGACGCCGACGAAGGTCAGGTCGGCAAACTCGTCGCGCAGCCGGGCCAGCGCCACGCTCGTGGCGGTGTTGCAGGCGATGACGACGGCCTTGGCGCCGCAGGAGGCCAGGTGGCGCACGATGTCGCGGGAGTACCCGAGTATCTGCTCGCTCGACTTGCTCCCATAGGGGTTGTGCGCCCCGTCGCCCACGTAGACGAAGTCCTCGTGGGGAAGCTGGTCCACGAGGCGGCGCAGCACGCTGATGCCGCCGATCCCGGAGTCAAAGACCCCCACGAAGCCGCGCTTGTCCGCCATGGCACCAACCCCCTCCCGGCATGTCCCCACACAGGCCCATAATCGTCATGTCACGTGCACAGCATACCCGTTTGCGGGCGGGGACCTGCGAAGGCCCCGTGCCGCGCGCGCCGGGTCGCCGTCCCTCTCAGCTCATCCTGCCCCGGTCCATGGAGAGGCTCGCGTCCGCCACGGCCATGGTGCTCGCGCGGTGGCTCACCACCAGCACCGTACGCCTGCCGCGCTGCTCGTCGAGGCTGCGCAGGATCACGCCCTCGTTGAGCGCGTCGAGGTTGCTCGTGGGCTCGTCCAGGATGAGGAAGGGGGCGTCGTGGAGAAACGCGCGCGCCAGCCCCAGGCGCTGGCGCTCCCCACCCGAGAGCGTGTCGCCCAGCTCGCCGACGGGCGTGTCGTAGCCCCGCGGCAGGCTCATGATGAAGTCGTGCACCGAGGCGGCGCGACAGGCCTCCTCGAGCTGTCCTTGGCTGGCGTCCGGTCGCGCGATGAGCAGGTTGTCTTTGATGCTGCCGTGAAAGAGGTAGGTGTCCTGCTCGACGAGGGACTCAAGCTCCCTCAGGCGGTCGGTGCGGATGGTGTCGATGCGCTGGGCGCTGATGGACACCTGGCCGCGGGTGACGTCCCAGAAGCGCATCAGGAGTCGGCAGAGCGTTGACTTGCCCGAGCCGCTCGCGCCCGTGATTCCCACGATGCCGCCCACGGGCACGCTCAGCGACACGTTGTCAAGGACCCGCTCCTCGTCGTAGGCAAAGCTCACGTTCTTCATGGCGGCGCCCTCAAACGCTATGTCGTCACCCTCCAGGACCTCCTCGACCTGAGGCTCCTCGTCCAACAGGTCGATGACGCGGCGGGCGGAGGCGAGGGTGCCCTGAAGCCCGCCGCCCAGGTTGGCCAGGGCGATGACCGGGCCAAACGAGCTGAGCTGGAGCACGGTGGCGAGGACGGCCGAGGGAGCGTCGATGGACGAGGCGCCCCACAGCGCCGCCCCCACGACGAGCGTGGTCAAAGACAGGACCGCGACGAGGGCCTGGGTGACGGCCGCGCCCGTCGAGGCGCCCGCGGCGAGCCGTCGCTGGGTCTGCGCAAGGCCCTCGGACCTCTCGTCCAGGCCGTCCAGGCGCGTCTCCGCGGCGCCAAACTGCAGCACCTCGGCAAGGCCGCGCAGACCGTCGAGCACGTAGGTTGACAGGGCGGCCGCCTGGGCTCGCGAGGCGACGCCGGCAGGGGCGCAGGCGCGCGAGACGGCCAGGGGCACCGCGACGCCCACCAGCAGGTAGCCCACGGCAGCCACCACGCCCAGCTGCCAGGCGAGGCCTCCTATGAGGCGCACCATGACGGCGCAGGTGAGCGTCGCGATGCCGACCGGCGAGACGGTGTGGGCAAAGAACACCTCCAGAAGCTCTATGTCCGCGGTGACCGTCGAGATGATGCTGCCCTTGTCCGCCCCCGCGAGCTTGGCGGGACTCAGACGTCGCAGGCTGGCAAAGACCTGGCTGCGCACCTGGGCCAGAAGCTTGAACGCGATGTAGTGGTTGCAGGTCTGCTCGAGGTAGTGCAGCACCCCGCGCAGGACGCCCAGGCCCGCCAGGACGGCCGCGCAGGCGCCTGGCGAGAGCGCGGGCCACGCGCCTGCCGTCACCCCCGCGAGCGAGAGGGCCTCGGCCACCGCGAGGGCGGGGATGAGGATGGCGCAGCAATGGCCCGCCACGCCGCAGATGACGGACAGGGCCATCACGCCCGCCAGCGGGCGCGTCAGCCCCAACAGGCGCCACATGACCCAGGCGTTACTCCGCGTCCGCATCACCGGCCTCCTCAGGGTCAATCGGGCCTGCGGGCCCGAAGGCGACGCGCCCCGCGCGAGCGCGCGGCGTGAAGTTCTCGAGCGCCCGCTGGGCCTCCCACAGGGCACGATAGTCGTCACTGTCCGCCAGCAGCCGCTCATGGCTGCCCGCGCCCACCACCCGACCGCCGTCAAGCACGTGGACCTCGCGAGCCTTCGTCACGTTGGACAGGCGGTGGCTGATGAGGACGACCGCCTTGTAGCGCGCGACGGAGCGCACCGCCGCCATGATGGCCTCCTCGCTTTCGACGTCGATGTTGCTCGTCGCCTCGTCGAGGATGTAGACGGGAGAGTTGCGCAGGAGCGCCCGAGCCAGGGCCAGGCGCTGGCGCTGACCTCCCGAGAGGCTCTCCCCCTGAGCCTCGACGACGGTGTCAAGGCCCTCGCGAGCGCGCAGGTACCCGTCAAGCCGCACGCTCGCCAGGACCTGCCACAGGTCGTCGTCGGGCGCGTCGGGGTCGCCCATGAGCAGGTTGTCGCGCACCGTGCCAGCAAAGAGGTAGCTTGAGCTGGGCACCAGGGTCACATAGCGCGCAAGGCTCTGCGCACGGTAGTCCGACAGGGGACGGCCGCCCAGCAGCACCGTGCCTCCCATGGGCGCGACCGCGCCTCTCAGCAGGGACGCGATGGTGGACTTGCCCGACCCCGAGGCGCCGACGAGGGCGGTGAGCCCCACGGACGGCACGTCGATGGACACGTCGTGAAGGACCTCCCGCTCGCCGTCCCACGAGAAGTCCACGTGGCTCATGCGCAGATGGTCCCCCGGCGCGGGGTCGGCGGTGCCGCCACCTGACGGCTCGGGGAGGTCGAGCACCGCAAACATGGCGTCGGCGGCGGCCAGGCCGTTCATGGCCACGTGGAAGTGGGAGCCCAGCGCGCGCAGGGGCAAAAAGAAGTCGGCCGACAGCAGCGCCACCAGAAGCGCGCCAAAGAGACTGACGGAGCCTGCGGAGAGGAGGCCGAGCGCCACGGCGATGCCCAGGGCGGCGCCGCCCAGGGCCATGACGTCCATGACGATGATGGAGTTGAGCTGCATGCGCAGCACCCTCATCGTCACGACCCTGAAGCGCTCGGACTCGGCGTCCATGGCCTCATGGCGCGCCGCGTCGGCCTGGTAGATCTTGAGCGTCGTGAGGCCCTGGAGATTCTCGAGGAAGGAGTCGCCCAGAGTGACGTACTCGTCCCAGTATGCGCCGAGCAGGCGACGGGCAACCTTCTGCGTGGCCATGATGGTCAGGGGGATGAGCGGCACGCACGCAAGCAGCGTGAGCGCCGCCGGCCAGGTCGCGCCCTCCAGGGCCACCAGCGCCACGACGAGCGTGGGGGGCGCCAGCAGCGAGAAGGCGAGCTGGGGAAGATACTTGCCGAAGTAGGCCTCAAGCTGTTCGCAGCCCTCGACGGCAAGCTGCACGACCTTGGCCGTGGACACCTGGGCGTCGTAGCCCGGCCCCACGACCAGAAGCTTCTCGTGCAGACGATGCCTGAGGGAGCGCTTGGCCTCGCGCGAGGCGGCCCATCCCTCCGCCGAGGCGCGTTTGACGGCGAGCACCCTGAGGGGCAGGGCCGCCAGGCCCGCCACGAGCGCCAGCGGCACGAAGGCGGCCCCGGCGCCGCAGGAAAGGTCGGCCAGCGCACGGGCGAGGGCCCCGGCCAGCACGACGTCCGACACCAGGCCCAGCCAGCTCGCGCCCGCCGCGAGCAAGGCGTGTCGCAGCGCGTCGGGCGCCAGGTCAAAGAGTCTCTTCCGTATCATCGCCTCACCGCGTCACCCCTCGCTTGCCCCCCGTGACGAGGCAAGGCATAATCGTTGTGCCACAAAGCGTAACAAACGGCCGCGTTCGTGGGTCTCGCGCACCCTCCCGAGCCACGCGTCCATCACGCCGGCCGCAGCAACGGGACAGGAGAGCTTTAGCATGAGCAACGAAGGCAAGAAGGTCAAGGTCCACTACACCGGCACGCTCGACGACGGCACCAAGTTCGACTCGTCGCTCGACCGGGGCGAGCCCCTGGCGTTCACCTGCATGGCCGGGCAGATGATTCCCGGCTTTGACCGCGCGGTCAGGGACATGGCCGTCGGTGACACCGTCACGATTCGCCTGGAGCCCCAGGACGCCTATGGCGAGCGGCGCGAGGAGCTCGTGCAGGAGGTCCCGATGTCCGAGGTGCCCGAGAACCTGCGCGGGGTCACGGTGGGCACGCAGCTGATGCTGCGCTCGCCCCAGGGCGCCCCTGTGCCCGCCCGCGTCAGCAGGGTGACGCCGACGACGCTGCACCTTGACCTCAACCACGAGATGGCCGGCAAGGCGCTCAACTTCACGATCGAGCTGCTCGAGGCCAAGTAGGGCCATCCGTCGCGACGCGGGCAAAGACGGGCCCGGCCGCCGCAGGCGCGGGGTCGCGCCCGGCAATACGTCGCACGAGCGTTTGGGGGAGGAAGCATGGGCGTCTCGTCCTACAAGGCCAAGCAGATGATCGTCATGCGGCGGGACCTCAGGATGCGCAAGGGAAAGATTGCCGCCCAAGCCGGTCACGCCTGCGTCGAGGCGGTGCTCCTCGCCCTGGTGAAGGAGGGGCGCCAGGACCAGCTGCGCGCGAGCGACGACGGTGGGCGGGCCTACCTGGCCGATGCCGCACGACGGCACACCGCGCTCTATGACTGGTTTGACGCGGGCGTCGCCAAGGTCTGCGTGTACGTCGACTCCGAGGAGGAGCTCCTGGCCCTGGCGGACGAGGGTCGCAGGCGCGGGCTTGTCGTCGCGCTCGTACGCGACGCGGGGCTGACCGAGTTCCATGGCGAGCCCACCTACACCTGCCTGGCGTTTGAGCCCCTGCGCGCAGAGGACATAGACCCCCTCACCAAGGACCTGCCGCTGTACTAGCGAGCAGGCGGTCCAAGATGCCTATACTGGCCCTATGAACACCAGGTCGGACAAGCTCTCGCAGGCGCTCTCGGTCCTCGCGACGATCATCGTCGTCGCGGCCGTCATCGTGGGCCCTCGTGCGATGGCGTGGAGGGCCGCCCTGGGCGGCGGGGCGGACGTGCGGGCCGCCGCAGGAGATTCCCCCCGCGCCACGACGACCCCGACCCCGCCCGACGCGGGCGTCGTCGTTCGCGAGGACGGCAGCTACACCTCCAAGGACGAGGTGGCGGCCTACGTCCACGAGTTTGGGCGCCTGCCGCGCAACTTCGTCACCAAGACCAAGGCGAGGGAGCGCGGCTGGGACAACGCCAAAGGCAACCTCGACGAGGTCTGCCCCGGGATGTCCATCGGTGGCGGGCGCTACCACAACGACGACGGCGCGCTTCCCGACGCCACAGGGCGCAGGTGGACCGAGTGCGACATCGACTACCACGGCGGCCGTCGGGGCGCCCGGCGCCTCGTGTTCTCCGACGACGGGCTCATCTACTACACCGCCGACCACTACCGGACCTTCGAGCGCCTGTACTAGCGCAGGGGAGCTGCCATGACCCGACGTCAGCGCCTTGTCATAGACGAGAGGGACGTTTCCGACGCCGCCTCTCTGCACGCCTACCTCGCCCGACGCCTGGGCTTCCCGATCTACTACGGGGCGAACCTCTCGGCGCTCGCCGACTGCCTCGGTGACGTCGTGACGCCCACGCACATCATCGTCCTGCGCAGGAGGCCTCCTGCGTCCGAGCCCCGCTGGCTCGACGACGTCTGTCGCGTCCTTTTGAGGGCCGCTCGCGACAACGCGGCCCTCGCCGTCACGGTCGTGGGCGACGAGGACTCAGACCCGACGCTCCCGTAGCGGCGCGGCGGACGAGCCATCCGGGCACGGGCATGATGATGTGCTGGACCGCGTTGCCGAAGGCCTCGAGGTCGCCCGAGAGAAGCGTGTCAAGCAGAAAGAGCCCCGTGCCCCCACCAGGGCGAGCATGGGGTCGATGCGGCCGCCTGACGGCAGCAGGTGCAGGATGCCCGCAAAGAGGATGATCATGAGGACGCCCGACCAGAAGATGGTGATGGAGAGGCCCAAGGGGACGGGAATGGCCTGAAGCGGGCGGCGGGCCACGTATTTCAGCACGTCTCTTCCTCCGTTCCAAAGCATGTCGCAGGGATGGAAGGTGGCCCTGCCGGCGGGCGCCCCGACGTCATGCGGACGTCCCCGGACCCCTTGCGAGGCCCGGGGACGCTGACGTGCCCGAGGGGATGACTCCTGTTGGCGCCCGCGCGCATCAAGGGCCAGGCCCCTTGCGCCGGGAGGCTAGCTCCTCTTGTTGCGCCTGCCCATCCCGACCACAAAGAGCGCAAAGGCGCCCAGGAAGCCCAGGAGCGAAACGTTGCCCGCAGAGAGGCCGGTGCTTGCGGGGACCTCGGCCTCGGGCTGGTAGGAGGCGACGGCCTTGGCGACGACGTCCTCGTCGGTGACGGGAAGCTTCACGTCGGCAGCGGCCTTCTGGGCGTCAAAGTCCTTGACGGCGGAGGCGTAGGCGAACGGCGTCGCGAGCGTGCCGTCGTCCTTGAGGTCGGACGCCTTGAACGGCGTGGACGCGTCGCCCTTCCCAAGGTAGCTGCGCACCTCGCCCAACAGCGCGTTCACCTTGGCATAGGTCTCGTTCGAGACGACCCTGTGCGCCTCGTCGGCAAGGGCGTTGCGGGCGGGTCCGTCAGCGGTGGCCTGCATCTGCGCGTCCACCTCCTGCTGCTGGGCGACGATCTCCTTCTGCAGCGCGTCCAGGTAGGCATGGACCCCGTCGGCCACGGACTCGCGGTTGTTGTAGGCCAGGGTGTTGAGGTCCATGAGGGCGTAGTCCAGGTACGTGGTGCCGCTGTCCTGCATGGCCGTCGCCTCGTTGACGTCGATCAGGGTCGGGTCGTAGACCTTCTTGCCGCTCTCGTCCTTCTTGTACTCGGTGATCTCGCCGATGTGGCTCACGTCAAAGTTCGCCTCGGACGGATACAGGCTCTCGTCCACCTTGGTCAGCAGCGCGGAGTAGCTCGGCACGAAGACGCTGAACTCGCTGCGGGACAGGGCCTCCCACTGCACGGTGGCTATGTCGGCGTCAAGCCCCCGGCGCACCTGGAAGACGTGCGTCTCGGTGGTGCGGTTGTTGCCGATGGCATAGAGGTCGGCGTTCTTGTTGGCGTCCACGTCGGTGCCCTCGCCGCGGGTGGCATAGGCCCTCAGCACCGTGAAGGTGTCCGACTTGGAGGCGGGAGTAAAGGTGAGGTCGGAGCTGGTGAGGCTCGTGACCTGGCCCTTGTCGTCGGTGGTGTAGTCTGTGCCCGCCACCTTGGCGTCGCCAAAGTAGTCATGGCCCTGGACGTAGCGGGTGTTCTGTCCCGCCTCCTGCGCCTCGGAGGTTGAGCCGTAGGAGCCGGCGACGTCCATCGCGCCGTCCCTCTCCACGTAGGACCCGGCCTTCTTGGCCGTCTCGACGATGCCAGCCGAATGCAGGCAGGTCTCGGCGTCGTCCAGGTTTGCGTCGAACTTGAGGTTGTCCATGTTGGGGTTGAGCGAGACGACGTCGGGCGTCATCTTGACGGCGCACCACTCGTGACCCGACAGCTGCATGAAGATCCAGGTCTCCTTGGCGTCGCCGATCACGATCTGGTTGGCGTCCTGCGTGCCCTTCTCGTCAATGACCTTGCCGAGAAGCTCCACGCCCTCGCGGGCCGTAGAAGCCTGCGACAGGACGAAGTCGGCGATGGAGTACTCGCCGATTCCCGTGTCCACCCTGGGGTCCACCGCGTCGATCTTGTCGTTCATGTTGGTGGTCAACGTCGAGGAGACGCTCACGCCCTTCTCGTTGGTGCCCGCCTCAGAGTACGCCTTGGCGGCGACGTCGCCCTCAAGCGTCCAGTTGTCCGGCGTGTCACGGACATAGGTGTAGCGGAAGGTGGGTCCCTCTATCTTGTACTGGAAGCTCTCCGACGGGTCCACGCCGTTCTCGTATGACTGGAGGGTCTTGCCCTGCGTGGTCGCCGGCTCAATGCCAAAGGCCTTGCCATAGCGATTGGCAAAGTCCTCCGACCTGCCCCAGTAGGTGTCGCCGTCCGCCGACTGTGCGCTGCCCACGTAGATCTGCGTGCAGGCGAGCGCCACCGACGGGCTTGTCGCCAGGGCGAGCGACAGCCCCGCCGTTATCAGGACCTGGGGAATCTTGGAAAACCTCACGTGCGACTTCTTCAACATGCGACCCTCCGCTTCTTGTGACGGGACGATTCCGCGCCGACCGGCGCCGCGCGCTGCGCCACCTGGCGCGTGACGCTGCACCACCTGGCGCATGGCGCTGCACCACCTGGCGCGTGACGCTGCACCACCTGGCGCGTGGCCCGACCGCCAGCCTGTAATGAACCCTCGCAGCAAGCGTAGCCAAGCGCCATACGGACAGCGCCGGCCTTATGATGCGGTTTCGCGAGCGTGCAGAAATTGACGATGAGTGGATTAGCTTAGTCTAGATATCCAATGTACCTATCTTAATGTATGAGGTTGTATCCTTTGTTTAACAGGATGATTTAAATATTACTTCAAAGCATTATATTGAATATTTATGGTAGTTATGCTGCTAATCATCGTGCCACGCCGCCGCGCATGCTCCCCACGTCCGAGCGCGTCGCCCCATGCTCGGGCATATCGCCCCCTGCTCGGGCGCGTCTTCCCGTGCTCGCGAGCATCGCCCCGCGCCTGCGAGCATGCTTGAAATTATCAATGACCAAGTCAGGCCGATTTGGTCATTGATAAGACGTTTTCCCAGGATGCAAATAATTAATGCTCAGCGTGAGCCCTCTCCGGTCATTAATAATCTCAGAGCTTTCTCTAATAGTTTCAAAGTTTTCTCCGGGGGTCCGGGGGGTCCGGGCAAATCGCAGGCTGCAAGCTATACCATCCGACAGCCCCCTAGAAAGTTCCGACGATTCCCTAGAACTCGGCGTTGCCGACGGTGCGTGGGTGCGGCAGAACGTCACGGATGTTGTCGACGCCGGTAAGGTACATGACGAGGCGCTCAAAGCCCAGGCCAAAGCCCGCATGGCGGCATCCGCCGAAGCGCCGAAGGTCGCGATAGTAGCGGTACTGGTCAAGGTCGAGCCCCAGATCGCGCATGCGACCCTCAAGCACGTCCAGACGCTCCTCGCGCTGAGAGCCGCCGATGATCTCGCCGATGCCGGGCACGAGGCAGTCGGCGGCGGCAACCGTCTTGCCGTCGTCGTTGAGGCGCATGTAGAAGGCCTTGATGGCGGCGGGGTAGTCCGTCACGAAAACGGGGCATCCAAAATGCCGCTCGGTGAGGTAGCGCTCGTGCTCGGTCTGCAGGTCGACGCCCCAGCTTACCGGGAACTCAAACGTGGTGCCGGACGCCTGCGCCGCCTTGAGAATGGAGACGGCCTCGGTGTAGCTGACGCGGGCAAAGTCGCTCGTGGCAACGTGCCTCAGACGGTCGAGCAGGCCCTTGTCGACAAACTTGGAAAAGAACGCGAGCTCGTCGGCACAGCTGCTCATGACGTAGTTGAGGACGTACTTCAGCATGGCCTCGGCGACGTCCATGTCGCCCGCCAGATCGCAGAACGCCATCTCGGGTTCGACCATCCAGAATTCCGCCGCATGGCGCCGCGTGTTGGAGTCCTCGGCGCGGAAGGTGGGGCCAAAGGTATAGACGTCCCCAAACGCAAGGGCAAAGTTCTCGGCCTGCAGCTGGCCCGAAACGGTGAGGTTGGTGGGCCTGCCAAAGAAGTCCTGCGACCAGTCGATGTTGCCGTCCTCGGTGCGCGGGGGGTTCTCGACGTCGAGCGTGGTGACGCGGAACATCTCACCGGCGCCCTCGGCGTCCGACGAGGTGATGATGGGCGTGTTGACGTAGACGAAGCCACGCTCCTGGAAGAAGCGGTGAATGGCGAAGGCCGCCTCACTGCGCACGCGAAACACGGCCCGGAAGAGGTTGGTGCGGCTCCGCAGGTGCTGCTGGGTACGCAGGAACTCGCGCGTGGCCCGCTTCTTCTGCATGGGATAGTCCGGTGCGGACGCCCCCTCTACCGCGAGCTCCGTCGCCTGGAGCTCAAAGGGCTGCGGGCGGTCGGGCGTGAGGGCAAGCTCGCCCGTGACGACGAGCGCCGAGCCAACGCCCTGAGAGACGATGTGGTTGTAGGTCTCGTCGCCAAGGCGGTCCCGGTTAAGGACTACCTGCAGGTCCTTGAAGCAGCTGCCATCGTTGAGCGTGACGAAGGCGAAGTTCTTCATGTCGCGCGTTGAGCGGACCCAGCCGGCGACGGTGAGCGTCGATCCGCCCAGCGCCTCCTTGTCCGCATAGAGCCTCGCGATTCTCGTACGATCCATCTGCTGCCCTCCAGTCAGTTTGCCGCCAGGTCACGTGGGGCTTCTCCCTCAAAACATGCACACGATAGCCTAACGGCAGCCAAATCGCAGCGCGCTGCCCCGAATGTACCGGGACAGCGGCAATCGACAGAGACGTTCAATGTACTCTTGCTGTAGGGGCAAGGAGCTAGACGGCCGTGGTGTTGGTTACGCCATCGGCAAGGCTCCATTGGCAAAGACCGTCACGACATGCTCAAACGTATCCCTCAGGGTATCGTAGGCGGTGCGAGTCATATCGTGCCAGTACACCACTGCGCCTGGCTTTGCGCTGCGGCGCCTGTCAGCAAGCGCGCAGACTGCCTCCCCCGCATACTTTGCGCCATAGGTGTAGTAGTTTATCTTGCGAATGCCAGCGTCGATGGCACGCGCATAATCTTCGTCTGAGACTCCCGATCCCCCATGCATCACCAGGGGAACCTTGGCAAGGGCACGAATGTCCGAAAGAACATCGAAGTTGAGGTGAGGCTCTCCCTTGTAGATGCCATGCACGGTGCCAAATGAGCACGCGAGAATGTCAAGACCGGTAACCTTGACAAACTCAGCAGCTTGATCTGGATTGGTGTATACGGCACCAGACTCCTCGACCGTGCCACCCTCATCCTTCTCGCCCGCTTCGCGGCTACCCATCGAGCCAATCTCACACTCGAGACCCGCTTGATAGTCCCTGCAGAGCGATGCCATACGGCAGGATCGCTCGACATTGGTTTCATATGGCAGGGCGGAGCCGTCGAACATTACGCCCGTGAACCCCATGTCCAGCGCACGCACCGCATAGGAGAGGTCCTCGCAGTGGTCGAGATGGACACAGACAAGTGCGCTTGAACGCTCTGCCAGAGCTATCATGGTAGGGCCAATGTCCTTGAGGGGAGCAAGGTGCTGATGCCCTTGAGCATGTTGGATAATGATGGGGTGGCCTGTTTGCTCGGCAACATCGAGCGCAGCTCGCACTGATTCAAAACTTGCAACGTTTATGGCAGCAATTGCCATATTATTCTGTTCAGCAATACTACATATATCCCTCAAATTTACTAACATACCCTGCTCCAATCTCTTCTCGATAGACCTCGTTATTTCGCACTAACCGTTCCGGAAACACGCGCAAAATACTCTGGATATTTTTTTAGGAATCTGCTCGGACTGCCGTGGATGAGCGACGAGCTACCCACAACTAGCCCAGAAGCCCCAATACCAACCATGCGGGCGGCATGTTCGGCAGTTGTGTTCCCATCCACAATCACTTCCATCGGCAACTCCGACTCCCACGCAAGACGAACCACCCTAGCAAGCTTCTCAAAATGATTCGGCACAATCTTCTGCCCGGCAAAACCCGGATTAACAGCCATTACCAGCACGAAATCCAACACTCCGAAGCACTCACGAAGATAGTCGATAGGCACTCCAGGACTAATGGCAAGGCCTGCGTGAACGCCTCTCTTAGCCAGCCGCTGTAGCGTCTGGTAGGGCTGATTGCAAACCTCGGGATGGAAGCTACATCTATCACCTTGGCACAAAGGAAAAAAATCAATGCACTGCTCAGGGTTTTGTACGGCAAGATGCAGGTCAATGGGAAGGCTGGTGTGCCTCCTCACGTCTTTGAAGTCATCAACCCCCAAACAGATAGTCGGAGAATAGTGCCCGTCTGTCACGTCAAAGTGAATCGCCTCAACATGCGCTTGCTCGAAGGCACGCAGGTAGTTGACACGTTTTCCAGGATCGCAGCAGGCGAGCGACGGGAAAATCATCACGTTTGCGGACACTTTGGACCTCTTAATCTAGTACGTTTTCAGCCACGAGCCTATGGTCTCAACCCGCGTTCGCGGACGCCACTTCCTATCCTTCAGTGTTGATGTCGAATATCTTATCCAGGTTTTTTGCAAACCCATTATCACAAATTGCCATTTGTACCTCAAAAATGTATGCCAGCGACCTCGTTACAGAGTATTCGATTATCGAAGAAGAGGAGTCGTAGGTGGTAGCGTAGGTTACGGCAACAGGACTGCCAGGCTCGATGCCCAGGTGGGCCGAGTCATAATCATCTGCTTTTACGATCTTTATTTTCTTTAATGCATAGGCAGGTACTATCCCATACTCCTCAAGCACACGGTAAAGGGACACATCTTCAGCAAAATCTCTTTTAATCAAGTCAGGGCACAGATGCAGCGGGATGACGCAGCTTGCAATCTGATACAGCTCCCCGTTGATGTATCTCAAACGCTCTAGCGAAAAAATCTTTTCCCCTGGCTTGATTCCAAGGCGCTCAGCAATATTCGCATCAGCTTCCCTGATATCTTGCACGAGAACTTTTGAGGTGGGTATTCCGCCCTGAGAAACCACTTGATCAAAGAAGGAAATCTGTCTGTTACTCAAGGCAAAAGACCTGTCAGAGGAGTGAACTTCGGCACCCTTGCTAAAGGACCCCACTCCATGAACGTTATGCACTACTCCATCGCGGCTGAGTAGATCCTTGGCTTTTCTTACCGTCGTCCGGCTGACTCCGTATCGTTCGCTTAGCTCTCTTTCGCCGGGAAGAGGGGTATTCGCAGGAGTGCTAGAAAAAAGCGACTCAAGTTCGTTCTTGAGTGATACATACAAAGGAATGCCTTTGTCTTTTTTCAGCCGGAGTTTCGTGGACGTTGACAAGGTTGCATACTCTCTCTCTGCTTCAGGTCTCATGGTTGCAGCCATTACATCCTGTTGAATCTATCGCACCTAAAAGGTGATAACCACCCTGAATTTGTCTCCCTTGCAGGCAGACTCGAAGGCCGCCTTGGCCTCCTCCACAGGATAGCTTTCACTCACGAACGGCTCGACAGAAATTACTCCCTCGGAGAGCAGACGAGTAGCCCTCACAAAATCACCCTGGCTTGAGTTGGCTACCCCAATAAATTGCAGGTTATGTCCATGCAGGGTGTTTGGGCTAAAGGGAACTGGGGTATCCGGGTGGAAGGAGCTATAAAACACAAGCTTGCCCATATTTGCCAGGCATGAGGCCGCCTCGGCCACGACGCTGGTAAGGGGGGTGGTGTCAATCACCACATCACACATTTCACCCCTCGTGATTTCGAAGATTCGATCGTGCAGGTTACTCTTTGAGGGATTAATGGCAAACTTGGCCCCAAGAGAAAGGGCAAGGTCTGTCCGCTGCTCATTCATGTCAGACACGATAACCATTGCACCCCTCTTTGCCGCAAGAAGGGCATTAAGTTGTCCCATGATTCCGCATCCGATTACGAGCACAACATCGCCAAAATGGATATCCGCAGTTTCGATTGAGCGCACCACACAGGACACTGGCTCAGCGATTGCCGCCTGAGTGGGTGGGATGCCATCATACTTGAAACAGCTTGATACGTTTACCGGATAATGTGAGCTCAACCCACCCATTCCATGGTAAGGAAGCCCTGGAAGATGCTTGCTGTGGTCAAAGTTCTTGCACGCATTTTGGTTACCGGATTTGCACTGGGCACAGCTGTTGCACGCAAGCTGCACACCACATACAACCGAGTCTCCGACATGCCACATTTTCTCGTCAACCCCGGGACCAATCTCTTGGACCACTCCAGCGATCTCGTGGCCGCCGATAAACGGGTACTCAACCTTGTTGATGCCCTTGTAAACCCGCTGCTCCCAGGTGCAAATGGCACATGCGTTGACGCGAACCAGAATTTGCCCATAGCCTACGGGTGGAACTTCGTACTCCTCAACCCGAAGGTCCTCGACACCATGAAATACGACTGTCTTCATTTTTTCTGGCATGCTCTCTCCTTCGCGCGTCATAAACACCTGCTGGACACTTGCTCTGCTACTGACTAAAAAGCTGAGAACTTTGTCGCGCTCAAGACAACACGAGTATAAATTGGTCTGATTATAATACAAGTGGTCTTTTTTACTGGTATTATTCTATGATGCCATCTCTCTTTTATTATTAAAAAAGCACATCACCCTCTATCCATACAAAACCGGTTAGGAAACTGCGTGGCTTCCTTTTTCTGCAAAGAGTTTGCTCGTTGTAACGAGCTTTCACTCTGCAGAACGTCCGAATCGATTGTTCTCTCTGAGCTTTCTTCCGAGCTTGCCCTTGGTTGAAGCCGCAGTATGCTCAAGCTGCATCCTTGACAAGGACTTGTCATAGAAATACTTGTCAAGCAGCTGGACGACCCCAAACGAGTTCATCGTTTTTATTGTGATGCTGACGTTCTTTTTCTCATCCATCGGATCGCTGAACACAATTTGGATGCCAGCCGCCCTGCCAATCGGAGAGTTCCAATATGCGACCTTGTCACGGGGTATTACACATATTGAGCTTGGGTTTTTCCATTTATGGCAGATTATTACGTCCGGATATAGCGTCATAACAGGATCGTTGCTCGTTACAAATGTCAGGACTATCAGGAGTGCAAGCAGGATAAGATTGACCACAATAAAACCTGGCCCAGTCCAGATAAAGAAACCAATTGCCAGCGCGCCAAGAATAAAGAAGCTCCAAGGCCTGTTGCGGACCGATTTGATGGGCTTTCCATCCGCCATGACATCATTAACATCCCAGATATACATGTCACGAGAGTCTATCGGCTTAAATACCTCAGCCGTATAGTCTCCAGGCGTAGCCTGACTCGATAAGATGCCCATTGAGACGCTCCAGCTCCCTCGTGCCTACTACCCCTTCGCGTCAGCTTGCTATCACTTTGCGTTATGTAATGTGCAGACACGCATATCACGCAAAATTCGAATCTAGCAGCACCGATCCTTCGTCCCTAAGCTCGGAATGGTAGTGGCCTTCTGTCGAAAAAATTGCCCTTACTCCATGCCATTGATAGCAAGCAAGGTCTTGTAAGCAACCTCGGTTACGGCCGAGCGTGCCTCAAGAAGCACCTTGGCAAGATTGTGCTCCATAGCATTTGCCTCATACGCTTTGCCGACAGAGCTGATAAAGGCGCGGCGAAGATCGCTGGCGATGTTAATCTTAACCATGTTGTACTTTTTCATAGCAAAGATTGTCGAGTACTCAATCCCAGATCCACCATGGAGAACAAGCGGGCAGGGGCTAACTGCGGATATCTTCTCCAAGAGGGGCAGATCGATTTTTGGGGTGTCCTCAAGACCGTGGACATTTCCGACGGAAACTGCAAGAAGATCGCAGCCGCTCCCCTCAACGAACTCTTTCACCTGGCTGGGATCAGTCTTCAAATCCGCCTCGGATACGTGGTCGTCTTCTTTGCCCTTAATTGCCCCAAGCTCTGCCTCTACCGGCACGCCCTTGCAGTGACAGTAGTCGACCGCGCGTCGCGAGAACAGGATATTCTCTTCAAAGGGCAGCGCCGCTCCATCAATCATTACCGATGTGAAGCCCGCATTCACAGCATTTCTGACATCATCAATCGTCTTGCCATGATCAAGATGGAGCGCAAAGGGGACGCTATAGCTTTTGTCCGCCATATGCACAATAGTAGAGATGTACTCATATCCCGACAGCCTCACGTTTGTTGGCGCGATTTGAATAATTCCCGGCATTCCGGCGCGCTCAAATGCGTCCATGATTGCCAGTGTCATTTCAAGGTTGGTCGTATTAAATGCCGGCAGAAGAACATCGTTCTTTTTTGCGATTGTCACGAGTTCGTTCATATCTACCAAAGCCATAGCGTCCTCCATTTTCAACAACGCGCTTGTAATCTCATGCTCTTTTTTGCGCTACGGCGCTGCTCGTCCGATGGAGCCGAATGCGCGGCCTAAGACTCCTTGCCAATGCAGTACTGATTGACCATATCCACACACCTTTTTGTCAAATCAAACGTGTGTCTGAAGGCAAAGCTCTTTACTCTAGTCTTGTTTTTCAAGAAGCAAATGACATGGGAGGCCTTGGGACGACGGGTCTTGATTTCCACCGAAAGCGAGGAGATGGTGGTTCCTTCGGCGATTCCCTCTCCACGCATCTGACTTTGAGTCAGGCGGGGAGTTGTAACGATTGAGCAGGCGTACACATCCGCCCACTTAATGTACTCTGGAGCAGAAAGTCCCTCTTTATCGCCTGCTATCAATCCGATCAAGCGATTGTTGGGCAGGCAAATCAATTCGCGCCGCTCGTCAATCTGAAGGTAGTTGGCGACGCGCTTCGTCGGCAAAAAATTCACATCGCTCTCGAGTTGGCTCTTGCGCCTGTCGTAAGCAGCCATCACCTCATCGAATGTTTTCTCCGCAATAGTCGTTGTGTAGCTCTCGGAAGCGAGCTTATAGCAGTCCTTGCAAATTACCCCAGTGCTATATTTAAACTTCCTAAAACCGAGCTTCTTTCCACATATATCGCAGGTAGCTTTCTCTCTCAAGAACTCACCTCGCTTCGATCCCCAAGGACAAGCTTGATTGCATCATGAACACGCAAAAACTTTGAATAGACCGATTCGTAGTGCCTCAAAAGCCCCTCGTTGGGATGAAACTGCTGCATTGTATCGACGGGAAGGTTACGCTGCACGAGCGATGAATTGCCCCTCAAGGCGCTCAGAGCAAGGAGTGCAGCCCCAAACGAGGCACTTGCGTATGATTCAGATCGTACCGTTGTCACGTTGAGGACGCTCGACAGGACGCGCATCCATGTGTCGCTCTTTGAGCCGCCTCCGATTACCTTGAGGGCGTCAAAGTCAGTCAAGGAAACCTGCATCTCCTCAGCGAGCTGACATACCCCGAACGCAACTCCCTCCATGACAGCCAACGTCATTTGAGCTCTCGTTACGTCGCTGGTCAGGCCGATAAATGCCCCGGTGAGGGAGGCGTCTCCATAGATTGTCTTTTCCCCGGAAATATGGGGATAGTAGATGAGGGGTTTTCTCGTTGGAGATTGTTCGAATTCAGCTGTAATCTCCGACTCCACCTCGTCAAAACTATCCCTCATCAGGATGGATTTGTTCCACCAACTGAAGCTCAAGCCACAGGCCTGAACGGTCCCCTGAACGAGATTGATTACGTCATTGCCCTGAAGTGAGACCTGAATGTTCTTCCCCTTGAATGCAGGGTCAAAATGGGGGCGTGTGAACATCAGGACACCCGAGGTGCCAAGTGACAATACGGGCAAGTTATTCTGCAGACAACCTGTTGCCAAGGCGGATGCCGGATTGTCTCCCGTACCGACAATGACGGGGATTCCTCGAGACAACCCCAGTGCCTTGGCATACTCGTCGTGTAGTGTCCCGGCAATCTCAGCACTACTCCTCACGTTCGGCAGGAGCGCACGCGAAAGGCCGAGAGCGTCAATCGCCGCATATGACCATTTTTTCTTTGAGAGATTGAATAGCGACGAAGTTGATGCCTCACAGTAGTCCGTCCCAAGATACGAGCCGGTCATCTGGTGGACAAGCCAATCCGGACCAATGAGGAACTTGTACAACCTGTGGTAATTCTCTGCCTCATTCTCTTTGAGCCAAAGAAGGTTCAGAGCGGGACTCCCGCAGGAAATGATTTGAGATAGATACTTCTCTCCGATGTCTTCGAGAGTCCTTCTGGCACGTCCGACCATATCCGAGGTCCTTGAGTCGTTCCACATGATTGCTGGACGGATACTGTTTCCACGCGCATCTAAAAAAACGGTGGTATGCATTTGACCGGTGACTCCGATGCAGGCAACATCAACGGGACCTCCCGACAGAAGCTCGCGCAGACCATCGAATGTCGCATCCCACCAGAGCGCTGGGTCAATCTCCTTCCATCCAGGATGGGGACGAGTGGGCTCATACTCTCGTTGGCACTCCTTCGCCAGCACGCCAGCATTGCTGACAAGCGCAAGCTTTACTGATGAGGTTCCTAGGTCTATGCCGACGACGTATTTCATTCCCACATACCAAACTTTACGATGACCTTATAAGTGTCGGGACGCATCGCCTCGTCGATGGCGGCCTGGAAGTCCGTGTAGTCAAACACCTTCTCAACCAGCGGCAAAGGGTCAATTATCTTCTTATCAATTAGTTGCACTGCTTGATAGAAGGAGTGCACGGTTGGGCTTTCTGCGCCCGTAATCGTCTTTTGCTGAGCGTGCACGGCATTGATGGCAACCGGGATGGACTCATTGGGATGAATGGAGCTGAACAGGATGCAGGTCCCGCAGGGGGCCGTCATCTCGATGGCCTGACCGGCAATTTCCGGCAGCGCAACGGTATCAAAGACCACATCCGCCCCACGTCCGCCCGTAAGGTCCTTAATGGTCTGAATCGGATTGACACTTGTGGGGTCAAAGGCATCACTTGCGCCGAGTTCAAGCGCCTTGTTCCTACGATCAGCCATTGGTTCGCTCAAAAACACCCGAGCACCACGACTGACTGCAAGCATCACGTGCAGCAGTCCCATTGTCCCGCCGCCCACGACGAGGACGTCTTGACCAAACTCGATGTTGGCTCGATTGACACTGTTGACAACGCACGCGAGTGGCTCCGTTAGAGCCATCCTCTCCCAGGAGTCTTGTTTCTCATACCCCACAAGATCCTTCGCATCTGCGGCGACGTACTGGGCAAACCCGCAATAGCCGGAAATTCCATCCTCATTGTGAAAAACCTTGGAGTGAGGGAAGTCCTCGCAGATGTTTTCATTGCCCGTTTTACAGAAGTAGCACTCCTTACAATCGTCAATGATGTAGTTGACTACCTTCTGCCCAACATGAAAGCGACTTGTGTTCACGCGGCTGCCCATGGAGTGAATCACTCCGACATACTCGTGACCGCCAATGCGCGGGTATGAGTAATCGCAGTCCCCAAGGTAGTCACGTATGTCATTGGTGCATATTCCAGCGGCCTTCACCTCAATGAGTACCTGGTTACTTCCAATGGAAGGCATTTCGATTTCCTCGACCTTCACATTACCCGGAGCAATCATTAAACATGCCTTCATGTTGGAATGATCCTTTCTCAAGAGCGTGGCGTAGCGAGCCACCGGAGGTGACCCGTCACGCCACGAAGAGATTGTTACGCGTAGGTGAGAATGCCCGTTGCACCGAAGACGATGCCGACAGCGACAATCAGTCCGATGATCTTAAGGGACGACCAACGCTTGTTGAGAAGAGCGTAAATGCCCATAGTGGCTGCCAGTGGCAATGCCTTTGGCAGCACCTGATCGAAGAAGTCGGCCTGGATGTTAAACGTGGACCCCGAAGTGACGATATCAATGCCGCATGTGACCTTGACGTAGTTCACGATGAGGCCACCCATAACCATGCAACCCATGATGGAGGCGCCTGTTAAAACCTGGTCCAGCTTCCCACTCTCTATGAAGTTCAGCACCGCCTCGCTACCTGCGCGATAGCCAAACATGAAGTTGATGTAGCTAAAAGCATATGCGCCGCCGCAAATGAGAATGGTGTAGAGAATCGGCCCCCATATTCCTGCGCCCTTCAAAGTGAGGTCTATGCAAATTCCTAACAGAATGGGGATGACGACGCCCTGCCAAATGGTGTCGCCAACGCCGGCCAGAGGACCCATGAGAGCAGTCTTGAGATTGGTGATAAGCTCCCCAGGAACATCCTCCCCCATTGCCATCTGCTCTTCGAGAGCAATCGCCAAACCGAGGATGCAGGCACCGAACTCAATGTGCACGTTGAAGAACTCTGCTTCACGCCGCATCACGGCTTTGCGCTTCGATGGGTCATCCTTATACAGGCAGTAGATAATGGGGACGAAAACGTGAGCGCACGCCAGCCCCATCATCCTCTCGTAGTTATAGCAGCATTGTACGAACGTCTCCCAGTTGAACCACGCATGCAAAAGGGCCTTCTTGGTGACGAGTCCGCCTTCACGGGCCATCACGGTATTGTTGTCCTGCGCCATTAGAATTCCTCCTCGTCATCCTCAGTTGCGCCCTCAATGGCTGGGGTAGCTGATCCAACAGTTGCAGTTACCTGCACGTAGATGATGGCAACAAGCGCAGCGATGATACCGAGCGGGAGCAATCCCATTCCTGAGTAGACCGCAAGTATGAAGCCCATGAACAGGAACACGCGAGCAGGCCCCTTATAGATATACTGAAGTGTTATGCCGATTCCCAGTGCAGGCATAAGACCGCCGATAACCTCAAAGACCGTCAGAATTCGACCGGAAACCACGTCAAGGAGTCCCTGGATGTAGGCAGCTCCAAAGTATGCCGCCAACGCACAGGGAATCACAGCGATAACTGCACAGAACATCTGGGGGAACAGCACGTTGGCTCGCCAGATCTTGTTGTATTGCTCGTTCTCGATGTACCTATCGCCAATGTGAACAAAGATCGAGTCAAAGGTCATACGGAGATACCAGACGATAGTTCCAAGAATGCCGATTGGAACGGCAAGAGCGAGAGCCGTATTGGCACCCATATTGCCTACGATCGCATAAGCCGTGCCAAGAATACCCGCGAGCGCCATGTCCGCAGGCATTGATCCACCTGCCGAGATGAAGCCGAGATAGACAAGGTTAATCGTCCCGCCGATTAGCGCGCCTTGGAGGGGGTCGCCAAGGATGATTCCTGTAACAAAGCCACAGACTAATGGGCGCTGTAGGGACCACAGGCCAACAAAGGGAAGGTTTCCCACTGCGAGCCAATAGACAATGCCACACAGCAAAGCTTGAATTGGTGCCATTCTTATGCCTCCGACCTATACTTTTTGATAATTGCATCGTCTACTTCAGTAACCCCTTGCTCGGGAACAAGCTGATAGAAAACGCGCACTCCTTTCTCCCTCATCCGCTCGATTGCATCCACCTCTTCCGGGGAAGCAGATACGTTCTTAACAAAGGGCCGGCGATTCCCCCTGATTCCCATTCCCCCGAGATTCACCTGCCGAATGGGAACGCCAGCGTCAATAAGCTGGGCGAAGGCGATGGGAGACTTAGTGAGAACGATGATGCGCTCCCCGGGCCTTCCCTCTGCGACAAGGCGTTCGGCGGCCTTCTCGACAGTGATAACGAAGACCTTGACACCCGCAGGTGCCAGAGATTTGATCACACGCTTATTAAAGGTGTCAGCGGCAACTCCGTCGTCAACAATCAAGATGCAATTGGCGTTCATTGAGGGAGTCCATGCCGTGACCACCTCCCCATGAATCAGACGATCGTCGACACGAGACCAGACCACATTTCTCATTACTTCCACTCCCTTCCAACGCTGTGACGAACTAGAACTCCTCATTTTCGATTTCGTTTTCGTCCTCAATTTCAATATTGCTTGAAAGAAGCTCTCGAACATCGAGCACGCTTTCCTTCGCAGCAGTTATCGCGTTGTCACAAACGATCTGGCACGAGATTCCAGGATCACTCCTGCAAAGTAGGGCCTCGAGAAGGACGGCGAGGTTCACACCGGTGACGTGGTAGATATCGTGATCACGCGAGAGGTCAGTCACTACGTTGAAGGGAGTACCGTGGAATAAGTCAGAGAAGAAGATGACATTCCCCTCATCTTCCGGAAGGAGGACTGCCTCCAACCTTGTGCGAAACGATTCTGGTTCATCCTGCGGATAGAGACCAACAGCCTCTATTTCCGCCTGTGGGCCGAGAAGCATGGTTGCCGCGCTGAGCAATCCCTTCGCGAAATCTCCGTGCGACACCAAAACAAATTTCATCACTATTGCCCCTCCCCCTGAAATAGCACTAATTTTTCCTGACAAAACCCCTAGGTTTCGCAGTGAGCCACCACACTGATATCGCTCTTAGAATTCCAGTGGTTTTAAGGTGTACATTCCTTCAATTTATGAATTGACTCTATCACATATAATCTTCCAATTAGTACAAATAAGTACATTGTTATTATTTAGTACCAGTGGTATTGCTATGAATGGTAGTTTTTTGTCAGTGAGTGGTTTATATATGTCCTATGAGCCATATAAAGAGGATTCTTCATTATATGAAGCTATATTTATATCATTATTAAGTAATTTTGTATTAATTAATTCAACTGGTCCTATAGTACGAAACCCCTTCTCGCGCCTCGTCCGGTGGTGTCGATTCTAGTGTATTCCTCATCGCCATCCTGAATCTGGCGTATAAATTCAGTTATGCGGGTGTAAAAACCACTTGGTTCTTTTTTACTCAAATTGGTTCTTTTCTAGTTCATGGGAGCTATACTTTTGCTGTCTCTACTATGGCCCTTTGCAAGGAGTCGCTCCTCTCGCGCGGAACGAGAGAGGCATCCGGATGGAACATAGGTAGCCTCCCCTGCTTGAGAGTCTTCTTCTGGCGCCATTGAAAAACAGGCAAAGGGTTGCGATGGCCATAGCTCGCGAAAGGAGCCGGCAGTGAAAATCGACAGCACCAAGCTCAGCGGACAATGCGAATGTGGCACCAACCATGTGATGACAACCCAAGCAGCTCTCATTGATTCAGGCTTGATGTCAAACTTTGATTCCATTATGGACGAGTTCACTATCTCTGGAACCAGAGGCACCATCTATGACGAGAACACATACGATGCCAGTAATCTGACAAGACCAAAATCCCAGGTTGATGTGATTCTGAACCCCACCGGCTTGCATGCGGACGAGCATGCCACCGAAGAGGTCTTGGAGAAGCTCTCAGGTCACCAGGTGGACTATCTCGTTGCCATTGGAAGCGGGACCATTCATGACACGACGCGCTACTGTGCGCACAAGCTCAACATTCCCTTTGTGGCTTGCCCGACCGCCGCAAGTGTCGATGGCTTCTGCTCGACAGTATCAGCCATGACCTGGCAGGGCGTAAAAACCACGATGCCAGGAATTGCGCCCAGACTCGTCATTGCGGATACGTCTGTAATAAACGCTGCACCACTCAGACTTTCCTTGTCTGGCATAGGCGATATCATCGGAAAGTTCACTGCCCTTGCGGACTGGAAGATTACTCACCTCGTGAATGGCGAGCATTTCTGTAAGAGAATTAATGACCTAACCATGAATGCCGTCAACACCGTCTTTGAGTGCTGCAACCGAGTGCCAAAGGGCGACGAGGCCGCAACGGCCAACCTGATATATGCCCTCTTGCTATCCGGCCTGGCAATGCAGCTCATGGGAAACTCAAGGCCAGCCTCCGGTTCCGAGCATCATATTTCTCACACCATCGAGATGGAGCCGCCGAGCATCAGAATCCATTCTTCAGGCTTGCATGGGGAAAAGGTGGGAGTCGGCACGATCCTAATCTCGGAGTACTACCACAGACTCGCCAAGATTGAGGATATTTCAAGCCACGTCATTCCATATCGTCGTTTCTCCGAAGAAGAGCTTCGAGGTTTTTGGGGCAATGAACTCTACGAAGGGATTGCCCAGGAGAACAGCGTAGACGAAATTGAGATGGTATCTCCCGAGATGCTCGTGTCCGCATGGCCAGCCATCAGAGGCGTTGTGCAGGACATTCCCACAGCAGATTCGCTTCGGTCACTTTATTCCAGCATTGGAATGAAGCAGACGCTCGAATCGATTGACATTCCGTCTTCTCATGCCAAGAATCTGATCTCGTTCTCGCCAAGCGCACGAAGAAGGGCAACCTTCAACAGGATAAGCAGAATGATAGAACTGTAGTTTTGCGTGCAGCTACGAGGCGATTCGTCACCTCCTGGCACATCAATTCGTTCCATCTTCGCAGAAGGAGTCTACGTGAGAAGCACGCTCCCCCCTGTCGACAGCTGCCCCATCTCTACCTTTGACGGGACGAAAGTATTCGTCTTGGATATGGATGGGACAATCTATCTCGACACTACCTGGATAGATGGGGCCAAAAATTTTCTCGATCGTATCAAACGAAGTGGGAGGAGATTCATCCTCCTGACCAACAACTCATCGAAAGACCCCTCGAGCTATATCTCCAAGCTGCATACAATGGGCTATGCGATAGGCGATGAAGAAATCATTACCTCGGGACAGGCTGCGACTTGGTATTTGAACAAGCACTATCAAAACAAGCGGGTGTTTCTTCTCGGCAACCAGCTCTTGAAGAATGAGTTCCTTGCAAGCGGGATAGTACTCGACGACATGAACCCCGAAGTTGTAGTCATTGGATTTGATACCGAGCTTACCTATTCAAGTATGACCAAGGCATGCGATTTCGTTAGGTCAGGACTCCCGTACATCGCTACCCACCCGGACCTGAATTGTCCCACATCCAGCGGCTTCATCCCCGACGCCGGAGCGATAATGGCCTTCGTCCAAGCGTCTTCGAACAGGACGCCGGACACGGTGATTGGAAAGCCCAACACGCCAATCACGGATTATCTCATGGAGCGGCTCGTGGAACTGGGATTTGAATCAATCCAGCGTGGCGAAATCGCCATGGTAGGCGATCGGCTCTATACCGATATTGCTGCGGGAAACAATGCGGGGTTCGTCTCAGTATTGGTTCTTTCGGGAGAGTCAACACTGGATGATGCGCAAAGCTCCCCATACCTTCCGAACCATGTCTTCACATCGGTAAAGGAGATACCGCTGAGCATGTAGTGTTGATTAAAGAGAGCCATCCTTACGACAGGGAGGCGACGCCCTGTTTTTTGCACAAACGCAGGAGGGCCCAGTCATCGACAGAACTGGGCCCTCCATTTCCGACCAAAAGTAAAGTGGTGCAGGGCCCCTCCTAGGGGGCATGAGTCCACCCCCGGTGCTACGCCACCCTCCTCTTCCTGTCGAACGCCTCTCCGACGAGCCTCAGCGCCCTGTCGACGCCGCCCGGCTCCTCCGGCAGCGGCTTGCACCCGTAGCCGGGGTCGAGCGACCTGACGCCGATGAAGTTCCTCGAGGCCAACCACGCGTCGTTCTGGTCGCAGCACACGGCGCCCACCAGCCTGACGAGAGAGCCGAACGAGGGGAACGCCTGGACCACCCTCGTGCGGCGTTTGGCCTCGCAGTTCATCCGCTCCTGCACGTTGTTCGTGCGCGCCCACGTCACGTGCTCGCGGGGGAAGTCGAGGTAGGCAAGCGCCGAGGACGCCGCGTCCTCGAGCAGCTCCGCGTCCGGGGGTCGACGGCGGCCAGCAAGTCGCACGTGCGCCGGTAGCCCGCCCTCGCGAGCGCCTCCTCGTGTAAAGCCTCCATAGCGGCCGTCCCTTCCGTTGGAATCGTCTGTGTGGCAACTCACGGTTCTAGGAGGGCGGCGGCGCCCTCCTAGACGCGGACCGCGTGGCTGCTTACACCAAGTTTTGGGACGCGTCCGTTTCGACGCCTATATGCGACGCCAAACAGGGTCTCTTGGGCCCGTGGGGCCTCGGAGGAGCTTGGGAGCCCGAAAGACCACAAAAAGGCGTCATCGGCGCTCAGAAAGCGCGGCCACGAGGCCCTCTCGGTACGTGCCCGCATAACCCCTGCGATCACGCTGGTAAACGCTAGCGATCAGGGTGTCAATGACCAACATCACGCTGGCATCCACCCCCATGGAGGTCATCGGTGTGGAGCGGTCGGCCACCTCGACGACACGCAGGCACGACGTCGCCAATTTGGAGAGCGGGTTATCCGACGCGTCGCAAATCGCCAGAACTGGCACCCTCTTATCGATCGCAGCTTTGGCGACTCCTACCGACTCCGCCTTCTCGCCGGACTTAGAGAGAACGATGACGAGGCCCTTTTCCGGGCCGAGCAACCTCAGGCGACGCTTCGTCTGGATCAAGTCTTCGTCGCAAACCGCGTTTTTGCCCAGGCCGACCAGCGACCAGCACAGGCGAGAGGCCAAAAGGAAGCTCTCCATATACCCATAGCAGAGAATATTGCCCGCCTCGTCGACCATTCGGGCGGCCTCCTCAAGGGACTCCTCCCGATTGCTCGCGATGGCCGCCCTCAGAAGATCGCAATACCTGCCTTCGAGCTTACCCATCACCATCAATGGGCTGTCCTCATCCTTGATCTCGGTGCAGGGCCCATCCGCCGAACTGCTTATGTCCGCGATCATCTCGCCGAACATCGAGTAGCCCATCTTTTTCGAGAAGCGCATGACGGTCGACTGCCCCACGTCGAGCCGTTTCGCAAGTTCATGCGAGGTCACTTCGCCGACATCGTCGCCGTTCATGATGAGGTAATCGGCTACTTTCCTCTCCGCCATAGTGAACTTGGGATACAGGCTCTTGACCCTCGTGGTAAACAGCGCAATCACCGCCTATAGAAATAGAAAGCCGGGGAGGTCGACCCCTCCCCGGCAAAAGTATAGTGCTCAACGCAGCACTAAAGGTCCTCGTCCTCATCAACCGAGTCCGCGGAACACGCACCTTCCTCAAAACGCCCCACACCGTCGGGGACTGATGAGCACAGGCGCTCGGCGATCTCTGCAGTCCGGGCCCCGTCTTCCAGGCTAAGCACCGCCTCAAGGGCCGCGGCAAGGTTCATTCCGGCGACGACCCTGACCGACTCGGACTCATGGGCAAGGAGACAAGCACGGTTATAGGGGGTGCCGCCGACCAAGTCGCAGATAATGACAGCCTCGTCACCATCGACCGCCTCCCTGAGCAGCCGCTCGAATTCATCTGGGGAGACATCGGCAGCGAAGTCAATTGAAGAGAGCTTCTCACCGTCGCCCGAAAGCATGTCGACGGCGGACTTCAGGCCAGAGGCGTAACGACCGTGGCCTACCGCTATCAGTCTCATCGGACCCCCTCCTCGCAGGCAGGCACGCGGGGAGCCTGCTTCTCGAGGCACTGCAGCTCCTGGATAAAGCCAATCAGAAGCCCGCAGGCCGTCGCCTCCTCCGACACGGACGCATCCAGCCCGGTGATTTTGACAACGGCGTCCTCAAGGGTCATAGCCGAACGAATCTTTGCGATCTTCGCCACCTGCTCGTCCTTCTCGTCGGAGAAGAGGAACCCGTAGGCCGCCGCCCGAAGGGTAAAGAAGGGAACGATGTCATGCTTCAAACAAAGCAGCGCGGGCCCCAGAAAGCGATCATGCCGTCCAAGCTTACGCATAGGCTGCCTGACGACGCGGTCAATCCGATCGCGGAAATGGGGGCTCTTGAACTTGTCGAGCATCGTCCTGAAAAACGACTCGTCGGGCACAGGAATACCGTACTCGGCCTCGAGCGCCGCTCGACCTTCTTTCCACGCCCTTCTGGCAAGATCTGCGCAGAACTCGTCGGACGCCACATCGTTGATCGTCGCGAACCCATAGTAGGCACCCATAAAACCGAGCGAGCAGTGGAGGAGGTTCTCGCTCCAAATCTTCTCAGCCATGCGCAGCTCGACGTCGTCTGAACGCTTGAAGAACGACGGGTACTCATAGCCATCGCCGAAGAGGAACCTATCCTCGACCGGCAGGAAGGGCTTGTCGTCCCCCTCAAGGGAGAGCGGCTTCGCGCCAGGCTTGGACGAGTAAGTCATCTTTCGGTTCGCCTTCGAGGTGACCAGGGCAACCTGTCCATCGAAGATTTCGTAGTCATCGTCATCAAGGAGCTTGCGGAGCGCGCCGCTAAAGTAGCTCCGGAGACCGACGAAGTTGCCCCCGAGGATAACGGCGGCCTTTTGACCGGATCCGCTCTTCCTCCGAAGACGGGCCATGTCCGCCAAATCCCGGGCGACGTCATCGAAGGAGGAGGGGAAGACGGCCACCGCGATGTAGTCCGACTCGGCCAGCCGCTTGAGATACGCCTCTCGGTCGGCCTTGGCGTCATAAACTTTGAAGTCGCTGACGCAAGTCGCCTTCGACATGCCGGAATCGAGGTTAGTCTGCTCGACGACGTAGTGACCCTGCTCGCGAAGGGATCTGATCAGCTCGGGATTGATGTCGCCGAAGGCGAGGTCAAACCCGCCCTCAGAGAAGAACATCTCACCGAACATCCCACGACCCGTGCGGCCTGCGCCGATGATCGTGACTTTACTCATTTTCCGCCCTCTTCTTCTCGTGATAGCTGATGGCGATGCAGTCCATCTGCCCCGAGAAAGCCACCGGTCCATACCCCAACGGAATGAACAGGGTCTCCCCCGGCGAAATCGGCTCGCCACACACCGTGCCACCACCCTCCACGCAGGTCACGAAGAGGAAGCTGTCGAAGTCGAAAGACGCCTCGCCGGCGGCCTTGAACCGCAGAGCGGTGTATTCGCCGGGAACATCGTGGTAGACGTAGCGAGTCACGCCACCAATCTTGACGCCCTCCGCACGCTCGGCCGCGAAGGGAAGCTCCGGGAAGCTTGCGCAGGCGCAGACGTCGTCGATGCTGAGCGGGCGGTTGGGGTCGTTGCGGTCGTTATCATAAAAGCGGTACGTGATGTCGCTGTTCGTGCCAAAGGTCGCGCTGACCTTGCCGGACCCCCAGCCGCCGTGGATCACGCCGGCGGGCGTGTGGACGAAATCACCGCCCTTGACCTCGAGCGTCGAGAACAGCGCGTCCCACTCTTTCTCTTCGATGCAGCGCCTGAACTCTGCAGCGTCCATGGGCTTGTGGCCGAAGAGCCATGTGTCCTTCTCGTCGGACTCGTCCAGGGCCACCGCGCCCGAGACCTTGCCACGACAACCCTCGTGCTCCATCGCGTAGGCATCGTCGGGGTGCGACTGGTAAGACTGGAACCCCTCGTTGCAGGTGATCGTCATCCTCACGGGAAACACCTCGTCAGAAGTCCCGAAAAGCTCGCGATGCACACGGTAAAGCTCCGAGAGAGTCATGCCCGCCCCGGTCACGGGGTTGTCGATCTCGCCGGGCAGAGCGAGCACGGAATAGATCGTGCCGACGGTGTCCAGATCGGTCTTCAGCCCGAAGCGGTCAATCAGCTTACGCCCTGCCCACACAAAGGACTTGTACACTGGCTCGATGCGGAAAATGGTTTTTTTGTTTATCTCCATGCTACGCCCTTAAAGGATTCCCACGAGGCCGAGCACGAGCACGACGCCCATGAGGCCGAAGATCATCTTTGTAATCGAGACGCCCTTCTTGGACAGCAGGAACCAGCAGCCGACAACGAGCAGCAGGCTCAGCAGGTTGGGGAAGATGCCGTTGATGACGTCCTGCAGCACCACGGGGGTGGCATCCGCCGAGGCAGCGAAGGACAGCGGGGTAGACACCTTCACATAGCTCGCCGAGAGCGCGCCGATAACGACG
This sequence comes from Olsenella massiliensis, assembly GCF_001457795.1. GTDB lineage: Bacteria > Actinomycetota > Coriobacteriia > Coriobacteriales > Atopobiaceae > Olsenella_F > Olsenella_F massiliensis. The sequence goes on along the minus strand of NZ_LN898211.1, from coordinate 676,608 downwards.
ATTCCGAAGAGCTGAATGGCAATCTTGATGCGGTCCATCGCGGAGCCCATGAGCGTCGAGACGGCGTCCTTGCCGAGGCCGTATCCGCTATTGAACAGGGCCCGGGCATACGTCCACAACAGGATGGGCGTAGCGATGATGAAGAGGGTCGCGCCGAGCGGGCTCAGAGCGTCGCCCGTGCCGGTAAGCGAAATGGCAATCGTGGTGAGCAGCGGGAGGATTGTCGCCTGGACCAGAGAGTCGCCCACGCCGGCAAGGGGCCCCATCAGCGAGGACTTAACCGTTCGGATCATGTCGTCGCTCACCGGCTTGCCCAAGGCCTTCTGCTCCTCCATGCTGACGAGGATTCCCCACAGCACACTGGCCGTCGTCTGCTCCGTGTTGATGAAGTCGAACATGCGGAGCATGCCCGCGCGCTGGCCGTCCTTGTCGTAGTACTTCTTGTAGAGGGGAATCATATCGTAGGCGTAGCAGTTGCCGTGCCAGTTCTCGAGGTTGCAGCAGGTGAGGTACCTGACCTGGTAGCGCCAGAACAGACGGTCAAGCTCCTTCTTAGTCAGCGGCTCGTCGCAGATAGCCTTCGGGCTCTCGATGGCCTCATTCTCAGTGGCTTTGCTCATTTCTACATCTCCACATCGTCGTCATCGGTGAACACATTTACGCCTGCACTTGCGCTTTCGGCAGCCGTCTCGGGACGCGAGTCAATCTTCCAGTACAGGAATGCCAGCGCCGCGGCAAAGATGGCGATGGGGATGAAGCCCATCTGCATGGAGGAGACCATCATGAAACCAAGAACGAAGAAGATGAACATCCAGTTCCCCACGATGTTGTACTTGAGCAGCATTGCCATGCCCACGGCAGGCAGGATGCCGCCGAGGAGGCCGAGCGCGTGCAGGACGTTCTGCGGGACAACGGCAAGGAGGCTGTCGACCGCACCGGTGCCAAGGTACATCAGGACAAAAACGACAGCAAAGTTCATTGCCGCCAAGAAGACCTGGGGAAGGATGACGTTGCCGACTTCAATCTTCTTGTAGTCGACTTCCTTGATGCCCTTGCGGACGATCCCCGTGCAGACGGTGTTGAAGGCGCGCATCACGTGGGTCAGGTTCGCGGTGAGGATGGAGATCGGCGCCGCGATGGCGAGGGCGGTTCCGGTATCAAGCCCGTTGATGATCGACATGGCCATGATTGGATAGGAGACGACGCCCACGTCGACGGAGACTGCCCCGCCGACCGCGAAGGCGCCCATGTACGCAAGCTGGAATGCAATGCCGAGCTCAAGACCCTTCTGCAAGTCGCCGAAGATCAGGCCGACAAGGAGTCCGCCGACGAGCGGCCTTTGACATGTGTAGCGGCCAAAGACCATGCCCCCGAAGGAGGCAAAGGTGTTCGTAAGGTGATAGAGCAGCGCCACGAGAAGCACTTGGATGAAATATGCCATCTTAGATGCCAGCCTTCCTCTTTGCCTCAGGCCAAGTAAGGTCCGGAGTGGTGAACGCGGGGTTTATGACGAGCTTGACCCCATGAGAATCCAGAAAGTCAAGGGCGTCGATCTGGGAGCGGGTAAGGTAGAGCATCTTTTCGACGAGCCTCGCGCCCTCGCAATTCGGCTGTGGGCCGCAATTCAAAACGCCGTCGAATGTGAAGCCCTGTTCCACAAGGGCGCGGGCGGTCTCGGGCGTCTTGAAGATGACGAGGTAGCGCTTCTTCGACGCGACGGCCTCGGGCAGCTTGACGAGGGCTTTGCTGATGGAAAACCCGAACACGCGAATCGAACCGAGAGTATTCGCGAACACCCTGAGCATGAACTTATCCTGGGCAATCTGGTCATCAATGATGATCACACCGTCAACGGGGTTCTCTTTGGTCACCCTCGTTGTGGTCTGGCCATGCACCACACGGCTGTCGACGCGGTAATGAGCAATCAAACCTGTGCTCCTCTCCAATTCCGGCTACAGTGACTCTGAAGGGCCTTCGATGTTATAGTCGCACAATTCAGCCGGATTTGAACCGTATAAGTCTTTTTTTTCAATTAATGGATGGTTTTTCTGGTTCAGCGGTTGACCATATCTCTCCTTCTTTCATGTAGCGTCCGCACACCAGCGATTGGCGTCAGGGGCCGCAGAAATCTCTGCGGCCCCTGACGCCAATAACCAAGTGAGATTCGCTTGCATGTCTCTGTGAGAGCAAAGTAGACATAAACACCTGTCCCCAATACGGCCAGGAAGACTGCGGCGCAGCGGCGAGCTATGCTCGGAGCCACTGTAGCGGCCGGCCGGCCCCTGGCAGTGAGCTCGCGCAGGGCCGATGCAAGGGGTGTGGCCTACACTACGCCGGCTAAAGGAATCCAGGCCACGCGAACCCAGCAAGGAGAACGCCGCTGTACTACCTGGTATCTGCCGTCATGAGCAGGATATATGCCACATCGCGCGTGAGACGCACCTGGCAACAGGTGCTACCGCACCCCCACCTCAGCCGTGGCGACGAGGGGCACGCCCGTGCCGCACACGTCGTCCACGAGAACGTCTCCCACATGCACGGGAGCCGTGACCGTCGTCCTGTTGATGACGTCCATCACGTCAAAGATGAGTCGCTTGGGCACGTCTTCTTTCGTCTTCACCGAGACGCGCTCGCTTGCGCCGTCCCTCACCACCACCGTGCTCGTGACGGTGCGTGTGGGGTTGGTCACCTCCTTGCGGCCATAGACGTCCCCCCGCCTGCAGCCGTTGCCCGTGACGGACACGACCTTTCCGCCGTCGCCGACCGTCACCTCAAGCTGGCAGCCCATGGGGCAGTTGATGCACGTGAGCCTTCTTGTCTCCATTGCTCGCTCCCTACTCCCGCTCGACGGCCACGGTGACGCTGGAGAGGCCCGGGCGCCCGACGAGGTCTGCCTTGCGCAAGATGACCTGCTCCATCTCGCCCGGCGCCATGATCTGCTTCCGGCGATGCTGCACGCGCTCGCCGTCCAGGTACACGCTCACGTAGGCGTCCTGGCAGACGTCCCCCACGCGAAAGCGCACGGTCAGCTTGTCCGCCATGCGCACGGGGTCGATCGTAGAGGGCACCGTGTAGCGGACGCCCCCCGTGGCGCGCACGGCGATCCTTGCGTGCGCCGCATCGCGCTGGCCGGCGCCGGCAGGGCCCAGCTCGCCGTGCACGAAGGCGACGGCGCGCCTGCCCGCCTCGTCGGCCTCCTCGCTCACATAATCGACGAGATCATGAACGTGCAGGACGTTGCCGCAGGCGAAGATGCCCAGAACGGAGGTCTCAAAGCTCTCGTTGACCACAGGCCCGCTCGTCACGGGACTCAGCCTGACGCCGCACGCGCTCGAGAGCTCGTTCTCGGGGATGAGCCCGCACGACAGCAGCAGGGTGTCGCAGGCGTAGCGCTCCTCGGTGCCCGGGATGGGACGGCGGTCGGGCCCCACCCGGGCGATGGTCACGGCCTTGACGCGCTCCGCGCCCTCGATGTCCACGACGGTGTGCGAGAGCTTGAGGGGAATGCCAAAGTCGTCCAGGCACTGGACGATGTTGCGCTTGAGCCCGCCGGAGTAGGGCAGCAGCTCGGCGACGACCTTGACCTTGGCGCCCTCGAGCGTCATGCGGCGGGCCATGATGAGCCCTATGTCACCGGAGCCCAGGATGACGACCTCGCGCCCCGGCAGGTAGCCCTCGACGTTCACGAGGCGCTGGGCGGTGCCGGCCGTGTAGATGCCCGCCGGCCGGCAGCCCGGGATGTTGAGGGCGCCGCGCGGGCGCTCGCGGCAGCCCATGGCGAGGACGACGGCGCCCGCCTGGACCTGGAACATGCCGTCATCGCGGTTCATGGCCGTGACGACGCGCTCGGGCGAGACGTCCATGACCATGGTGTTGAGCTTGTAGGGAATCCCCTCCTCTTCCACCCGCCTGACGAAGCGGTGGGCATACTCGGGACCCGTGAGCTCCTCCTTGAAGCGATGCAGGCCGAAGCCGTTGTGGATGCACTGGTTGAGGATGCCGCCCAAGCAGTTGTCGCGCTCGAGGACGAGGATGGAGTCGCATCCCTCCTCATGGGCGGCGACGGCGGCGGAGAGGCCCGCCGGCCCGCCACCGATGATGACGACGTCCACGCTCCTCAGGTCGTTGCTGCCGCTCATTGCCCCTGGACCTCCTTCGTGCGCCCCACCACGATCCTCGAGGCGCCGCCTCTCTTGCCAATCTCCTCCAAAGGCAGCCCCAGCTCGCGCGAGAGGATGTCCATGACGCGAGGGCTGCAGAAGCCTGCCTGGCAGCGACCGGCGCCGGCGCGGACCCTCCGCTTGACGCCGTCGAGGTCGCGCGCTCCCAGGGGCCTGCGGATGGCGTCCAGGATCTCGCCCTCGCTCACCGACTCGCAGCGGCAGACGATCTGCCCATAGGCCGGCTCACGCCTGATGAGCTCGTTTCTCTCCGCAAGGGTGAGCAGGGAGGGGTCGACGGTCCCCGTACGCGTTTGCACCCAGGCGTCCTTGGGTGAAAGCCCCAGGTCGTCCTTGACCATGCCGCCCAGGTACTCCCCAATGGCGGGAGCGCTCGTGAGACCTGGCGACTCTATGCCCGCGCAGTCATAGAAGCCCGGGGCGCCCTCCACGTGCCCCAGGACGAACTCGTGGCGGTCCTCGTGGGCGCGCAGGCCCGCAAAGCTCGTGATGACCTGGCGCAGCGGCAGGTCACGAAGGTTCTCTGAGGCCTTCTCGCGAATCGTGTCCAGGCCAACCTGCGTCGTCTCGACGTCGTCGCGCTGGTCATCCGCCAAGTCGAGGGCCGTCGGGCCCACGAGGGTGTTGCCGTCCACCGTAGGCGTCACGAGCACGCCCTTGCCCAGTTCGGTGGGTTGGGGAAAGACCACGTGGCGCACGTAGCCGGCGGTCGTGCGGTCGAGCAGGAAGTACTCGCCGCGTCGGGGCGTGATGTGAATCCTGGTCGCCGACACCATGTTGTGAAGGCGGTCCGCATACACGCCGGCGGCGTTGACGACGGCGCGGGCGCGGTATTCGCCGTTGTTCGTGCGAATGTGCCAGACGCCGCCCTCGTCCTGCCAGAGCCTCTCGGCGCGGGTGTTGAAGTGAAAGTCCACGCCGTTGGTGAAGGCGTTCTCGGCCAGGGCGATGTTGAGGAGGAACACGTTGATGATTCCCGCCGAGGGGGCCCAGAGGGCGCCGACGACCGCATCGGTCAGCTGCGGCTCCATCGCGCGGGCCTCGTCGCCCGAGATGATCTTGAGCCCGGGGACCCCGTTGGCGGCCCCTCGCTCAAAGAGGTCCCTGAGGCCGCCCAGCCGCTCCTTGCTCGTGCAGACGAGAAGCGACCCCGTGCGCTCAAAGGGAACGTCGAGGTCACGTGCGAGCGGCTCCATCATCTCGTTGCCCCGGACGTTCATCCGGGCCATCATCGAGCCGGGCATGCAGTCGTACCCCGCGTGGACGATGGCGCTGTTGGCCTTTGAGGTCCCGCAGCACACGTCGTCGGCGCGGTCCATGACCAGGACATCCGCCTCGTAGCGCGAGAGCTCGCGCGCGACGGCAGACCCCGACACGCCAGCGCCGATGACGATTACGTCGTACGTCATTCGCTCGTCCCTTCCCCGTCCATTGCCCTGTCCTTCCATTCGTCAGAGCCGGTCCTCCTCGGCCCAGCCCCTCGTTGACGCAACCGCCTTATGCCAGCCCCCCAGGACCGTCCGGCGCCAGGCGTCCGTCCGCCCCGGGGCGAACTCCCTCTCGTGGGAGGTGCTCGCGGCGACGTCCGTCACCGACTCCCAGAACCCCACGGCGAGCCCGGCAAGGTACGCGGCGCCCAGCGCCGTCGTCTCGACGCAGGAGGGCCTTCTCACCGGGGCGTCGATGACGTCGGCCTGAAACTGCATGAGGAAGTCGTTCTTGCAGGCCCCACCGTCAACCTTCAGGGCCGAGAGGTGGATGTGCGAGTCAAGCTCCATGGCCCGCAGGACGTCGCAGGTCTGAAACGCGAGGGACTCGAGGGTCGCCCGGATGACGTGGTACTTGTTGGTGCCGCGCGAGAGGCCCACGATGGCGCCGCGGGCGAAGGGGTCCCAGTACGGGGCTCCCAGCCCCGTGAAGGCGGGCACCACGTAGCAGCCGTTGGTGTCTGCCACCCGCGTGGCAAAGTACTCGGAGTCGGCCGCAGAGTCGATGACTCTCAGCTCGTCGCGCAGCCACTGGACGGCGGCGCCCGCCACGTACACCGAGCCCTCCAGGGCGTAGCTGACCGTGCCATCCAGGCCCCAGGCGATGGTCGTGAGCAGTCCGTTCTTTGAGTAGATGGGTGTTTCTCCCGTGTTCATGAGCATGAAGCAGCCCGTGCCGTAGGTGTTCTTTGCCTGGCCGGGCTCAAAGCAGGCCTGCCCAAAGAGCGCCGCCTGCTGGTCGCCCGCCGCGCCGGCAAGGGGAAGCGCCCTGCCAAGGAACTCGGGGTCGGTCATGCCATAGACGCAGCTTGATGGCCTGACCTCGGGAAGCAGCGACAGGGGCACGCCCAGGGCCTCGCAGAGCCCCTCGTCCCAGGCGAGCGTGTTGATGTTGAACAGCAGGGTGCGCGAGGCGTTGGAATAGTCCGTCACGTGCACGCGACCCTTGGTGAGCTTGAAGATGAGCCAGGAGTCCACGGTGCCAAAGCAGAGCTCGCCCGCGTCGGCCCGCTCGCGCGCGCCCTCCACGTTGTCCAAGATCCAACGGATCTTGGTGCCCGAGAAGTACGGGTCCATGACGAGTCCCGTCTTGGCGCGAAACTCCTCGACGAGCTCGGGACGCTCCTCCTTGAGCCTCTCCGTGAACTCCGCCGTGCGTCGGCACTGCCACACGATGGCATGGCACACGGGCTGACCGGTGGCGCGGTCCCAGACGACGGTGGTCTCGCGTTGGTTCGTGATGCCTATGGCGGCCACGTCCTCAGGCGCCGCACCGATGTTTGACAGCGCCTGACGGGCCACGGAGAGCTGGGTCTGCCAGATCTCGTTGGCGTCATGCTCCACCCAGCCCGGCTCGGGGAAGTACTGGGTGAACTCGCGCTGCGCCATGGAGCACACCCTGCCCTCATGGTCAAACAGTATGCAGCGGCTGCTCGTCGTGCCTGCGTCCAGGGCCATGATGTAGCGAGTCATGTCATCTCCCTCTCTCTGGGCGGCCGCCTAGGCGGACCACACGTCCTGGTTGGTGGTGGATACCGACACGCACCCGCTCTTGAGGGCGCTCGTCACCTGGCGCCTGTCCGAAAGCAGGCCGCCCGCCATGACGGGCACCTTGGAGACCCGCACGATCTCGCGATAGACCTCGGGCATGAGGACGGCGGGCAGCACCTCGATGAGGTCGGGCTGCACGTCTCGACGTGCCTGACGTATGACGTTCTCAAAGGCGATGGAGTCAATCATGAAGAAGCGCAGCATCGTGTTGAGCCCCAGCTCCCGGGCGCGGAGGATGAGGGAGGGATGGGTGGAGATGATGCCGTCCGCCTGGGTGCCCTCCTTGATGAAGTCACAGACGATGGGTTGGGCCGTGAGTCCCACGATGCGGTCAACGTGGACCATGGCGATCTTTCCCGCCGCCTTGACGCGCCGAACGACGTCGGCGATCGTGCAGGCGTCCCCGTAGAGGACGAAGATGATGCCGCTCGACGACGCAAGCGCCTTCCCGAGGCTCTCGTCATCCTTCACGGCTGCGATGACGGGATTCTTGCGTACCTCGGCGACAAAGTCAGCCGTTCTCATGTCTGCTCTCCCCGCTCTGTCGTGTCACGCGCGGCGCTCGCGCACTCCTGCCACCAGACCTGCCGCGCTGGTCGTCCCCGGAAGCTCGATAGAGAAAAAAGAGCATGACCGGATGTGGCTCACCGCCGTACATCCAAGCCATGCTCGTCGTCTCATGTGGCTCGCGTCTCTGAGGTTGGTGCCCCGCCGCAGGGCAGGACTTCCTTAGGATAGCGCACTTTCCTGCGGAAGAGGGACCCGACCGCTCAGTGCTGCGCGTTCTCGGCGGGCGGCAGGTCGCTCACACCAGCTCGCAGCTGGGATGCGCGCATCCCGTCATACGGCCGTCCTGCCAGGCCAAGGCCGTCTGCCAGGCTCAGGCCATCGCGCCAGGCCTTTGTCCTCGAGGCGCGTATCATGGGGATGACGACACCAGGCACGCCGCGCGTGAGGCAGGGAGGAGAGACGATGTCAGACACCGAGCCTTCCGAGGGCTATCGCCTTGAGCATGACTCCCTGGGAGACGTGCTCGTTGCCCGCAACGCCGCCTGGGGCGCCCAGACCCAGCGCTCCCTGGAGAACTTCCCCATCGGCACCGAGACCATGCCCGAGGGCATCATTCACGCGTTTGCCCTCATCAAGAAGGCGGCCGCCCAGGCCAACGACGAGCTGGGGGTCCTTGACCATGAGGTGGCCTCGCTCATCGCCGACGCCGCCGACGAGGTGCTGGCGGGCCGCCATGCGGACGCCTTCCCCCTCAAGGTCTGGCAGACGGGTTCGGGAACCCAGTCAAACATGAACATGAACGAGGTTCTCGCCCACGTTGCCAACGAGCGCGCCCGCGCGAGACGCGGCGCCGCACCAGAGCGCCCCATCCACCCCAACGACCACGTCAACTGCAGCCAGAGCTCCAACGACACCTTTCCCACCGCCCTGCACGTGGCGGCGTACCTGGCCCTCACGCAACGCCTGATGCCGGCGGCCCGTCAGCTTGCGGACACGCTCCGACGGCTGGAGCGGGACAACGAGGGCGTGGTCAAGAGCGGTCGCACGCACCTGCAGGACGCCGTGCCCATAGCCTTCAGCCAGGAGATTCGCGGCTGGCGGGGGCTCGTGGAAGAGCCGCTGGCGCAGATGGAGGCGGCCCTTCCCTTCCTGGGCAGGCTCGCCCTGGGAGGCACGGCCGTGGGGACGGGGCTCAACGCGCCCGAGGGCTTTGACGAGCTCGTCGCCAGGCGCCTGTGCGCGCTCACGGGCGGCGACTTCGTCAGCGCGCCCAACAAGTTTCATGCCCTCACCAGCAAGGACGCCGTCGTCTTTGCTCACGGCGCCGTCAAGACCCTTGCCGCCAACCTCATGAAGCTGGCCAACGACGTCAGGTGGCTGGCCTCGGGGCCACGTCTGGGCCTGGGCGAGATCAGCATCCCCGCCAACGAGCCGGGCAGCTCCATCATGCCGGGCAAGGTCAATCCCACGCAGTGCGAGGCTCTGACCATGGTCGCGGCGCAGGTCATGGGCAACGACGTCACCATCGGCCTCGCCGCGAGCCAGGGCAACTTCGAGCTCAACGTGTTCATGCCCGTCATCGCGTACGACTTCTTGCAGAGCGTGCGCCTGCTCGCCGACGCGACGGTGAGCTTTGATTTGCGCTGCATGCGCGGCGTCACGGCCAATCGCCAGCGCATGCATGACAACCTGCATCGCTCGCTCATGAACGTGACGGCGCTCAGCCCCCACCTAGGCTACGAGCGCGCCGCAAAGGTGGCTCAGCGCGCCCACGCCGACGGGCTTGACCTGCGCGAGGCCTGCGTGCGGCTGGGCTACCTGACGGGTGAGCAGTTTGACGAGCTCTACAAGCCAGAGGAGATGGTCTAGCGTGGACGAGACGAGCGCACGAAGCCTGAGGCTCCACGAGGAGCTCGAGGGCAAGATCGAGGTGATCTCCCGCAAGAGGGTGGAGACGCGCGAGGACCTGGCGCTGCTGTACACGCCCGGCGTGGCCGAGCCCTGCCGACAGATTCAGGCGGACTACCAAACGTCCTGGTCCCTCACCCGACGCTCCCATCTGGTGGCGGTCGTCACGGACGGCACCGCGGTGCTCGGCCTGGGCGACATCGGCGCCGCGGCGGGCATGCCGGTCATGGAGGGCAAGTGCGCCCTCTTCAAGGAGTTCGGCGACGTGGACGCGTTTCCCATCTGCGTGGACACGCATGACACGGACGAGTTCGTGCGGACGGTCCAGCTCATCTCAAAGAGCTTTGGCGGCATCAACCTCGAGGACATAGCCGCCCCGCGCTGCTTTGAGATCGAGCGGAGGCTCAGGGAGCTCTGCGACGTGCCCGTGTTCCACGACGACCAGCACGGCACGGCCATCGTCGTCGCGGCGGCGCTCCTCAACGCCGTGAAGCTGACCGGGAAGGCCATGGGGACCCTCAAGATCGTCCTCAACGGGGCCGGGGCGGCCGGCTGCGCCATTGCCGAGCTGCTCTGTCGCATGGGCTTTGGCAACGTGATCCTCTGCGACGTGCGCGGGATCATCTGCGAGGGAGACGCCGGCCTGACCTCTCGACAGGAGGAACTCTCGCACGTCACCAACGCCGAGCACGAGCGCGGCTCCCTCGCCGACGCCCTGCGCGGGGCCGACGCCTTCGTGGGCGTCTCGCGCCCCAACCTCGTGACGCCGCAGATGGTGTCGAGCATGCGCGAGGGCATCGTCTTCGCCATGGCCAACCCCACGCCCGAGATCATGCCCGACCTGGCCCGCGAGGGCGGTGCCGCGGTCGTGGGCACGGGTCGCTCGGACTTTCCCAACCAGATCAACAACGTCCTTGTCTTTCCCGGCATTTTCAAGGGCGCCCTCAGGGCACGTGCCCCGCGCATCACCGACGAGATGGAGGTCGCTGCCGCCCGTGCCATCGCCGCCTGCGTGCCCGACGAGCGGCTCGCCCCGGATTACATCATCCCGTCCGCCCTCGACAAGGGCGTGGCCGACGTGGTCGCTGAGGCCGTGGCGCAACGAGCGTAGTCGCCACCGCCGCGCGGACGGCACGATCGCACGGGCGCCCCTCATGGCGACAGGTCCCCATGACCTCCAGGAGACCGCTCCCGAGGCCGTCGTGCGGCCTGATGTATACTGAGCAGCTCGTTTTGGATATCTTTGTTGAGGCAGCGTACGTTCGGGGGATGTCGTGACACATGTGGGCATGTCTTGCTCCTCGGCTCATACTCCTAGCTTGACGGTGTGATTCCTTTGACGGCACGGGGCATCTCACAGGCGGGACGGCGGCCCTCGCGACCCACGGGGCGCCGAGGGGCGGCGTCTTCTGCCCCTACGACGCGCAGCCCCCAAGGGACGCGGCGGGGGGCCTCTCGCCCGGGGGCTTCCTCCCGCAGCCCTCGACGACACGCAAACGCCCAAGGACGCCCCCGCCGCGACGTGCGCCGTCGCGCACGGACGCCACGGCGCCACGGCGGGCTCGCGCGACGCGCCCTCATCGTGGCGACCCTCGTCATCGTGCTCGTCCTGGGCCTCAGGCTCACCGTCTGCGGGGGCGCAGCGACCTCCTGGAACGCCGCCGAAACGGGACGCCTCAAAGGTAAGTCGCTGGGCATATCTGACGTCGAGTCCCTGAACCTGTCTCCCTATTCCTGGGACAACGTCAAGAAGGTCAACGGGCGCCTCGCCTACGTGCGCGACGGCGAGACCCTCTCCTCCTTTGGCATCGACGTCTCCGAGCACAACGGCGACATCGACTGGAAGAAGGTCCGCGAGGCGGGCGTGGAGTTTGCCTACATCCGCGTGGGCTATCGTGGGTCCATCGCCGGCAACATCGTCGAGGACGCCCGCTTTGCCCGCAACATGGCCGAGGCGCGATCTGCCGGCGTCAAGGTGGGCGTGTACTTCTTCTCACAGGCCAAGACCGAGGGCGAGGCCCGCGAGGAGGCGGACTTCGCCACAAGCAAGCTCGGCGGCGCCGACGTTGACTATCCCGTCGCCTTTGACATGGAGCCGGACGCCGCAGGGTCCGACCGCGTGAGCACGCTTTCCGGCCAGGAGCTGACCACGGCGGCCAGGTCCTTCTGCGACCAGTGCGAGAAGAACGGCTACCATGCCGTCGTATACGGCAACCAATATGACCTCTCCCAGTACGACCAGGCCGAGCTTGCACGCCACGGCTTCTGGTACGCGGAGTACGGGACGACGCCCACGAGCCGCCTGCGCTTCAGGCTCTGGCAGTACACGAAGACGGGAACGATACCGGGCATCGACGGCAAGGTTGACCTTGACCTTGACCTGTCAGGCGCGCTCGACGCGGAGGACGCCCAGCGGTAGCAGCCACGGCTTTCTCCGCGCCTGTTCCGGGAACTGCGCCTGTTCCGTGCGCGGCGCCTGTCCCATGTGCAGCGCTTGTCCCTTGTGTGGCCGGACGGGTGATCGCGGGGAGTTTCAAGCGCATCTCTCGCGCGCCTTTGCGGCTTTGATGCGGTGGACGAAAGACGCGTCTCTCCCATGACCCGTCTGGCTTGCCCAGCTTGTCTGGAGCCGCCCGCCGGAGCCGCTTGCCCACGCCGCTCACCTGGCACCGATTCCTATGCGTTTGAGAGTTTCAGAAACACAAATTAATACGTTTGAGGATGTGTCGCCGCGTTTGCCCAGGTAAAAATCGGCTCGCTTCCTCAAGCTTATAGGAATCCAGTTGCCGCTTCCTCAAGCTTATAGGAATCCAGTTGCCGCTTCCTCAAGCTTATAGGAATCCAGTTGCCACGTCCCCAAACCTATAGGTTTTCGCCTACGACACTCTCGAACCTATAGGAATCAAGCAGCGGCACCCTCAAACGTATAGGAATCCAGCGGCGGCGGTCTCAAGCCTATAGGTCCCCCACCGGATGCCCCAGATGCCCCTGCGGCACCCCGTGGCACCGACCTACGGCTCCCTCTACAGGACGCCCAGCCTCACGAAGGCGTTGTAGATGCCGTCGTGGTCAACGTCATCCGTCACGAAGTCCGCCTGGAGCTTGACGTCGTCGTTGCCGTTGCCCATGGCCACGGACGTGCCCACCACGCCGAACATGGAGAGGTCGTTGCCGCCGTCACCAAAGGCGACGGCCTGCTCGGGAGCGATGCCGTAGCGCTCGAGCGTCCTGCGAACCGCCGCGTGCTTGCCGCCGTACCTGGGAAACGCGTCGACGAAGTGCTCGCTCCAGCGGGTCATCTTGATGTTGCTGGTGACCTCGCTGACGATGCCCGTCTCACCGGGCCCCAGATAGATGTTGAGCTGGTAGATGTCGTTCTCGAGCGCCTGCTCGATGTCGCCCTCGGGAAAGGTCATGGCCACGGACTCCTCTATGGCGCGCACATGATCGTCATGGCCGCTCAGGTAGCAGCGCCCCTTCTCCATGAAGAGGGCGTTGTAGCGACCTTCCTTGACCTGCTGGACGATGGCCCTGACGTCCTCGCGGTCGATGTGCTCGTCGTAGTAGACCTCGTCACGCGTGAGGCAGAGCTGGCCGTTGAACAGGATGAAGCCCTCGAAGGTGTCGATGGAGATCTCGTCGAGCTGATAAGGGGGGCGCCCCGTGGCGATGAAGCACTTCACGCCCAGCTTCTTGAGCTCGGCCAGGGCCATGAGGGTCGTCTCGGGGACCATGTGCGTCGCAAACGAGAGCAGCGTGCCGTCCACGTCAAAGAAGGCGGCTTTTATGTCGGCTGGTGGGTTCCAGATGGCCATGGTGCTCCTCGTGTGTCCGGCCTCGCGCGCCCCGGGCGAACCGTTCGCGTGCAAGACGTGTCGTTTCGTCGAATCTCCCCTGCTGACCAATGTAGCCATTTTTTTGCTTTGTTTCCTATCTACATGCAATTTCCTAGCTGCGCCTACCATGCTTTCAACACGGTTTCAACAAGGTTTTCGACCAGTTTTTACCTATATCTTGTGGTGAATTGAGCCTTTCTGTACCACCAATTGTGGTGTTCACGCGCTTGAACGGCGCAAGTTGTGGCATAGTTATCTTTGCGCGCATCGCGCAGGGACACGTCGAGCGGCATCCGGGGGCTTCCAATGAAGATTATCAAGCGCAATGGCTCGGAGGTCTCCTTTGACCTTCAGAAGATCGTCAACGCCATCAAGGCGGCCAACCGGGAGGTTCCCGAGGCGGACCGGCTCAGCGAGCGCGAGGTGAGCTTTGCGGCCCTCAACGTGCAGGACGCATGCGCCCAGGCGGGTCACACCGTCACGGTCGAGGAGATTCAGGACCTCGTCGAGGACCAGCTCATGGCCCTGGACCGCTTTGCCGTAGCCCGCAAGTACATCATCTACCGCTACGTGCAGAACCAGAAGCGCCACAAGAACACCACGGACGACAAGATCCTCTCGCTGATCGAGTCCAACAACGAGGAGGTCAAGCAGGAGAACTCCAACAAGAACCCCAGCGTGGTCTCCGTCCAGCGCGACTACATGGCCGGCGAGGTCTCCAAGGACCTGGCCATGCGCGAGCTCTTGCCCGCCGACGTCGTCGCGGCGCACAACGAGGGCATCCTTCACTTTCATGACGCCGACTATTACGCGCAGCACATGCATAACTGCGACCTCGTCAACCTCGAGGACATGCTCCAGAACGGCACGGTCATCAGCGGCACCATGATCGAGAAGCCCCACAGCTTCTCGACCGCCTGCAACATCGCCACGCAGATCATCGCCCAGGTGGCCAGCTGCCAGTATGGCGGCCAGTCCATCAGCCTCGCGCACCTGGCGCCCTTCGTGGACGTGAGCCGCAAGAAGATTCGCCGCCAGGTCTACGCCGAGCTGGAGACCATCGGCGCCCATCCCGACGAGGGCACGATCTCCAAGATCGTCGAGAAGCGCCTGCGCGACGAGGTCTCCCGCGGCGTCCAGACCATCCAGTACCAGGTGGTCACGCTCATGACCACCAACGGCCAGGCCCCCTTCATCACGGTCTTCATGTACCTGGGCGAGGCCAAGGACGAGCAGGAGCGGCGCGACCTGGCGCTGTGCATCGAGGAGATGCTGCGCCAGCGCTACCAGGGCGTCAAGAACGAGGACGGCGTCTGGATCACCCCCGCCTTCCCCAAGCTCATCTACGTGCTCGAACCTGACAACGTGCGCGAGGACGGCGCGTACTTCTATCTCACCAAGCTGGCGGCAAAGTGCACGGCCCGCCGCATGGTGCCCGACTACATCTCCGAGAAGAAGATGCGTGAGTACAAGCTGTCGAAGGGCGAGGTCGAGGGGCAGGGCGACGTCTACACCTGCATGGGCTGCCGCTCCTTCCTCACGCCCGACCGCTCGGGCGACGGCTTTGGCAACGTGGCCAACGCCGGCAACTGGGAGCCGGGCAGGCCCAAGTACTACGGTCGCTTTAACCAGGGCGTCGTGACCATCAACCTGCCCGACGTCGCGCTCTCGTCCGACGGGGACATGGAGCGCTTCTGGGAGGTCTTTGAGGAGCGCCTCGAGCTCTGCCACAAGGCCCTGCGCTACCGCCACGACCGCCTCCGCGGCACGCTCTCGGACGCCGCCCCCATCCTCTGGCAGTACGGGGCGCTGGCCCGCCTCAAGAAGGGCGAGACCATCGACAAGCTGCTCTACGGCGGCTACTCCACCATCAGCCTGGGCTACGCCGGCCTGTACGAGTGCGTCAAGTACATGACGGGGCACAGCCACACCGACGAGGAGGCCACGCCGTTTGCCCTCGCCGTGATGCAGCGCATGAACGACAAGTGCAGCGAGTGGAAGGCGGCCGAGAACATCGACTACTCCCTCTACGGGACCCCGCTCGAATCGACCACCTACAAGTTCGCCAAGTGCCTCCAGCGCCGGTTTGGCACGGTCAAGGGCATCACGGACCACGGGTACATCACGAACTCCTACCACGTCAACGTCCGCGAGGACATAGACGCCTTCACGAAGCTCAAGTTTGAGAGCGAGTTCCAGCGCCTCTCGCCCGGCGGCGCCATCAGCTACGTCGAGGTGCCCAACATGCAGGACAACATCCCCGCGGTCATCAAGCTCATGCAGTACATCTACGACAACATCATGTATGCCGAGCTCAACACCAAGAGCGACTACTGCCAGGTCTGCGGCTACGACGGCGAGATACAGGTCGTGGAGGACGACGGCAAGCTCGTGTGGGAGTGCCCCCACTGCCACAACCGCGACCAATCCAAGATGAACGTTGCGCGTCGCACCTGCGGCTACATTGGGACGCAGTTCTGGAACCAGGGGCGCACCGAGGAGATCAAGGACCGCGTGCTGCACCTGTAGCGCGACGCCGCAGCGGCACGCATGACCACACGACGGGACGGCGCAGGCTTGTGCAGGCGTCGTCCCGTTTGCTGACCAGGGAAGGAAGCATGAACGTTTCGGCCATCAAGACCTGCGACATAGCCAACGGCCCCGGAGTGCGCAGCTCACTCTTCGTGTCCGGCTGCCGGCGGCATTGCCCCTTCTGCTTTAACCAGCAGGCGGCGGACTTTGGGGCCGGCAGGCCCTTTGACGCCGCCGCCCAGGAGGAGCTCATGGAGAGCCTCTCCCCCGCCTACGTGGACGGCATCACCATCCTGGGCGGGGAGCCCATGGAGGTGGAGAACCAGGGTCCGCTTGCCGACTTCCTTGAGCTTGTGCGCCGGCGGCAGCCGGACAAGGGCGTCTGGCTCTACTCGGGCTTCACCTGGGAGGAGCTCACGGGCGCGGCGCCCGTGGCCGCACCCTACGCCGCCTCGCCGCGCACCGAGAACACCGACCGACTGCTGGAGCTGGTAGACGTTCTCGTGGACGGCCCCTTCGTGCAGGCGCTGCACGACATATCACTGCGCTTTAGGGGGTCGTCCAACCAGCGGCTCATCGATGTCCGGAAGAGCCGTGCCGCAGGCGAGGTTATCCTGTGGAGGGACGACCCCCTGTTTGAGACCCACGCGCTCTGACCGTCACCCGCGCATGAGCGCGACGGCGCGCACAGACCGCCCCCCATGAAAGGCAAGCACCCTAAGACAAGCACCCCGCGAAAGGCCGCACATGAGACTCTCCGACCTCAAGGAGCCCACCTACATCAACCGCCTGGGCTCGTTTGACCCCAGGACGCCCCGGGGCGCCGCCGCCATCCTGCTTGCCGTGGTGGGATTTGCCGTCGTCGCGGCGTTTCTGGCCCTTCCCGACCTTGAGGACGGCGAGCGGCTGGGGTTGGGCGTCATTCTCGTCGGCGTGATCTGGGCCGAGACGTACCTGCTGCGCTCCATCGACAAGGCGGACAAGGGGCCACTGTCGTAGGAGAGCGCGGCGCGGCGCGGACGGCAGGGCCGACCCAGCCGGGGCATGCGACGGCCTCCGAGGGGGAATCGGCCCAACGGCCAGGCCCACATCGCGGCCAGGCCCGTGTTGCCCGCGACGGTTCCTACCCTCGACGATTCTGCAGGCACAGCTGATGAAGGCCGCGCAGCGTCAGCGTCGCGTCCACCGTGGCCTCGTGCGAGACGAGCGCGGCCATCTGCGCCGCGCGCTCCCCGGTCATGACCACGGTGGCCCTCTCTCCCAGCTCCTCACAGATGAGGTCGATGAGCCCGTCAAGGCGCGCGGCCTCACCCAGGACGACGCCCGACAGCATGGCCTCGCGCGTCGAGCGCCCGATGACCTCGCGGGGCACCTCAAGCCTGATGAGGGGCAGGCGCGCCGCCCACTCGCTCAGCGAGCGAGCGCCCAGGGCGATGCCCGGGGCTATGAGCCCTCCCAGGAAGGTCCCGTCCCGTCCGATGACCTCCATGTTCACGGTCGTGCCAAAGTCTATGGCCACGGCAGGCAGCTCATAGCGCTCGCGCGTCGCCACGGCGTCGGCGATGCGGTCGGGGCCGATCTCGGCCGGATCGCGGTAGCGCATCTTAAGGCCCGTCCTGAGCCCCGGGCCCACCACCAGGGGCCGCGTGGCGCTCAGCCGCGCCAACGCCCCCTGCCAGGCCTGGGCGTGCGTCGGCACCACGCAGGAGAGGATGGACGCCCCGACGGCGCGCCCTTCCCCCTCGCCCACGCCGGGAAGCGACGCCAGCGTCAGGAACGCCTCGTCGGCGGTGAGGCTGCGCGGGGTGCTGAGGTCCCAGCGGAGCACGGGGTCGTCATGGGCCTGCGCGCCGGCGGCAAAGACCCCCACCGACGTCACCGTGTTGCCCACGTCAACGGCCACGACGCCGCACGCACGCGCAACGTCCCCCTCGTGACGCGACCCTGACGCCATGTTCGCCTCCCCTTGTCGCCCGTCCTGCCGGCCTCTACGCTACACTGTAGCAAGTCTACCCCGCGATCCAGGGGCAGACGTCCATCAACCCGACTTTTCGCCCGGCGCCCGACGCGCCTGGCACCAGGAAAAGCGGATATGAGAAGGAGCATACGTATGGACGAACGGACGGGAGCCGGCAGGCTCCGCGACGAGCTGAGCGTGCCGGGATTTGTGATTGGCGTCATCGGCTGCGTCATCCTGACGGCGGCGTCGGCCTACACGGCCCTCAAGCTGGGGTCGCTCCCCTGGCCCACGATATTTACCTCCATCGCGTCGCTGCTGCTCCTGCGGGCCTGCGGACGCACGGACATCGGCGAGGCAAACGTCACGCAGATCGTCATGTCGGCGGGGTCCATGGTCGCGGGCGGCCTCGCCTTCACGATCCCGGGCATCTGGATGCTGGGGCTGGCCGACGAGGTGAGCTGGTGGCAGCTGCTCTTTGTCGCCCTCGCTGGCACCCTGCTGGGCCTTGTGTGCACGGCGCTCATCCGTCGGCGCTTTGTTGACCACTCCGACCTGGAGTATCCCATCGGCACCGCCGCCGCCGAGACGCTCGAGGCGGCGCGCGTGGGAGGCTCCACCGGCAAGCGCCTCTTTGGGTCCATGGCGCTGGCGGGCGTCTACTGCGTGCTGAGGGACGCTCTGGGCCTGCTGCCGCAGCTGCTGCTCGCCCTGCCCGTTCCTGGCGTGGCCTTTGGCATCTACAACTCGCCCATGCTGCTGTCCGTAGGCTTCCTCGTGGGCTTCGTGCCCGTCGCCTTCTGGTTCGGCGGCGCCCTCGTCGCCAACTTTGGCCTCGTCGTGGGAGGCACGGCAGCGGGGATCTGGACGGTCGAGACGGCACAGAGCGTCGTCAGGAGCCTGGGCATGGGCCTCATGATGGGCGCCGGCGTCGCCGTCGTCATCAAGGACGTCATCCCGCGGCTCCTGCGCCAGGGACGCCAGGCCGACGCGGGGCAGCGGGGCTGGGACAGCGACGTGACCTCTAGGCGCGACGGCGGGTTCCTCGCCCTGCTCGTTGCCGTCGCCGCCCTCGTGGCGGGCGTGGGGCTGGGGCTGGGACCCCTGCCCACCCTCATCATCGTGCTCCTCGCGTTTGTGACCACCATCATGAGCGCCCAGTCCGTGGGGCAGACGGGCATCGACCCCATGGAGGTCTTTGGCCTCATCGTGCTGCTGCTGGTGGCGCTCGTGTCCGACCTCTCGCAGCTGAGCCTCTTCTTTGTCGCCGGCATCATCACCTGCGCCTGCGGACTTGCCGGTGACGTGATGAGCGACTTCAAGACCGGCGCCATCCTGGGCAACAACCCCCGCACGCTCTGGAAGGCGCAGGCGCTGGGCGCCCTCATCGGCGTGGTGGTCGCCGTGGTGACGATGGTCGCCCTTGAGCGTGCCTACGGCCCCGACGCCTTTGGCCTGGGCAAGACCTTCGTCGCCACCCAGGCGAGCGTCGTCGCGACCATGGTGTCGGGCATACCCAGCATGCCTGCCTTCGTCATCGGGCTTTTCGGGGGCATCGCGCTCTACCTGCTGGGGCTGCCGGCCATCATGGTGGGCCTTGGCGTCTACCTGCCCTTCTTCATGACCTCCTCGGCCTTTTTGGGTGCCGTCGCCAAGCTGGCGTACGACAAGGTCAAGGCGGCGCGGCGCGCGGGGCTGTCTGAGGGTGACGCGGCCGTCGCCGAGGCGCGGGACCAGGAAAGCGGCATCGTGCTTGCCTCCGGCGTGCTGGGCGGCGAGTCCATCGTCGGCGTCGTGATCGCGGCCGTCACCATCCTGGCGTCGCTCGCCGGCTAGCATGACCTCAGCCGGGCGAGGGCGCGACCTCGCTCAAAAGCGCAACCCCGCCGCGTCATGGCCGGCTTCTGCTGGCCGTGGCGCGGCGGGGCCTTGCGTTAGCGCGAACGTGATACGGACGTTCTGGGGACGTTCGCTCAGGCTACGCCTGGGGACGAAACACGATGGCGCCCGTGTCGGGGTCCATCTCGTCCACGATGGCGAGCGAGTCCACCCGATAGCCCTGTGACCTCAGCTTTTCACCGCCAGGCTGAAAGCCCTTCTCCACGGCGATGCCGATGCCCTCGATGACGGCGCCGGCCGCCCGGCAGATCTCCACCAGGCCGTCCATGGCGCAGCCGTTGGCCATGAAGTCGTCAATGATGAGCACGTGGTCGCCCTCGCCCAGATACTTGGAGGAGACGATCACGTCGTACACGCGCTTGTGCGTGAAGGACGTGATGCGCGTGGCATACACGGTGCCGTCGAGGTTGACGCTCTGGCTCTTCTTGGCAAAGACGCAGGGCACGCCAAACTCCTCCGCGACGATCGCCGCGATGGCAATGCCGCTCGCCTCGATCGTGAGCACCTTGTTGATGGGGACGTCCGAGAAGTCCCTGCGCCACTGGCGGGCCATCTCCCTGAAGAGACCAATGTCCATCTGATGATTCAAGAACGAGTCAACCTTGAGCACCTGGCCGCTCTTGACCACGCCGTCCCTGCTGATGCGCTCCTCTAGCAGCTTCACCCGCGACCTCCCGCCGTCCGCTTGAAATGAGGTATGGCTACGATACGCCATTTGGGCGCCTGGCGTGTGGGACGATGAGGCTGCCGTGGTCGCCCCTGTTGACGACCACGGCAGGACGACCAAACAAAGCCATGACATTCCCCTGATGTCGGTACTACGTGTGTCAGATAGCATGTATATAGCGTATCTTTTCTGACATACGTCATGCATGGCTGGGGGCCGCATGGGACTGCCGGGTACCATCACATCCAACCGCACGGCAGCGTGCCGCCAGGCCTCGCAGCTTGAGACTGCGACGTCGTCCTATGACGCGGTGCGCTTTTCCTCCCTCGCAGGTGCCGCTGACGGACTTCCTCCAAGTGCGCACGACCAAGCTAGATCCTCCTATCTTGACGCTGCCAAGAGCTATGTGCAGGCCGTGAAGCAAGACGCCAGCGCCCTGCGTGAAGTCGCCGAGGTGTTGGGAGAAGTCGACCAGGAAGTCGCGAACAAGCTGACCGTGGGCATGGGGGAGCTTCCATGAGCGCTTTGTCACGCACATGCATGCCTCCCGACGACAAGGCTGGCTTTTCCTGCCATGCGTCCGTACAACAAGCCGAGGCGCTCGCTCGACGTCATAACCAATGCATGCTGGAGCTTGAAGGAAGGGAGGACGGCCTGCGCAGGGGCGTACGTGCGATGCAGGAGGGCCAAGAGACGCTTCGCGTCGCTCTGGACCGCATAGCCGTCATGGATGAGCTGGCTTTCTTGCAAGGAGCTGCCATGACGCAAAGACTGCTCGAAGACGTCCAGGCAACCGCCCGCAAGCTCTCTGAGAACGTCGAGGAGGAACAGGAGCGAATGGCCCGCGAGCTTGCACGAACAAGACGTCAAAAGGGCGAGGAGATAGTCTCCTTCAACAGACGTTGGAGCAATCTTGCGGCAGGGAGAGGACATATCTCATGAGAGCTGATGTCACTCAGCTTCTTACCGACATCTCGCATGACCTCATGACCGCAAACAAGGCAACGGATGACGCAGGGAGGCAGGAAGAGGCCCTTTCGTGCGTCATCATGGACGTGTCTGCGGGAGAGTCTCAGGCATATGCCTCCTTGAGGGACTATCTTGCACGAGTGAGAATGCCCTCCATCTCTCTGCATAGAGACTTCCTGCTTGCGTTTATCAGCGACCTTTCCCATGATCGAGAGAACGTCGCGGCCAAGCTCCTGCCGCTAGGTGCCACCATCGACACTGACGCCATATCTCAGGCGGTTGACGAAAGGCGGCGCTGGGCGTCCTCCCTGTATGACGAGGCAAGCAGGCTGAGCATACATAGCCCTGTCGTGGCACAGGGAATGCGTTCCTTTGGCGACCTTCTTGCTGACCAGGCGCGCCAATTGGAAGAGAAGCTTCGCGTTGCCATTGAATACTTCCATGATGGCGGCATCTACGCCAACAGCTACGCATATTGCACCCTACTTGCCCAACAGCGGCAGGCGCTCTCTGCCGTCATCCGGAGGGGCTCCGTCGGAGCGTTTGACATTTCCCAGATTGACCTTTCTTGGGTCATCCAACACGACGAGTCATGGCAGCGAAAACGTAATCGCGCCACGCTTGAGCGCTATTTCATGTTGGATGATCGGGGCAACATCGTGGGATTTCGCCTGGGTGGTGAGGGGCGCATGAAGGATCTTCTTGGCATTGCCCTTAGGTCACTGCTCGACGATGGTGCCCCCAACGAAATCATACGATTGACTCCTGACGAGCGTTATGCGCTCCTGTACATGATGGTCAAGGAATCCCCAGTGGTTGACAGAATCGAACACGAGGCGCTCAGCTCACTCCTTTCGAATCTATCTGGCATTTTTTCCTTGGGTCACTTGGGCACTGCCTCGCAACTGGAGGATTTTGTTGAAAATGGCACTAATCTGGTCAACGGACAAAGTCTTGGACCGGTAACTTCCCTCCTCTCGTTCACGGCAGATGATGGAGTCTTCTATTCGAAAGATGTTGATGGCAGCGTCCAAAAGAAAAACGGATACGGTGACTGGATCGAGTTTGCGGGACCATTCTTGGGCATGGACCTAGACACGCACGTCACGACCTTTTCTTATGGAAAAAAGGAATATCGTCTCCAAACGTGGGACGGCACCTATGCCGCAGGGCTCACCTACGGTGGTGAGATTGCGCTCTATGCGCGGGATTTGCCGACCACAAAGAGCGAGCAACACATCAATCTCACCCCACAGGAAGTCAGGGATAATTTGGACACGCTGTCAGCGCAGCAGACAAAGAGCATCTTCACCACCTATGAGGCAGTCACGGGAAGCGACGCGCCCTATAAGAAAATCACCGTCAACACGCGAGGAACGAAGCATCTCGAGCGATATGTGGGCAAAGGTTACTGGGTTTTCTTAAGTGGTTTTGTTCCAACCAAGCCAAATGGAGGTTATATGCCCGGATATCGACAAGAGGACCTTTCTGTAACGGGCGAGATGCGCTTTGAGGACAAAGGCTTGCAGGATGCCATGGAATACGCCCTCAAGGAGCACGGCGTGGACGCACGGCTCCAGGAGGATGGAGCGCTCAAAATCAACTGGGAAAGGTAGGGAATGGTGACCATGACCAGACGGGGCCTCCTCCGCGCGTCGCTTCTGCTCGCGGGCGGCGCGCTCGCCCAGGGCTGCTCGGGGCGTCGCGGGGAGGTTCCCGACGTCACAATCGGCGGCCCCGAGGACGCTCTGGCCTGGGCGCTCGGCGAGCTCGGCGGGCGCTACGGAGAGGAGTTCGAGCAGGAGCCAGGGACCGGGGTGACACCGTACGAGCCGGACTCCCGGCACCTGGAGTACGAGCTGTGCGCCCGTCCCGCGGCCGACCCCAAGAAGCCCTTCGGCTGCACCGTGGCGACGCACGCCGACACGCGCAGGCTCAGCTACCCACTCATGGACGACTATACCCAGTACCGGTTTAAGCCGCAGCTCGAGGAACCCTTCCTCGAGGCGGCGCGGGGGACGGACGGGCTCGCCGGCTACAGTGCCCGACTCTCGGAGCCCTACATGGGCGAGCGCGACTGGCGACCCTCCGAGCTCGAGGCGTACCTCCACAACGGCTACACCCGCCCTGGCCTGGCCGTCACACTCATGCTCCCACGGGACGGCTCGGCGAGCTCCTGGGCGGGGGCGGTGAGGTCGTTCCTCGGGGCCGTGTGGGGGCTCGGCAGGCGGATGGACGTGTACGCGGGCATGGAAGGCTTCGTCCCGTACGAGTGGGGAAACCTCTTCACCCTCGACGTCTCCCAGACCGTACCCTCTGGCCGCGGCCCCAAGCCCCCCTCCCTCGACTATATAGAGCAGGAAGTCAGGGATAGCCAGATTGATCTCGGATCGGACAGGCTCGAGCGCTGGGACGGCGCGGGCGACCCCGGGGATCCGGGTTACACCAGACTGCCCCAGATCACCTGGCTTCCGGGTCACCCGGTCATGGACTGAGGGGGCGCCGGTGCCGTGCTCACGCTGGACGGCCGACGATGCGTGCGCCCCTCTCCCCTAGCGCCAGGCGGCCTCGTAGATGCCGGCAATCTCCTCGTCCGTGGTCTCGGCGGGGTCACAGGGAAAGGACCCGCCCATGGTCGCGCGGGCGTTTTGTGCCAGGGTTAGGGCGTCCTCGCGCCTGATGCCGTAGTCGCTCATCCTCAGGTTGGCGACGCCGCAGGCCTCCTGAAGGCTGACCAGCGCCTCAATGAAGTCCTGGGGCTCGCTCGCGTCAGCCTTGCCCAGGGCGCGCGCCATGGTGACAAAGCGGGCGTCACACACATGCCTGTCAATCCAGAACTGAAAGTAGGAACGGCTCAGCATGATGAGGCCGGCGCCATGCGGCAGAGCGGGATGATGGGCGCTCATGGCGTGCTCCATGGCATGCTCGGACGTGCAGTCGCTCGTACACATGGAATAGCCGCTCATCGTGTTGGCAAAGGCGAGAAACGTGCGCGCCTCGAGGTCGGAGCCGTCAACGACGGCTCGGGCGAGATATGCGCCCACGTTGGTGATGGCCGCAAGCTGCACCATGTCCGAAAAAGGATTCGACAGCCTGGAGATGTGCCCCTCCAAACTATGGAAGAGCGCGTCAAAGCCCTGGTAGGCCGTAAACGCGGGCGGAACCGAAAGCATGAGCTCGGGATCCACGACGGCGATGGCGGCAAAGCCGTTGGGCGACCCCACGTCGATCTTCTCCCTGGTGTCAAGCTTGGTGATGACGCCCGACGAGTCCACCTCGGAGCCGGTGCCGGCCGTGGTGGTGATGGCGACCCAGGGCAGCCCAGGATTGGCGAGCGGAAGGCGCCTGCCCGTGGATCCGCCCGCATAGTCCCAGAGGTCGTCGGAGGGCTGCGGCGCGAACATCGCCATGACCTTGGCGGAGTCCAGCACCGAGCCGCCGCCGAGCCCCACCACCAGGTCGCAGCCCTGCTCGCGGATGACAAACGCGCCCTCCTCGACCTGCTCCTTGGTGGGGTTGGCCTGCACCTTGTCAAAGACGACCGTCTTGACGCCCGCCTGGGCGAGCTCGGCAAGGGCGCGGTCCAGGTAGCCGTTGGCGCGAGCTGACGTGCCGCTGGAGATGACCACGAGCGCCTTGGTGCCCGGAAGCTGCTGCTCATGCAGGTGGTTGAGCTGACCTGCCCCAAAGAGGACCTTCGTGGGACCCCAGAACTGGTACGTGAGCTGTGGCACGTCTCCTCGATTCTGTTGCTGGGGCGCACGCCCCGTGCCTCGCCGCCTCTTCTCGCCCGCCCTGGCGCGTCCGCGCCGCGCCTACGCCTTGTCTGCGGGGAAGCGCACCCCCGCCTGACGGCGCGCCTCGTCCATGATGTTAAGCGAGCAGAGCGTGACCTGCGCAAAGTGCGCCACGGCCTCGCGCGCCGCCGCGTCGCCCCGGACCGCATCCCTGAAGAGCGACAGCTCGCAGATCATGTCATTGTCGGGAACGTCCGCCTTGATGGTCTCGCGCTCGCCGCTGACGGTGGCGTACACCATGCCCTTGTCCTCGTGGCGCACGAGCGCGATGTCGCGCGGGACGTTTGCGTTGGGAATGAGGAGCGTGCCTCCGTCGCCCATGACCTGAGAGTCTACGAGGTCATCCCCCACCTTGCTGTAGGAGAGGTCAACGATCTTGTCCGCGTAGCGCAGCGACAGGCTGCCGGCGACGTCAATGATGTCGCGACCCTCCTTGGCCTCCCAGGCCAGCTCCCGCGCGAGCAGCGACGCCAGGACGGACTGGGGCCGGCCAAAGAGGGCCACCGCCAGCTCGACCACATAGACGCCGATGTCCATGAGGGCGCCCTCGGAGAGCTCGGGGTCAAACTGACTCACGTACTCGCGAGCGTTGAGCCTGGCAATGCGGGAGGTCACCTTGCCAAAGCGCAGCGACGCCTGCGAGATGGCGCCAAGCTCGGGAAGGGTCCTTTGGATGTTGGCAAAACCCTGGGTGTGCAGGTTGCGCATGGCCTCCAGGCATACGACGCCCCTCTCGGCGGCTGCCGAGAGGACCTCGCGCCCCGCCCGTTCGTTGGAGGCCAGGGCCTTCTCTATCAGCACGTGCTTGCCGCCCGCGATCATCGTCAGGGCCTGCTCGGCATGGAGGCCGTTGGGGGAGGCAACGTACACGGCGTCAACCTCGTCACTCTGCGCAAGCGCGCCAAGATCGTCATAGAAGGCCGTCGCACCACGGGGCTCCCCAAAGGCATGCGCGCGGTCAAGGTCGCGCGAGTAGGCCGCACCATAGGTCACGCCCTCGGTGTGGCGCACCGCGTCAAGAAAGCGCTCGGTGATGGCGCTTGACCCGATGGTTGCCAGGCGGATGGGAGAGGTTGACATACCGGACCACCTTTCATGAGGAGCGGCGACGGTCGCACGCAAGGGCGCATGGCACGTTGGGGCGACCCTTGAAACGGTTGCGGTGCGCCCATGTGTCTGCTGTACCCGCCAGGGCCGGCAGGCAAACCCAAACGCGGCCGCCAACCGGTCGCAAACGTGAGCTACAGGTCGCGTCGCTGGTACAGGCCCGCATCGTCAAAGCCCAGGCGACGATAGTAGCCCCGCGTGCCCACCGCGCTGATGACGGTAAGGGCGTCAAAGCCCGCCTCGCGCGCGACGTCTGCGGCACGCTCCACCAGGGCGCGACCAAGCCCCTGGTGCTGCGAGGGGGAATCCTCCCTGCCCAGGTGCGCAGCCTGGCCGTACACGTGGACCTCGCGAATCATGGCCTCGCCCGGACGCGTGGGAAGCTCATGGGCCGCCGCATCAAGGCCGCCCGCGCGCAGCTCGTCCCAGCGCGGGAGCGAGAGCCTGAGGAAGCCCGCGATGCGGCCGTCGGGCGTGACCCACTGAAGAAAGTGCTCCACGGTGACGGCAGTCTGGTAGCGGACGTCCTCGATGCGCAAGGTCGCCAGCTCGACGTCAGAAAGCGCGATCTCGCGAAAGCGGACGTCCTGGACCCTGCCCTGGACGCCCCTCTCGGCAAGGCGACGGTCCACCAGCTGGCGGAGGTTGGCCTTCTTGTTGCCCACGAGGATGTCGCCCGCCCCTATGTCGCGAATCATGCGCGAGATTCGCACGTACGGAGGGGTGGCAAGCACGTCTGCCTCAAGAACGTCCAGGAGCTCGTCCTCGGTGTAGGGGCGCCAGCGGCCGCTTTGGTAGCTGTCCACGAGCTTTGTGCCAGCCACCAGGGAGCAGGGGTAGAGCTTGACCTCGTCGGGAAGGAAGCCGGAATCGCTGACGAAGGTGGCGTAGTCCTCCTTGTCAAGCTCGGGCGTGGCGGTGGGCAGGTTGAGCATGAGGTGGGCGTGGATCTTGAAGCCAAAGAGGCGGGCGAGCGAGAAGGCCCTCCTCACCTGGGACGTTCTCATCTGACGTTTGCAGGCGTCAAGCACCTCCTGACGCGTGGACTGAACGCCCAGCTGAACCTTGGTGCAGCCAAGCTCGCGGATGCCCAGCAGGCTCTGGGGGGTGACGGCGTCGGGACGCGTCTCGATGACGAGACCCACCACGCGATGGTCGGCCGCCTCGTTGCGACGCTGCTCGCACGCGAGCTCCTCAAGAGTGGCGCTCATCTGCGGAAGGACGCGCCGGTAGGGCGAGGGCGCGACGCCACGGGCGCCATACAGACGCGCGACCGCCTCGTTGTAGGTCAGGGAGCCGGCACTTACCTGGTCCTGCTCTCTGGCGACGAAGCGCGCGGCAGCCTCCGCCGTGCTGGGGACGCCCGCCTTTCGGTAGAGGGCGTAGCGCTCGCGCAGGGTCTCCTCCGGGCTGGGCCACTCGTTGAGCGCCCGAAAGAGCTCGCGCACGAACCAGCGCTGGTAGCCCTGCGGATAGTCGGTCCAGCTGCCGCCGAGGACGATGAGCTCGACCTTGTCGGTGGCGTGGCCCATCTGGTCAAGGGCCCTCAGGCGCATCGACGCCTGCAGGTAGGGGTCGAAGAAGTTCTTCTCGGCACGCTGACAGGCTGGCTCGGAGGCAAGGTAGCTCTTGGGCATCCGCAGGTCGGAGGGGCAATAGACGCAGCTGCCCGAGCAGGGCGCGGGACGAGTGATGACCGTGATCGTGGCCACGCCCGAGGCGGTGCGCCGAGGCTTCATCCTGAGCTCCGCAACCAGACGTCGCTCCAGCTCGCCGCTCACGCCCCACGAGCGCCAGCGCTCGGGTTCCTGCTCCTTGACGCGCAGGTAGAACGGCAGGATATGACGCTTGGAGAGGTGTCGGGCGCTTTTGGGGACGTCGCGGTTGTGCCGCCGCACGGCTCGCTCCACCAGCCTCCCGTCGTGAGGGGTTTCGGGGTGCTCGCGCAGGCGGGCGATGATGTCAAGAAGCAGCTCCTCCATGAAAAGCAATTATAAGGGCGCGGCGAGGAACGGGCGCACGGGGGAGAAGATGCGCGGAGGGCGGACGCTGCCCGTGGGAGCCAGGCAGGTGAGGGCCGCGCAAGACCTAGAATGTCCCCATGGAAGGGACGAGACTAAGGGGCGAGGTGACGATGGGCCCATCGACCGCACGTCTGCTGGTCGAGCTCAACCGTGACTTCTACCGGGTCAACGCCACGTCGTTTTCCCGGACCAGGCAGGGCGGTTGGCGGGGGTGGGAGCGAGCGCTGCGGGTGGCTGTCCGGGCGCTTGGCGAGACCTGCGGCAGGCCGCAGGGCGTTGGCAAGGACAAACGGGCTACCGTGCTCGACGTCGCCTGCGGCAACATGCGACTTGCCCGCTACCTGGGGCGCAAGCTGCCTTTTGGCTGCGTCCAGCGCATCGACTACCTCGGCGTTGACGGCTGCGTGAGGCTGGTCGAGGACGGCACGGTGGCCCGGGAGGGGCTCGCCTCGGCGAGGGGAATCAACCGCGAGCTCATCGTCTGGCTGTTCGCGAGCGCGGGTAAGAGGTCCCCCTCTCCCCTGGGCGACCTTCCCACGGCCGATGCCGTCGCCTGCTTTGGGCTCCTGCACCACGTGCCCACCGCCGCCGCCCGACGGCGCCTGATGAGAGCCCTTGTCGAGCAGACGGTCCCAGGCGGCGTGACCTGCGTGTCCCTCTGGAGATTCTTGGATGACCCGAGACTCGCGAGCGCCGCGGAGACGACAACGCGCCAGGGCCTATCGGCGTTGGGACTTTCGGCTACGGCGCTCGAGACGGGCGATCGCCTGTTGGGCTGGGAGGGGCGAAGGGACACCTGGCGCTACTGCCACAGCTTCTCGACGGCGGAGATCGATGATCTGGTGGAGGCGGTGAGCGGTGCGGCTGAGCTCGTGGGGCGCTTTCGCGCGGACGGCCGAGGCGGCGCGCTCAACGAGTACCTCATATTGAGGCGCACAGATGGTGGATCGGCAATGCGCTCCTCGTGCTGAGGTCGCCATTCCCCGCCGATCGCGCCATTGCTGCGTGCTCACGACGATTACGCGGACTATTCCCAAGTACCAATACGTTTGAGAGCTCCGCGCGGGGGCGTCTCCTTGCACCTATAAACTTGAGAGTCTCTCCTAGGTGAATTTCCCTGAGTACCAATACGTTTGAGGATGTACCCGCAGTACCTATAAGTTTGAGGGCGGGGAGCTTGCGTACCAATACGTTTGAGAGCCAATCCTTTTGATACCTATAGGTTTGAGGGTTCGAGGAAAAAAGTACCTGGGCAAACGCAGCACCGATTCCTCAAACTTATAGGCGTGTCTGTCCGGCGGCCTCAAACATATAGGCGTGTCTGCCCGGCGGCCTCAGGCCAACGTCTTTTGGTGGTGCAGGCGCATCGAATCTCGCCGCATGCCGCCAGCTGCCAGCCGTCCGCCGCCAGGCGTCCGCCGCCAGGCGCCCGCTGCCGCGCAGCTCTCCTACAGGTCGTCCACCAGCGCCGTTGACTTGGCGTAGGCCGTGGAGCGCGCCTCAAAGAAATCCGTCTTGACCATGTTGGCGTTGGAGTACTGCGACACCCACGCCATGTCGGCTGGCTCGCTTGAGAACCCCTCGTACAGCTGTCCGTATCCCAGGCTCGACCAACGCAGGTTACCCAGATAGTGGATGTAGTCGCTCACCTGCCGACTCGTGAGGCCCGGCACGTCGTCGCCGATGACGTAGCGGCCCCAGGCCACCTCCTGGCGCACGCCCTCCTCGAGCATCTCCCCGAGCATGGCCACGTTCCTGTCCGAGAAGAGCTCGGGCTCCTCCTTCTGCAGCTCAAGGATGATGCTGCGGAACAGCCAGAGATGGGTGTTCTCGTCGCGGTTGATGTAGCGAATCTCCTGGGCGCTGCCCGGCATCTTGCCGTTGCGCGCCAGGTTGTAGAAGAACATGAAGCCGGAGTAAAAGTACACGCCCTCAAGGATGTAGTTTGCCATCATGACCTTGAGCAGGGTGAGGGGGCGCCGGTCCTCGAGGAACTCGTTGTACAGGTCGCCGATGAACTTGTTGCGGCGCAGAAGATGCTCGTCGTCCTTCCACTGGAAGAGAATTGCGTCGCGCTCCTCGGGCGAGCAGATGGTGTCGAGCATGTAGGAGTAGCTCTGGGAATGGATGGACTCCTGGAACGTCTGAATGCGCAGGCAGAGGTTGACCTCGTTGGCCGTCACGTACTCGCTGACGTTGGGGAGGTTGGCGCTCTGCAGAGAGTCGAGAAAGATCAAAAACGAGAGGATCTTGTCATAGGCGACGCGCTCCTGGGCGAGCAGATGCGGATAGTCCTTGACGTCCTGGGAGAGGTTGATCTCCTCGGGGATCCAGAAGTTGTTCATGGCCTGGCGATACCAGTCGCTGACCCAGGGGTACTTCATGTTGTTGAAGTCGTTGAGGTTGGTGGTGTTGCCGCCGATCATGCGCCGGTCGAGGACGTCGGTGTCCCCGTCGGGGTTGAAGAGGGGGTTCCTCTCGAGCGGCCTCGTCATGTCAATGCCCATGTGCGTGCTCCCTTCGATGATGCCGATGACGCCCACCCGGCGCCCTGGCCGCGCCGCCGGCTGCGGCGCCCTGCCCATACGGCCCGCTAGCTGGCGCAGCTTTCGCACTCCTCGACCTCGAGCGACTTGCTGCGCACGTAGTAGAGGCTCTTGACCCCGTCGCGCCAGGCCTCCAGATAGAGGCCGAGCACCTGGCGCATGGTGAAGTCATTGGTGATGTAGAGGTTGACCGACTGGGCCTGGTCAACATGTCGCTGGCGCACGCCGGCGGCCCTCATGCTCCAGGTCTGGTCGATCAGGTGGGCGGGCTTGTAGTACCACCAGGTGGCCGGAGACAGCTCGGGCGCCACGCGCGGGAGCATGGAGCCCTTCTTCTCCTCGAGGAAGAAGCGGCGCATGACGGGGTCCAGGCCGGCCGTGGTGCCCGCGATGATCGAGGTCGAGCTCGTGGGGGCGACGGCCATGAGGTAGGCGTTGCGCATGCCCTGGCTGGCCACCCGCTCGCGCACGGCCTGCCATGCGGGCGAGGTGTAGCCGCGCTTGTCAAAATAGGCGCCCGTCTGCCAGTCGGAACCCTCGAACAGCTCGTAGCTGCCCCTCTCGACCGCCAGCTTGGACGAGGCCTCGACGGCGTGACGGTTGATGCGCTCAAAGACCTCGTCGGCAAAGGCCAGATGCTCCTCGCTCTCCCACTTGATGTGGCGCTTGGCCAGCATGTGGTGATAGCCCGAGACGCCCAGGCCCACGGAACGATAGCGATGGTTGGTGATCTTGGCGTAGGGCAGCGCATAGAAGTTGAGGTCGATGACGTTGTCCAGGGCGCGGACCGCCGCCTCCACGATGGAGCCCAGGCGCTCGTCGTCCTCCACGGGAATGTGTCCCAGCGAGAGGGACGCGAGATTGCAGACCACGAAGTCGCCCGGGCGCGTGGTGGTGACGACCACGGTGTCGCCGTCCTCGCTCTTGACCTCCTGCGAGACGGTCTCTATGGGACTCATGTTCTGCGCGATCTCGGTGCAGAGGTTCGAGCAGTAGATGACGCCCGCCTGCGGGTTGGGGTTTGCGCGGTTGACGGTGTCGCGCATGAAGGCGAAGGGCGTGCCCGTCTCGACGGCGCTCTTGATGACCAGGCGGACGATGTCCTTGACGAGGACGGTGCGCTTGGGAATGCGCGGGTCGGCCACGCACTCCAGATAGCGGCGCTCCCACTCCTCGCCAAAGTAGTCCTCCAGGGCGTAGCCCTTGACGGTGAGGACGTCATGCGGGCACATGAGGTTCCACTCCTGGTTGAGGTCCTGCTCGGCGAGCCGCCAGAAGAGGTCCGGATAGCACACCGCCGGGAAGACGTCGTGGGCCTTCATGCGATCGTCACCGTTGTTGGTGCGCAGCTGGAGGAACTCGGGAAGGTCGCGATGCCAGGCGTCGAGGTAGACCGCGACGGCGCCCGACCGCACGCCCAGCTGGTCCACGGCGACGGCGGTGTCGTTGATAACGCGAATCCAGCGGATGACGCCGCCGGCCGCCCCCTCAAAGCCGCGGATTGACCCGCCCTTGGCACGGACTTTTCCCAGGTACATGCCCATGCCTCCGCCATACTTGGAGACCTTGGCAAAGTTGTCCACGCTGCGATAGATGCCCTCGAGGCTGTCGGGCACGGTGTCGACGAAGCAGCTCGAAAGCTGATGGTGAGGCTTGCGGGCGTTGGCCAGGGTGGGCGTCGCCATGGTGACCTCAAGCAGGCTCAGCATGTCGTAAAAGCGGCGCACCCAGGCCAGGCGGTCATGCTTCTCCCGCATGGCCAGATGCAGCGCGATGCCAAGGAACATCTCCTGCGGGCTCTCCAGGGGCACATGATGATGCGAGCAGATGACGTAACGCTTGAGGAGGAGGTCAAGACCCGAATAGGTGAAGAGGTCGTCGCGGGTCGGGTCCATGAGGCTGGCGGCCTCGTCAATCTCGTCTTTGCTGTAGCTCTGAAGGATGTACTCGCCGTACAGCCCCAGATCAGTAAGATGGCGCATCTTGCCGTAGAAGCTCGTGACGCCCTGCTCGCGCTCCACCTGGGTCAGGGCGCGGCGGTTCTGAAAGGCCAGGAGGCGCCCCGCGATGTACTCCCACCGCGGCGCGTCCTGCGTCGTGAGCTCGACGGCGGCTCGCACGAGCGCCTCAAGGCGCTCCGTGGCGCCCATGGACTGCTTGGCGAAGCCGCGCAGCTTCGCCGCGAGGGCCGAGAGCGCGTACTCGCCCTCGGGAAAGTCGCGCTCGACGCCTGAGAGGACCTCCCCCAGCTGGCGCGCGTCATCGCCGGCCATGCCGGCCTGCAGGCAGATGTCCATGCGACAGGCACGCTGCTCGCTGCGGCGATGACGGTACAGGATGTACGCCTTGGCGGCGTCGTAGTAGCCACCCTCCATGAGGGAGCGCTCGACGATGTCCTGGATGCCCTCCACCGTGGAGACGTGGCCGCCGGAGATTGCCGCCTCGACCTTCTCGAGCAGCGCACGTAGGTCTTCGTCCGCAGCCTTGGTCCCAGTCTCCACGAACGACTTCCTCATAGCCGCGACGATCTTTGCTCCGTCGTAGCCTTCCTTGCGTCCGTCACGCTTGGTAACCAGCATGTCCGCCCCATTCGCATCCTCGAGCAAATTGCTCCGCTCTTAGTACATTTAGTATCCTGTGAAGTATGAGTCCACAATATGTGGTGCCCAAACGGGTTCCATGGTAACAGCTGCCCTGCGAGTATCAATTGAGAAAGTCGTTTCGTCGGCCGAAGGGCGGGGCGGGGCGACGCCCCGTGCTTTAGGACGAGCGGATGGGAGGGCGGGTCCGGGTGGCGAAGGCGGCCAAAATCGGGCCGGCTACTTGAGGGGCCCCGTTCAACGTGTACGTTGCGAAGGGTACCTTTGACGTTTGCCCAGGATTCGTTTTTTGCGACCCGTCCAAACGCGCACGTTAAGCAAGGCCCCCAACGTATCAGGGGCAACACGCCTGCGGTCCGACTCCCGGACCGCAGGCGCGCGCTCGTTCGTGTCCGCGACGTCGCCCTACTTGACGCCGGCCTTCTGCCGGGCGCGCTCGATGGCGGCCAGCTGCTCGGGCGAAAGCCTGATGCCGTGAACGCGGGCGCCCGCCTCGCGCTCGTTGAGCTCCACGTCGCCAAAGGTGCCGTGCCGCCGCGTTTCGTCCACGTACGGCGCCACCACCTTCGTCGTAGGGTCGTTGGGGTTCACGATCTTGAACTCACCGCCCGCCCGATGGTTCTCCTTGGCGACGCTGATCATGAGCTTGATGCGGTTGAGCTGGTTGACCTCGGACGCGCCGGGGTCATAGTCCACGGCGACGATGTTGCTCTCGGGATGCAGCTGCCGCAGCCGCTTGATGACGGACTTGCCCACCACATGGTTAGGCAGACACGCAAAGGGAGAGCAGCACACGATGTTGGGCGTGCCGTGCTGGATGAGATCGGCCATCTCGGCGGTCAGAAGCCAGCCCTCGCCCATGGTGTTGCACAGCGACAGGATCTTGCTGGCCTTGTCCGCCAGCTCAAAGATGTCCTCGTATGGCTGAAAGCGCGAGGAGGCGGCGAGCATCTTGTTAAGCGGTCTCCTCATGGCGTTGACCATCTTGATGCCCGCCAGGTGCGTAAGGCGGCTGTGCGCCCTGGTGCCCAGCTCAGCGTTGGTGTTGATGGCGTTGGACATGCCAAAGAGGAAGAAGTCCACAAGTCCTGGGACGTCCGCCTCGCAGCCTTCGCCCTCGATGACCTCCACCACCTGATTGTTGGCCGTGGGATGAAACTTGACCAGGATCTCGCCCACCACGCCCACGCGCGGCTTGGAGCGGTCGTTCGTCAGGGGCAGCGCGTCAAAGCGGTCGATGGCGTCCTGGCACAGCCGATAGAAGCTCTTGCGGTCGGTGCGCGGAATCAGGGTCTTGGCGCGGCTCATCAGAGACTCAAAGAGCGCGTTTGCCGAGCCCGGCACCGTCTCGTACGGGCGCGTGCGGTACAGCAGCTGCATGATGAGGTCGCCAAAGAGCAGGGCGTAGACCGCCTTCACGATGAGCCCGGGCTTAAAGATGTTGAATCCCGGGGACGACTCGCCCAGGCCGCTCGCGGCCGAGAGCGAGATCACGGGGACCTCCTCGTGCCCGGCGTCCTTGAGGGCCTTGCGGATGAGGGCGATGTAGTTGGTGGCGCGACATCCCCCGCCCGTCTGCGAGATGAGCACCGCCGTGCGCGTGAGGTCATACTCGCCCGAGAGCACCGCCTCCATGATCTGTCCCGTGACCAGAATCGACGGGTAGCAGATGTCATTGTTCACGTACTTGAGGCCCGCGTCCACGGCGCGGTGGTCCACGGAGGGCAACAGCACGCAGTTGTACCCCTCGCTCCTGAGCAGCGCCTCCACGATGTCAAAGTGGATGGGCGCCATCTGCGGCACGAGGATGGTGTAGCCCTCCTCCTGCATGCGTTTGGTGTAGTTGTGCTTGGCAAACGCGGCGCTCTTGGCCTCGCGATACACCGGGGTCCGACGGCTGAGGTCGGTCTGGCGCGCGTGTTCCAGAGAGCCGTCGGCCAGGCGCACGCCCACGGGTGACACCTCGGTGGCGACGCCCGCGGCCGTCTGACGCTCAAGCTCGGCGCGCTGCTCCTTGAGCGCCGCCATGAGCGAGCGCACGCGAATGCGGGCGGCGCCCAGGTTGCTCACCTCGTCGATCTTGAGCACGGTGTAGATCTTGCCGGACGCCTCGAGGATCTCCTCCACCTGGTCGGTGGTGAGGGCGTCGAGCCCGCAGCCAAAGCTCTGCAGCTGGATGAGGTCAAGGTCGTTGCGCGACGCCACAAAGCGGGCGGCGCGATACAGGCGGCTATGGTACATCCACTGGTCCACGACGCGGATGGGACGCTCGGGCAGCATCTTGTGCGAGACGGAGTCCTCGGTCAGCACGGCCAGGTCAAAGCCATGTAGCAGCTCGGGGATGGCATGGTTGATCTCGCCGTCGTTGTGGTAGGGTCGCCCCGCGAGCACGATGCCGTGGGCGTCGTGGTCCTCGATCCACTTGAGCGTCTCGTCCCCCTTGCGGTGCATGGCCTCCTTAAAGGCAAGGTCTTCCTCCCAGGCGGCGTTGACGGCCTCGTCGATCTCCCTGCGCGTGATGGGCTCGCCTTTGAAGCGCCCCTTGCCCGCACGCGCGTCCGTGGCGCGCTGGACGGCGACGACCTCGTACAGGCGCCGCTTGAGCTCCCTCTTGTCGTCGTAGGGCAGGAAGGGGTCCAGGTATTCCACGCCCGGCGCGGCGAGCTCGTCCATGTTGAGCCTGAGCGACTGGGGATAGCTCATGACGATGGGGCAGTTGTAATGGTTGGTGGCCGAGTCGTCCTCCTTGCGCTCCCAGCGAATGCAGGGCATCCAGATGAAGTCGGGGTCCTTGGCCAGGAGGTTCATGACGTGGCCGTGCGAGAGCTTGGCCGGATAGCACACCGACTCGGACGGCATCGACTCGATGCCCGCCTCATAGGTGGCCTTGGTGGTCTTGTCGCTAAGAACCACCGAGAAGCCCAGCTTGGTGAAGAAGGTGTGCCAGAAGGGATAGTTCTCGTACAGGTTGAGCGCGCGCGGGATGCCCACGGTGCCACGAGGCGCCTCCTGTGCCGAGAGGCCCGCGCGGTCAAAGAGCAGGCGGTTCTTGAACTCAAAGAGGTTGGGCGCCTGAGACTGCTCCTTGCGCGACTTGCCCGAACCCTTCTCGCAGCGATTGCCCGTGATGAAGCGCCGGCCGCCCCCAAAGTCATTGATGGTGAGCTGACAGTTGTTGGAGCAGCGCCCGCAATGGGCGTTGGTGCGCCTTACCTTGAGGCCGTCGATCTGGTCCTTGGTGAGCAGCTGCGAGAGGCCCGCGGCCCCGGCCCTGTCACGGGCGAGAAGCGCCGCCCCGTAGGCGCCCATGACGCCCGCGATGTCCGGCCGAATCACGTCGCGTCCCGTGAGCAGCTCAAAGGCGCGCAGCGTGGCGTCGCTCATGAACGTGCCGCCCTGCACGACCACGTACTTGCCGATCTCGTCGTAGTCACGCAGCTTGATGACCTTGAAGAGCGCGTTCTTGATGACCGAGTACGAGAGGCCCGCGGCGACGTCCCCGATGGTGGCGCCCTCCTTCTGAGCCTGCTTGACGCGGGAGTTCATGAACACGGTGCAGCGGCTTCCCAAATCGATGGGCTTGGAGCCCCTGACCGCCGCCTGCGCGAACTCCTGGACGGTCATGCCCATGGAGTCGGCGAAGTTGGCGATGAAGGAGCCGCAACCCGCCGAGCAGGCCTCGTTGAGCATGATGTGCTCGATGACGCCGCCCTTGACCTGGAGGCACTTCATGTCCTGGCCGCCGATGTCCAGGATGAACTCCACGTCGGGCACGAAGGCCTTGGCGCCGCGCAGGTGGGCGACCGTCTCGATCTCTCCGGAGTCGGCGCGCAGCGCCTCGATGAGGATGCCCTCGCCGTAGCCCGTGGTGGTCACGTGCCCTATGGCGCAGCCTTCGGGCAGATGGTCGTAGATGTCGTCCATAATCCTGCGGGCGGTGCCCAGGACGTCGCCGTTGTTGTTGTCGTACCAGGTGTAGAGGAGCTGGCCGTCCTCGCCCACGACGGCGGCCTTCATGGTGGTGGAGCCGGCGTCGATGCCGATGAACACGCGGCCTCGGTAGTCCTCGAGCGAACCCTTGGGCACCACCTGGCCGTCGTGGCGCTCCTTGAAGCGGCGGTACTCCTCGTCGGTGGCAAAGAGCGGGTCAAGGCGGGCGACCTCCGAGCCCTGGGTGTCCCTGAGGTTGGCAAGCGCGCCGATGACCTCGCCAAAGGTCACGCGCCTGTCCGACTCGCCGGCAAGGGCCGCCCCCGTCGCCACGAAGAGATGGGCGTTCTCGGGGAGAATGCGGTGCTCCTCGTCGAGCCTGAGCGTCACGTAGAAGCGCTCCCGCAGTTCGGAGAGGTACTGAAGGGGACCGCCCAAGAAGGCCACGTAGCCGCGGATGGGGTGCCCGCAGGCGAGCCCCGACACCGTCTGGTTGGCCACGGCCTGGAAGATGGAGGCGGCCACGTCGGCGGGGGCGGCGCCCTCGTTGAGCAGCGGCTGCACGTCGGACTTGGCAAAGACGCCGCAGCGTGACGCGATGGGGTAGATGTGCGTGGCCTCCTTGGCAAGCTCGTTGAGACCCGAGGCGTCCGTCTTCATGAGCGAGGCCATCTGGTCGATGAAGGCTCCCGTGCCGCCGGCGCAGGTGCCGTTCATGCGCTGCTCGATGCCGTTGTCAAAATAGATGATCTTGGCGTCCTCGCCGCCCAGCTCGATGGCGCAGTCCGTGTTGGGGATGAGAGACTCCACGGCGCGCTTGGAGGCGATGACCTCCTGGACGAACTCAAGGCCGAGCCACTTGGCAAGCAGCATGCCGCCCGACCCCGTGATGGACACGCGCATGGGGGGGTCGCCGATGACGGACTGGGCGCGCTGGAAGAGCTCCCTGGCGGTGGCGCGCACGTCAGTGTGATGACGCTCGTAGTTGGCATAGATGAGCGTGCCGCCCTCGTCGATGACCGCCAGCTTCACCGTGGTCGATCCAACGTCGATGCCCAGGCGAAGACGCGCGTGCGACAGGTCGATGGGATGAGCGGGATACAGCTCCGCCCCCAGCTGCCTGAGCGTGACGGGCCGGGCGGCGGCAACCTGCGCCCGGATGGAGTCTGCGTGGTTAGTCATTGCTCGTCTCCTTAGGATGCGTCTGCAGGTGCCGAGGTATGCTGGGTATCTTGACGTCCATGGTCCGGCCGTAGAGGTCGCCGGGACGCACGAACATCAGCGTGGTCATGACGCGCGCCATCATGGCGACGGATTCGTTCATGCCGCCGGTGAGCCACCGGACGAGGACGCCCACCTCGGCCGAGATGGCAAAGGTGAGGTAGTAGTCAAAGACGGGCCCCAGCAGGTCGACGTCAAGCCCGTCGGCGGCGCGGGCGGCCACCGCCTCGCGCGCCACCCGCTGAAGACGGTTGGCGAAGGCGGGGTCTCCCCCGTCGCCCAGGAGCGCGGCAAGGTAGCGTCCGCGGTCCTTGAAGTAGCGCAGCAGCTCCTCGGCCCCGGGACAGGGCGCAAAGTCATCGAGCGCGTCCTGGAGGTCGCTCAGGTGGGTGGCGGCGACGTTCGCCACGAGGCCTCGCATGTCGGCGATCGTCTCGGCCTCGATCTGGTTGACGAGGTCAGTGATGTCGCGAAAGTGCGAGTAGAACGTGCGTCGGGTGACGCCGGCGCAATCGGTGACGGCCGTGACCGTGACCTGCGAGAGGTCGCCGGTGGCTGCGATCTCGGCGGCCAGGGCGTCACGCAGGGCCGCGCGGGTGCGCAGCGCGCGGCGGTCTCGCCTGACGACGGGCGCGGGCGCGGTGGCACGGTCGGGGAAGGCGGAGCGCATTATGTGGTGACCTCCTGAGA
Source organism: Olsenella massiliensis (assembly GCF_001457795.1). Classification (GTDB taxonomy): domain Bacteria; phylum Actinomycetota; class Coriobacteriia; order Coriobacteriales; family Atopobiaceae; genus Olsenella_F; species Olsenella_F massiliensis. Next base: position 637,196 of record NZ_LN898211.1, on the reverse strand, counting down.
TGCGATGGGGCGCCGTCACGCGACTGGCACGTGAGGGACGCCGTGACAGGTCGAGACATTATTGCACAACATGAGCAGTAGTGCACAGTGTGAGAAATAATGAGGGGCGCCAAGGCCGGGACGTTCCGCAATGAGACACATGCCGTCCCCGCTCAGAGACATCCCCCGCAAGATCGTTGACGCGAGGTGGCGGCTCGCCTAGTATGAACAATGTTCATACAAAGGAGGCAGCGTTGAGCACCGTCGTCACGTCCAAGGAGAAGATCCTGTCCGCCAGCAAGAGGCTCGTCAAGGAGCACGGCTGGGCGGGCGTGAGCATCCGTTCGGTGGCTGCCGCCTGCGGCATCTCGATAGGGTCGGTCTATACCTACTATGACTCCAAGACGTCGCTGGTAAGCGATACGGTCGAGAGCATCTGGCGCGAGATCTTCCATCAATCGGATGACGGCGAAGCGTTCAAGGACGTCCAATCCTGCGTGATATGGATGTACGACCGCATGAGACGCGGGAGCGTGGCCTACCCGGGCTTCCTCACGCTCCATTCGGCGGGATTCATGCACGAGGCGCAGCCGGACGGCAAGTTCCGCATGCAAAAGACGTGGCTGCACATAGTGGACGGATTCAAGACGGTCATACGACACGACCCAAGCGTTCGCCCGGACGCCTTCACGGAACGGTTCACGGTCGAGCAGTTTGCCAACGTGCTGCTCTCGTTGATGCTGTCCGCGATGCTGCGCGGCGACTATGACCCGGCGCCCGTGCTCGAAATCGTCCGCAGGACCCTGTACGCATGCTGAGCGAATCCGCGTCCATCGGAAGGGGCGGCGGATCTGGCGCGACCAAGGAGATCGAGCGCCACTGACTGAGGGACGTCATCCGAAATGCCCACCTTCGTTTGAGGTGCCCCTGGGCGAGCGCCTACAGCAGCCCCAGGGCCGAGAAGGCCGGCACGATGAGGATGGGCATGAAGGCCGCGGGCAGCATGTTGGCGACCTTGAGGTCAGTCACCTTGAGGAGATTGGTGCCAACCGCCAGCAGCAGCAACGACCCCGTGACGGCGACCTCGCCGATGATGGCGTCGGTGAGGACGCTCCCCATAAGCGCCGAGAGCACCGAGAGCGCTCCCTCGTACACCACAAGGCTCACCCCGCAGAACGGGACGCCTACGCCCATCGTCGCCGCGAGCGGAACGCACACCACCATGTCAATGACGCCCTTGGCGACGAGCGTGGAGTGATCGAGCTGGATGCCGCTCGCCAGAGAGCCCACAATGGCCATGGCGCCGGTGCAGGTGAAGAGCGTGGCGATCACGAACCCCTGCGAGAAGTCGCCCAGCCGACCCAGGGCGGGGTGGCGTTGGGTGTCCCCTCTCCCCACCAACGCGTCGATGCGTCGTTGCGCCCAGGCTCCCAGACGCCTCACCTGCGCGTCTATGTCCAGCCGCCATCCAACAAGACAGCCCAGCGCCATGGCGACCGTGACCACGACGACGCTTCCGCCGGTTGCCATGCCCTGCACGCCCACGAGCACCACGCAGAGTCCCTGACCCTTGAGCAGGAAGTCGCCCAGCTCGTCGGAGACGCCCCGCTTGAAGAGCAGGCCGATGACGCCGCCGAGAAACGCCTCGAGGCCGTTGATGAGGGCGCCCAGAACAATCATGCTCGTCTCTTTCCTGATGGGTTGGTCGCGCCCCAAGCGTCGTGAGAGGCCTCCCGCGCCATGGCGGCAACCCAGCTACGCATCGGCAACGACATCCGCCGCGTCGAGGTGCTCCCCGAACCACCTCTGCGCATACGTGCAGGTAAGGCGCGCCTTGAGCCCCGCGCGGCGCAGATGGCCAGCAAGCTCGGCGCAGAGCGCGGCCGCGACGCCCCGCCCCCTGCCCGCAGGCTCCACGAAGGTGTGCGTCACGTTTACGACGCCGTCGTCGTTGGGGTCGCCGACGCCGCACGGCTCGAACTCGATGTGGCCCAGCTCGACGCCATGAGCGTCCCGGCAGCGGATGACACCGTCCTCGAACGTAAAGCTCCTGTCCTGCATGCCAATCCCCCACCCTTCGTCCAAGTTCCGGGCGACCAAGCGACCGGCGCGCGACGTCAGCCGCACGCATCCTTCCAGGCACGATGATAGTCCTAAAAGCCGGCCCAGAGCATATGCTGACGAGCCACGGAGCATGCGCGGGCCACGCGCTTGAGCACGTCTGCGGCGGAAAGGTACACCCTCCCAAACGTGCGGCGCACCCTCTCAGCCGCAGGGCGCCGCCGTCTGCTCCCCCAAAAGCTCGAGCAGGTCCTCCCTCCTGAGGCCCGCGAGCGAGAGTCCCGCGCCCTCGCCCACGACCTGGTCGGCAAGCTTGCTCTTGGACTCCTGCAGGGCCATGATCCTCTCCTCGATGGTGTCCGCGGCGATGACCTTGTACACGCTCACCGCCCGCGTCTGCCCAATGCGGTGCGCGCGGTCCGTGGCCTGGTTCTGCGCCGCGGCGTTCCACCAGGGGTCGGCATGGATGACCACCGACGCCCCAACGAGGTTGAGCCCCGTTCCGCCCGCCTTGAGCGACACGAGAAACACGGGGGTCTCGTCCGCGTTGAACGCATCCACCAGCTCAACCCGCCGACGCTTGGGCGTTGACCCGTCAATCCTGAAGAAGGCGACCCCCTGCTCGACCAGACGCCCCTCAATCAGGGTCAGATAGCTCGTGAACTGCGAGAACACCAGCACCTTCTGCTGGGCGTCGATAGCCGCCGTCACGAGCTCCATGATGGTGTCGAGCTTGCAGGACCCGCCGCGATAGTCGTCCAAAAGCAGGCGCGGGTCGCAACAGATCTGCCGCAGCCTGGTGAGCTCCGCCAGGACCTGGATCTTGTCTGCGGCAAGGCCGCCCTCGTCCCTGTTGGCGAGCGAGAGCCTGAGAGCCTGCTCGTGGGCGTGATAGAGGCGCGACTGAGCCCTGTCCATATGGGCGTGCACCACCTGCTCGAGCTTGTCAGGCAGGTCCTTGAGCACGTCCGTCTTGCGGCGGCGCAGGATGAAGGGGCCCACCGCCCGCCGCAGGCGCTCCGCGACGTCCGCGTCGCCGTCGGCGATGGGCTGCTCGTAGCGGTCACGAAAGCGTTCATAGGCGCCCAGGAGCCCCGGCATCAGAAAGTCAAAGATGCTCCATAGCTCCGCGAGGCGGTTCTCGACGGGCGTGCCGGTGAGAGCAAAGCGATGCCGGGCGTCGAGCGCCTTGGTGGCACGGGCCACCAGCGTCTCGTGGTTCTTGATGTACTGCGCCTCGTCGAGCGCCACCAGCCAGAGCGGCTTCTGTGACCAGCCTTTGACGTCACGACGAAGCAGGTCATAGGACGTCACGTACACCTCGTGCGACTCCTGGCGAAGGCTGGCCCGCTGGGAGGCGCCTCCCGCCACCACGACGACGTCGAGCCCGGGCGCAAACTTCTCAAACTCCGCCTGCCAGTTATAGACCAGGGAGGCGGGGCAGACCACCAGGCTGGGGCCCTCGGCATGGCGCGCCTCGATGAGACCGATGAGCTGGACCGACTTGCCCAGGCCCATCTCGTCCGCCAAGATGCCGCCCATGCCCATCTCGCAGAGCGCCGAGAGCCACTGGAAGCCCTCAAGCTGATAGCCGCGCAGCCGGGGCGCAAGTTCGGTGGGCGGCAGGAAGCTGGCAAGGTCCAGCGATCGAACGTGCGCGAGATACTCCTCAAGCGAGGCGTCCCTCTGGTCGTCGTCCAGGAGGCCATCGAGCAAAAACGCCTTGTAGGCGGGAATCTGCACCCGGCCCGACGCAAGCTCGCGCGCGCCCAGGCCCAGCTCGTCCAAGAGCTCGCCGGCGCCGCCAAGGTCAAGCGTGCTCAGGTCGAGAAACGACCCGTCCCTCAGGCGATGGTAGCGCCGCCTCTGCCGACAGCTCGCAAGCAACGCCGGCAGCTCGTCGAGGGGCAGGTCGTCCGTCGAGATCGTGACCTCAAGGAGCCCAGATCGCACGGCAGCGCCCACGCGCACCCGAGGGCGCGCCGTGCTCGCAAGCCGCGAGAAGGCGTCCGTGACGAGAAGCTCGCCTTTTTGCGCAAGCTCGGGGACGCCCTCAAACACCAGGCGCGCCACGTCGTCGTGCGACGAGGTCGAAAGCATCGCCTGCACCTTGCCCTTGAGCGTCCTCGTGACGGGAAAGTAGCGTCCCACGAGCTGGCGCATGGCAGCCTCGGCCAGGGCGTCGCGCGTCACGTCCATGCGCTCCCCCACCGCATGGTCGAGCACGTCAAAGCGCCTGTCTCCATAGGATGCCACGACGCTGCAGGTCACCCCAGAGCGACGGCGGTCAAGATAGAGCTGAAAGCTCGCCGGGCAAGGCTCGAGCGCCCTGAGGGCGTCAGGAAGGCGGATCTTGACGCACTCTCGCAACGGCGGGAGCGCGGCGGCAAAGGCGGGGGCGTCCTCTCGCGAGAGATGCTGGTCCTGCGACGGGCGCCACACGCTCGTCAGAAAGTCAGACGCACGCGACAGTTGCGACGAGCAGCACCAGAGCTTGGTGGCTCCCAGGGCATAGAGCCGCGTCGCCGTGGCGAAGAACGTCAGTCGCGAGGCGGGGCGCAGCAAAAACCCGCCCTCCCCTGCCTCGACGACGTCCAAGACGACCTCGGGGTCTCCCTGAACGACCTCCACCGCCTGCGCGCAGCCGCCGACAGGGGCGATCGCCGGCGACGCCTCCACGGCCAGGCGGCGCCCCGCCATAAGACCCATGAGCTCGTCCGTCTCGGGGTCAGAGAGAGGAAGGTCACGGGCAGAGGACGGTCCGACGGCACCCCATGACGCGCGACGACCGAGCTCGCCCGGCGCCCCCGGCCCCGGCGCGTAGGCCTGACGATTCTGCACCGCGCGCGTCAGGAAGGTGACGAGCGCACGCGCGCTCGGGTCAAACGCGCCGAGCTCGTGAGTAAACGCCAGATTCTTGCCATACTCGACCCAGGCGCCAGCCTGCACGCTCTGGGCAAAGGCCGCGACATCCCTGATCGCATACGACCCGCGCCTTCCGGACACCCGCAGGCGCAGAAGCCTGCGCTGGGCGGACGTCAGCACCAGCATGGGCTCCAGACCTATGGCGCCGTCCTGGTCGGCCTGGTCGCGTGACGCCACGAGACGCCGATGCGAGCGCGTCCGCACCCGCTCAAGATACGCGCCCAGGGCCTGCGAGGTGCCCGCGTGACGGTGGTCCTCAAAGCCCTCGAACGACGTGGGGTTCCTGTTGTAGTCAAGGACCAGCGCGACGCAATGCTTGCACGGCCCCGGATGGCGCCCATGCGAGAGGCAGCTGCAGTCGTAGTCGACGAGCTCGTCGGCGGTCTCGTCAAGGGCGACGGAGGCAAGGTAGTGGTCGGCGTAGCCGCTCGTGGAGTCCACGCGCGCAAAAACCTTGGTGAGCGCGCCTTCGAACCGTACCTCGCGCCGCCAGATACGACCGGGACGCCGCGCTATGATGCGCCCACGACTGAAGACCGCCGGCCGACATGACCTGCTCAGCGCGACCTCGGAAATCACCTGCGGCCCCTATCGGACGACTCGGCAACGGGGTCCGCGGATCGCTCGCGCACGCGCGGCACCATGAGCTCGCTCACCAGCACGGCAGCAAAGATGAGGGCAAAGCCCAGCACCAGGCGCGGCGTCAGGAGCTCCCCGTAGAAGATGACGCTGAACAGCACGGCGAACACGCTCTCCAGCGAGAGCAGCAGGGCCGTCTTTGAGGGGTCAACGTGACGCTGCCCCACGTTCTGGGCGAGCGTGGCAAAGATGGTGGAGAGAAACACCAGGTATAGCATTTGTCCCCAGAACCCCAGCGGCAAGGCCCCAGGCGCGGGCAGGGCCTCGGCGTGCAGCGCGTAGCCTAGGCACACCAGCGACGACGTGGCCAAAGACACCACGGTGATGGTCACCGCGTCATGGGCGCTGCCCAGGCGCCCCACGAGCACGATGTTGGTGGCAAACATGAGCGCCGAGGCAAGCGTGAGCAGGTCTCCGCGCGAGAGGGAGGGGCCCAGCTCGCCGTCCATCGAGAGCAGGCCCACGCCCGCGAGCACGACCAGCGCGGCAAGCAGGTTGTTGGCCCTGGGCCGGACGTGCGTCGCCGCCCAGTTGAGAAACGGGACCATGACGCAATAGGTGGCCGTGAGAAAGGCGTTGCGACCTGGCGAGATCTCGATGAGCCCAATGTTCTGGATGAGGTAGCCCACGCCCAGGGGAAGGCCGACGAGCACGCCGGCGAGCAGATGGCTGCCGTCGAGGCTCCCGGTCACGCGAGCGCGAAAGGCGACCGCGACAACCAGCGACGAGGCGGCAAAGCGCAGCGCGAGCAGCCAGCCGGGGGGCATGGCGTTGACGGCTCCCTTGAGCACCACAAAGGACCCGCCCCAGATCATGGCGGACAAGGTGATGGCAAGCTCGTAGGCCCACACGGGGATGTTGGAAAAAAATCTCATAAGGAACAGCTTACCACCCTCGGCGCGGCGTGCCGGGCACGCCGTCGCGCAGGCCGCCCCGTGCGGCGCGCGCTTCCGAGGCCGTCAGGTCTCGTGCGGCATGTGCGCCATGAGCCAGGAGACGACGTCGTCATAGACTCGCCCTCGATCCGCCTCGTTGAGAATCTCGTGACGCATGTGCTCGTAGATGGTGCACGTGACGTCCGTTGATCCCGCGTCGCGCGCCAGCTGGGCCGCCGCCCGCACGCCCGCGCCGTTGCCTCCCACCGGGTCGCCGTCGCCGGCGATATAGAGCAGCGGCAGATCGTGGGGAACCTTGGCCGCGCAGGAGGCGCTGCAGGCCTCGCCCGCGAGGGCCCCCACCGTCGCATAGCCGCCCACCGAAAACGTGAAGCCGCAGGCCTCGTCGGCAATGTAGCAATCGACGTTGTCCCGGTCGTACGAGAGCCAGTCGAGGTCCGTCCGCCGGTCGGCGATGGCCTTGGCATAGGCGCCGACGCCCAGGGAGTCCACGAACGCGGAGCGATGGTCCTCGCCGCGCACGAGGGCGACGGCCTTGCAGATGCCGCGGGTGGCCCGCGCCAGGCCTGCGGTGACCGTGCCCGTTCCGCACATGACGGCGCCGGCCAGGCCCTCCCCCTGCCGCGAGATGTAACAGCGCGTGATGAAGCTGCCCAGGGAGTGACCAAAGACGAAGCGCGGGAGCTCGGGCGACACGCGCTCGTCCATGCTGGCCCTGAGCTTGGCAACGTCACCAATGAGCAGCTCGCCGCCGTTTGCAAGCGGCAGGCAGCCCCAGCGGGACGGGTCGCACGACCTGCCGTGGCCCAGCTGGTCGTGCCCGGCCACGACAAAGCCATGCCCGCAGAGATGACGGGCAAATTCGTCATAGCGCGAGATGTGCTCGGCCATGCCATGCACGAGCAGCACGACGCCGCGGGGCGTCTCTTTCAAATCGAGCGCCGGCCACCAGATGGTGGCGTGGATGACGCTTGAGCCGTCCGTTGACGAAAACTCGACGTTCTCGGTGCAACCCATGCCCGACATGGCAATGCTCCCTCCCGTGGCCCACCGACAAGAAGTATGTCCTTGTGGCGCCCTGCGCCGCCCGCCCGATCTGTGGCCGCCACCCCCCAGCAGGCAGATGGCGCTCTCGGCGGACGATCACCCCTCTCCCACGTGGGGGGTCGGCGCAGGGCAGGGATGGTCGTCCGTCGCGGCGGCCTGCCGCCCGTCGCAGTGACCGCCCGTCGCGGCGACCGACTGCCGCCCGTCTCGCCCTCGCCCGTCGCGGCGACCGGCTGCCTTGGTGAGCGGAAACTTGTCCCTCGCCCCGGCCCGACCGCCCTTTGTGCCGTAAAATGGGGGTGCTGCGCAGATGCGCCGGCAACACCGAAGACGTGCGCCTGCGGAATGGGACCGCGGCGCCCAACGTGGTGGAGAGGAGAATCATGCAGTATTCCGCAGAAGTGGAACGGATGTGCCCGGTGGCCAAGGGCGCATACCACGGACCTGCGCCCATTCCCGAGGAGGGAAAGTGGGTCCAGGCCAAGGAGATCTCTGACATCTCCGGCTACACGCATGGCGTGGGCTGGTGCGCTCCCCAGCAGGGCGCCTGCAAGCTCAGCCTCAACGTGAAGGAGGGTGTGATCGAGGAGTGCCTGGTGGAGACCATCGGCTGCTCGGGCATGACGCACTCCGCCGCCATGGCCGCCGAGATCCTCCCCGGCAAGACCATCCTCGAGGCGCTCAACACCGACCTCGTCTGCGACGCCATCAACGTGGCCATGCGCGAGCTCTTCCTCCAGATCGTCTACGGTCGCACCCAGACGGCCTTCTCTGAGGACGGGCTGCCCGTGGGCACCGGCCTTGACGACCTTGGCAAGGGCCTGCGCTCCATGGTGGGCACCACCTACGGCACCAAGGAGAAGGGCGCCCGCTACCTGGAGCTCACGCAGGGCTACATCACCCACCTGGCCCTTAACGCACAGAACGAGATCATTGGCTTTGAGTACCTCAACCTGGGCAAGTTCACTGACGCCATCAAGAAGGGCGTCGATCCCAAGCAGGCCGTTGACGACGCCATGGGCCGCTATGGCCAGTGGGACAACCCCGCCAAGGTCATCGACCCGCGCCAAGAGTAGAAGAAGGGAGCTGAGCATAGTGGCAGTTACGTTCGAAGGCTACGAGCGCCGCATCGACAAGATCACCAAGGCGTGCGAGCAGTACGGCATCGCTGACCTGGAGGATGCCCTCAAGATCTGCACCGACCTTGGCTTTAACCCCTACGACATCACGGCGGACATCCAGTCCATCGCGTTCGAGAACGCCAAGTGGGCCTATGTCCTGGGCTGCGCGATCGCCGTGAAGAAGGGCACCAAGACCGCCTCCGAGGCCGCGGCGGCCATCGGCGAGGGCCTGCAGGCCTTCTGCGTCCCCGGCTCCGTCGCCGAGGACCGCAAGGTGGGCCTGGGCCACGGCAACCTGGGGGCCATGCTCCTGGGCGAGGACACCGAGTGCTTCGCGTTTTTGGCCGGCCATGAGTCGTTCGCGGCCGCCGAGGGCGCCATCGGCATCGCCAACAACGCCAACAAGGCCCGCAAGAAGCCCCTGCGCGTCATCCTGAACGGCCTTGGCAAGGACGCCGCGCAGATCATCGCTCGCATCAACGGCTTCACCTACGTCAAGACGCAGTTTGACTACTTCACGGGCGAGCTCAAGGTCGTCGAGGAGATCGCCTACTCCGACGGTCCGCGCGCCGCCGTCAAGTGCTACGGGGCCGATGACGTCCGCGAGGGCGTCGCCATCATGTGGGCGGAGAACGTTGACATCTCCATCACCGGCAACTCCACCAACCCCACGCGCTTCCAGCATCCCGTCGCCGGCACCTACTTCAAGGAGCGCGTGCTCGCCGGCAAGAAGTACTTCTCCGTCGCCTCCGGCGGCGGCACCGGCCGCACCCTGCACCCGGACAACATGGGCGCCGGCCCCGCCTCCTACGGCATGACCGACACCATGGGGCGCATGCACTCGAGCGCGCAGTTTGCCGGCTCCTCGTCCGTGCCCGCACACGTGGACATGATGGGCCTCATCGGCATGGGCAACAACCCCATGGTCGGCTGCACCGTGGCCTGCGCCGTCGCCGTTGAGCAGGCGCTTGGCAAGTAACGTCGGGCTTGTGACGACGTACGCGTGCGCCACGTCTGCAGGAGCGTCCGTGCACATGAGTTTTCCAGCTGTCCGCCGCCCTTTAGGGCGGCGGACTTGTGTGTGCCCAGGGTTGTGCCGCAACCAACGCCAAACAATGTGTTGCAGCGACCGTCGCCGTTGTGGGCCGCAGGTGTCAACCGTGGGTTATGTGCCATGAATCGTGGGTCATGAGCCGTGGGACTCGGTCGTGGGCAGCATGCCGTGCGCCAACGTTGCCCCTGGACGTCATACCACCCTTTCATATGCATATAAAACTTGAAAGTATGCACGTCATATTTTGAGGAGGCGGACCGAGTCAGCATTACTCGCACTTTTTCTGTCGATTTCGGGAAAAATGGTCGAGTAATGCCGACTTTACGCCACCCAGCCCGATAGACGTTGCATACCGCACGTCCCTTCAAGCAGAAGGCGCCTCGCCAGGCAGACGAAGCGCCCGGGTATGACCCCCGCAGCTGGCCTTTTGGGCGGCGTCATGCAGACAAGGACCCGACGACGGGACGCGTCCCGTCGTCGGGTCCTGAGAAAAACTAGTCGGAAGGCCTACGACGACCTGACACGAGGTTACTCCTCTTCGGACTCCCCGTCGTCACCCTTCTCGACCTGCGAGAGCAGGTCCTGCAGCGACCCCAGGTCCTCGTTGATGACCTGGTCGCCGCCCGTCGAGGACGCCATGGCGCCGATGAGCTCGTCATCGGAGCTGTGCGTCGAGGGGGCGGCGGCGCCGAGCATGACGTCGCTTCCCGCGTCGGGCGAGAACACCATGTTGAGCAGCTGCGAGAGGTCCTCGCTGTCAGCCTCGTCCTCGTCAGGCTCCAGGATGTACAGCAGGTTGTGCGCCTCAAGGCCGTCACGCAGCTCCTCGATGGCCTTCGCACCGATGCCGTCGATGCGCAGCAGGTCCTCCTCGGTCTTGCCGATGAGGTCGCCGACGGTCTCGATGCCCACCTCGCTGAACTTGTTGGTCCAGCGCTGCGAAACCTCGAGGTCGTCGTACAGATAGAGCTTGGCCTCGTCGCTCGTGAGCGTGCGGCCGTTCTTGGAGTACCCGCCGTAGCCGTAGTCACCGTCGATCCATTCGGCCTTCTTGGGCAGCTGCTCCTCGACCGTCTTGAGGAAGTCGGGCGCGGACTCGGGCAGCGGCTTGGTGTCGGCCTTGGCGATGCCGGTGAGCTTCTCGCCGTTGTAGGTGAGCTCAACGGTGTCGTAGGCGTGCAGCCCCGTGCCCGCCGGAATCTTCTTGCCCACGATGACGTTGCTCTTGAGGTCGAGCAGGTGGTCGACCTCGCCCTTGATGGCGCTCTCGGTGAGGACCCCGGCGGTCCTGATGAAGGACGCGCTCGAGAGCCACGAGTCGATGGAGCTGGCGACCTTGAGCGTGCCGAGGATGACGGGTTCGGCCTCGGGCGGAGTGCCTCCCGCAAGGGTGATGTTGTGCACGGTCTCGGCAAAGACGTAGCGATCGACGTACTGGCCCAGGAGGTAGGTGGAGTCTCCAGGGTTCGTGACCTGGACGCGCCTGAGCATCTGGCGGGCGATGACCTCGATGTGCTTGTCGTTGAGGTCCACGCCCTGCGAGGTGTACACGTCCTTGACCGAGCCCACGAAGGTGTGCATCGTGGATTCGATGTCGGTGAGCTTGCGAAGCTTGCGGAAGTTCACGAAGCCTCTCGTGATCTGCTCGCCGGCGTGCACCTCGACCTCGTTGGCCGCCTCCTCGTCCTTGATGACCTCGTCGATGCGAGGCATGAAGCTGACCGAGGCGGGAATCTTCCACTCGGACAGGACGCGCGAGCGGTCGTCGGCGTCCAGGATGCGCAGGGTCCTCTCGGCGCCCTCGGTGGTCACCTGGAGGATGCCGGTGTCGGGCGCGAGGTCGGCCTCGCGGCCCAGGATCTTCTCGTTGACGTTGCCGACGACGTCAAACATGCGGGCGACCGTGGGGAGGCCCTGCGTGATGTCGCTGGCGCCGGCGACGCCGCCCGAGTGAATCGTGCGCATCGTGAGCTGCGTGCCGGGCTCGCCGATGGACTGGGCGGCGATGATGCCCACCGAGGCGCCGATGTTGACGGGACGCCTCGTGGAGAGGTCCCAGCCATAGCACTTCTGGCACACGCCGTACTTGGACTTGCAGGTGAGAAGGGCCCTGAGCTCGACCTTCTGGAGGCCGTGCGACAGCAGCAGGTCGATGTCGGCCTCGGACTCGATGTAGCCGTCCTTGGCGATGAGCACCTCGCCCGTCTGGGGGTCGACGACGTCGTTGAGCGCGCAGCGCCCGATGAGGTCGATGTTGCGGACGCGCTTCTTGTCCTCGATCTTGGTGAGCTCGTAGGTCACGCCCTCGTCGGAGCCGCAGTCCTCCTCGCGGACGATGACGTCCTGCGCGACGTCGACCAGGCGGCGCGTGAGGTAGCCGGAGTCGGAGGTGTGCGACGCGGTGTCAACCAGGCCCTTGCGCGCTCCGTAGGTGGAGATGAAGTACTCCAGGGGCTGGAGGCCCTCGCGGAAGTTCGCCTTGATGGGCAGGTCGATGGTGTCACCGGACATGTCGGCCATGAGGCCGCGCATGCCGGCAAGCTGCCTGAGCTGCGTCTTTGAGCCACGGGCGCCGGAGTCGGCCATCATGAAGATGGGGTTGTCCTCGCTGAATCCCTGCAGCATCTTCTCGCCCAGGGCGTTGGCGCAGCTGGTCCAGACCTTGACGACCTCGCCGTGGCGCTCGAGCTCGTCAAGCTCGCCCTCCTCATAGAGGTGGTTGATCTGGTCGACCTTGCCCTGCGAGTCGTCAATGAGCTCGGGCTTGTCCTCGGGGATGATGGCGTCCCACACCGAGACGGAAAGCCCGGCGATGGTGGCGTAGTGGAAGCCCGTCTGCTTGATGGCGTCAAGGATCGTCTCGATCTGCGCGGTGGAGTAGCGGTCGCAGCAGTCGTTGACCAACTTGGAGATGTCGTTCTTGGCCATCTTGTAGTTGATGAAGGGATAGTCCTCGGGCAGGCAGCGACGGTTGAGGATGATGCGGCCCACCGTCGTCGTGAAGCGCTGCGGGCGGTCGGTCACGTCGATGTCAACGACCTCGCCCCCCACGTTGCGGACGCGGAAGACCTTCCTGCCGTCCAGCTCGACGTTGGCGTCGCGGGCCGAGACGCGCACCTGGATCTGCGCCTGGATGTCCAGGGCGTTGGCGTCGTCGGCGCCGGCGCCCTCGGCGCAGTCGTAGGCGTGCAGAGCGTCGTCAAAGCTCGCAAAGACGCGGTCCTCGCCCGGCACGCCGTCCTTGTGGGTCGTCAGGAAGTATGCGCCGATGATCATGTCCTGGGAGGGAATCGTCAGCACCTTGCCGGACGCCGGCGAGCGCAGGTTGTTGGTGGAGAGCATGAGCACGCGGGCCTCGGTCTGCGCCTCGGTGGAGAGGGGCACATGAACCGACATCTGGTCGCCGTCAAAGTCTGCGTTGAAGGGCGCGCAGACCAGCGGGTGCAGGTGGATGGCCTCGCCGTCGACCAGGATGGGCTCGAAGGCCTGGATGGAGAGGCGGTGCAGGGTCGGGGCGCGGTTCAGCAGGACGAGACGCCCCTTGATGACCTCGTCGAGGACGTCCCAGACCTCGGGGGCCCGGCGGTCGATCGCGCGCTTGGCGGCCTTGATGTTGTCAATCTTGAGCTTGCCGATCTCCTGGAGGTCAACGAGGCGGCGCATGACGAAGGGCTTGAAGAGCTCGAGCGCCATGGCCGAGGGCAGGCCGCACTGGTGCAGCTTGAGCGTGGGGTCCACGACGATGACGGAACGCCCGGAGTAGTCGACGCGCTTGCCCAGGAGGTTCTGGCGGAAGCGTCCCTGCTTGCCCTTGAGCGACTCGGCGAGCGACTTGAGCGTGCGCCCGCCGCGGCCGGTGGCGGCGCGTCCGCGACGGCCGTTGTCAAAGAGGGCGTCAACGGACTCCTGGAGCATGCGCTTCTCGTTGTTGACGATGATCGCCGGGGCGTCAAGGTCAAGAAGGCGCTTGAGGCGGTTGTTGCGGTTGATCACGCGACGATAGAGGTCGTTGAGGTCGGACGTCGCAAAGCGCCCGCCGTCGAGGGGCACCATGGGTCGCAGGTCGGGCGGAATGACGGGGATGACGTCCAGGATCATGTCGGCAGGGTTGTTGCCGCCCTTGAGGAAGGCGTCAACGATCTCAAGGCGCTTGACGGCCTTCTCGCGCTTCTGCTTCTGCGAGTCGGGCGAGGTGACGATGGAGCGCAGCTCCTCGGCCTCCTTGGCAAGATCGACGCCGCGCAGCAGGTCGCGGACGGCCTCGGCGCCCATGTCGCCCTTGAAGTAGAGCGAGTAGTAGCGCTTCATCTCGGTGAAGAGGCTCTCGTCCGAGATGAGCTCGCGCTCCTCGAGCGACATGAACTTGTCGAAGGCATCCCTGCGGAGCTGCTTCTCCTCGGCGTACTCCTCCTCGAGGTCCACGATGCCGGCGCGAATCTCGTCCTCCGAGAGGGGCTCGATGCCCTCGAGCTCGCCCTCGGCGGGCTCGCCCTGCTCGCGCAGGCGCGTGACCTCGTCGTCGCGCTCAGCGTCAAGCTCCTCGAGGTCGGCGGCGAGCTCCTCCTTGAGGACGTCGGCGTCGGCCTCGCGGGCCTCGCTGTCCACGGAGGTGATCACGTAGCTCGCAAAGTACAGGATCTTCTCGAGGTCCTTGGTCTTGATGTCAAGCAGCCGCGAGAGCGGGAAGCTCGTGGGGCTCTTGAAGTACCAGATGTGACTCACGGGGGCCGCAAGCTCGATGTGGCCCATGCGCTCGCGGCGCACCTTGGCGGTCGTCACCTCGACGCCGCAGCGCTCGCACACGATGCCCTTGAACCTGATGCCCTTGTACTTGCCGCACGAGCACTCCCAGTCCTTGGAGGGACCAAAGATCTTCTCGCAGAACAAGCCGTCCTTCTCGGGCTTGAGCGTGCGGTAGTTGATGGTCTCGGGCTTCTTTACCTCGCCCCGCGACCACTTGCGGATCTCGTCGGCAGACGCAAGCGAGATCTTGATCGCGTCGAAATCGGTGGTATCGAAATCTGCCACGTTCGCTACTCCTTAGTGTCGATGAGATCGGGTGCCTGGTCCTCAAGGGCGAGGCCCTCCGTCAGATCTCCCACGATGTCGTTGAGCCCGTCGGTGAGGACCTCGACGGCGCTCTGCTCGGGCTCGTCCGCGGGGGCGGCAGGCTTGACGTCGTTGCGGTACTTGATGGGCTTGATGTCCAGGGCGAGGGAGCGAATCTCCTTGACGAGGACCTTGAAGGACTCGGGGATGCCCGGCGCCGGCACGTTCTCGCCCTTGACGACGGACTCGTAGGTCTTGACGCGACCGGTGGTGTCGTCGGACTTGATGGTCATCATCTCGTGAAGGACGTTGGAGGCGCCGTAGGCGTAGAGGGCCCAGACCTCCATCTCGCCGAAGCGCTGGCCGCCAAACTGGGCCTTGCCGCCCAACGGCTGCTGCGTGACGAGGCTGTACGGGCCGGTGGAGCGGGCGTGGATCTTGTCGTCCACCATGTGGCCCAGCTTGAGGATGTAGCTCGTGCCCACGGTGATGGGGCTCTTGAACGCCTCGCCGGTGCGACCGTCATAGAGCGTCATCTTGCCCTTGGTGAGCTGCGGGACGAACTCCTCGCGCATGTGCTTGCCATACTCGTGGCGCGCCTTGTTCATGAGGTTGATGTTGGAGCGGCGCAGGGCCTCCTCGACCTCGGTGTCCGTGGCGCCGTCAAAGAGCGGCGTCGCGACGAGCATGTTGCCCTCGACGATGCGGTCGGAGTCCGCGCTCTCGGTGTCCCAGCCGTGCGCGGCGGCCCAGCCAAGGTGGCATTCCATGAGCTGGCCGACGTTCATGCGGGAGGGGACGCCCAGGGGGTCGAGCAGGATGTCGACGGGCGTGCCGTCGGCCATGTAGGGCATGTCCTCCACGGGCAGGACGTTGCAGACGACGCCCTTGTTGCCGTGACGGCCGGCGATCTTGTCACCCTGCTGGATCTTGCGACGCTGGGCCACGAAGACGCGAATCTGGTCGTTGGTGCCCGGGGAGAGCTTGGAGCCCTCGTCGCGGCTAAAGTGCACGACGTCGACGACGCGACCGTAGGCGCCGTGCGGCATCCTCAGCGAGGTGTCGCGGACGTCGTGGGCCTTGGCGCCGAAGATGGCGCGCAGGAGGCGCTCCTCGGCCGTCAGCGCGGTCTCGCCCTTGGGCGTGACCTTGCCCACGAGGATGTCCCCGGGGCCCACCTCGGCGCCGATGCGAATGATGCCGTCGTCGTCGAGGTTGGCGAGCATCTCCTCGGACTGGTTGGGAATCTCGCGGGTGATCTCCTCGGGCCCGAGCTTGGTGTCGCGCGCCTCGGTCTCGTACTTCGAGATGTTGATGGAGGTGAGGAGGTCCTCCTGGACGACGCGCTCGGAGACGACGATGCCGTCCTCGTAGTTGTAGCCCTCCCAGGGCACGTAGGCCACCGTGAGGTTGGCGCCCAGGGCCAGCTCGCCGTTGTCCACGGAGGTGCTGTCCGTGAGGGGCTCGCCCTTCTGGACCCTCTGCCCCTTGCGCACCAGCGGGCGATGGTTGATGCAGGTGCTCTGGTTGGAGCGCTGGAACTTGGGAAGGTCGTAGCGAACCTGCTCGCCGGTCTCGTCGGAGGTGACGACGACGTGCGCGGCGTCAACCTCGGTCACGACGCCCGCCGCGCTGGCGCAGATGAGCTCGCCGGAGTCCTGGGCGGCCGCGCGCTCGAGGCCGGTGCCCACCAACGGCGCGCTGCTCCTGATCAGGGGAACGGCCTGGCGCTGCATGTTGGCGCCCATGAGGGTGCGCTTGGCGTCGTCATGCTCGAGGAAGGGGATGAGGTTGGCGGCCACGGAGAGCAGCTGCCTCGGCGAGACGTCCATGTAGTCAACCTCGCTGACCTCCACCTGGGCGGGGGCGCCAAAGCTGCCGTCAAAGTTCTTGGTGCGCGCGATGACGTGGTTCGCCGCGACGGTCTTGCCTGCGGAGTTGACGCGGACGAAGCGACCGGTCTTGGGGTCCACGGGAGTCGTCGCGGGGGCGATGACGTGGTTCTCCTCCTCGTCGGCGGTCATCCAGTCGATCTGGTCGGTCACGCGGCCCTTCTCGACCTTGCGATAGGGCGCCTCGATGAAGCCGTAGTCGTTGACGTGGGCATAGAGCGCCAGCGAGCCGATGAGGCCGATGTTGGGGCCTTCCGGGGTCTCGATGGGGCACATGCGCGAGTAGTGCGAGTTGTGGACGTCGCGGACGGCCGTGGGCACGTTGGTGCGGCGGCTGGAGCCCGACTTATGGCCGGCGAGGCCGCCCGGCCCCAGGGCGGAGAGACGACGCTTGTGCGTGAGGCCCGAGAGCGGGTTGGCCTGGTCCATGAACTGCGACAGCTGAGACGAGCCAAAGAACTCCTTGATGGCGGCGTCGATGGGACGGATGTTGATCAGGGAGTTGGGCGTGATGTCGTCGGGGTCCTGGGAGACCATGCGCTCGCGGATGACGCGCTCCATGCGGGTCAGGCCCACGCGGAACTGGTTCTGGACGAGCTCCCCCACCGTGCGGATGCGGCGGTTGCCAAAGTGGTCGATGTCGTCCACGGTCTTGGTGGCGTCACCCTCGTGCAGCGCCAGCAGGTACTGGAGCGCCGAGACGACGTCCTCGTTGGTGAGGACGCGACACGTCGGGTCGATGTCAAGCGCGAGCTTCTTGTTGATCTTGTAGCGCCCGACCTTGGCGAGGTCGTAGCGCTGGTTGTTGAAGTAGAGGCCCTCCAGCAGCGAGGCGGCGTTGTCCCTGGTAGGAGGCTCGCCCGGACGCTGACGACGATAGATCTCGAGCAGGGCGTCGTCGCGGTTGGTGGCGACGTCGCGCTCCACCGTGGAACGGACGACCTCGGAGTCGCCCAGCAGGTTCAGGATGTCGTCGTCGCTCTCGGCGATGCCGAGGGCGCGCAGCAGGACCGTCGCGCTCTGGCGGCGCTTGCGGTCGATGGACACGACAAGATGGCCGTGCTTGTCCACCTCGAACTCGAGCCAGGCGCCGCGGGCGGGGATGAACTGCACGCGATGCACCTGGACGCCGTTGTCAAGCTCGCTGGCAAAGTAGACGCCGGGCGAGCGGACGAGCTGCGAGACGACGACGCGCTCGATGCCCTTGATGATGAAGGTGCCGCGATCGCTCATCAGGGGGATGTCGCCCATGAAGACGAGCTGCTCCTTGATCTCGCCCGTGGCCTTGTTGGTGAAGCGCACGTTCACCAGCAGGGGTGCCTTGTACGTGAAGTCCTTGGCCACGCAGCTCGCGATGCTCTCGGGGGGGTCGCTGAACATGTGGTCGCCAAAGGAGACCTCCATGGTCTTGGTGGCGTCCTCGATGGGCGAGAACTCCGCAAACGACTCCGCGAGTCCCTCCCCCATGAAGCGCTCGTATGACTCCTTCTGCACGGAAATGAGGTTGGGGAGCTCCATCGCGGCCGGAATCTTGCTAAAGCTCATGCGCTCGCGCTTCTCCGGGACGGCATTGGAAGACTTTGTGGTAGGCACCAGGCACTTCCTCCTTAAACGTGATACAGCGGCAGTTGTCGCAATCTAATAAAGTAACTAAACTCTCCCCCCCGGTCAAATATAACGTCTTGACAATTGCGCTCAGTTGAACTATGAGAGGCCCTGCGGCTTCTACCTGCATTTTCGTAAAACAGATTGTGTAGCTGCTGTGATGCTGACCAGACGTCCCCCCTCGCGAAAGATGCGACGACTGCAGGCCGTGGCAAGGTGGCGGGAGCCGGCGCGCGGACGTCCCGCGGCCCGGCGGACCGTCTTGCGTCCCGGCGGCCTGGGCGCTGACAAAAAGGGGCTGGACCTTCCGGCCCAGCCCCCGCACGACCATGAACGCGAGACTACTTGAGGGTGACCTCGGCGCCGGCCTCCTCGAGCTGCTTCTTGGCGGCCTCGGCGTCCTCCTTCTTGGCACCCTCGATGAGGACCTTGGGAGCGCCCTCGACGGCCTCCTTGGCCTCCTTCAGGCCAAGCGAGGTAAGGGCGCGGACGACCTTGATGACGGCGATCTTGTTGGCGCCGAAGGAGGTCAGCTCGACGTCGAAGTTGGTCTTCTCCTCCTCCTCGGCGGCGGCGGCACCGGCAGCGGGAGCTGCGGCGACGGCGACGGGGGCGGCGGCGGAGACGCCGAAGACGTCCTCCAGCTCGTGAACGAGCTCGGAAAGCTCGAGGGCGGGCATCTCCTTGAGGGCCTCGATGATCTCATCCTTGGTGACAGCCATGTCAATTCTCCTTTGATGGGGGAACCGTGCGGTTCCCTAGCGGTGATCAAGCAAACGTACGGGTGGTGCCGTGACGCGTGAGGGGCTGACCCTCCTGCGTGCGTGATGCCTACGCGGCGTTCTTCTGCTCCGCGAGGGCGTCCAGGGCCGTGACGAGGCCGCGGGCGGGGCCGGCGCAGACGGACGCGATGCCCCTGAGGGGGCTGGCGACCACGTAGACCAGCTGGGCCATGAGCTCGTCGCGACCAGCCAGGTCGGCGTAGGCCTTCGCCTCGTCGGCAGAGAGGGCGTTGCCGTCGGCGATGCCACCGACCCACTCGATCTTCTTGAGGGCCTCGGCCTCCTTCTTGATGACCTTGGCGGCGTTCACCGGGTCGCTCTCGAAGAAGATGTAGGCGCAGGTTCCCTCGAGGTTGTCGATCTCGGGAAGGTTGGCGTTCTTGAGGGCGATCTTGACGATGTTGTTCTTGTACACCTTCATGTGAGCGCCAGCCTCGGTGAGGGCACGACGAAGCTCCTGGGTCTCCTTGACGGAGAGCCCGCGATAGTCGATCACGAAGACGCCCTTGGAGTGCTCCAGGGAGTCCGCGACCTTCTCGAGCATGGCGATGTTGTTCTTGTTGGGCATGAGTTACACCTCCTTTGGCACGCTCGGGCACGAACCGCCGACATGGGCGGGCCTTTACGCGCAAGACCCCGCCCTGGCGTGCCAGGACGGGGTCACAGAGTCACAAGAAGCTCTGAACCACCTCGGCAGGCGGGAACATCCCCTTTGAGCCGTCGGACCTCGTGGCCGTCGGGCACCGGCTGTCTCTGGCAGCGGACGTGCAGTTGTCAGGTTGCCCGCAAGGGCAGTTCTATATTGTCGCAGCAATGGGGCGCCGCGTCAATAGACGTGCGATACGCGCGCGACGGGCCCTACTCGTCCAGGAAGTTGCGCGTCACGCTCGAGTCGATCTTGACGCCGGGCCCCATCGTCGAGGAGACGGCGACGGACTTGACGTAGCGGCCCTTGGCCGTCGAGGGCTTCACGCGCAGCAGCTCGCTGAAGAGGGCGCCGTAATTCTCGGCAAGCTTCTCGGCAGGGAAGGACACCTTGCCCATGGGGACGTGGCAGATGCCGTAGCGGTCCGCGCGATACTCGACGCGACCGGCCTTGAGCTCCTTGACCATCTTCTCGACGTCCATGGTCACGGTGCCGAGCTTGGGGTTGGGCATGAGGCCGCGGGGGCCGAGGACGCGACCGAGACGGCCGACCTTGCCCATGAGGTTGGGCGTCGCGACGACGGCGTCAAAGTTGATGTTGCCGGCCTGGATGTCGGCGATGAGCTCGTCGGACCCCACGATGTCGGCGCCGGCGGCCTCGGCCTCGCGCGCCTTCTCGCCCTCGGCGAAGACGGCGACGCGCACGCTCTTGCCGGTGCCGTGGGGCAGGCTGATGGAGCCGCGGACGTTCTGGTCGGCCTTGCGGGTGTCAACGCCGAGACGGACGGAGACCTCGACGGTCTCGTCAAAGCCGGCGGAGGCGAGCTCCTTGACGAGCCTCATGGCGGCCAGGGGGCTGTAGAGCGTGCCGCGCTCGACCTTCTCGAGGGCGGCGTTGTACTTCTTTCCGTGCTTGGGCATGTTCGTACCTCCTGAAGGTAGTTGCGAGGTTCAGCGGGCCGCCTCCCACGGCAGACCCTCCCTCGAGATGCTGAGGTTACTCGGCGATCGTGACGCCCATGGAGCGGGCGGTGCCGGCGACGATCTTCTTGGCCGCCTCGATGTCGTTGGCGTTGAGGTCGGGCATCTTGATCTCGGCGATCTTGGTGAGCTGCTCCTGGGTGAGCTGGCCGACCTTGTCGCGCTGGGGGACGCCCGACCCGCTCTTGAGCTTGAGCTCCTTCTTGATGAGCTGGGCCGCGGGGGGCGTCTTGGTGACGAAGTCAAAGGAGCGGTCCTCGTAGACCGAGATCTCGACGGGGATGATGTCGCCGGCCTTGTCCTTGGTCGCGGCGTTGAAGGCCTGGCAGAACTGCATGATGTTGACCTGCGCGGCGCCCAGGGCGGGTCCCACGGGAGGGGCCGGGTTGGCCGCGCCGGCGGGGATCTGAAGCTTGATGAAGTTGACGACCTTCTTCTTGGCCATGGTGGACTCCTTGATCGAACGTGTGTGTCGGTATCGTGCGCAGTCCCGAGAAGCCATCCTCACCGATACGGGACTGGGGGTAATCGCTTACGAGAGCGTCGCGCTCACCTGGTCGAGCGTAAGCTCCACGGGCGTCTCGCGACCGAAGATCATGAGCATGACCCTGACCTTGCCCGCCTCGGGCATGACCTCGGCGACCTCGCCCTCGAAGTCGGCAAGGGGGCCGCTGATGACCTTGACGGACATGCCGACCTCAAGGTTGGTGGTCATCGTGGCGCGCTTGGCGTCGCGCGGGCTGGCGCCCGTGCTGCGGCCCATGAGCTTGTTGAACTCGGAGCGGCGCAAGGGGACGGGATTTCCCTGCGAGCCCACGAAGCCGGTGACGCCGGCCGTGTTGCGCACGACGCTCCAGGTCTCGTCGTCCAGCTCCATGCGAACGAGCACATAGCCCGGGAAGACCTTGACCTCCTTGGTCTCGCGCTTGCCGCCGTCCTTGATCTCGGTCACCTGCTCGGTGGGAATCTGGATGTCAACGATGCGCTCTTCCATGCCATAGGTCTCGATGCGCTGCAAGAGGTCGGTCTTGACCTTGTTTTCGTACCCCGAGTAGGTGTGAACCACATACCAGCGCTTAGCCATTGCCAATCACCGCCCTCAGCCCGGTATACAGATTGAAGAGGTTGACGAACCCAAGGTCGACGAGCCAGACCGCAACGCCCACCACCACAAGCATGACGATGGTGGCGACGGAGTAGTTGACGAGCTCGGGACGGGTGGGCCAGGTGACGCGCTTGAGCTCGGAGCGGACCGCCGAGAGGTACGAGCGCACGCGGCCGGGCTTCTTGGCCTTGGCAAGCTTGTCGCCCCGCTTCGCCTGCGCTTTGAGGGGGCCCTTGTCGGCAGCCCCCCGCGTGGCGTCAAGGGTGGCGGCCTGCAGTGACGCGCGCTCCGCCCGCTCCTGCTGGCGCGCCTGGCGAGCGCTTCTCTTCTGTCGCTCTTTCTTTGCCATTCCTGCCCCTCTTGATAATCCCTCTTCATAGAAACCGGCCAACCCCGAAGGGAAAGCCGGTGGTGTTAGCTGGCACGCCAGGAAGGACTCGAACCCTCAACACTCGGTTTTGGAGACCGATGCTCTACCAATTGAACTACTGGCGTGTGAGAAACCTAGCTTAGCGGGTTTCCTTGTGAACGGTATGCTTGTGGCACCACGGGCAATACTTCTTGAGCTCCATACGGTCAGGAGTGTTGCTCTTGTTCTTATAGGTGGTGTAGTTGCGACGCTTGCACTCGGTGCAGGCGAGAGTAACCATTGTACGCATGAAACCTCCCGTGGTCTGTCGCGGGCAATACCACATTGCCAGCGACGCAACGAAATACGCTACCATTCGTTGGTTTTATCTGTCAACCATCAAGATGGTCAAACTCAATCCTCGACAAAACCAGCAGACGGCCGAGCATTCCGGCGATCGGCCTGGCATGTTGGCGGCCTTTCCAGCACTGTGGCGATCGCCTGGCATGTTGCCGACGCGCCCAAAAAAGGCCCGACGCCCTCACAGAAGGCGCCGGGCCCACATGCCAGTGTTACGCGAGACCCCTACTCGGTGATCGTGGAGACACGACCGTCGCCGACGGTGTGGCCGCCCTCGCGGATGGCGAAGCGCAGGCCCTGCTCCATGGCGATGGGGTGGATGAGCTCGCAGGTGACGGTCACGTGGTCGCCAGGCATGGCCATCTCGACCTTGGCGCCGTTGGCGTCGGTGAGGGCCTGGATGTCGCCGGTCACGTCAGTGGTGCGGAAGAAGAACTGCGGACGATAGCCCGAGAAGAACGGGGTGTGACGACCGCCCTCGTCCTTGGTGAGGACGTAGATCTCGCCCGTGAACTTGCTGTGGGGGGTAACCGAGCCGGGCTTGCAGAGGACCTGGCCACGCTCGACGTCCTCGCGCTTGATGCCGCGCAGCAGCACGCCCACGTTGTCGCCGGCCTCGCAGAAGTCCATGGTCTTGCGGAACATCTCGATGCCCGTGGCAGTGGACGTCTGGGTCTTCTTGATGCCCACGATCTCGACGGGCTCGTTGAGCTTGAGCTCGCCGCGCTCGACGCGGCCGGTGACGACGGTGCCGCGGCCGGAGATGGTCATGACGTCCTCGATGGCCATCAGGAAGGGCTTCTCGTTGTCACGGGCGGGCGTGGGGATGTAGGAGTCGACGGTGTGCATGAGCTCGACGATGGAGTCAACCCACTTCTGCTCGCCGTTGAGGGCGCCGAGGGCGGAGCCGCGGATGATGGGGGTGTCGTCGCCGGGGAAGTCGTACTCGGAGAGCAGGTCGCGGGTCTCCATCTCGACGAGGTCGATGAGCTCCTCGTCGTCGACCATGTCGCACTTGTTCAGGAAGACGATGATGTAGGGAACGCCGACCTGACGGGCGAGCAGGATGTGCTCGCGGGTCTGGGCCATGGGGCCGTCGGTAGCAGCGATGACCAGAATCGCGCCGTCCATCTGGGCGGCACCGGAGATCATGTTCTTGACGTAGTCTGCGTGGCCGGGGCAGTCAACGTGAGCGTAGTGACGCTCCCAGGTCTCGTACTCCACGTGGGAGACGGAGATGGTGATGCCGCGCTGACGCTCCTCGGGGGCCTTGTCGATGTTCTCGAAGGCGGTGTAGTCAGCCTTGCAGCCCTCGGTCTCGGAGAGGACCTTGGTGATGGCGGCGGTAAGGGTGGTCTTACCGTGGTCAACGTGACCAATGGTACCGATGTTTACGTGCGGCTTGCTTCGATCGAACTTCTCCTTGGCCATTGCCGTCCTCCTTCTGAAACAACCCTCAGGCCATCCTGCTGCTACATATCTCAAACGGCGCCGAGGCGCCGTAAGATTCGTGGTACCGGTGACTGGATTCGAACCAGTGACATCGCGGGTATGAGCCGCGTGCTCTAACCAGCTGAGCTACACCGGCGGGTGCCGTTCCCGACAAGGCGAAATGGAGCCCGCGACCAGATTTGAACTGGTGACCTCTTCGTTACCAACGAAGTGCTCTACCGACTGAGCTACACGGGCGTGGTGGGGATGCTTGGACTCGAACCAAGGAACCCAGAGGGAGCGGATTTACAGTCCGCCGCAGTTGCCGCTGTGCCACATCCCCATTTCGGTTGTCAGGCTCGCCGGGACCCGTATTTCCGATGGGTTTCCCATGCGAGCGGAGAAATAGTACGACGTGGGTCAAGTCATGTCAACCGAATCCACGCATCCGGGCGTATCTATCCCATGAATACTGCACAAACCCACGTAGACGGCGGAATGCGAATGCGGGCCGACGGCACTTGCCGCCGACCCGCAAAAATTCCTGGAGCTGGTGGCCGGGCTCGAACCGGCGACAACTAGTTTACAAGACTAGGGCTCTGCCAACTGAGCTACACCAGCGGGCCTAGGTATGATAGCAAACCCCTCCTGGGAGGCGCAATGTGCGGGCGCCCGCTAGCCCCTGCCCAGCAGCGCGTCAAGCCTGGCACGCGTCCGCGGGTCGAGGCGATCGGCAAGCGTGAGCCGCTGGTGGCCGCGCTCCTCGCACGCACGTCTCATGTCGGCGTTCATCTCGCCCACGTCGTGCACGAGCACGTCGCTCGAGATGCGCGTCACCGGCACGCCGCCCACGGTGGCACGAATCGTGTTGTCGCTCGTGACGACGCTCACCTCGCGCGGCTGCAGGCGCGCGCCCGTGACGAGGCGTTCGATGACGTCGTCCGCCGTCTCGCCCCGTGCCGAGAAGATGACGCCGATGCCGGCGCGGGAGAGGTTGGGGCGCTCGGGCGAGACGTTGCCCGCCGCGTCAAAGACCACGACCGCGTCGTAGCGACCATGGGCATAGGCCGCCACGTCAGAGATGAGCAGCTCACGCGCGCGCACGAAGGGGTCGTCGGCGTCCTCGTCCATGAGGCTGGCGTATCGGCCGCCCTTGAAGATGACATTATAGCCGTCGACCACCAAAAGCTCGCGTCGTCCCTGGGCGGACGTGCGCCGTGCCTGGGCCTGGGGCGAGAGAGGCGCCGCCGGCGCGTCATGCCTGGACATCCGCGCCCCTTTCTGTTGCGGCGGCCATGGTGCGACGCAGCCACTCGTAGCACAGGACGGTCGTGGCCTGGGCCACGTTGAGCGACTCGACGCGCCCGCGCTGGGGAAGGCGGCACTCAAAGTCGCAGCTCTCGCGCACCAGCCGCGAGATGCCCGCGCCCTCGCTGCCCATGACCAGGCAGAGCCTGCCCGAGAGCGGCGCCGACCACACCTCGTCTGGCGCGTGCTCCGTGGCGCCGCACACCCAGAAGCCGGCATCCTTGAGCTGGTCGATGGCCGCGGCGAGATTGGAGACCTGCGCTATGGGCAGGTGCATGACGGCGCCCGCCGAGGTCTTGTAGGCGCCCACGCCCACGCCAGCGGCGCGTGCCTTGGCGATGACGACGCCCGCGGCCCCGACGACCTCGGCGGAGCGGACGATGGCGCCGAAGTTGCCCTCGTCGGTCACATGGTCCAGCAGGACGACGAGCGCGTCCTTGGGTCCCGCCGCCTTGATGACGTCCGACAGGCTGGCGTAGGCAAAGGGTGCCGCCTGCGCGACGACGCCCTGATGGGCGCCATGGGAGCTCATCGCGTCAAGACGCTCCCGGGAGACGGCCTGCACGGGGACGTCGGCGGCCGCGAGGCGGCTGACGAGGCGAGCGAGCGTGGCGTCGGAGCCGTCCGCGCCGCCCTGGACCAGGGCGCGTCTCAACGGGATTTTGGCGTCGAGCGCCTCGGCGACGGCCCGACGGCCCTCGATGAGGCCTCCCGCCGGCGCATCATGGGGCCGCCGCCCCTCCGGACGGCGGCCGCCCTGACGAGGGCGATCTTTCCTGCCGCGTCCCGACCCCTCCGGACGCGCCGGGCGCGCGTCGGCGTCGCGAGGGCCTCCGGGACCGCGACCCCCTCCGAGCCTGGAACCCGGTTTCTTGCCCGACTTGGAGGCGCCCTGCCGGACGGCCTTGGGACGGGCCTCCCCTCGTTGTCCGGCGGGTCCGTGATGTCCGCGCGCCATGGGCGACCTACCCCCTCTCCGCCGGATGCAGGCGGACGCCGGCGGCCGTGTCCTCGACGACCAGGCCCAGCGCCGCGATGCCGTCGCGAATCGCGTCAGCGACAGGCCAGTTCTTGTCGGCGCGCGCGACGGCACGAGCCTTGAGCAGCGCCTCCGCCGCCTCCTGGGCGTCGGCGCCACCATAGCCGGCATGCTCGCGAGCGAGTCCCACGAGCTCGGCGGGAAGCTCGTCGGCGGCAGCCGACGCCGCGAGGTCTATGCCCAGGACCTCCATCAGCTCCTGAATCGTGTCGGCGGCGCGCAGGCAGGCGGCCGTGGCAAGGTCACCCCCCACGGAGGCAAGGTACTTGTTCGCGGCGTTCACCAGGCCAAAGACGGCGGCCAGGGCTCCGGACGTGTTGAAGTCGTCATCCATCTGGCGTGTGAACTCGGCCTGCGCCTCCTTGGCCGCCGTCGAGAGTGCGCGGTCCGCCTCGTTGAAGACGCCGTCCTGGGGGGCGTTCTTTGAGGCCCAGCGCAGGTTGCGCACGCAGCTCGCCAGGCGCGCGACGTTGCCCACCGACCCGTCGAGCAGGTCAAAGCGAAAGTCGAGCGACGAGCGATAGTGCGTCTGGAGCATGAGGAGGCGAACGGCGTCGGCGGGGTACCTGTCGAGGACCTCCCTGAGCGTATGGAAGTTTCCCAGGCTCTTTGACATCTTCTCGCCGTCCACGCGCAGCATGCCGGTGTGCATCCAGAACTTGGCCAGCGGCGCGTGCCAGGCGCAGCTCGCCTGGGCCGTCTCGTTCTCGTGATGGGGAAAGACGAGGTCCTGGCCGCCGCCGTGGATGTCGATGGGCGTGCCAAGGTAGCGGTGGATCATGGCGCAGCACTCGGTGTGCCAGCCGGGACGGCCGTCGCCCCAGGGACTGGGCCAGCTGGGCTCGCCGGGCTTGGCCGCCTTCCAGAGGGCAAAGTCAAAGGGGTCGCGCTTCTCGTCGTTGACCTCCACGCGCTCGCCGGCGCGCAGCTGGTCGAGGTCGCGACCGCTCAGCGTGCCGTAGTCGTGGTCGGAGCGCACCGAGAAGTACACGTCGCCGTTATGGGCCACATAGGCGTTTCCCTGCTCTATGAGAGACGCGATCATCTCCTGCATGGCGTCGATCTCGCGCGTGGCGCGCGGGCGAATGTCGGGGTCGAGCACGTTGAAGCGGTGCATCTGCTCTATGAAGGCGGCGGAGTACTCGTCGGCCACCTCAAAGGCCGAGCGCCCTTCCTCGTTGGCGCGATTGATGATCTTGTCGTCCACGTCCGTGAGGTTCTGCGCAAAGGTCACCTGGTAGCCCTTGTAGGACAGGTAGCGACGGATGACGTCAAACGAGACGAACGTGCGAGCGTTGCCTATGTGAATCTGGTCGTAGACCGTGGGGCCACACACGTACATGCGGACCTTGCCCTCCTCAAGGGGAACGAACTCCTCCTTGCGGTGGGTCTGGCTATTGTAAATGAGCATGAGCTCCTCCTTCGTCCTGTTCGAGCAGCGCCACGGCCCACGCGGCGATGCCCTCCTCGCGGCCCACGAAGCCCAGGTGCTCCGTGGTGGTGGCGGCAACGCCCACGCTCTCGACGTCTATGCCCAGGGCGCCGGCGAGGGCGCGACGCATCGCGAGACGATGCGTCGCGAGGCGGGGCGCCTGGGCGGCGATGGTGCAGTCGCAGTCCAGGATGCGATAGCCCCTGTCGCGAGCGAGGCCGGCGACCTGGCGCAGCAGCTCGCAGGAGTCGGCGCCCTCATAGGCGGGGTCCGTGTCGGGAAACAGCTGCCCTATGTCCTCGGCGCGCATGGCCCCCAGCACCGCGTCCATGAGCGCGTGGGTCACCACGTCGGCGTCGGAGTGCCCGAGAAGCCCGCGCGGCGCGGGGATGCGCACCCCGCCCAGGACGAGGTCCCTGCCCTCGGCAAAGGCATGCACGTCAAAACCATGGCCAATGCGCAGCATCAGCGCCCGCCCCCCTTTTCGGCGTCACGGTCGAGCGCGGCGGGGCCTTGCTCGTCGCCCCAGGCGACCAACGTCGCCGCGTCGATGCCGCACCCCTCGCCCATGAGGCGAGCCCTCATGAGCGCCTGGGCGACAAGATAGTCCTCGGGGACGGTGACCTTGATGTTGGCGGCGCTCGACGGGAAGCAGGCGACCCTGCCGCCCAGGCGCTCCACGAGCGAGGCGTCGTCGGTGCCCAGGTAGGCGTCGGCGCGCGCGGCCCGGTGAGCCTCCCTGAGACGGCGGAGGCTGAAGACCTGGGGCGTCTGCGCACGTCGGTAGAGGCTGCGGTCCGGCGTCGCGATGATGGAGCGCCCCTCCACCAGCTTGAGCGTGTCGGTGACCGGCGCGCAGCAGATGGCCCCGGCCAGGCCCTGGCCCTCGCGCAGGCAGGCGATGCATCCCTCTATGGCGCTCACGTCGACGAGGGGTCGGGCGGCGTCGTGCACGGCGACGTAGGGCAGGGCGTCGTCGGCGGCCTGCAGGCCCGAGTAGACCGAGTCCTGGCGCGTCGATCCCGCGCGAGCCAGCGTCAGGGGCTTGGCGAGCGAGACGCTGGGAAGCACGTGGTCGCTGACCTCATCGTCGCGCTCGTCGGACACCACCAGCACCAGCCGACCTACCGAGGGGGCCCGGTCAAAGGCCAAAAGCGACCAGGCGACGACGGGCAGACCGCAGAGGTCGACGTACTGCTTGCCTCGGGGGTTGCCAAAGCGGGCGCCCACGCCCCCGGCAAGGATGACGGCGGTGGTGTCGGGCGTCGCGCCGGAGGCCCTCAGGCGCTGCGGCAGCACGCGGGCGCAGCCCTGGGCGCTCATGCGCGCTTGCCCCACATCCGATAGAGGCTGTCTGCCAGGATGCTGGGATTTTTGACCCCCACGTCGTCAAGGCGCTCGGGATTGCTCTCGATGTTGTCGAGCAGCGTCTGCAGCGAGCCAAACTCGTCGACGATCTTGTCGGCCATGCCCTTACGCACCACCGAGACGTTGGAGAGCGTGCGCAGGCCCAAGGGACGCAGGATGGCGTCCTCGGTCATCTCCTCATAGCCCAGAAGCTCCGCCACGCCCTTGGCGGAGCGCAGGTCGGCGTTGTCCGTGCCGTGCAGCTCGCGACGGATGGCGGCGGCGTTTGCCTCGCTGTTGTCACGCGCATAGTCGCGCAAGAGCAGCGTGTAGTCGTCCGAGGTGTTGCCCAGCAGCTCCTCCCGCTGCATCTCGATCGACTTGCCCTGGCTGCCCAGCTGCAGGACGAGGCTCTCGAGCTCGGCGGAGACGGTCGTGAGCATCTCGAAGAGATAGATCGTCTCGGTGATGTCCGCGAGGGTCACGTAGTTGTCAAGCTCGAGCGTCGTCAGGCGCAGCAGGGCGCGGTCGAGCCTGCCGCGGGTGCTCTCCATGGAGACGAGCAGCTGGTTGACGCTGCTCATGAGCTCGGGCACCGACTTGAGCTGATGCCCCTCGCCCCCGATGTAGACCGTGACCACCTGGCGTCGCTCGGAGACCGAGATGACCGTCGCCTTGGTGAGCAGGCTCATGCGCGCCGCCGTGCGATGGCGCATGCCCGTCTCGGTCGTGGGCAGCGAGGGGTCGGGGTTGAGGTGATAGTTGGCGCGCAGGATCTGGGTGAGGTCCTTGTCGATGACGATGGCGCCGTCCATCTTCGACAGCTCGAAGAGACGGTTTGCCGTGAACGATATGTCGAGCTTGAAGCCGTCGTCGCCCGCGTCGATGACGTTGTCGGAGTCACCGATGCAGATGAGGGCGCCCAGGTGGCCGGCGATGATCATGTCGAGGGCGTGACGCAGGGCCGTGCCGGGCGCCGTCTTCTTGATGGCGTCGCGCAGGCGCTCCTTGACGTCGCTCGTCTCCTGCGTCGGCCGGGCGTCTTCCATGTGGCTCTCCTTAAAAGAGGCCGACCCGCGTCGCGGGCCGGCCGGACTGTCACAGACAGTGTATCACCCGCGCTCATGGGTCTGCCGCATGCGACGTTGCGCCAGAGCCCTCCGCGCGCGCGGCCCCCAAGCAGGCTGGGGGCCGCAGGAGCGAGGGCGCGGGCGCGGGCCTACTGGGTCTGGCGGCTGGCGCCGTCGGCCGCGCCGGAGGCGGGCAGCGGGCGCGAGGCGCTCCAGTGCTCGCGAGCCTTGGGCAGATCCATGTGCAGCCGGGTGGAGGGCTCTGGTATCTCGCCCTCGACACGCTCGAAGCTCAGCTCGTCCGCCGTGCCGTCATGGTCCGCCTTGACGATGTCGCCCTCCTTCCACCTGCCCTCGAGCAGCTGCTCGGAGAGCGGGTCCTCGATGAGGGTCTGAATCGCGCGGCGCAGCGGGCGCGCGCCGTAGACGGGGTCAGTGCCCACCTTGACGATGTGGTCGCGGGCGGCATCGGTGAGCTCTATGGACATGCCCTGGGCGATCATGCGATTGCGAAGCTCGGCGACCATCAGGTCCACGATGCCACGCAGCTGGTCGGACGTGAGCGACTTGAAGACGACGACCTCGTCCACGCGGTTGAGGAACTCGGGCCTGAAGAGCTTCTTGAGCTCGCTCATGACGCGGGAGTTGATCTCCTTGTCCGACAGGCCGCCCGACCCCTGCGCGGAGAAGCCCATGGAGCTCGTCTGCGCGATGTCGCGGGCGCCCACGTTGGAGGTCATGATGATGACCGTGTTGGAGAAGTCCACGGTACGGCCCTGGCCGTCCGTGAGCCGCCCCTCGTCGAGAATCTGGAGGAGCACGTCAAAGACGTCGGGGTGGGCCTTCTCAATCTCGTCAAAGAGGATGACGGAGTAGGGCCTGCGCCGCACCGCCTTGGTGAGCTCGCCCCCCTCGTCGTAGCCCACGTATCCCGGAGGCGCGCCGATGAGCTTGGCCACCTCGTGGCGCTCCATGAACTCCGACATGTCAAAGCTGATGAGCGCGTCGTCACTGCCAAAGAGGAACTCGGCGAGCGACTTGGCGAGCTCGGTCTTGCCCACGCCCGAGGGTCCGAGGAAGATGAACGAGCCTCCGGGCCTGCGCGGGTCCTTGAGCGCGGAGCGCGAGCGGCGGATGGCCTTGGCCACCTTGGTGATTGCCTCCTCCTGCCCGATGACGCGCTGGTGCAGGGCCTCCTCGGCGCGCAGCAGCTTGCTCGCCTCCTTTTCGGTGAGGTTGGAGACGGGCACGCCCGTGATGTCCGAGACGACGTCTGCGACCTCCTTCTCGGTGATGAGCGTGACGGCGGCGTCAGTCTTCTCGTGCCAGGCCCGCTCAAGCTCGTCGCGCTTGGCCCCCAGCTCCCTCTCGCGGTCGCGCAGGCGCGCGGCCTCCTCGAACTCCTGGGCGTCGGCCGCCTTGGACTTCTCCTCCTTGATGCGCGCCAGCTCCTGGTCGACCTGCTTGAGCTCGGGCGGCAGGTCAACCTTGTGGACGCGGGTGCGGGCGCCGGCCTCGTCGATGATGTCGATGGCCTTGTCGGGCAGGAAGCGGTCCTGGACGTAGCGGTTGGAGAGGGTCACGGCCGCCGCAAGGGCCTCCTCCGTGTACTTGGCCCGATGGTGCCTCTCGTAGGCCTCGCGCAGGCCATGCAGGATCTCGAGGGTGTCCTCGGGCGTGGGCTCGCCGACGTAGATCGGCTGGAAGCGGCGCTCGAGGGCGGAGTCCTTCTCGATGTGCTTGCGAAACTCCTCGGCAGTGGTGGCGCCGATGACCTGTATCTCGCCGCGCGAGAGGGGCGGCTTGAGGATGGACGCGGCATCGATGGAGCCCTCGGCGGCGCCGGCGCCGATGATGGTGTGAATCTCGTCGATGAAGAGGATGTCATCCTTGTTCTGGGAGACCTCGGCGATGACCTTCTTGAGGCGCTCCTCAAACTCGCCGCGATACTTGGAGCCGGCGACCAGGCTCGCCACGTCGAGGGTCCAGATCTGCTTGCCGCGCAGGATGTCGGGGACGTTGCCGACGGCCACGAGCTGCGCGAGCCCCTCGACGATGGCCGTCTTGCCCACGCCCGGGTCGCCGAGGATGAGGGGGTTGTTCTTCTGGCGGCGGGCAAGGACCTGCATGACGCGCTCCACCTCGCGGTCGCGGCCGATCACGGGGTCAAGCTCGCCGTCGGCGGCGAGGGCCGTGAGGTTGCGGCTGAACTGCTCGAGGACCGAGTCGTCGCCCTGCTGGCTCTGGCCGGGGCCCATGCCGCTAAAGAACTGCTGGCCAAAGCCAACGCCCGTCGGCTGCTGGGTGGAGGACGCGTCCTTCTCGGCGCTCTTCTCGATGAACTCGTTGACGGCGTTGCGGACGGCGTCGCCCGACACGCCCATGCGCGAGAGCGCGATCATGGCGCGGTCCTCGGGCTGCGAGACGATACCCAGCAGCAGGTGCTCCGTGGCGATGTAGGTCTGGCCCCGCGCCATGGTCTCGCGGTAGGCGTCCTCAAGGACGCGCTTGGCGAGCGGCGTGAAGGGAATGTGACCGCCGGGGATGGTCTCGTTGTCGTCAACTGAGATCTCCTTGACGGTGGCGAGGGTCTCCGTGTAGGTGACGTCGAGCTTGGCGAGCGCCTGGGCCGCCACGCCCTCCCCCTCCTTGATGAGGGCAAGGAGCAGGTGCTCCGTGCCCACGTACATCTTGCCGAGGTTGCGAGCCTCGTCCTGCGCAAGGCTCATGACCTTGCGCGCCTTGTCCGTGAACTTTTCGAACATTGACGTCAACGCCCCCCTGGGTCGTTCGCCGGGGTGCACCCGGCCTCTGTTTGCTGGTCATGCTTGTACCCCGCCCGCGCATGAACGAAACCGGTGTGCGGGCGCGGCAGGGCGGGACGGGGCGGGGCGCAGGGGCGACATCTCAGGCCTCGAGGCACGCGTGCGTTTGGACGGGTCGTAATAATCGAATCCTGGGCAAACGCAAAAGGTAGCCCTCGCAACGCACACGTTAGACGGGACCCCCAAAGTACCAAGCACACAAAAGCGCCGGCGTCCACACAAAAAGCCCCCGCGCCTTCTGACGCGGGGGTGAGCGCGACGTGTGCGCGCGGACTACTCGGCAGCCGCGTCCGTGGGCTTGGCGTTGTAGTCGCCCACGGGAGCGATGGCCTTCATGGCGCCAAGCACGGCCTCCAGGAGCTCGTCGAGCTCCATGCCGTTGAGCTCGGCGCCCATGCGAATCACGTTGCGGTCGCAGCCGGCGGCGAAGCGCTTGTCCTTGAACTTCTTCTTGAGGGACTTGAGCGGCATGTCCGTGACGGAGCCGGACGGGCGCATGCGCGCCGCGGCCTGAATGAGCCCCGACAGCTCGTCCACGGCAAAGAGGACCTTCTCCATCTTGAGCTCGGGTTTGGGCAAATCAAGGTTAACGTCGGAGTTGTGCGTCTGGATCGCCTTGGCGAGCGCGGGATCGGCGCCGGCCTCCGCCAGCAGCTCCGCGGTCTTGACGGTGTGAAGCTGGTTGTCGTCCCACTTTTCCCAGTCAAGGTCGTGCAGCAGCCCCACCTGCCCCCAGAACTCGACGTTCTCGGGGTCATACTGCTCGGCAAAATGGCGCATGAGACCCTCCAGGGTCTTGCCGTGCTGAATGTGGAACTCATCCTCGTTGTACTTCTTCAAAAGGTCAAGAGCCTGCTCGCGAGAAAGTCCGCTTTCGAGCCGTGCCATGGTCCCCTTCCCTTCCGCCGAGCCGCTCGCCCCGGCAACCGAGTCCGCCGCGATCGTGTCAATGCGCGCCGCGTCGTGGCCCAAGGCGCCGCCAACCTGCGCCTCGATGTCCGCCCGCGAGATGGTCTCGGGCTTCATCTGGGGGAACAGGAGGACGTCCCTGATGGCGGGCTGATCGCAGAAGAGCATGATCATGCGATCGATGCCGTAGCCGATGCCGCCCGCAGGCGGCATGCCGTACTCAAGGGCACGCACGTAGTCATAATCGTAGCCCATGGCCTCGTCGTCGCCAAACCCCTTTGCGGTCACCTGCTCGGCAAAGCGCCCGGCCTGATCTATGGGGTCGTTGAGCTCCGAGAAGGCGTTGGCGTACTCATGCCCGCAGATGACGAGCTCAAAGCGGTCGGTCAGGCGCGGATCCTCGTCCTTGCGCTTGGAGAGGGGGCTGACCTCCTCGGGATAGTCGCACACGAAGGTCGGGTTGACGATGGTTCCCTCGCCCAGCTCGTCATAGAGCTCAAAGAGGAGCTTGCCGGCCCCCCAGTTGTCCTGCCACTCGATCCTGTGGTCGTCGCAGACCTGTCGCAGGCGCTCGACGGGCGTGTCCATGTCGAGCTTCTCGCCCACGACCTCCGAGGCAATCTGGGACAGCGAGCGCGACGGCCAGCTGCCGCTCATGTCCACGGCCTGGCCCTGATACGTAATGACCTCATGCCCCTCGGCGCAGCCGCACACCTCACGCGCGATGGTCTTGAAGAGGCCTTCCGTGAGGCGCTTCATGCCGTCGAGGTCGGAGTAGGCGCAGTAGGCCTCCATCGACGTGAACTCGGGGTTGTGCGTGAGGTCCATGCCCTCGTTGCGGAACTGACGACCAATCTCAAAGACGCGCTCCATGCCACCCACGATGAGGCGCTTGAGGGGCAGCTCGGTGGCAATGCGCAGGTAGAAGTCGCGGTCGAGGGCGTTGAAGTGCGTGACGAACGGCCTGGCGTTGGCCCCTCCCAGGATGGCGTGCATCATGGGCGTCTCGACCTCAAGGTAGCCGTCGTCCTCCATGTACCGACGAATCAGGCTGATGATCCGCGAACGCTTGCGGAAGGTCTCGCGCACGTCCGGGTTCATGATGAGGTCGACGTAGCGCTGGCGGTAGCGGACCTCACGGTCGGTGAGGCCGTGAAACTTCTCGGGCAGGGGACGCAGGCTCTTGGAGAGGAGCCTGACGTCCGACGGGCAGACGGACAGCTGCCCGCGTCTCGTGCGCAGCACGACGCCGGTCGCCTGGATGATGTCCCCGCGGTCAAGCTGGCCAAGGAGCCCCCAGGCGTCGCCGAGGTCGTTGACGCGGCAGAAGAGCTGAATCTGACCCGAGACGTCCTCGAGCACGATGAAGCAGACCTTGCCCTGCTTGCGCAGCGCCCTCACGCGACCGGCGACCGTGAACTCGTCCTCGGTCGCGGCGCCGTCCCCCAGGGAGGCGTAGCGCCTCTCAAGCTCGGCGGCATGGGCGCTGACCTCGCTTCTGGTGGGGTACGGGTTGATGCCGGCGTCAATCAGGGCCTGTCGCTTGGCGCGACGCACGGCCCTCTCGTCGTTGATGTCCACCTCTGGGGCGCTTGCAAGCTCGTCTGACACTGGATTCCCCCGATGCTCCTCTTGGCGCAGCCGCGCACGCGCGAGCATGCGGGCGCATCGCCCTGGGCTACTTCGTCGCGCCTCCGTCGGCGGCGTCGTCGTACTTGGGCTTGACCGCGACGATGGTGACCGTCTTGGCCTTGCCGGAGGGAAGCACGTAGGACACCTTCTCACCGATGGTGTGGTTGAAGAGGGCGCCGCCCAGCGGCGAGTTGTTGGAGATCTTGCCGCTGAGCACGTCCACCTCGGACGCGGAGACGATGGTCACCGTGCGGGTCGCCCCCGCCTCGTCGGCGATGGTGACCTCCGACTCGAGCGACGCGAACTCGGTGCTGCTCTCCACGATGACCGCGTTGGCCAGCTGGGAGCGCATCTCGCTGATCTTGGCCTCAAGCTGGCCCTGCGCCTCGCGGGCGTCATCGTACTCGGAGTTCTCAGAGAGGTCGCCATGGTCGCGCGCCTCCTGAATCGCGGCGATGACGCGGGGGCGCTCGACGTCCTCGAGCTGCTTGATGCTCTGCTCAAGGCGGTTGTAGGCGCCCTGGGTCATGATGTTCTTTGTCATACGGTCCTGCTTTTCCATGTCGCGCCTTCTTCTCGGTGTCGCATGGGTCCCCGCCCGTCGCCTATTGGCGGGGGTGCGGGCGGGACTACGACGATGGACGTGGGACTACTCTGCCGAACCCAGCTTGGCGCCGCACTTGCCGCAGAACTCGGCGTCGGCGGCGTTCTTGGCGCCGCACTTGCTGCAGAAGACGTGCGCGGGGGCAGCATCCTCGATGACGTCCTTCTCGTCTTTGACGGAGTCGGTCACGTCGGTGGCGTCGTCGGATTCCGTCATGGCGTCGCCGGCCTCATCCATGCCCTCGCGGATGTTCTTGACGGTCTTGCCCAGGGACTTGCCCAGCTTGGGGAGATTCTTGGGCCCAAAGATCACGAGGACCGCGACGAGGATAAGGACGAGTTCCAAAGGACCCATGCCGAGAAACATGTTGACTGCCCCCTAAAGGTCGAGAAATCATACTGCTTGATTGTGCGGTTTTCGCACATGGTAGTATAGCCGAGCAAGTCCATTACTCATAATCTCTATCGCAGGCGTCCTGTGTGCGGTCGTCATGCGCCCACGTCCCGCAGCATCGCGTCACCCCGCGCCGCGACGAGAATGCGACCTGCATCATCGAGCCAAAGGAACGCCCGTGAGCCAACTTGCCCTCACCATCGTCATAGTCTGCCTCGTCATCGACGCGGTGCTTCTTGTCGCCCTGTGGCTGTTGCTGCGCTGGCGCAAGGTGAGCGTCTACCTCACGCGCTTTGGGCCCGCCCTGGTGTTTGACGGCTCTGACGAGGATGGCGACGCCATCAGGCTCCTCAACGTCAACGGCACCTTCCAGAGCGTGAGCTATGTCCTGCCGTCATCGGACGGCGCGGGGGCTGAACCCGGCGCGGAGGCTACGGACGGAAAAAACGTCGCAGCCGGCGCGGGGGTGGCGGGGGCCCCATCGGACGCGCGACTGTTCGACGGGGGGCCCACGGACCAGCGCTTTGAGCTCGTCTGCGCCTACCACCAGTACTTTGCCGAGGTCATCGACATGCTGGGGCCGGGCGGCACGGGGGGGTGCTGCGCCTTGGACGACGTCCTCGTCGTCGGCGGGGGCGGCTTCTCGCTTCCCAAGTGGCTGGTGGCGCACTGCCCGCGCGCACGAGTTGACGTGGCGGAGATCGACCCCAAGGTCATCGACATCGCCCGCCGGCACTTCTTCCTATCCGAGCTGGAGGCGCGCTTTCACGCCGAGGAGCGGGGGCGTCTCGTGGTGCGCTGCACTGACGGCTGGGACTGGCTCGCGTCGGGCGACCGGCGATGGCGTCTCATCGTCAATGACGCGTTTCGGGCCAGGCGGCCCTTGGGCGCGCTCACCGGCGCCGACGGCGCGCGGACCATCCGCGCGCATCTTCTTCCCGGCGGGGCCTACCTGGCCAACCTCCTCTGCCCGCTCGAGGGGAGGTCCTCGGACGTGCTGCACCAGACCATCAAGGCGTTCGCCGCGGAGTTTGCGCACGTCTACCTGTTTCCGGAATGGCCTGACGATCCCAGGCGCGGCGGCGCGAACGCCTTCGTGGCAACCGACCTGCGGCTTCCCGTCCGTGACGTCTATGAGGTACGCGTCAGGTAGCACGACGGGAGGGGACGGGCGGCGGACGACAGATGGACGACAAAAGGCCCTCAGCGGGGCCGCATGCCCGCCTCAGCGTCGCGCGCCCTCCCGCGTCGCGCCGCGTGGCTGCGCCGGCAGGGCCACGTTGACGACGATGATGCCTGCCGCCACGAGCGCGAGCGCGACCAAGGAGCGGGCGGGGTCGATGGACTTTGCCTCGCCCAGCAGCGCCGCCGACAGCAGAAAGCCAAACACCGGCGTCATGAAGCGAAACACCGCGATGCGCGACACGGGGTTGACGGACAGCATCACGCTCGACAGCGAGTAGGCGCAGGCCGAGATGAACCCCATGTACAGGATGAGCGCCACGCCCGAGGGGCCCGGAAGGGACAGATGCCCGCCCAGCGACAGGCCCGCCCCAGCAAGCACCAGCCCGCCCAGCATGAACTGCCAGCCGCTGAGCATCACGGCGTCATGGTCCTGCGTGAACAGCCGCAGCAGGCACGTCACCACGGCGCCTGACAGGGCCGACAGGAAGATGAACCCCTCCCCGTTGAGCGCAAAGCCGCCGCCCGCGCGAAGCGACCCCAGATTGACCAGCACGACGCCGCCAAAGCCCAGGGCGCAGCCAAGGATCTTGCGCGGCGTCAGCCGCTCCTGCCTAAACGCGAGGGCCGCCAGCAATATCGACAGGAAGGTGGAGCTGGCGTTGATGATGGAGCTGGTCGTTCCCAACGCATGCGACAGCCCCAGGTAGAAGAAGAGATATTGCAGCACCGTCTGAAAGAGCGCGAGCAGGGCCACCACGGGCAGCTCGTCCGGGCGCGGCCGCACGACCCTGCGACGCAGCGCGCTCATGAGCACGACCACCATGAGCCCGGCCAAGAAGAAGCGCACGCCCGCAAACAGGAGCTTGGAGCCCGTGTCGTCGGCCGTGACCGAAAACAGCGCGTACCCCAGCTTGATGCAGGGAAAGGCGCTGCCCCACAAAAGGCAGCAGAAGAGGTTGAGCGCCAGGACGCCCGCGGACGAGACAAAGACGCGCGGCACGACGCGTCCCGTCACGGCGACGGCCGACCTTCTCGCGTCCGTCATGGTCGGCCTGGACGACGGGACGGAGCTCCTCATCACGCTACGCACCAAGGCCCACCCCAATGGCGACGAGCGAGAAGAGGCGCCTCGCCGCCCGCACGTACAGCTCCTCGGCGTGGTCGAGAGCCTCCTCGCCGGCCTCGGACGACTCGACCGTCGGGACGACGGCGGTCAGGCTGCGCACGACCGGGGGCAGGTCGCCCCTCTCCACCTCCCCCACGATCGCCACGCAGGGCACGCCTTGCCGAGCGCAGGCCGCGGCCACGCCCGACATGACCTTGCCGACGCCCGTATGGCCGTCAAGGCGTCCCTCGCCCGTGACGCAGAGGTCGGCGGTCGCCAGGATGTCGTCAAAGCGGACGAGCTCAAGGATGCTCTCTATGCCGCCGTCCAGCCGGGCGGAGAGAAACGCCGCGCACGCGGCGCCAAGCCCGCCTGCGGCTCCCGATCCGGGCTGGTCGCGGACGCTCACGCCCGACGCACGCCCAAAGACGGCGTCCAGCACGTCGGCGTAGCGTGCCATGCCCCGCTCCAGCTCCCGGGCGACCTCGCCCGTGGCGCCCCGCGAGGCGGCATATCCCAGCGTGGCCCCCTCCTCGCCCAAAAGCGGGCTGCGCACGTCACACATGACCCTGAAGCGGGTCTCGCCCACGTAGAGCCTGAAGAGCGAGAGGTCGATGGAGCGCACCAGGGCGAGGTCGCGCCCCACGCCCGCGAGCTCCGCGCCGTTCTCGTCCAAAAAGCGCACGCCCAGCGCGCGCATGCAGCCCATGCCGCCGTCGTTGGCGGCGGACCCTCCCAGCGCGATCGTGACGTCATCGCAGCCCTGGGCCAGCGCGTCCGAAATCAGCTCGCCCGTGCCATAGCTGGACGTCATGAGGGGGTCGCGCTCCTCGGGCATAAGGAGCTGCTGGCCCGACGCCGCCGCCATCTCTATGACCGCGCGCCTGTCGCCCAGAAGGCCGTAGGAGGCCCTGATGGGCCGGCCGAGGGGGTCATGGACGTCCACCCCGCGCAGTTCGCCCCCACAGGCGGCGACGAGCGCCTCCGCCGTGCCCTCGCCTCCGTCGGCCATGGGAATCCCAACGCACTGGCAGTCGGCAAACTGGTCCCGCGCGGCATTTTGGAGCAAGCTGGCCGTCTGCGAGGACGAGAGCGTGCCCTGAAAGCTGTCCGAGGCAAAGACGAACCTGTATGGTGAGGCCACGGTGGCTCCTTCCCTGCATTGCATGCTCCCATCATACGGCATGCTCCCGCCGTCGCCCGCCCGGCCGCGCCCTCGCCGCTTGCGTCCGCTCAAAGATGGCGCTGACAAGAGGGGGCCTGGCCTGGCGACTGAAGAATATGATGGAAACCTGTTGACAGCGGTGTCCCATGTGAGTACGCTACGCTTGTAATATGAATTATTGTTCATGTGTTCATTAACAGAGAGGGACTGGGTGACGCACATGGGTTGCAGCTGCCGCAAGAACACCGACGCCATCAGCAAGGACACCGACGCCATTCGCAGACAGCCTGACGCAGCAGCCGGCCTTGCCGACGACGACTGCGCTGGCGGACGGTGCGTCGAGCACGACGAGGAGGACGAGGACGAGGACGACGAGGAGAGCCCGCGCCAGCTGGGCAGGCGGATCGGCGCCTCTACCGCGCTGCTGGCGGCGGCATGGCTCGCCACGCGCCTCATGGAGCTGCCCCTCGTCCTGCAGCTTGCGCTCTTTCTTCCCTCCTACCTCGTGGCGGGCCTGCCCATCCTGCGCGAGGCCGCCCAGGACCTGCGGGAGGGGGCGGCGTTTGGCGAGAGCGTCCTCATGTCCGTGGCGACGTTGGGGGCCCTGCTCATGGCCTTCGTGCCCCAGGGTGAGCCCCTCTTTGCCGAGGCCGTCTTCGTCATGCTGTTCTTCCAGGTGGGCGAGCTGGCGGAGGGGCTGGCGGAGCAGCGCAGCGAGCGGTCCGTCAAGGCGCTCATGGACATCCGCCCCGACGTGGCCGCCGTCGAGCGCCAGGGCCAGATCGTCAGACTCTCCCCCGGCGACGTCGCCGTCGGCGAGACGATCGTCGTGCGACCAGGCGAGAGGGTGCCCCTTGACGGCGTCATCGTCGAGGGGGCGACGAGCCTGGACACCTCCGCCCTCACCGGCGAGTCGGCCCCCCGCGAGGCACGATGCGACGACGCGGTGACCTCGGGCTGCGTGAACCTCACCGGGGTCATTCGCGTGCGTACGACCAGCAGCTTTGCCGATTCGACCGTCTCGAGGATCCTGGAGCTCGTGCGCGGCGCCGACGCACGTCGTTCGCGCTCGGAGGGGTTGGTCGAGCGGTTCTCCAAGGTGTACACGCCCATCGTGGTGGCCCTGGCGGTTCTGGTCGCCGTCGTTCCCCCGCTCGTGAGCGGCGACCCCCAGGCGTCGGCAGCCACCTGGCTGCTGCGCGCGCT
Source organism: Olsenella massiliensis (assembly GCF_001457795.1). GTDB lineage: Bacteria > Actinomycetota > Coriobacteriia > Coriobacteriales > Atopobiaceae > Olsenella_F > Olsenella_F massiliensis. Next base: position 596,055 of record NZ_LN898211.1, on the reverse strand, counting down.
GACCTTCCTGGTGGTGTCCTGTCCCTGCGCCCTGGTGTTGTCCGTGCCCCTGACCTTCTTCGGCGGCATCGGCGGGGCCTCCCGGGTGGGCGTCCTCATCAAGGGGTCAGACCACCTTGAGACCCTCGCTCGTGCCGACACGGTGGTGTTTGACAAGACCGGCACCCTCACCCAGGGGGCCTTCTCGGTCACGGCCGTTCACCCGCAGCTCATCGACAAGGACCAGCTGCTGCATGTGGCGGCGCACGTGGAGAGCCGTTCCCTGCACCCGATTGCCGCCGCGCTGAGGGACGCCTGCCCCATCGACGAGGACGGCTGTATCGTCACCGACATGCGCGAGCTTGCCGGCAAGGGCGTCGTCGCCCTGGTCAACGGCAGGCGCGTCGCCGTGGGTAACGCCCGCCTCATGGAGGACGAGGGCGCGCGCTGGCACGACTGCACCAGCGATGACGCGCGCACCACGCTGCACGTCGCCCTTGACGGGACGTACGCGGGCCACGTGCTGGTGGCCGACCAGCTGCGCCCGGACAGCGCCGCGACCGTCGCGGAGCTCAGGCGCGCGGGCGTGCGACGCTGCGAGATGCTGACAGGAGACGTTGACGAGGTTGCTCGCGGCGTCGCCGCCGAGCTGGGGCTCGACGGCTACCATGCCGGGCTCCTGCCCGCCGACAAGGTGGCGCGGCTTGACGACATCATCCAAGACGCCGCCCGTGCCGGCGCCGGAGGCAGCAGGGGCTCGGTCGTGTTCGTGGGAGACGGCATCAACGACGCCCCGGTCCTGGCCCGCGCCGACGTGGGCGTCGCCATGGGGGCCCTGGGGTCTGACGCCGCCATAGAGGCGGCCGACGTCGTGCTCATGGACGACAGCCCCCGCAAGGTCGTCACCGCCCTGCGCGTCGCCCGTCGGACCCTACGCATCGTGCGCGAGAACATCGCCTTTGCCATTGGGGCGAAGGTCGTCATCCTCGTCCTCGCGACCCTCGGGCTGGCCCCGCTGTGGCTGGCGGTCTTTGGCGACGTGGGCGTGCTGGTGCTCTGCGTGCTCAACGCGTCACGCGCCCTGGCGATTCGCTAGGTCGCGCCGCACGCGGGCGGACTGCGCCGCCCAGGGCCGCGTTACGCTCGTGCATACGCGTACGACGTCACGTACCCCGTGGGAACCGAGCCCTCTTCCACGGTATGGCTGTCTCTTATACACATCTAGATGTGTATAAGAGACGCGCCTACGGCCGTGGCACGACCAGCACGTCATAGCGCACCCCCTTGCCCGCCAGCGCATAGCTGGGCTTGACGCCTCCCAGCCACGGGCCCTTGAGGGGACGCTTGATGACCACCTTGCGCGGGCGGGCGGCAAGGGCGGCCGCAAGGAGCCCCTCCTCGTCGTGCGCGGGGTCCTCCAGCATCTGCAGCAGCTGGAGCTTCTTCTTGGTGGCCGCGTCCTTGCGCTTCTGGGGAAACATGGGGTCCAGGTAGACGACGTCAGGGGCGAGGGCGCCGCTGTCGTCCCCGAGTCCTTGCAGGTACGCGGCGCCGTCGCCCGCGACCAGGCGCATGCACGCCGCCACCTCTGCCAGGTCAGCCAGCGCGGAGGCGCGCTCGAGCGCGTCGGCAAGCAGCCGCGCCACCACGGGGTTGCGCTCGCAGAGCGTCACGGCAAAGCCCGAGGCAGCCAGCAGCAGCGCGTCCTCACCCAGACCGGCGGTGGCGTCAACGGCCGTCGGTCGGGCGTCCGCCCCCCTCACCCGTGCCGCGCGCACCAGCAGCTCACGGGACAGACGGTCCTGCCTCAGCCGGGGAAGCAGACGCAAAAAATCGCCCCTGAGTCCCATGCCACCCGCGCGCAGCGTCAGGCCCGCAGGCTCCCTCGCCAGCTCCATGCCCGCGGGGAGGGACGGCTCGTTGGCGACCATGCCCCCGGTAAGGGATGACCGGCCGACCGCCTCCCGCCGCATCGGATTGTCATGACCTTTGTCCCCGCACATGGCGAACCCTTCCGCAGGACCGCAGGCCCCGCGCGCTACTCGCCTAACGTGGTTTTCTTGGCCGTGATGAACTGGTCAAAGGAGGAGGCGGACTCCTCGAAGCCCGAGGGCAGCACGACCGTTGACGGCCCCTTCTGCGCAAACTGGCTCATCATGTCCACCCACTGCGTGAACTCAAAGAGGCGGTCTGCCTGCTCCTCGCTGACGCCCGTCTCCTTGATGGTGTCGATGGAGTCCTTGATGCCGCGGGCGATGGCGACGCGCTGGTCGGCGATGCCCTTGCCCTCGGCCGCCATGGCCTCGGCGCGGGCCTGGGCGGCGATGACCGTCTTTGCCTTGGCGGCGTTGGCGTCGTTCTTCGCGCTCTCGAGGTTGTTCTTGGAGGCGATGATGTGGTTCATCGACTCCTGGACCTCCCTGGGCAGGCTGATGGACGTGATGAGGGTCGTCACCAGCACGTATCCATACCCCAGCATCTTCTGCGCGACGATCTCGTCGATGGACTGGGCGATCTCATCCTTCTGACCAAAGACCTGGTCAAGCGAGCGCATGGGAATCTGGGAGCGCAGCGCGTCGGCAAGGTAGTCCTGCATCTGGGCGATGGGGTCCTTGAGGGTGTAATAGCTCCTCCAGATGCCCGAGTTGGACTCATCCTGGGACGGGGTCGAGTCAACGTGATACTGCACCGAGACCTCAAGCTCAATGGTCACGTTGTCGCTCGTCTTGGCGTCAAAGGTCATGCGCTGCTCTTCGGTCATGAGGTCGACCATGTGAACCGTGTCGATGAACGGCGCCTTGATGTGAAACCCGGCGTACGCGATGTGCGAGAACTTGCCAAGACGCTCCACGATGGCCGCGTGCTGCTGACGCACCACGAAGGCGAGGGACAGAACGATGGCGGCTGCGATGATGATGAGAGGCAATAGCGGCATGATTCCAAGCAAGAGGGCAAACATGCGGTTCCTTTCGTGGCTGACAGTGGGCCTCCTGTGATTGTACCGTTGCGCGCGGCACCATTAAAACTCAGCCCAAGGCCTTACTCGGAGCGTACCGTACCTTCATCGTCATGCCACATCCCTATGGCGGGCGCAGTGCGGGCGCGTGCGCAGTGCGGCCGCGGGCGCATTCCCGTAGCAGGCGCCGGGCGCGGCGGCGAGCCGCATGGCATGCAACTGACCTGCCCCTACGTGCAGCTCATGTCAGGTCAAGGGGCAGATGTCGCAAGTCGGCGCGACAAGGCGCCGGGCGCGGCGACGCGGGACTACCCTGTACCCGTCAGTTGAGTCGTCACGACATCCCAACGAAGGGGGCGAGAGACTTGGACGTACGCGTTGTGGAGCAAGAGGGCCAAGGCGACATCGAGGTCACCATCCGCTGCGCGCCGGGAGACGAACGCGCCGCTCGGCTCGCAGAGCGCATCCGTGCCTCGCAGGGGAGGCTCGCGGGGTACGAGGGTGGCGGCCTGACACGAAGGCTCGTCTCCCTTGACCAGGTCAGCTGCGTCGCGTTTGAGGACCAGCGAGCCTGGCTCTGCCTGACTGACGGAACGCGGCTTGAAAGCCCGCTGCGCCTCTTTGAGCTTGAGGAGGCGCTGGACGGCACGGAGTTCGTGCGCGCCTCCCGACAGGACCTCGTCAACTTTGACCATGTGCGTGCCATCAGACCGGAGCCCGGAAGCAGGCTGATGCTCACCCTGGACGGGGGGCGCAGGGTGCTTGCCACCAGAACCTATGCCCCCGGCATCAAGAAGAAGATCGGCATCAGACGATAGCGCACCGGGCGCTGCAGAAGGACAGCTCGGCCTCAGGAACGAAAGGAGCGGGTTTTCATGTCAGACACCACCCTTGGAAAGACCGTCGGCCACGGCATCCTGTCAGGAGGCCTCGTGACGGTCATCATGCTCGTCATCTATGTCATCGTCCAACAGGCGATGAGCGGACCCTCCGCCAGCGGAACCATCATCCTGAGCTTTGTGGCCGCCGGCCTTGCAGGAGGCATCCTTCAGCAGCTCTGGTTCGTAAGCCAGGGCGCGATGAGGTTCTCCTATCCCACGCGGATCTTTGGCTTTGGAAGCACCTACCTGATCGTGCTTGTGGGATGCGCCGTCTGGGGCGCATGGCTCCCCGTGCACCTGCCGATGGCCTGGGTCGAGTTTGTGATCACATACCTGGTCATCCTTGGCATCATGACCCTTGTGATGGGGGCGGTGTTCAAGCGGCGCGGCGCCGACTACACGGCGCGGCTCGACGAGTACCACGCCCGCCGTCGCCAGGACTGACGCCGGCGCGCAGGCCAAATGAGCGCGGCGTTACAAGTTGCGCGCCCTTGCCTTGCGGCAAGGCGATCGGACTACACTCATAGAGGACGTACGGGGACGGCGGGACTCAACCTGCCGTCCCACGGGCTTTCGCGAGAGGACGGTCATGAACCCCACCATCAAGCTGCGCAACGAGCACCTCGCTCGCACGGTCATCAAGGGCCTGGCATCCCGCAACATCGAGGGTCACTATGCCGCCACCAAGGAGGAGGCCCTCCAGAAGGCGCTGTCGCTCATTGGCGAGGGCAGCTCCGTCACGATGGGCGGCTGCGCCAGCGCGCGCGAGATCGGGCTCGTTGACGCCTTGAAGCAGGGCAGGTACACCTTCATAGACCGCGACGCCTTCGAGGACGCGCGGGCCGCCATGCTCGCCGCCTACGACGCCGACGTCTACCTGTCGAGCGCAAACGCACTGACCGAGGACGGCGTCATCGTGAACATTGACGGCAACTCCAACCGCGTGTCCGCGATAGCCCAGGGACCTCGACGCGTGCTCTTCATCATAGGCATGAACAAGGTGTGTCCCGACGTTGAGTCCGCCATAAAGCGAGCCCGCAACGTCGCCGCGCCCATCAACGCCGCGCGCTTTGGCAAGGCGACGCCCTGCGTCACGACGGGCGCCTGCGCCAACTGCAAGGCGCCCGACACCATCTGCTGCAACCTCCTCATCACCCGCTACTCCAAGCACCCAGGGCGCATGAGCGCCATCCTGGTCAACGACAGCCTGGGATTCTGAGGGTTCGCGCGACCGGTCATACGCGCACTACCATGCGCCAATAACGGGCAGGGCCACCCATTGCGGGAGGCCCTGCCTCGTCTTAACTATCACGCGCTCACGCTACGGGTGGGCCAGGGCGCGCGTCGCAGATACGAGGCACGCGTCTCGCGCCTATCCCTGACGGCCCGTGCGGCGCAGGCGGAAGACCAGACCCGCCGCCAGCACGAGCGCGCCCGAGGCAACGAGGCCCGTTAGCCCCCGGGCGGCGTCTCCCGTCTGGGGGGTCGCCGCAGACGACGGCTTGGCGCTGTCCTTGACGGTCAGCTCCACCGCCTTGCCGTCCTCGCGAATCTGGACCTGCACCGGGGCGGGGTCAAGCTCATAGCCCTCCGGCGCCGCCGTCTCCACGACCTCGTAGTCGCCATAGGGAACGTCAGCAAACTCGACTTTTCCGTTCGCGTCCGTCACAGCCTCACGCACAACGGCGTCATCCTGCCTGAGCTGGAACGTCGCACCTGCCAGCAGTTTGTTGCCATCGGCGGCGTCCACCTTGGTCACCTTGATGGTGCCGTGGATGCGCGTGTTGGTGATGGTTGCCACGAGGTGGCCATCCTTGGTCTCGTACGCGTACGACGTCACGTACCCCGTGGGAACCGAGCCCTCTTCCACGGTATAGCGCGCAACCTTGCTCGTCGCGGGATTGTTCACGAGAAGATTGTCAAAGCTGCCCTTCCACGGCGTCGCTGAGTCGGGCGCAAGGCTGAGCGCCGCGATGTCCTTGCCGTCGATGTCTTTGGCGGCGCCACCGTCAGCAAGAAGCTTCACACTGATTGCGTCGTGGCGCATATCTTGCCCGTCGGAGCCGTCGGCATTTTTACCCTCAACCCAGAGCTTGCTTACGTCTATCTTGGTGACGCGCGTGAGACCTACGTTAAGTGCGCGTGCATTGGAGGAATTGACGCTCACGCCAGCAACCAAGGCGGACGTCTGGTCGCTTGCGGCCGTCATGACCATGCTCTCTCCCACGGGCGAGAAGCGCACGAAGCGGTCAGCAGACGCTGACGTGGGGTCGGTCGGGTTGTATGCCTTAACGGTATAGGCATCAAGTGCACCGCCAACGCTTGCCGCCCAGTCCTTGAGTCCCTTGAACTCGTAGTGGCCCTGGGCATCCGTGGTCGCCGTGTCAACGACCTTACCCCGCGCGTCAAGAAGCTCCACGCGCACGCCGGCAATCACGTTGGATGCCTCCGCGGCGTCCATCTGCCCGTCGTAGTCGGCGTCCACCCAGGCGGTGCCTGCCAGCACGCCTGGAAGCGGCGTCATGGCAACGGGCTGACCATAGCGATATCCCTTGCCCGATCCCAAATCGCGCAGGTAGATGGGCGTATAGACATCCAGGAGGCTCTTCTCGAAGTCCTCCTTGGGAACGTCGCGCAAGGTGAGGTTGAACTTGAACTGCTCGCGCTGCTTGGCCGCAAAGACACTGTCTGCCGGAGACTCGATGCGCACAAAGTTCACGGCATCCCAGTCCTTCTGCGTCCAAGAGGCGGTATCGGCCTCCTCGGTCCAGGCGAAGCCGTCCCAGTCAAGCGCCTGGCTCGTGGGCGTAGCGTCCTTGGCATAAAAGACCTTATAGCCCGCTGGCAGCTCGCTCTTGATGCCACCATTCAAAAAGAGGTCAAACTGGAACGCTCCCTTGGGCTGGATGGCCTTACCCCAGTCCTGACCCTTCTTGGGCACGGGCCAATACACCTTGAAGCCGTTGGCATCGCTGCTCGTGGGATTATTTGCAATTAGGCGATAGTCCACCGTGCTGTTGGCGCCAATGCCCGTCTTGGCAACGCCGTCGTAGGTGATGTATTGCGAATCGGGCTGGGTGGCCATCTTGGCGGCCGACGTCACCACCAGATCCGTGGGCTCCTTAATTATCCAGTTGCCCATGGGCGCACCCAGAAGGTCGTCCGTGCTGCCGTTGCCGTTGAGGTCCCACTTGTCCTTGGCAAAGCCGTCTTTGCTATACACCAGGTCCTCGGTGGTGTCCGTGTCGTACTCATACCACATGAGCTGGGAATACTCGCCCGGCACGTCCTTCTCGGGGTCGGACGCAAAGCTCACTCGCACCGTGGCTGGAGCAGAATACGCCCAATACGTATCGATAATAGCGTAGGGTGTCAGATCGGCCTCTTCGCGCCATGCCACCAAGGGGCCCGTCGCACGTGTGTCATAGATGTCTTGTTTGGACGTGAAGCCAGAAAAATCAAGCTTGTACACCTTGGCGTTGGGATAGGTGGCCTTGAGGGCGTCCGAGGCGGGTACCTCGTACACGTTTGGTTGCTTGGAACTAATCTGCTCGCCTGCAGCGCCGTCCTTGTTCCAGGCGTCCTTTGAGCCATAGACTGAGCGATACGTCATCTGAAAGCTCAGGTCGTCACCAAGGGGGCTCACGTAGTAGATGGCCTTGTAGGTCTGCTGGCCCTGGGCGCTGCCGTCCCACCTCGGATCAAAATAGGAAAACAGCGAGTTCTTGACAGTGTCACCAACCGTGAAGACCATGGGGTTGCCCTCATGCCAGGCAAACACCGGACCATGGCCCTGGATGAAGCTCTTGCCCGTAAAGGCCGTGAAGGTGTCGCCGATGGTCACGTGGTCATAGGAGCGACCGGGGTACTTCAGGAGCACCTCGCCCTGGCCGTCGTTGAAGTCCCACTTTTCCTGGTTGCGATAGTTCCAGGTGGGCTCCTCCTCGCCCGTGTTCTCAATGCGGATGCGCGTCTTGAAGAGCGTGGGGTCATCTCCCCACTTGCCTTTCTCGCGCACCTCATTGGTGAGCACGCGGCCATGGAAGGGAAAGCTGGCACTTTCGCTCGTGCCCTCGTATCCACCGTTCTCGGTACTATTCTCGTAGCAGGTGAACTTGGTCTTAGCGGGTATGGTGTTAATCTTGTACTCGATATGCTTGATGTAGATATCCTCGGTATGTTTGCCCAGCACGTCATCCACGATAAAGCGCTGTTTGGGATTATCCACCGTGCGGGTGAAGGTCTCACCCGTCTTGCTGTTCCAGAACGTCACCGTAAAGTCGCTCACCTGGGTGGGCTGGGTACCGTCCGGCTTTTCCTTTGAGATGAAGGGCAGCGCCTGAGCCGTGACGCCCGCGATCTTGGTGTCGTTGACGTCGTAGTCGATGATGATGGTCTTGGGCTTGCTGTCGCCGGTGCCGCGATTGCCCAGGGTAAAGTAGCCAAGCGTGCGATTCTGCGTGTGCTCGTAGCCGGGAGCGCCCAGATAGACCTCGTTGTCGGCTATGTAGCCCTCCCACAGCGGCCAGTCCGTGTCATTGGCGTTCTGCTTGTACATGGTGGTGTTGACGTACACGTCCTCTTTGGGCTCAGCAATCTCATAGCGCATGGTCTTGAGCTTGGAGGCGTCATAGGGTAGGTAGGCGCTCGTGCCGGAAGGGCTGTAGAACTTGGCGCCCACGTCAATCTGGCTGATCTCGACCACGCTTCCCACCGGAAAGTCGGCCACAGGAAAGCGCCACATGGGGTTGAAGGCCGTCTCATGGCCGGTGATGGGAACGGTAGCTGCATTCGTGCGTCGCCATACGTAGAGCTTCTTGCCGGCCGGCACGGTGTAGATAGTGCCCGTGCTGAGCGTGAACTGCTCCCCGGGACCATACACCTTGAGGTCCTTCTCCTTTACGCCGTTGTTGCCATCAGGAGAGTAGCGACCCAGGTACTCGGCCTTCTCGGGCGCGAGCATGGCCAGGTAGTAGTCCTCAAGCATCTGCGCCTCGTAGGGGGTGGTGTACTGCGGTCCAAGGCCCGCGATCCAGGCGATGTCATGGCCTGTGCCCTGGGGGTCGTCAGCGCCCACCTCCAGGGTGCCGTTGGCGTTAAGGAGATTGCTGTAATTTTTGGCAAAGCGAATATCTCCCAGCCCAGGCAGATGCGTCACGGACAGGTCGGCACCCACCTTCTGCGTGGTGGGAGCCTGGCCCGCTGTGGTGTAGGCCTGCGTGAGCGTGATGGCATCCGTGATATTTGCCAGGCCCGGATTGAAGTCAAAGGCAAGGCCCATGGGAAGGTCAAAGGTGACCTCCTGCGTGGTGTCCTGAAAACGCAGGGTGAGCGTGCCAGCAGAGCTCCTGCCATACACAACGGACGGCTTCTTGGCAGGATCAGTCTGTTGATGCGGCTTGACGACGCCGTCTGCCTGAAGCTCGCCCACCCAGCCGAGCGTCTTGTCAAAGGCAAAGTCGGTGTCCCACTGCATGCCATAGGGCAGGGCGATCTCGATGGACTTGTCACCCGCCGAGGGAAAGACGGCATGAACGCGCAGGTTGAATTTCCTGCCTTTGGGAAGGCTTAGGCTTGCCTTGGGGTCGGACAGCAATCCGTAGGTAGTCTTGCCATCCTTTGAGACGAGCGTGCCTTCGATAACAGGCTGGGTCGCAGGGGCGCGAAGTGGCGCGGCCTCGGGTGCAGACGTCGTCGCTGGCGAGTCGGCAGCAGGCGCGGCTGCGTTGGCAGCGTCATCCTTGGACGTGCCGGCATTGCCACTCTTGCCAACATCGCCGCTCTCCTCAGGGGAGGTCTGCCCCTCAACCGACGATGACGTCGCAGGCTGCTCGCGCGCCCAGGAAGAGCCGACGAAGAGGGTGAGCTGCGCGGCAAGCAGAATCGCAAGGAGCGCGGTCAGAAGCCGTTTGGTGGCGGTCGTCATTGTCTACCTCTCATCCTGTGCCGTGTGCGAACCCTCATGACGCGGGCGGCGGCTCCGCATGCGCATGCCAAAACCTACGACGGCGGCGCCAAGGGCCGCGACGCCCAGGACAACGGCCACGGGAAGCGTCGTGTCATTGGTCCGCGGCAGCGTCCTGGCGTCCTTGCCACCGGCGGTATGATCGTCGCCGGGACCTTCTGCCTGGGTGACCCTCATGGTCAGCTGGATGGTCTCGTCGTCGCTCGCCACGGCATCCTTGCCGTCAGGCCACTGGACGGCCTCCCAGGCAAACGAGAACACCCTGCGCGTGCCCGACGCGGAGGTGGCCACAGCGGCAAAGGAGCCCTTGACCGTGCCGACCATGGTGAGGTTCTCCCCCGCCGGAGCGTCGCCGTCAATCTTGATGCCGGGCACCGTGAGCCGCATCCACCCGTCGTTCGCGCCGGCGGCGTCCACGACCCTCTCGAGGTCCGTATAGGTCTTGATGGAGGCGGGGTCGCTCAGGCCAAAGGAGACCGTCACGGTCCTGCCGCTCACGCGCACGTCACTCACCTTGAAGCCGTCACCAAAGTCGGCGGCGATGACCTTGCTCGCGTCAAGGTCGGACGGCAGCGTCATGCTGTCAGGAACCGTAAACGTGGCCTCGAACGCGAACCTCATGGCATCCAGCATGATGGCGTCGTGACTGACATTGGGATATGCCGCCTCGATGTTGTTCATCTGCTCTTGGATGGACGCCGCCAAAAGGGCGCCCGTCAGGTCAAACGTGGAGCCCTGGGCGGCCTGAATGGGCGCGTCGTGCTCGGTGTTGGCGCCCACCAGCATGTCACCGGGAAGCGTGGAGGCCATGGGCGCGACAACCTGGACCGTAAACCGAATGCCGTCGTCGACCGACGTGGCCGTCGCATCCATGCCCTCGGGCGTCTGCACGCCCTCCCACATGAAGGAGAATACCTTCGTGGTGCCCGTCGCGACCTTCGTCGCATGGGCCTTGAAGCTGCCGCTCACGGTACCCACGACGGTGGCGGTCGTTCCTCCCAAGACGTCGTCGTCGATCTTGACGCCGGGGAGGGTGACCTTCATGGTGTCGCCGAGGTTGTTGACGACGGCCTCCTGAAGGTCCTTGTAGGTCTTTATGCCGTCCTTGAGCGTCATGGTCACGGTGACGGTGTTGCCGCTGACCGAGACGCCGGACACCGAGAAGGTGTCGGCAAAGCCGTCAGTCCTGATGGCGTCCTTGGTCAGGTTCTGGGGCAGGGTCATGCCCTCGGGAATGGTGAAGGTGGCCGTGAAGGAGGAAGACATGTCCGAGAGCTCGATGCCGGCATAGTCGGTCGTGTTGGGGAACAGGGCCTCTATGCCTCTCATCTGAGTCTTTACCACGGACGCCTCGATGGTGCCCGTAAAATCGACGGTCTGGCCGGCAAGGACGGGATACACGCTCTCGTGCTCGGTGTCCCCCCCGACCAGGATGTCGGCGGGAAGCGTCTGTTGAGCGGGCTTCACCACCAGGATCGTCTGTCGAATGCCCGCGCCCCGGGGATCCTTGCCCCCCTGGACCTGCTCGCCGTTCCATGCGTAGTCGAACTTCTTGACCTTGCCCGAGACGGTGTTCTCCGCATACGAGGAGAACGTGCCGCTCACGACGCCCGTGGCAGCAAGCTCCTGGCCGTTGGTCACGTTGTCGGCGTCAAGCGTGAGACCCGCGACGGTGACGGTGATCGGCTTGGCAATCACCTCGCTTGGCGCATCGTCCTTGCCGGTGGACTCCACGGCGTCCTTGAGCTGCCGGTAGTTGGCATAGCTGCCCTTCAGGCCAAAGGTCACGGTAACATCCTGGCCGTTGACGGACGTGCCGGTGACCTCAAAGCAGTCCCCGAGGCCCGTCGTCGTGACCGTGGGATCGGACGGCACGACGACGCCGTCGGGCAGCGTGATGGTTGCCGTGAAGGTGGACGAGGTGTCAGAGAGGGCGATCTTGGTGAGGTCGTCCAGGCCGCCTGCGATGGAGGCCTCAAGCGCGTTCATCTGGCTCACGATGCCCGCGGCATCGACGGCGCCGGTCATGCTGAAGGTCTCGCCCGTGACGGCTTCCTTGACGGACGTGGTCTTGTCCTGGGAGCCGCTCCACATGTCGCTCGGAATCGTGGTCGTGCCCTCGACATGCTCGATCGCAGGGTCGACGTTCCACTTGAGGTAGTAGGTCATGTCCTGCGTCAGCTCGGCGGCCCCGTCAATCTTGGCCTTGGAGGAGCCGGCGGCGTCCGTGAACCAGTAGTAGTACTCATGCCCGTAGACGACCCCAAAGAAGATGAGCTCGACGTCCTCGTTGCCCAGCACGTGTCGCGCGCGGCTCGCGATGCCCGTGTAGGCGGCGTCGGTGTTGGTGCCGGTAGGGCTGGCGATGCCCTTGGTCTTCGCCGAGACGGAACCGTCGCCCAGGGATGCGAGCAGTGCGTCGAGGGTCGTCTTGTCGGTGGCCTTGGGGCGCCTCTTGACGACGGCGACCTCGCCGCCGTTCTCGTCGGTCGTGACGTCAAACACGGCAGGGTTCCTCTTGAACACGCTGTCGGCGGAGAAGACGCCGCCGTTTGCGGAGAACTTGACGCTGACCAGTCGGTCCTCCCACGTGGCATACAGGTCGATGACGCTGGTGCCGGCGGGGACGGCAAGCCTGCTGCCCGCGGCGACGGCGTCGCCCGCGCCGTCAGGCTGGGTGGTCCATCCCTTGAAGACCTTGCCCGCGACGGCAAAGGAGGGGGACGCCTTCATAACGTCGTCCCCGGAGAGCACCTTGATGGTGCGGGCGGGGTCGCTCGACGTGGAAAGATACGTCGCGTCGGTGGCGGCGCCGTTGTGATACCTGACGGCGTAGGACGAGGCGTCGCTCTCCCATGTCGCATAGACCGTCATGTCAGAAGAGACCGTGGTGCTCGCGGAGAACGGCTGCTCGGCGCCGGTCGCGTCCTTGTAGAACCAGCCACGGAACTTATAGCCCGCCGCCACGGGCGCCTCCGGAGCCTTGGTGGAGCCTCCCGCGACGGACGCGGCCGTCTCAAGCGCATAGCCGCGCATCGCGAGCGCGGTCACGTCGGCCGTGGACCCATCGGGATAGGCCGCCGCGACCTGCTGCGTCGCGTCGGCCGCATTGAGCTTGAAGGTCACGGTGGCGGCGGGGACCCAGACGTGCTTCTCGCCGTCGCTCGACGCCCTGGCGACGGCGTAGTCGTAGGGCTGGCCGCTCTTGTTCAGGGGCTTGAGCACGGCCGTGGACGGGTCCGCGAGGGTGAACAGCGAGAGCCTCTCGTCGCCGTTGGCGGCACCGTTGGCGGGGATGGTGCTGCCCATGGCGCTGTTGTAGCTCGGCGCGTACTTGACGCGATACGAGCCTCCCGTCACGACGAAGTTCTTCGTCGTCTGGCCGGCGCCGTTGTCGACGTCGCGCGCCGCCGGGGTCTCGACGAGGCAGTCTTCCCTGAACTCGATCGAACCCTTTGCCTGCGCCCCAAAGAGGGCGCCGCCGTTGCGCCCGTCGCCCTTGATGGTCGAGTTGGTGAGGACGACCGTGCCGGTGTTCACGTTGAGACCGCCCACGCCGCCGTTGGTGAACTCGAGCGTGGAGTTCGTGACGTTGACGGCGCCGTTCTCGACGCCGACCGAGATGCCCGCGGTGGAGCCCGCGTTGGCCGTGATGCGCGAGTTGACGATGTTGGAGGCCCCTTGAATGGTCATGCCCGTCCTACCGTAGAATGACGGGTTGATCGTGAGGTCGGAGTCCTCCATGTTCAGCTTGCCCACATAGAAGGTCTGGCCAAAGCCTTTGACCGTGAGAGACGCGTTCCTGAGGTTGAGGTCAAACGCGTCAAACCAGGTGCGCGCCCGGGAGTTCACGTTGATCGTGCAGTTCTCGAACGTGATGCCAGGCGCGTAGAAGTTGGTGTTGCTCTTGTCGTCCGCCGTGATGGTGAGCTTGTCCTTGCCCGCGGAACCCTTGACGGTGCCGGCAAGGAACAGGCCGTGCGTGCCGCTGCCGGCTGCGTTGTCCTTGAGGACGTAGGTGCCGTCCGTGATGGTCGAGCCCCTCTCGGCGGTGAGCGCGGTCTTGAAGCCGGTCATCGTGAGCGTGCCCGCGCCCGTGAGGGTGGCGCCGCTCTTGAGGACGATGCCGTCAACGCTGTTGTCGCTACCGGTGACCTGCGCGCCGTCGGCCGCAACGGAGAGCGTCACGCCCGAGGGGATGCTGGCCGTTGCGGGCAGGGCGATGTTGCCCTTGACGCACATCGTGGTGATGGTTGGGTTGGCGGCCTGCATCTGGAGCGCCTTCGCGAGCGTCTTGAGCGCCCTGCCGTCAAACGACGACCCGTCGTTGGCGTCATCGCCGTTTGTCCCGTCAACGAAGACGGTGCTCATCGCGCCCGGTGCGCGATGAGCACGCGCCTGCGAGGTCACGTTGGTCAGGGCCGTCGCAAGGGCGGTCGTCCCGCCGGCATCGGGGCCTGCGTCGGACGACTCGCCGGTAGGGGCGGTCTTGTCGCTCCCCTCGGCCGGGGTCGAACGCCCGTCGTCGCCCCTGTGCGAGGCGTCCGGGATGCCCGGCGCGAGCACATCCTCCCTGGCGGAATCACTGCCCGCCCCACTGTCGTCCTGCTGGACGGCGACGCCCTCCAGGCTCGCCGCCTGCTCGCCATAGACGAGCGCCGGCACGAGGAGGCTGGACAGGGACAGCACGAGCATGGCAGCTAGCAGGCCTTTGGCCACGTTTCCGATTGGTCCGGCCCCAAACCGCCGCACGCCATTGCTCGTCTTCATATGTCTCCCACCGATATGCAGTCTGATATCTGACATTATGTTACCTACAGATACATTGAAGTATGACCCCCCCCCACCTGAAAATCAAGGTAAACCGCTAGGAAATGCCTTGTCGTGGCGCACGATTCGGCCAGCGCCCAAGGGAAGGCGCCCCAAACGGCAAGGTCGTCCCAGCGACCGGCAGGGTCAAAAAACCATCCGGGCGGCACGGGCCATGCGCCGCTTGGGGGCACGGGCCATGCGCCGCTTGGAAGCAGTGGTCATGGCCGCTTGGGTGGCAGAAGCCCGTCCTGACATGGTGACATCGTCGCTTGCGGGTATACGGACGATATGCAAGCCCGACGACGATGCGCCATGCCGTGTCGTCGAGCTCATGAAAGCAGTTCGACCGTCAGGGCCGCACGCTTGCGCGAGCCCGCGACGCGCCGGCACGGCGGAAAGCGAGGATGCCCGAATGTCCAAGTCAGATATCATCTGTCCCTGCCGGCACGTCTCAAGGCAGGACGTCATCGATGCCGTGGCAGACGGCGCGCAGAGCATGCACGACATCAAGAAGATGACCAAGGCCTCCACCAAATGCGGCAAGTGCGCCAAGAAGGTGGAAACGTGCCTGGAACAGGCCTTATCCAAGGGCGGAAGCAAAGCGAACGGCAAGAAGGACAAAAAGGACAAGGGCAAATCCAGCAAGAAGGGCAAGGCGCATACGTCCGGTAAGAAGGGCAAAAAGGACTAGGGCCACCATGGAGTCGTCGGGGGAACGGCCTGAAGGCCGTCCCCCTTTCATGATATGCATATTAAAGGCATAGATATTCATCCCCTATTTGGGCGTGTCGGACATAGTCGGCATTACTCGGCCTTTTTTGGCTCATTCGCCCCAAAAAGGGCCGAGTAATGCCGACTTATGCGTCGCCCGACGCCTAGCGAGTGAATGATACCTCCTCGACCATCCATACCGCCACGCTCTTGGCCGGCTGACGCGCGTTTGGCATTCAACATTGACTGTCAGCCGCCCCGGCGGGCCGCTGCGTCATAATGAGACAGGCCAAAAAAGGAGGTCCCCCATGAGCACGGCGCTTCTCATAGCAAATCCCAGCTCGGGAAAGGCTGATGCCGAGGAAGAGGTTTCGACCGTCAGCGAGCTCCTCAGCGAGCACTTCGACGAGGTGACGACCCAACTGAGCACCAGTGCCGAGCACGCCATGGAGCTGGCGCGCGAAGCTCGGACCAGCGGTGTTGATGCCGTCTTCTCCCTTGGAGGCGACGGCACCGTGAGCCTGGTGGTCCGCGGCTTGCTTGACGGCGCCGCAGACGCCGACGAGCTTCCCGTCCTCGGCATCCTTCCCGGCGGCACGGGCAATGGGTTTGCCCGCACCCTGGGCATTCCCTCCGACGTGACGTCCGCCATCGAGGCCATGGACTTCACGTCCACGCGCCCCATCGACATCGGCACCGTCAACGGAACGCCCTTTACCTACACGGTGACCGGAGGGTCGCTGCCCGAGGGCATCCGCGACGTTTCCTCCGAGGACAAGAGCCGCTTTGGGTTCTTGGCCTATGTGACGAGCGAGCTTCAGCGCATTGGCGACGACGAGAGCCATCGCCTGCGCATCACCGTCGACGGGGAGCGCTCGGTGGAGGACGTCAACTCCTTTGTCGCCTTCTCGGTCAACACCATGGTCAACATGATCACCACGGAAGAAAGCTCCGGGGAGAGCGACGGCCTCGTTCATCTTGCCGTGCTCAAGGAGGCGACGCTCCCCTCGCTCATGTCTCTCCTTCCGAGCATCTTGACGAGAACTGCCGAGGAGAGCGACCAGGTGCTCCTGCTGAGCGGAAAGAACATCCGCGTCGAATGCCTTGACGGCAACCTGCGGTGCGGGCGCGACGGAGACGACGGGCCAGAGCTGCCCATTGACCTGGGAGTCCTGCCGCAGCGCGTCAGAATCTTTGCCATGAGGGGATGACGCGGGGTCGTCCGGGCGATCGCGAGCCGCGCTCGCGGTCAGCATAGGCTCCCGGCGCTACGACGTGACCTCCATCAGCACGTCGCCCGCCGTCACATGCGCGGGCGCCACGTCTCGCACCGCGCGACCCGACGAGACCAGCTCGTCCGTGTTGGAGACGGCCAAGATGACCACGTCGGGATAGCCGGCCTGGGCCACCTTGCCCCTGTCAACCCGCACGAGGGTCTGTCCGGCGAGCACACGCCGCCCCTTGGCGACCCTCACGTCGAAGCCCTCGCCTCGCATCTCGACCGTGTCAACCCCCACATGCACGATAATCTCGACCCCGCCCGGGGTCGAGATGCCGTAGGCATGCGGCATCGCCGCAGTGACGGTACCGTCCACGGGGCAGCGCACCTCGTCGTCATCCGGCCAGATGCCCACCGAGACGCCCATCATTCCCTCCGAGAACACCGGGTCGGGTATGTCCGCCATGCGTACGACCCTCCCGGTGGCGGGAGACAGGATTTGCAGGGGGTCGGGCCCCTCGGCGCGTTGCGCGCCCGTGAACGCATCGCATAGTCCCATGAAACCGCTTCCTTCCGCTTGGGCGACCCGTCCTTGGGTTCGCCCGTCCCCTTGCCCTCGATTCATGACCGCAACGCCGACGCCCACCGCCGACGCCCGACGCCGCCAGGGTCGCGGTGTCGCTGAGGCCGTCGAGGCCGTTGGCTTCGGCGGGGCCGTTGGCGTCCAGTTTGACAGAACCATTACACCAGGAAGACGTTGCCCTGGTGAAAGAACGCTATGCTGAGGCATCAACTTTGCGCCCCGCCCGCCTCGGCGCGTCCCCGTCTGCCTTGCCGCGAGACGCGCGGGCGGAACCGACGCCAAACGTCTTGGAGGGTCCTTGGACGTCATCGTGCATGACCTTGGCAAGCATTACAGCACCATGCTCGCGAACCACTGCGATCACGTCATTGAGGCGGACGGCCGATATGCCGGCTGTCAGGGCTGCTTTGGCTGCTGGACCAAGCACCCTGCCGCGTGCTTCATCAAGGACAAGCTCCACATGGTCTGCCGCGTCATAGGCCAGGCGGACAGGATCACCATCATCACGGAGAACCTCTACGGTAGCTACAGCCCGCAGGTCAAGGCGGTGCTCGACCGAAGCATCGGCAGCTCCACGCCCCTGAGCTGCTATCGCGGGGGCCAGATGCACCACTGCCTGCGCTACGGGCCCCACGACCTGTGGAGGGTCGTCGTCTATGGGGACGTCACCGCACAGGAGCGCGAGACCTTCCGGCTACTTGCCCGGCGCAACGCCATCAACGAAGGCTTCGAGCGGTTCGAGGTCGCCTTCCTTGAGGACCTCTCGAAACTGCGAGGCGCGCTATGAGGACCCTCATCGTCAGCTGCAGCCCCAAAAGGCGGCTGAGCGCCTCCGGGCTGCTGGCGTGCGTCCAACGCCTGAGCGTGCGCGGGACGGTGCGGCGCCTCGCGCTCAGGAGGCACGGGGACTTGCCGGCCGTCCTGGAGCACCTCGGCCAGGCAGACGCCGTCATCCTCAGCATGCCGCTCTACGTGGACGGCGTGCCCTCTCACGTTCTCGAGTTTCTCAGGGAGGCGGAGGCGTTCTGCAAGGCTAACGACCTTCATCCCCGGCTCTACTGCATCGCGAACAACGGCTTCATCGAGGGCAGGCAGAGCGAGCCCCTCATGCGAACGCTCGAGAACTTCTGCGCGCGAGCCGGTCTTGACTGGTGCGGGGGCGTGGGCATCGGCGGCGGCGTCATGCTCAACGTGAACGCCGTGCTCATGTGTGTCAAGCTTGCCCTGCTTCCCGTGAGCCTGCTGCTGAACCGGCTGCTGCCAGACGGCTCCACGCCGCTTGACGTCCTGGCGGACACGGCGATAAATATGCTGATCCTGCTCGCCCTATGCTCGACCATCCTGTTCTTCCTGGTACGTCAGGGGCGCGCCGTCAGCGCGGGCGCAGATGCCGGGACCCACTACACCCGCGTCCTCATCCCGTCGTTCATTTTCATCCCCATGGCCAACGTGTTCTTTGTCATCGTGTCCCTGTTTCAGGGAGGCCTCTTTAGGGGCTGGCTGGCGCCAAAGGAGATCAGCCAGCCCAACCCCGAGGCCTGAGTTCCCAGGCGCGAGACAGACATCCGAACGCATGCCTCGTCGGGCGGGTCGAACGCTCCCCGCGCGCACTCTGGGCGCCCCGCAAACGTATACTCAAGACACAATTCGGAACGAGCGAAGGGGCGTCGCACCATGATGATCGACTTTTCGAGCGTCGAGGCAGTCAGCCACACCAACTTCAAGGGCGGCACCGGCAGCGTCACCATGCAGGCGGTTGACGACGGGTCGGTCCGCGTGATGCGTGCGACCCTGCAGCCCCACTCGTCGCTGGGCCTGCATCGTCATATGGGAGATGCTGAGGTGGCCTACGTGCTCTCCGGCACGGGTCGCATCATTGACGACGGGATCGAGCGCCCTCTGACGCCCGGCGCGCTCACCTACTGCCCCAACGGCAAGGAGCATCAGATCGTCAACGACGGGGACGAGGACCTCGTGGTCTTGGCGGTGATTCCTCGGCTGTCAGATGAGCGCCCTGCTGACTAACGAAAACCCCAAAGGGTGACAGCAGCAACTCCCCTCGCCCTGCCCGCGTCTTCGTTGACGGTCTGGCGGAGGGCGCGGACCCGCCGACGACGCGACCGCGCGCGTCAACACGCCCTTTGACGTCTGGCAGGCGATTCAGCAGCATTCCCGTCCCAAAGAATGGAAAGATCCAGACCACCTATGCACGCGTCTTGACGAGGGTCATCAAAAAGTCGGCATTACTCGACGGTTTTCCCCCATTTTGGGCCCAAACACCCGAGTAATGCCGACTCGCAAGGGGATGCCCGGAGCACGTGCTGATAATCCGGTCAATACTATGCAAAACAATCTGCAACGAGCGTCGGTCGACTTTGGCGAACGCCACATGACCCAACATAGCCCCGGCAAACAGACAGAAAAGTAAAGAGTTCTTGACATATATCCCACGGCGCCCTATCGTAATCGAAAAATGTAAAGCTTGCTTTACATACGACAGAAGCGTCAGAGGAGATGGGAAGGGGCGATCAACGTGAGACAGATGGACGAGATGGAGCGAGCGGTCCTTACGAGGTCGGAGGGATGGGGCTATCGGGCCCTACTGCTGGCGATGTCCGCCTGGGTCCTTGGCTGCTGCCTTACGTCCGCCCTGAGCAGGACGAGGCTCGACCCCCTCCCCGGGCTCGTACTGCTGTTTGGCAGCTTGGTACAGGGAGTCTCGAGGCTCGTCATCGGACGGAGGCTCGCCTCCGGGGGCGAGGAGCCCCATGAGCCAAACCGGCTCCTCCTCATGCTCGTCGAGATCACGGCGATCGTCGCTGCACTGGTGGCGATGGGGGCCTGCCTCGTCTCCGGAGCATGAGGCATGAGAAACGCCGTCAGGGAGCTCCGGAAGAAGGACGGCCTTCGCCAGGCTGACCTCGCAGCAATGCTGGGGGTCAGTCGCCAGACGGTCATAGCCATAGAGAACGACCGGTATGACCCTTCCCTCGCCCTCGCGATCAAGATCGCGGGGCTGTTTAGGATGCCAGTGGAGGAGATCTTCTTCCCCGACAACTGAGCCTGGGCGCTCGCGCAGATCGGCCCGGCTCCTGGGAGCCGGGCCGATTCGCTTGAGGGCGGCCGCGCGCTGGCGTGCCGCGCAGCCTGGGACGGTAGCCTCCTTGCGACGCGTCGTCGTGGAACCCTACTTCGTGCTGTTCGCAATCGCCTGATCAATCAGCCTGTCCAGCGCCTCCCTCTGCGCGGCAGACGTAATCGCGCCCACGATCGGCTCCCCCACGACGTTGCCGTTGCCATCGATGACGTAGGTGGTCGGGAAGGAAAACAGCCCCGAGACGAGCTTGCCGGCGTCGCCGTCCGTATTGAACCAGACGTTTTTGTACGTAACGCCCTTCTTCGACAGGACGTCCTTGGCATCCGATATCTCGCCCTGGTTGCCGTCGAGCGTAAAGGAGTTAACTCCCACGACCTGGCCGCCCTTTTCGGCAAGCTTCTTGTTAAGCGCCTCCAGCTCCCCAAGCTCCTCCACGCACGGCTTGCAGCTCGTGAACCAGAAGTTCATCACGGTCACCTTGCTCTTTGAGAAAAGCTCGTCGCTGCTCACGTCGTTGCCATCAAGATCCTTGCCCTTGAAGCTGGGAAACTTGGTGGACTTGCCTGCGTCGCCCGTCATGCCCGCGCTCGCGGCGTCAACGCTCTCGCCCGCGCCGGACGTGCTTGCGCAGTCGGGAAACTCCTTCTTGAGCGCCGCGAGCTTGTCCTCGATCTTCTTGATCTTCTCGGCCCCTGTCTTGAGCACGTTGAACTCGTCGGCCGAGAACGTATCCTTGGCGCCCTCCACGGTGGCAAGCAGGAAGTCGCCGTAGTTCGAGCCGTCCCCTATCATCGAGGAGTCCTTGTTTGCCCCAGCAAACACCTTTTCCCATAGGCTCTTGTCGCTTGAAAGAATGTCGTTCTCCTTCTGCATGAGCCTGTTGTACAGGTCGGTCGCCTCCTCGGCGTTCTTGGGCTGCTCCGCAATCAAGGCCTCGATGCTCGCATCGTCTGGTGCCGGCTTTTCCTTGTCGCCCCCGGGCGTCGAACAGGCCGCGAGGCAGAGCACCAGCGCGGACATCATCAGCGCGGCCACAATCTTCATAATCTTCGGTAGCTTCGTAACGCTCATACCATTCCTCCGTTTTCCTGAATCCTGAATCCTCGCTCTTACGTGCTACTTGTCCTCACACGGCTGAGAAGGCTGCTTGCTCGGCAGACTAAAGCCGTAGCGGAACCTGACGGCGTCAACGGGACAGACGCTTATGCACTTGCCGCAGCGAATGCACTCGGCATGGTCGGGCGAGCGCGTGACGTCGACGTCCATCTCGCACGCCCTCGCGCACCTGCCGCACGAGACGCACGTGCGCCGGTCAACCTGCATTCCCAGCAGAGACACCTTGTTCATGAGCGCGTACCATGCACCAAGCGGGCAGATCCATTTGCAGAAGGGGCGATAGAAGAGCACGCTCAGCACGACCACCGTCACCAAGATAATGAGCTTCCAGGTAAACAGCCGGCCGAGGGCGGAGCGTATGCCGGTGTTGACGACGGCCAGCGGAATCGCGCCCTCAAGCACCCCCTGCGGGCAAACGTACTTGCAAAAGAAGGGATCGCCCATTCCCGTGTCGCTTACGACCAGCGCGGGAAGCAATACGACGGCAAGCAACAGCACGGCATACTTCACATACCTGAGCGGCTTGAGCTGTTTCGTCGACAGCTTCTTGCCGGGGATCTTGTGCAGCAGCTCCTGCAGCCAGCCAAACGGGCACAAAAACCCGCACACGAAGCGCCCCAGCAACACGCCGATCAGGATCAGCGTTCCGGTCACGTAATAGGAAAAATTGAACTTTGAGGAGCCCACCACCGCCTGGAACGAGCCTATGGGGCACGCGCCCGAGGCCGCCGGGCACGAATAGCAGTTGAGGCCAGGCACGCAGACCGTTTTTCCCGCACCTTGATAGATGCCGCCTTTGACGAAGTTGGGCAGATGGACATTGGTGAGCAGCGTCGCCGCCGCCTGCACCCAACCACGAAGGCGGCTCAAACGATGTGAGGCAGGGTTTTTTCTCTTATCCAATTCCGATACACTCCAAGCAAAGTCTGATCGCCTTGGCCAGCACGGCGTCTGCCTCGCCGCGCATGGCGCCAAAGCACACCATGGTTATCCCGACGACCAGCAGGGCAGACTGGGCTATGGGTTTTATCGCTTTGATCAATGTGCTCGCTCCTTTCATCTCGCGTCCCATTGGACCACACCGGCCATAAAATCCGTGTTAAGCGTGAGAGGGCCCGCACGAGGAGGGTGCCATGCGTATTTTGGTTGTCGAAGACGAGCGGGCGCTGTGCGATGCGATCGCGCGCAGTCTGCGAAAGCTTGCCTATAGCGTTGACTGCAGCCACGATGGGCGCCAGGCCCTGGACATGCTCGCCGTCGATAGCTTTGACCTCGTCGTGCTCGACCTCAACCTTCCCCATGCCGACGGCATGACGGTGCTCAAGGCCCTCAGGAAGGACGACCGAGAGACCAAGGTGCTCATCTTGTCGGCCCGCTGCGAGGTTGCCGACAAGGTGGCGGGCCTGGACGCGGGGGCAAACGACTATCTGACCAAGCCGTTTCATCTGGACGAGCTCGCGGCGCGGGTCCGCAGTCTGACGCTCAGACGCTTTACGCAAGACGATGTCGTGCTGACCTGCGGAAGTCTTAGCTTCAACACCAAGTTGCGCACGGCGGCCGTCGGCGATGCGGTCCTGTCTCTGACCCGCAAGGAAACGGGAATCCTGGAGTACCTCATGCTCAACCAAGGGCGCCCGATAAGTCAGGAGGAGCTCATCGAGCATGTGTGGGACAGCAGCGTGAACAGCTTCAGCAATTCGGCGAGGGTGCACATCTCGTCGCTCAGAAAGAAGCTGCGCGGCGCCTTGGGGCACGACCCCATCCGCAACCGCATCGGAGAGGGCTATGTAATGGAGGAGGCCTAAGTGAGGCGACTCTCGCTGCAATGGCGCATCACGCTTATGACGGCGCTGCTTCTGTGCCTGACCTGCGTGCTCATGAACTGCCTGATCGGCTACTTGGGCATGCGCTCCATGGAGTCGATCGGCACCGGCCTGGCGGCCCACGGCGACGTCAACGGGGGCGACCCCACGTCGTTTGACCCGGCGAGCGAGGAGATAGACCACGAGCTCACGATCGTCGTGAGCGATGCGCAGGAGTCCTTTGGCACGGCCAGCTGGTATATAACGGCGGCGATGACGCTGCTCGGGGGCGTCCTGGCGTATTTCGTGAGCGGGTGTGCGCTCAGGCCGCTGAGGTCCTTTGCGGCCCAGGTCGAAAACGTGCGGCCCGACAACCTGGCTGACATGAAGATCACCGAGGACGTGCCGTTGGAGCTTGCGCGTTGCAGCGCATCGTTCAACGACATGATCGACCGCCTTGACGAGGGCTTTGCCGCGCAGCGGCAGTTCACGGGCAACGCCGCGCACGAGCTGCGGACGCCGCTGGCGCTGATGCAGGCACAGATAGAACTGTTTTGCTCCGAGCATCCCGACGCGCAGCCCGACACGGCCGACCTGCTTGGCCTGCTGCAGGAGCAGACCGAGCGAATGTCTCAGATGACACGGACGCTGCTCGAGATGAGCGAGCTTCGCAGCGTCCCCTGCAACGACATCATCGAGCTTGCGCCCATGGTCGAGGAGGTTCTCGCCGACCTCGCGCCCCTTGCCGAGCAGAGGGGCATCGCCCTCGCGTGCGACGGAGATGCCCAGGTACTTGGCAGCGACACCCTGCTGTATCGCATGCTGTTCAACCTGACCGAAAACGCCATACGATACAGCCGCGCCGACACCACCGTCAGCGTCTCCGTCAGCGCAGAGGACGATCGCGCTTGCGTGCGGGTGAAAGACAGCGGCCCCGGGATACCCAGCCAGTACCAAAAGAGCGTCTTTCAGCCCTTCTTCCGTATTGACACGTCGCGCAGCAGGGCATATGGCGGCGTCGGCCTTGGCCTTTCGCTGGTCTGGGAGATCGTCTCCCTTCATGGCGGCACGATAGAGGTTGAAAGGAGCTCCGAGGACGGGACCACCATGCTTGTGACGCTCCCGCGCGGGTAAGGGCCGCTGCGTGGGGCCATTGCGTGAGGCCACGCTCGCGACCTCGCCCGGGCATTCGACACCGACGACCGCGACATCGGGAGAAGGCCGTGTCGGCGCGTGCCGCGCAGGCGGTCCCATGGGCTCGGACGCCGCGACGTGTCGCGCCTATAGGTTTGAGGGCTACGGCATACCGCGCGTATAAGTTTGAGAGCCGCATCACCATTCACCTATAGGTTTGAGAGGCCGAAGGACACAGACTGATAGGTTTGAGGAAGCCGGTGGCGCGTACCAATAGGTTTGAGAGCCCAAAAAGAACGAACTAATAAGTTTGCGAAATTGCTGCGGCGTTTGCCCAGGTAGAAGCTCCCCCTTTTTCTCAAACTTATAGCTCTGCTTGGGAGAGACCCTCAAACCCATAGGAATCCGCGTGCGTCGCCACCGATGCGCGAGACCTTCCACAGACACTATCGACAGCCCGCATCCTTGCTTGCGGTGGGCTCAGCCCGCGCCCCCTACCGACGCCGGGTCAGCCGTCGTGCGCCGACGGCTGCCTGCCCCGAGACGGCCTGGCAGCTAGCATCCTCCTGGTGGGTCGCCCCGGCGACGCCGGTACCTGACCTCATGCGAGACGAGCTCGTGTTCATGCTGAAGAGTCGCAGGCGAAAAACCTGCCAACCTACGGGGTGACAGTCCCGGCGCCATTTCGAGGCTCTGCATAGGTGGGCGGGTCTACGTCATGCCCTGAGTCTGCGCCCCGTCGAGCCGCTCTTCGACCGTCGCCCCCCTGATCACACCATCCATTGGACCACCTTTCGTCTACGCAGAGTGACGCGAAAAGAAAAACACCCGTCTAGATTTTTCATACGAAAAATCTATGCTTGCGTCACAAACGCCATTTCCGATGGGCTGGTACGTGCACCTCTCGGCTTGCAATCTTGTCGGACCTCTGTCGAACCTTGTCGGACCTCAGGTACCGGGGTCACTCGAAATGCTCATCTTGGTCCGTAGGGTTGTCGAACCTCCACCAGACCTTGTCAGACCCGAACGACCAGTCACACGGAGCCCAAATTCGGAGCCATCCCAACAGCCTGTAAATTCCCAAGCAGCGAACTGCACCAGGGTGATCATGCAAATAACATTCAGGCGTCTTCCGCCATCACCGTGAGACAGCCGCCCTCGAGCAGAACGGGCGCGCCGAGACCCGCCGCAGCTCAAAGAGCTCGGCGACCGAGGCGACCGTGACCCTCCACTCCTCGACCCAGACTTGGGCTCGATCATCTCGATCCCTCCGAACGCCCTAGAAGCAAGCCGCCTTTCGCAACCTGCGATGTCCACGTCCCATGCGATAATGACCGCGAGACGCGGTGCGCGTGAAATCCAAGGCCGCGCGACCAGATGCGATGCTTGCCGTGGGCGGAGTGTCCGGCTTCGACCCGACGAGCTCGACTTCCGATCAGCTACAGCATCATCCAAGAAAGGCGGAAAGAGGGTGGACGACGAGGCGCTTGGCCTGCCTAGGCCAAAGAAATGCGAAGGCGAGCAATTCACCGTCCTCGATTATGAAACGGAAGAATACGCGAATGCTCGGACGCTCGAGGAGGCCATCGCCATCCGGAGCGCCAGGGCGTTCCTCAGGGACGTGGCCCCGGACGATTTCTCCGACGACCTGCCGGGTGTCAAAAAAAATTGGAATCGCGGAGCTTTGGGCTCTTGGCAGAGGCTCAAGATAGGTAGTGACTATAATGACCAGCGCACAATTCGCTTGGATTAACTTTTATGAAGAGTTGGCCGACAAGCTGTTGGCCTGTCGAAGCAGGCGCGACGTCCTGATAAACAAGCTGACATCAGTCTACGAATCGATTGGAATGAGTCTTCCCAAGCTTGAGGCGGATGAGCTACACGACATCGACCCATTCACCGTCTTCGGCCTCTTCAACAAGGGCATCACGGACGCAAACCGGCAAAAGATCATCGCTGGCATCGCCGGGGTTTTCGGCGTCGGGGCAGACCAGCCCACGGATTTCGAGGGTATTCCCGTGCTCAACAACCTCAACGCGACCTTCTATGCCTTCGCCGAAGACGACCGGCGCGGCGAGCACGACATCGACAACCTCTGGTGCGTGTTCGAGGCCGAGGTTGCACTGACCGCCGACGACAACGAGGAGAACCGGAGGGCCTTCGTAGAGGCATTCGATGCCGCCGTCACCCAGTTCACGCTTGGCTGGAAGCTCACCATGGGCCTCTACTGGGCGAGGCCCTACAACTTTATCAGCTTGGACTCGCGCAACCGCTGGTTCATGGCCGATGTTGCAAAGGCTGGCACCGCCATCGCCGATATTGTCCCGAAGGAGAAGGATGCACCTATTCATGATGGCGAACGCTACCTCGCCATATGTGATGCCATCAAGTCAAGGCTCGGAAGCGACGAGTGCCCGTATGCAGACTTCCCCTCGCTGACGGCTGCCGCTTTTGTGGAGTCCGAGCGCGTCAATCAGGAGAGGAAGGCTGCCGAGAAGGCCGCTTCCGAAAGGGCGGAGGAGAACGCCCTCGGAGACGGGGGAATCGAGACTACGCACTACTGGACCTACTCTCCGGGAGATGGCGCTGCGAAGTGGGACGACTTCTACGCACGTGGCGTGATGGCCCTTGGCTGGAGCAAGCTAGGCGATGCCGAACGATACGCCAGCAAGGAAGACATCCGGAAGAGTCTGCGTACCCTGTACAGCGGCAAGACCTCACAGAAGAACTCCGCGCTCGCGCTCTGGCAGTTTTCACGCGAGCTGAAGCCGGGCGACATCATCTTCGCGAAGCGAGGGTGGGACGAGATCCTTGGGCGTGGCATTGTTGAAGGGGACTACGAGTTCGATGAGAGCGACGACTCCTATCCGAACATACGTAGGGTGCGCTGGACGCACAGTGGTAAGTGGCGCAGCGAGTACCACGTCGCCACGAAACCTCTAACGGATATCACGGCGTATCCCAATCTCGTTGCGCAGCTCAATTCGCTCTTCGAGGACGAGGACAGTGAAACCGAGGAAGACTCAGGCGTAGTCGAATACCCGGCGTACACGCCCGAGGACTTCCTCTCGGAGGTCTACATGGACGCCAAGCGCTACAGGACCCTCGTCAACGTCCTGCGCGCGAAGAAGAACATCATCCTGCAGGGCGCCCCGGGCGTGGGCAAGACCTTCGCCGCCAAGCGCCTGGCCTACTCCATGATGGGCGTGAAGGACGCCGAGCGCGTGATGATGGTGCAGTTCCATCAGAGCTACAGCTACGAGGACTTCATAGAGGGTTTCCGCCCGAACGCGCAAGGTTTCGACCTCGAGAAGGGCGCGTTCTACAACTTCTGCAAGAGGGCCCAGGACGACTCGGACAACGACTACTTCTTCATCATCGACGAGATCAACCGCGGCAACCTCTCAAAGATCTTTGGGGAGCTGTTCATGCTCATCGAGAACGACAAGCGCGGGCCCAGAAACACGCTGCAGCTCCTCTACTCGCACGAGTTGTTCTACGTCCCAGGCAACGTCTACCTCATAGGCATGATGAACACGGCTGACCGCTCGCTCGCCATGCTCGACTACGCCCTGCGCCGCCGCTTTGCGTTCTTCGAGCTCCGACCAGCTTTCGACACGGAGAGCTTCACCGCATACCAAGAAGCGCTGAACAGCGAGAAATTCGACAGGCTCATCGCCTGTGTCGTGAGACTGAACGAGGCGATCGCGTCCGACGAATCGCTCGGCAACGACTTCTGCATCGGTCACAGCTACTTCTGTCGCATGTCCCCGGACGACGTGACGGACGAAAGGCTCTCGGCAACCGTCGACTACGAGCTCGTGCCGATGCTGCGCGAGTACTGGTTCGACGAGCCTTCTAAGGTCGATGAGTGGGCGGGCAAGTTGCGCAGGTCCATCCAGTGATTCGGATTCAGAACATCTACCACATGCTCGCCTATGCGTTCCAGACGCTGCAGGGGCAGGGCTACCGCGACATCGGCACAGAGGAGTTCGGAAACACCGCCGACCTTCTCGCCGAGATACTGGCGCGGGGCGTGAGCCTGCAGCTCAAGCGCGGCCTTGGCCGGGAATACGTCGACCGAGAGGAGGCGCTCTCCTCCCCGAGGGGAAAGATAGAGCTGTCCGAGTCCCTTAAGACGCGCTCGATTCTTCGCAGACAGCTGGTCTGCAGCTATGACGAGTTCAGCACGGACACGCGCATGAACCGCATCCTCAAGGCGACGATCATGCTCTTGATTCGCTCGGACATCGACAAGGCGCGCAAGAAGGCACTCAGGCGGCTGCTCCCGTACTTCGCGGATGTGGACGACGTAGACCTTGTGCATGAGGACTGGCACATGCGCTTCGACCGGAACAACCAGACCTACCGCATGCTCATTAACGTGTGCTGGCTGGTCGTGAAGGGCCTTCTCCAGACACAGGAGGACGGGAGCCTCCGTATGGTGGACTTCCTCGACGAGCAGCGCATGAGCCACCTATACGAGAAGTTCATCCTCGAGTACTACAGGCGCGAGCATCCTGAGCTTTCCGCAGGGGCGCCGTACATTAGCTGGGCGCTCGATGACGGCTTCGATGACATGCTCCCCACCATGCACACCGACATAACGCTCGCACAAGGCAGAACTGTTCTCATCATCGACGCAAAGTACTACAGCCGCACAATGCAACAGCAGTTCGACAAGCGAAGCGCCCACTCGGGCAACCTGTACCAGATCTTCACCTATGTGAAGAACAAGGAAGCGGGGCTGGCTGACACGACTGAGCCGCATGGCGTGTCAGGCATGCTGCTCTATGCCAAGACGGATGAAGAAATCCAGCCGGACGGCGTGTACCAGATGAGTGGCAACCAGATAAGCGTACGGACGCTGGATCTGAACCAGCCCTTTGAGACGATATGTTCGCAACTCGATGAAATTGCCGAGGCGCATTTCTCGAAAGAGGCAGCTCATGTTTGAGAGCCTGACGAAACATCTGTCCGCAATTGAGAATACCGAGGAATTTGGCAACTGGGTCGTAGACCGAGAGAGCAAGGGCACCATGGATGACCCAATCAAGATGCCCT
Organism: Olsenella massiliensis; assembly: GCF_001457795.1. Classification (GTDB taxonomy): domain Bacteria; phylum Actinomycetota; class Coriobacteriia; order Coriobacteriales; family Atopobiaceae; genus Olsenella_F; species Olsenella_F massiliensis. The sequence continues at coordinate 566,736 of NZ_LN898211.1, read as the reverse complement.
ACGTGAACTACGGAACGATGGTTACCGACACTGAGCAGGCAATTTACGACTTCGTCGACAAGCATCCCGAATACGGACTCACGCATTACCGCGACATACTCGAGCGCAACGGGCTCGAGTGGGGTAGCCAAGCAATGTCCGAGGCCGATGTGTCGGAGCTCGACGGCCAGGTGGTGATGGCGCTTCTACTGGAGGCCGTAAGGGCAGAACGCTTCTGTGAGGGAGCTCTGCTCGCCCTCTTTGAAGACGGCAGCATGAGACGCTGGCTTCTGCGGCTGCGCGAGATTGACAGTGGAGGCCGTAATGAGTGATAACTTGAGCTTCACTATAGAGATACCTAGCGATGAAGACGGGTTCGTTTTGCTGCAATGCCCGCAATGCGGCGAGCTCTTCAAGCTGAGGCCGGGCGATTACGAGTCGGATGACGTATTGGAAGTCTGCTGCCCTGCCTGTGGTATCGCATCCGAAAACTATCTGACCGAGGACGTCATAGACCTTGCGGCGGCTATATGCAAGAACAAGACGTTCGATGCAATACATAAAGAGATGAAGAAGCTCGAGAGACAGACCAGGGGAAAGGCCATGTCGTTCAAGGCAGGCAAACAACCAAGACCAGACAACGAGCCCGTCTTACAGCCTTCTATAGATGCACTTGCTATTACGACCTGCAAGCACTGCGGAAAGCAGTCGAAAGTATCGCGGCTCCTTTCAATGTCGAAGTACGTATGTCCGTTATGTGGGGTGAGCAATTTCAATGACCGATAAGACCGCCTTTAAGAAGACCCTCTACCGCTTCAGCCATGAGGCGAACGTACTTTTGCGCTCGAGTTGGGAGGAATCACCAGCGCCTTTCAAGCGTTTTCTTGACCGCATTGAAGCAGAGCCGGACATAAAGGCGTATCTCGACGATTGCATTGATAACCATATCCCTGAAGGTTTCAATGCAGGAGAAGACGTCCGGGAGGTAGCGGGGGACCTCGGAACCACCTTCATTAATTTCAGTACCATACCCGAGGAAGAGAGCGCAGAAGTGTATCTCATCCTCAAGGAAATGATTGCCCAGAACATTCACGGTAGAAGCTATTTCTACTACACCTTTGCAAGCGGAAACAGATTCGAAGATATGTACAAAGGTTTCTTGGACAAAGTTGTGCGGCGTCTCGTCGCAAACATAACCGAGCATCTGACCATGATTGGAATCGAAATGGGACTCGATAGCGGAGATTCAGTGACAAACAATTTCGAGTCTGTGCACAACCTGCAAATGAACCAAGCAACTGACAACTCAACTATCAATGCAACTCAAAACATCGGCATAGACGAGCACGCCTCGAATAAATTGATTGATGCGATTCTTAGCGCTGCAGAGACAGAGATTGATGATGCTGAAACGATTGAAGACGTGCGCGATAACGCTGAAATTGTCCGTACACAGATAGAGAGCGGCGAACCCAAGCGGGGAGTTCTCAAGAGTACGCTTGGTTTCTTGCGAGGAGTCAACGGTGGAGCCCAGTTCGCAGCTGCTGTTACTCAGCTTATCCAGTTCATGAATAACAGCGGCTTTCAATTCCCGTTACCTGGCTAAGGCGTGCACTCGTCAATTTAGCATTGTGAACGGTTGCGACCAGCGCCCCCGAGATCCGAAGCTCCCGGAGGTGCCCTGCGCTTAGAGCGTGCCGAGCGCGTTGAGGTGGCGGCGGAGAAGCGCCCGGCTCTCGCCGACGATGAGCATGCTCACGACGGCGAGCCTGACCAGGACGTCCTCGAAGTCCAGGTGCTCGGCAAGGTAGGCAGCTGCCAGCCGTTCGAGCGCCGCGCGGTCCGCATCCTCCTCGGGGAATCCCTCGCCGCCGTTCTGCGTGACTTGGCAGAAGACGAAGACCAGGTCGTCCACGTCACGGGTGAGGAATTCGGCTACGTCGCCACCGTGTGCCCAGCCCTCCTCCAGAATCTCGAAGCCCCTGCGCTCGAGATAGACCCTGACGCCCTTCTTGGCCCTGGTGTCGATGGCTTCCATAACGTCCTCCTTAGCTCCCGGCCCACCCCGGTGGCGCGCTTTGTGGCTCGCATGCCGGCGGGGTTCGCGCAGGTGCAAGGAGGAAAGCAAACCCGGAGGGCTTGAGTTTTCGCGAGGGCGTCCTGTGCCCAGCGAAAAGTTTTTGCGACCCTTGCGGCCGCAAGCGGTTCCCGGCGAGGCCGCAAGGGTCCAAGGAGAGCCCCTGGAGGCGGGCAAGGTGCAAGGAGGCATTGGATGCCCACACGGGGCGTAAAGGAGCGCCAGGGTACGTCGCGGCAGTGTCTCGAACTCTGGAGGATGCGCGAGCTAGCACCATTGTCTTCATCGCCACGGGGGCCGGCGTTTCTGCTCTCTGCCAGGTATGCAGGCCTATCGGCGGCTCATCTCGAGGATGTCGTGGCCCTCAGTGTTGACTGTGGCAACGTCCGCCTCCCCGCGCAGGTCGACGAACTCCTTGGTCAGGCGCTCCACCTCGGCGTGCAGCTACTCGTCGACGGCGCCGCCGGCGCGTATCCACGACAGCTCCTGCAGCAGCTCCAGCAAGCTCTCGCGCAAGGCATGGTACACCCGGATGTTTGGCACCACGGTGATTGCCTCGTCGTGCAGCCTTGCCATGGTGAAGTCCTGCTTGTTCATGCCGCTTTCGGCCGCCACCCGATAGAGCCAGAGCTTCTGCTCAGGCGTCATCCGGACACGTCACCAGATTTCCACCCTGGTCGCGGCGAGGGCGCGTACCATCTCTCCCTGCTTGTCGGGGAAGAGATGCGCGTAGCGGAAGGTAACGTCCGAGCTCTCGTAACCCAGCCGCTCGGCTATGGACACGGCGGAGAAGCCCATCTCTATGAGCAGCAAGACATGGCTGTGGCGCAGGTCAGTGAAACGGGTGCGCTTAACGTGAGGGCGCTTGCAGCCGCGGTCGAGCTCATGGTGGGGCTTGGCCTTAGCGAAGGTGAAGATACGTTCGTCTACGCCGATGGGAAGCGAGTCCACTCACTGCTCGAGCTCGTCGGCAAGGAACTGGGCATTACGATGGTGCGGACGGCCTTGTGCGTCTTGGGCGGCGTCACCACGTCGCGCCCATGCAGACGCTGGTAGGATTTCGTCACTTTGAGCTCTGAGTGGGAGAAGTCGAAGTCTTCTGGCGTGAGCGCCAGGAGCTTGCCTAGGTGCAGGCCGCACCAGTAGAGCAGCTCGAAGGCATAGTGGCTCTCCGGCTTGCCGGAGACCGCGTCGGCGAAGCGCCGGTACTCCTTGCGCGTCCAGAAGAGCATCTCGCCGCCCTTGGGCGCGCCCATGCGCGTGGTCCTTGCGCAGGGGTTGCTCTTGAGGCCGTAGTAGCGCACGGCGTGGTTGAAGATGGCGAAGAGCTGATTGTGCGCTAGGGCGTGAATCATTGGTAATGCGGTTACATGCACGCATGTTAAGACCCGTTGCTGGCGGCAACGGGGCTGTGCGGCATATAAAAAGGGCGCCGAACAGCTGGAAAGGAGGTCGTTCGCATGTTGAACGAGAACATCAAGGCTCTCAGGAGGGCAAAGGGCCTTTCCCAGGAAGAGCTCGCCATCAAGCTGAACGTCGTCCGTCAAACCGTATCCAAGTGGGAGCAGGGCAGGTCGGTGCCTGATGCCGACATGCTCATCGCCCTCTCGGAAACACTTGAAACTCCCGTGAGCGCCCTGCTTGGCGAAGCCATCGTTGAGGAAGCCCCTGACGGCGTCAAGGCGATTTCGGAAAGACTGGAGGCTATCAACTTGCGGCTGGCACGGGCGAAGGAGTCCAGGAGGAGGGCCCTGCACTGGTCCTTCGTGGCCCTGGGCGCGATCGTCGTCCTTGCGCTCGTCGCCCTGTCCCTCTGGGGAAGCCCCTATCTGGATTGGGGCTTCTCCGACCCTGAGATGGCGGTTGTTGGCACCTTCCTGCATGGCTTCGAGTTCGTTTTCGTCAGGCTTGCCCCCGTGGTCTTCGTTGGGGCGATGGCGGGCGCGTTCGCAACCAGAAGAAAAGGCTAAGCAGGCACACTGAGCGCATGCTTGCCCTGGAGGGGAGGCGGTGGCACAACTGGGACGATTTACTCCCTCGACAAACCTTTTACTCCCCGTCCGCAGAGTGTCGCCCTGTGCCGCTGCATACGGCAATTGGGGGTAAATCAGCACAAGCATACCCCTGAAATGTCGATTTCGGGGGTGTTGGCCATGCTTGGCGGCATACATGGCGACACGCCGCGATGTGCCACGGACGGCTTGGTCCGACAAGAGTCGGGGTCGGCTACTCCCACTCTTGCACGCGCGTTTACTGCCACGCTATTCCACCGGGTCGTCGGCTTAGACCGTCCTACCGCCAAATCCCGCCGCGTGTCGTCGCGTGGGCGTTTGAGACAAACCCCCGGGACGGGTCAAACCCGGAGAATACGCGGACTGGAAGACGTTGCTGTGGCGTCTTCGTTCCGCTTTGCAGGCGGCGCGATTGAATGGAGCGGAAACGCCCCCGCAACGGCCGGTGGCTTAAGGCTTAGGCCCAATAAATCGAATTGCCAGTCTCGACGGACGCCACAAGCAGGGATCTGATTCGCTCGGCAGTGTAGTAATGCCCCTCGTCCATAAACGGGGCTCCCCACTGTTCGACCCAGAACTCTCGCGCCACCTTGGGCGCCCCATAGGGCCCAATCGAGTCAAACACACGGATGCGCTCACCGGTCTCGGAGAGGACCACGTCCATAAGCTGACCGCCTCCATCCCTTGCGCACCCCACGGGCTCCTGCTTGAACCTCTTGCTCGTAAGCGTGCGCCCGTCAACGATGAAGTATACGGAGTCGGCATCCATGCCAATCACACAGCTCGTTCAACGACGCCATGGCACGCAACGTCATGACTATTTTAATGGCCCAAAACACGAAAGAAGCAGCCTTTTCGCCACACGGCAAGCGCGATCTGCGCACAGAGAACGATGGGGGCATCAACACCGGCACAGCGATAATCGGAGCGTGACTGCTTTCGTATGCATCTCTACCTAGCTTCCTTCTTGCCAAATCGGAATACCGCCAGAAAGAGGAAGACCACAAGAAGCAGCGCTGCGCACAGGACGAAGGGGAAGGGTCGAAATGAGGTCGATGTCGCCCCGGCGGTGAAGTCGTGAAGCGAGCAGGAGACGAGGTAGCCGCTATAGCAGTATGGATAGGCTATCCATGCCGGGGTGTTCGCGACGAGGACGCCTGGGATGACGAGCAGAAGATTGAGCCCGATGGCAGAGAGGGGCTTCTCGAACGTCACCGTTATTGCCCACATGGCGGCGACGGAGGGGAGCATCGTGAGGAAAAGCCCGGCGCATGACTTCAACAGGTACGCAAAGGGCAGCGTTTCGCGGACCCCCGTCGCCTGAGTGACGGCAAGGCCGGCAAGCACGAAGACGGCAAAGAAGACGGCGACTTCCATCAGCAGGAAGAAGACGACCACCAGGAACTTCGCCACGGAGAGCTTGTGGCGACTGACGGGGAGCGCGAGCATTTTCAATATGCCGTTGTGCGACGTCTCGCAGCCCGCAATCATCACGCACACGACGATCATGCTGAGCGGGAGCAGATAGTATGCGTACACGAGCGCGCTTTGGACGAACATGGCAGACCACGCGTTCGTGTACTCAGGCGTGAGATAGCGGCCCAGGCTCGCCACGCCCGAGATGATCACGAGGATTGGCGCAATGAAGATGAGGGGCACTATCTTCGATCTCCGCACTTTAACAAGCTCGATTCCGATAAGGCCCAAAAGGCTCATGACCGCCTCCTACTCATAGTGACCACGCCCAGAGAGCCAGACGCCAGCCGCGAGAAAAACGGCCGTATGAGCCGCCGATGCCGCAAGGACCGCGATGTCCGGCTGAGCGCTCATGGCGATTGCCGGCTTCAGCATCACGACGAAGGGGTGCACCAGCGTCAGCGGAAGATCGACGCCGGCGAGCGCCACGGCGCTCAGAAAGCCCGCCACGCCCATTCCGAGGGGAATCCACATGTTCTCAAACCGTGACGACACGAGCAGCATGAACGTGAGCACGGGCATGGAGGTGGCGAGGGAGTATCCGGCGAACACAAGCACCTGGCCCATATCACAAGAGGAGGGGGGCAGGCTGCTCGAGCCGATCAGGGCGAGCGCCCCGTTCTGCATCGCGACGGCGAGAAGAAGGCCTACCGCGAGGACGAGGAGCTTGCTCGCATATATCTTGGCCATGCTCAGGGGCATCACGAGCATTTTTTTGATGGCCCCACCTCTGAACTCCAGGCCATAGACCGTGCACGTTGCGACGATGGCGCCAAACATGTTGAGAACGACTATCATTCCATAGAGCTGCGTAAGCAGGATATCCATGGGGTCAAGTGGCAGGCTGAGCAGCGTCTCCCCGCGCACGAGAAAATTGGCGAATGCGTACAGGCTCCCCATGAGACCGACGGCCGGCAGCACGATGGCGGCCCCTGTCCTGCGCTCCTTGCGCAGCTCGATCGATATCGCGCTCATAGGAGGGCCTTCTGCTTCCTCGCGAGGTTGTCCTGCTCGATTATCGCGAGAAAGAGCTCCTCCAGATTGTCGGCCGCGTAACCCGAGGAGAGCGCTTGGGACCGCAGATTGTCAAGACTTCCCTCGTAGAGCATCCTCCCGTGATTGAGGATGCCGATGTCGTCAGCCATGAGCTCTATCTCGGACAGCATGTGGGACGAGACAAGAATCGTGCAGTCGTACGTCGTCGGAAGGGACTTTATGAGGTTTCGTATCTCGTGGATGCCAACCGGGTCCAGCCCGTTCGTCGGCTCGTCGAGGATGAGGATCGGGGGCCTTCCAAGAAGCGCGCCGGCAAGCCCCAGCCGCTGCTTCATTCCAAGAGAGTACTTTTTTGCAAGACGGCCTCCAAACTCTGCCAACCCGACAAGTTCCAAGGCCTCGTCAATCGAGCTTTGGGGTAGGCCCAGTATCCTTCGAATGACGTCGAGATTCTCCCTGCCCGTCAGGTTCGCGTAGAAGGAAGGTGACTCGATGAAGGAGCCTGTCTTCTTGAGGATTGCCGTCTTGTCGCCTGGAAAGCGCATGCCGTCAATTTTGAACTCTCCCGCCGTAGGGGCGGTGAGCCCAAGGAGCATCTTCATGGTTGTTGACTTTCCCGCTCCGTTGGGTCCGAGGAACCCGTAGACGCTTCCCTTCCTCACATGCATGGAGACGCCGTCTACGGCGACGAAATCCTTATAGCGCTTCGTCAGGTCGCGCGTCTCGATGATGAGGGGAGGATGATGTGCCTGCTTGAAATGCGCGCGCTTCATCGCGGCTCCTTTCGTCATAAAAACAAGGTATCCGCCCCATCTGACATTCTGCGGTCGGACGCGTGACTTTTTCCTTACTTTTGCCGACAGCCCTAACGAGGGCCTGTATCCTGTTCGAAGGGAGGCTTTGCATGGACAACTCTCCTTGGCATGGAAAAAGGCTGCTGCTCGTCGACGACGAGCCAGAGCTGCTAGCATTTGTTTCTGACATACTGACCGACGCCGGGTTCACGCACGTGTTTGTCGCCTCCAATGTGGCAGATGCGCTCGACCGCTTTGGTGAAGCACGGCCGGACCTGCTGCTTCTGGATGTGATGCTCCCCGACGGCGACGGCTTTTCGCTCATGCGGAAGGTGCGCAAGACGTCGGATGTTCCGGTGATATTTCTCACGGCAAAGGACGAGCCTATCGACAGGGTCTCAGGGCTTGGGCTGGGAGCCGATGACTATATCCCCAAGCCCTTTCTTCCCCAAGAGCTTTTGCTGCGCCTCTATGCGGTGCTCAGAAGGACGTATCCTGCAGGTGCCGCCCGGGTCCGGCTGGACTTTTGTGTGATCGACTTCGACAAGGCCGAGGTTGTCAGGGATGACGGGCCGGTTGCGCTGACGGCAAAGGAGTACGCCCTGCTGGAAGTCCTTGCTCGAAACCAGGGCAACGTGGTTACGACTGACGTGATCTGCGAGGCGTTATGGGGAGGCAACGCCTTCGGATACGAGAACCCCCTCAACGCTCACGTTCGACGCGTGCGCGAGAAGATCGAGCGCGACCCCTCGCGTCCGGTATCGCTCGTTACCTTCAAGGGCCTCGGATACAAGCTGAATACGTGCGGGTGACGCCATGAAGACCCTCCATTCGTATATCGCGAGGAACCTCGCCTCGTTCGCCGCCCTCATAGTCGGCCTGGTCGTGATGAACGCCCTGGTTTTTGGGCTCTTCTTCTTTGATGCGATCGCAGGCAAGACGAGAGAGGCATCGCCGATAACCCTGCTCGATTCCGTCGAGGGCGCCTCCGATGCTTCGGGGATATCCTCAGAGGCCGAGCGGGAGCTGCGGAGCCGGAGGATATGGGCGATGTTCATCGAGGCGGGTGGGGACTGCGCATGGTCGGTGGACTTGCCCGAAGAGGTCCCCCGTCATTACGGCCTGCAAGACGTGGCGCGCTTCTCCAAGGGGTATATCGCCGATTACCCTGTCTTTGTGCGCACTACCGGCGATGGTCTGTTGGTCGTGGGCTATCCCCAAGACAGCTTCATGAAAATCATTAGTAACTACATCCCCATCTGGGCCGTAAGGGCGCTTCCTGCCTTTGCGACAACGATGGTCGTCCTCGATGTGACCTGCCTCTTCCTTGTCTTTTGGTTCTCTAAGAGGCGCATCTTGTCCGGCCTGGAACCCATCGCGGATGCGGTCGAGGCGTTAGGGACGGGCAAGGCGGCGGGCCCCCTGCCGAAAGGGGTGCTTACCAGCCTGTCTGAGAGCGTCGCTCGCGCGTCCGAGCTCATCGTCAAACAGAACGAGGCACGAGTCGACTGGATAGCCGGAATATCCCATGACATTCGGACGCCGCTCACCCTCATCATGGGGAATGCGCAGATCATCGCCCAGGACGGCTCCATCGCCCCTGAGACGGCCGATCGCGCCTCCGTCATCAGCGCTCAGAGCGCGAAGATCGACGGCCTCGTCAACGACCTCAACTTGGCCTCACGGCTGGAATATGACGCACAGCCTTTCCACATGGCGCAATCGAGACTGGCGGAGGTCATCCGAAAGACGGCCGCCGACGCAATCAACGCATCCAAGGGAAGGGATTTCGCGATAGAGATAGAGGCAGACGGAGCGGCCGAGGGAGCGATCGTCGAGTGCGATGAGCGCTTGATCGGACGGGCAATGGGCAATGTCATCCAGAACAGCATCGTGCACAACCCGCAGGGTTGCCGGGTGCGCATCAATCTGAGCACGACCGATACAGATGCTCGTATCATCATCGAGGACGACGGGGTCGGGATGGCGGCACGCGAGCTGCAGGCCCTTTCTGAAAGACAGAAGCGCTCAAGCAGAGTGGACGAGAGCCTCGACCGTAGGCACGGGCTGGGCTTGCAGATTGCCTCACGGGTGGTGAGAGCCCATGGCGGAAGGATATCCTTTTCCTCTGCTGCCGGCGGTGGTTTCAAGACGACGATAACGCTTCCCCTCCGTTGAGGAGACGTACGAGCGTGGGGCCTGATGCGGTCGTCGTTACGTAACGGACCATGGGCAAAAGCTGGGGCAGGGCCGCTTTCGCAGTCCCGCCGTCGACCTCAATATCGTTGGTGAGAACTATGTCCGCAAAATCCACTTCTACAAAGGAGAGAGCTGATGGTTGACCACAACTACCTCATCCCTAACGAGGACAGGGCTATCCTCGGGACCCTTCGCGGGAAGACGCTCGAGAGCATCGAGGGCTACAGATACGACCTCGCCCTCTCCCCAGAAAAGACGACGTTCTATTCCGTGGCCCGGCTTCATATGGAGGACGGAAGCGCATACTGCAAGGAGGCTCCTGCTCACCTTGCCCGTCGCCCTGTGGCGGCGGGCTTTCCTTTGCTGATGACGCCGCTTGGTTTGTGACCACTCGCGAAGATGTACGGCGTTACTTTCTTGCAACCAGATGCGCGCGGAACCCCTTCTGGGCAACGAGCTTCTCGATCGCGAAGCCCGCTGCCTCCACGAGCTCTCGGTATTCTCCCATCTTCAGAATGCGCACGTCGCCGTGGCCCACCAGACGCGCAAGTGGCATCTCGAAGGTGTTCATGAGCCAAACCACAACATCGTTTGAGGTATAGTCGCGCAGGATGAGCTTGCCGCCGGGGCGCAGCACGCGATGGGCCTCGCGCAGAAAGGCGCCCGGATTGGGATAGTGGTGGAAGCTGTTGGAGCATAAGACCGCATCGAAGCCCTCGTCTCCGAAGGGCAGGCTCTCGGCGTCGCCCACCACGAACTCTGCGTTTGAAAGCCCTTTCGACCGGGCGGCCTCAATCATCGCCGGCGTGATATCGAGGCCTACGAAGTGTTTTTCGGGGTACTTCTTGGCGAGTAGCTCGATAACAGGGCCCGTGCCGCAGCCTACGTCGAGCACGTTATCGAACGGATCAGTCTCGAGTTCCGCCAGCATGGGTGGGTAGTCATCCCTGCACATCTCATAGATGCCCGCATGATCGGTCTCATAGGCTTTTGCCGCTTTGGTGAACTCCCTGATAGAGAGTCGCTTGTACTGTTCGGGCGTCATAGAGCGTCTCCCTCAGTAAAAAAGTTAGCCTGTCATAACATTATAGAAGAGCGTGCGGACAATGTCGCTGGCTCTGTTCTCTGCCCTAGGCAACGCAGGTCGGCTCCATTGCCCGGAGCCACTCGAGAGCGCGCGGCATGGATGTCGGGAAGGCCCCAAGTCACACAGGCCAAGGCGACGAACCTCACCCCGGCTGCGGTAAGCAGGTACGTCAACGGCAAACGAGTGCCGAGGGCGATCACGATTGCCGCTTTGGCCAAGGCCCTGGGAGTGAAGCCCGCGGACATCACCGGGACCGCCAATGAGCAGGAAACGGACGAGGCCATCCGTCTCATCGCCCGCAATGCGAGCAGCCTCACGGAAACACAGCGCGCCGAGCTCATCGCGGCGCTTGCGAAGCGTTAAGAGAACGGTTGGTCGCTCGGGAAAGGAAAATTGAAATCGACGCGTCCATACCGCCAAACGTTACCAAGGTCCGCGCCCCACCCAAAGTGCGGACCTTTTCCTGCCCGCCGTCAAATGCCCCGCAGCCCCACCAGAACCTCGGGGCTGCTCTCGCAATCGTCCAGCGATTGCCACGCGCGCTCCGTCAGATTGGGCCTGTCCGAATGCGTCTCCAAGAACATGTTCACGATGTCCTTTCTCGACCTAGGGCACAGCGGCAGATCCACGACCGGCACCTCGGCCATGCCAGAGCCCCTAAACGCCCGCTGAAGGCTTAGCGCCTTCGGCTCCGTTAGCGCCTTCGGCTCCGCCGCATCCAGTTGCTGTGGCGCAGCTTCGTCGGGGACTTCGGCCCCCATGCGGCCGGCAAGGGCTCGCGCACACATCAAATTGCCCACACGGAAACCGCCTGGACTTCCCGAGTGATGAAATATGAATCCGGGGTCTGACAGACCACATGCCCAAAACCGACTTCGTAGCCAGACGGGCTGTCGAGGCAGGAGAAGTTCCTCACGGCATCCTCCCCCACCGTCGCGGACGTTTTCACTTCGACAGGATGCAAGACGTGACCCTCTTGAATGAGCAGGTCTATCTCACGCTTTTTTGAGTCGCGGTAAAACCACACGTCACGCAGGCTTCTCTTGGGGAAACTCAAAAGGAGTGTCTCAGCCGTTTGCGGTGCCTCCCTCATTACTTCTGTGCAAACTCGCAATGCTTTTGGGATAGTTCAATTTGTGGGCGCTCCAGACGGCGACACCGCCACTGCGTGGGGGAGCAGCCGAACATTCGGCGAAATGCCTCGTCGAACGCCGAGGTGCGCGCGTATCCCACCGCGCGCGCTACGCGCGCCACGTCCGTCTCCCCGGAGCCGAGCAGGCTGCAGGCGGCGCTCATGCGCTCCGCCCGAAGGCGCTCTGCCACGCCCGTCCCGCGTACACTCCTGAAAGCGTCGTAGAGGCGCGAGCGGCTCACGAAAAGCTCATCTGCAATCGCCTTTGCGGTAAGCCCCTCGGAAAACCGCGCCGAGATGATCTCCTCCGCCCGCTCCACGATCGCGCGATTCGTCCATCCCGCTTCGTCTTTGGCTCCAGTGTGGGAACAGGCCGAGAGGGCGGTTGCCGCCTCGAGCGCTTTTGCGTGAAAATACGGCGACGCCCCTGGCAACGAGGCCCGTTCGGGGTTAAATGACCTAAGAATGGCGCGAATCTCGGCGGAAGGGCTTGCGGATCCAAACGCGCGCATTGTCGCCTCCGCATCCCCAAAATCGTCGGGGAACCTCTTCCTCAGACCTTCAAAATAGCCGGGCGTGTAGGTGATGCTCGTCGACTTGTAAAGGTTTCCCGCCTGCATCAGGAAGCGCGTAGTCCCGCCCGCTTGGGAGAACGAAATGACGTTCTCGCGTTCCGCAGTCACTTCGGTGCGCGCGTTCGGCAGCAACCGAAGCGTCGCCGACGACCCCGAGAAGATGCAGAAGAAATCCGTCGGGCGCTCCTCGAGGATGAGCGGCTTCTTCAGGCGAATCGAGTGCATGCTGACGAGGCAGTCCTCTCCGAGCGCCGCCGTCCAGAGAAATCCTTCCCCGAGCGATTCCGGAAGCGTCGCGTACAGGCCGCTGCGAACGGATTCCATCCTGAGGGACAGTTGCTCTATCTGCGGTTCCACGAACGTTCGTAAATGCTGTGGGATGGCTGCTCGTAGTGCGCTCATGCTCGATCTCCTGCGGTTTCGCGATTGTCTTACTTCGTTTCGCGAACGTCCCCGTTTCCAGGCCGTGGAAATGGAGAACCCATGCATGATGGTATGTTAACTGCAACTAACTATCAAGTGCATCGAAGACGCCGCCTTCATCGGGGCGTCGCACGAGATCAAGATCGGAGGTTTCGTATGGACAAAAAGGAGGGGCCATCCTGCAGACGCAGCGCCGTGTCGCGGCTGCTCGATTTCGCCGGGCCGCGCAAAGCACTCACCTACCTGGGCTGCACACTCTCCGCGATCTCCATGGTCGTGGGGTTCGGGCCCTACGTATGCATCTGGCTGGTGGCGCGCGACCTCATTGCCGTAGCTCCCTACTGGAGCGCGGCTACGGGTATCGCAGTGTACGGCTGGTGGGCTTTTGGGCTTTCCATCGCGTCTATCCTGCTGTACTTCGTAGGGCTCATGTGTACGCATCTTGCGGCGTTCCGTTGCGCGGCGAACATGCGCAAGAGGGCGACTGAGCATCTTATGCACGCGAGCCTGGGGTATTTCGACACGCATGCGAGCGGTGCGCTGCGACGCGTAGTGGACGGCTGCGCCGCAGAGACGGAGGGGATGCTTGCCCACAAGCTGCCCGATACTGCTGGTTCGGTGGCGATGATCGTGGGCATGCTGGTGCTGTTTTTCGTGTTCGACTGGCGGCTGGGTCTTGCATGCCTGGTGCCGGTGATTCTCTCGCTCGTCTGCATCTTCTACATGATGGGCGGACGCGGCATGGAATTCATGACGAGGTACATGGAATCGCTCGTCAAGATGAACAAGACGGGCACCGAATACGTGCGCGGCATCCCTGTGGTGAAGGTGTTCCAGCAGACGGTGCACTCGTTCAAGGCGTTCCATGACGCCATCGAGGAGTTCACCCGTCTTGCGCAGGACTATGCGGTGAAATGGTGCCGCACGCCGCAGTCGTTGTCGCTGACCATCATCAACGGCGTGGCGCTGCTCTTGGTGCCGGTGGCCATCCTTCTGGCGCCGGGCGAGGGCAATTTCGACACGTTCCTGGCTAACTTCGCGTTCTACGCCATCTTTTCGGCGGTCATCCCCACTGCCATGACGCGCGTGATGTTCATGTCGGATGCGCTGCAGTCGGCCACCGATGCGGTAAGGCGCGTGGAAGAGGTGCTGGCGGCTCCGATGATAAAGGCACCCACCGCGCCGAAGGAGCCGGCCGATACCTCCATCGTGTTCGACGACGTTAGCTTCACGTACGAGGGAGCCGACGAGCCCGCGCTGTCCCATGTGAGCTTCAGCGTGCCGGCTGGGTCGACCGTGGCGCTGGTGGGGCCGTCCGGCGGAGGCAAGACCACGGCGGCCAGCCTGGTGCCTCGTTTTTGGGACGTATGCGCGGGGCGCGTGCTGGTGGGCGGTGTGGATGTGCAAGGCATGGACCCGCACAGGCTGATGGAGCACGTGGCGTTCGTGTTTCAGGCAAACCGCCTGTTCAAGCAGAGCGTGCTTGAGAATGTGCGCGCGGTGCGGCCCGATGCCACACGCGAAGAGGTCGCCCGTGCGCTTTCCGCCGCCCAATGCGACGACATTATAGAGAAGCTGCCTGACGGCGTAGATACCATATACGGTGCGTCGGGCGCTCATTTCTCCGGCGGCGAGGTGCAGCGGCTCATGCTGGCGCGCGCCATCATGAAAGATGCGCCCATTGTGGTGCTGGACGAGGCAACGGCCTTCGCCGATCCGGAAAACGAGGTCAAGATACAAAGGGCATTCTCCGAGCTGGCGAGTGAGCGCGGTGGCAAGAAGCGCACCGTGTTGATGGTGGCGCATCGACTTTCCACCGTACGCAAGGCCGACAAGATCGTGGTGCTGGACGCCGGACGCGTGGCGGAACAGGGGACCCACGACGAGCTGCTGGCGGCGGGTGGCCTGTACGCACGTATGTGGGCGGACTACGAGCGCGCCGTCAGCTGGAAAATCACGTCCGAGGAGGTGGCGTAGATGTCCATCAAAGAGAAATACGGCCTCACCGACGAGGGCGTGCGCAATGTCAAGCTGGGTGCCACGTGGACGGCGGTATCGAACATTGCGGTGTTTGCGGGCGTGGGAATCCTATTCCTCGCGATGGGGGCATTTGTCGACCATGCGATAAGTGGCGCACCGCTGCCCGATCTTCTGCCGTATCTGACGGGGCTTGTCGTGTTCATAGTGGTGTTGTTCGTCACCGAGTACTTCGCCTACTACTACCAGTACGGCGTCATATACAACGAGAGCGGCCGACAGCGCATCGGGCTGGCCGAACGTCTGCGGAAACTCCCGCTGTCGTTTTTCGGGCGGCGTGATTTGGCCGACCTCACCGAGACCATCATGGGCGACGTGAAGACCATCGAGCATGCCTACAGCCATGTACTGCCCGAGCTGTACGGCGCCTACATCATGCTGGGCGTGGCGGCGGCGGGGTTGCTGGTGTTCGACTGGCGACTGACCATCGCGGCGCTGTGGAGCGCGCCGGTGGCGCTGGGGCTGCTGTTTGGCGCACGGGGCATCCTGGCGCCGCTCATGCGCGAGACGCGTATGAAGAACATTGCCGTGTCCGACGACATCCAGGAAGCGCTTGAATGCGTGCGCGAAGTGCGCGCCACCAACCAGGAGGAACGCTACCTTGAGCATATCCGCGCCGACGTGGACGCCGCCGAAAAGCAGACCATCAAAGGCGAGCTGATGATGGGCATCTTCGTGAACGGCGCGCAGATCATGCTGCGCCTGGGGCTTGCTACCACAATCTTGGCGGGTGCAGCGTTCGTGCTTGACGGCACGTGCGGCTTCATGACGCTGTTCTGCTTCTTGCTGGTGGTGTCGCGCATCTACGCACCGTTCGACCAGTGTCTCATGCTCATCGCCGAGCTGTTCGCGGCCAAAACGGCGAGCCTTCGTATGAAGAGCTTCTTCGAGGAGCCTCTGGCGCAAGGAGGCAATGACTACGCGCCGCAGGGCCATGACGTCGTATTCGACGGCGTGTCGTTTTCCTATGAGGGCGGCGAGCGGGTTCTCGCGCACGTGGGATTCACGGCGCGCGAGGGCGAGGTCACCGCTCTCGTAGGACCCAGCGGAAGCGGCAAGTCAACGTGCGCGAAGCTCGCGTGCCGCTTCTGGGACGCAACGTCCGGTCGCGTGACCGTGGGCGGCGTCGACGTGGCTACGGTCAACCCCGAGGTGCTGCTGGGAGACTTTTCTATGGTGTTCCAGGACGTCGTGCTGTTCGACGACACCGTGATGGGCAACATCCGCCTGGGCAGACGCGGCGCATCCGACGAGGAGGTGCTCGCCGCAGCGCGGGCTGCCAACTGCGACGGGTTCGTCTCCCGCATGCCGCAGGGCTACGCCACGATGATCGGCGAGAACGGAGCGCGCCTTTCCGGCGGAGAGCGCCAGCGGATTTCAATTGCGCGAGCGCTGCTCAAGGGTGCGCCTATCGTCTTGCTCGACGAGGCGACCGCGTCGCTTGACGTGGAAAACGAGACGGAGATACAGCAGGCGCTCTCGAGGCTGCTCGCTGGCAAGACCGTCATCGTAATAGCCCATCGCATGCGCACGGTGGCGAATGCTGACAAGGTGGTGGTGCTCGACTCCGGACGTGTTGCCGAGCAGGGCGCCCCGGCCGGGCTTATGGAGCGGGACGGCCTGTTTGCCCGCATGGTCCGTCTGCAGCGGGAAAGCGCCCAATGGACGCTGTAGGAAATCGTCGGGGCGCTAACGAGGGTTGCCCGTCCCCGCGTCCGAGAGTCATACGAAGACTAGCTTAAGGCCATCCTCGTCGTCCGCACCGAGCGGGGATGGTGCCGAAACGTCGACATCGCCGAGCGCCCAGGCATCACGAAACCGAGCGTCACCAAGGTGCCGAGGAGGCCTGCCGCATGGAGCACGGCCACGACGGCGGGCCGTTCGAGAAGCTCTCATCCCAACGTAAAGCGGGTCCGTTCCTCGGGCCCGCTTCTCTCACAACTTGCTAACTTCTTTTGACAAGTTTGGCAAGTTGTTTGATACGTTGGCAAGTTGATTGTGCTGCGGCGGCAAGAACTCGGGCACAGGTTCGCTTCGCGAAGCCCAAAAGCCAGGCGAAATCGCCTGAACGAATCCGCCTTGCAAAATCCAGATCACGACTCACAGAGCAAACTTGGCATAAGAGTCATCGTAGCTACTCCAAAGTAGGAAATAGCGTCATAGTTCGCTCGCACCAACGGCGACGCCCAAAGCGTCTCATAGTTCCCATCATCTTCGCCCTCGCCGAATAAGTGCAGGGACTCATCCCCCATCTCAGCACCGAGAGATGCGATTTTTGTTACAATGCGCCTATCATTTACCTGAAAAGGAGCAACAATGAAACTCAAACGTCGCATCTCAATGCTCACCATGGTGATGATGACACTGCTCGTGAGCGCAGTGTCCATCGTGCTGCCAAACTACGCACGCGCTGCCGGCTCTCAAGATAAAACGGCACTTATCAGCCCCACGCTAAAGGGTGTGGTCTCGCAAAACGGTCAGCCGGTCACTGACACCGTGGACCCCAAACAGCCCTTTGATGTGGAGGTCACCTTCAGCTTCCCCATTATCAAAGACACTATGATTGGCACACCTGCGGCAGGAGGCATCACCGATGCATCCCAGCAGGTCAACGATGGTGACTATGCAGAATTCAGCTTGGGTGAGAACTTTAAAGCGACCGATGCGTCCGGCAACTCCGTTCCCGTCTACCTGCAGGCGCCAGGCAGCCCTGATGACGGCAAGCAGGTTGGCACCATCACGCTCACTCAGGATGGGGACGGCCCTGTCACAGCTCGCATGACCTTCCATGACCCCAACGGGCAGTTCGAGTTCGAAAGTGATGGCAGAAGGGACCTCACGGTTCACTTTACCGGCCATTACCAAGCTTCCGAACAGTCCTCGCAAACGCCCGGCAGCAACAACCGGTTCGTCAAAGTGCTCGACAAGACCTACCCCTTCCCCACCGTAGAAGAGAAGATCCAGTACAGCCTCACTAAAGCGGGCGCCCTGGATGATGCGTCCACCAAAGAGACCATCACCTGGATAAGTACTGTGAAAAAGACATCCAGCGCCGGAGCCACCAATCTCGGCGGAGAGACGTTTACCGACGACCTCTCGACTGTTGGCGAGTACGTCGCGGGTAGCTTTACCGTGAATAACCAGGCCATTGATGATGCCCTGGTCTATGACGCAGCGACCAAGACCGTGACGTACGTCTTCCCCAATGACTTCCAAGGTTCAACCGCCAAGATTAGCTTTCAAACCAAGGTGCCCAACCCTGCAACCACCGCCTCGGTGACCAACGAGGCCACGCTCAAGATTCCAAATACCGAAGAAAAGCGGGACAAGACCACGGTTGTCGTGCATCCCCCGCTCGAACTCAAGAAAAACCTGCAGAAGATTGACGTCAACAAGGACACCGGCGAGCGTGAGCTCATCTGGACCATCATTGCCGGTAACCCATATGAGAGCTACGGACCGGCCTGGGTCGGGGACATCCTCAGTGGGTCGCTTGACGGCCAGGCGGCGCCCAAGCGCGTGGACGTCACCTATGAGCACAGCATGACCGGGGAAGACGGCAGCTGGACGCAGGTCACCGATGTGCAGACGCCCGCTGACGCCACGTCATTTCCCACCTTCCCAGATGGGGAAAACAAGAAGTGTCCAGACCTATCTGCCTACAACGCAGAACTCTATGATCTCGGCACCGGGTGGCATGAGCCCACCAAGCCAGTACAAGCAAACGATGGGTACAAGCCCGTCGAGAACCGTTGGTTCTTCATCAAGAGTCTCAGTGGCCAGTACCGCATCGCCGTCAAGCAGATATATGATGCAAACACTGAGATCGGACCGCTCAAGAATGATGCCGAAATACACACCTGTGCCGAGGTGGTCTATCCCAAGAACCCGCCCGTCTACAGCGGTCTGGCAACCATCGAAAAGCACGCCCTGAAAAGCTATAAACCCACGGTGCTAAACCAGGGGTTGCTGCCGTGGTCGGTGACGGTGGACTTCACCAACGTCTTTCCGTCTGACGAGCGCTTTGCCTATGAATGCTTCTATTACGGAAGCGAAGACGCCTTCAATGCGGAGAAGAACGCCCTCCAGGTGCAGGGCTCATTTGACCAGGACCTGCTAAACAAGCTGATTGCAGGCGAGCGGAACGAGACCTTCTTCAACTTCAATCAGGCGTATGTGCCGGGCTCGCTGAGCTACAAGGACGAGGGCGCCACAGCAGGCCAGCCGGGCACACAGCTTTCCGAGACGGTGCTTCCCATCGTGAATGCCAGCGGCACCAAGGTGGGTGAAATCGTCAAAATCAGCGGGTTCTCGCACATCAAGAAATACACCTTTACCCTCAACACGCGGGCACAAAACATCGTCGAGCATCTGCAAAAGACGCCGAGTGGGTCTTTTGAACTCAGGTATAAGAACACCGCCGTGCTTGCCGTGGGCAGCGGCGCGACCCTCAAGACCCTCTCCGCTGTCGACAGATACGAACTGCCGGGCAATCTCCTCGACAAGTTCGCCATGGAATATGACGCTAACCTTGACAATATGGACGATGTCAGCAAGAACGGCTGGAAGAGCTCGTGGCGGGATTTCATCACCGGGATACCTGAGGTGGAGCCCACCAAGACCTTCAACCACAAGGACCGCACCATCCTCTTTCGCATCGACGTGAACCCACAGGGGCTCAACCTAAGCGATTACCTCGCCCAGCTTGGAGGCACCAAGCCTGCGGGCGACTTCACCAAGCTCACGATTCAAGACTCCCTGCAAGACGGCCTCACGCTAGTGCCTGTCGAGGATGGCGGGCCTGACTACTACCTCTATCAGGCCGAGCCGGGCACGCCTGGCTTCATCGACTACGGAGGCGTCGTTATCCCGGGCAGTGCGCCGTTTGCCTCGTTCATGCCTCCAGGAAAGGCTATTAAGAAGCTGACGCCTGACCAGGCCAAGCTTACGTTCGACAAGGCGAACATGACCTGGACGTTCAAGCAGTACGACGGAACGCCCTACTTCATCGTCATACGCGCCAAGGTGTCGGAAGACGTCTTTGAGAAGCTCATGAAGAGCACACCTCAGGGCGAGGAAGTTACCTTCAAAAACAACGTAACCCTCACCGCAGGCGACCAAAAGCTCGCCTCGGCAACAGGCTCTGCCTCGGTCACCTCCACCATGCTTTCCAAGCAGGCGCCAAAGGTGGTGGGAGACCGCCTTGCGTGGAGCTTCGATTACAAGCCGTTCGACATCACGCTTCACAATGTGGTGCTTAAGGACACGCTGGACAAGAACATCGGCATCCCTATTGACGAAAAGGGCAATGCCGTCTTGGAGAATTTCACCATTCAGCGATCCAACAAGCTGGCCGCAAGTGGCGAGTATGAAAACTACACCCCGGTCACCGTGGTGACCGGTACCCCGCAAGACGGCGAGGTTGGGCTTCGCTATGACGTGCACGAGCATGCCATCACCTTCACGCTGCCCGAGACGCCCGAGGGTGCGCTGCCCTATGCCTACCGATTCGAGTATGCGACCATCCTCAAGCCGGTCGATTTGACCGCCGATGTAATTAACAACCACGTTGAGCTCAGCGCCGAGCAGGAAAAGCCCGGCGCCAGCGGTCATGCGGAACTGAAGACACAGAAATACGCCGCCTTCGCCACCATTCAGAATTATCCCTACGCCGTCATCAAGAAGGTCGATGAGCGGGGCAACCCGCTCGCAGGGGCCGTCTTCCAGTACACCGATAACACCGGCCAGACCGTCACCTCGTTGAGCGATGCCAACGGCGTGCTCTATGTGATCAAACTTGCCGAGGGTACCACCACCGTGACCGAAACGACGGCTCCCGACGGGTACCTCAAGCTCAAGGAGCCGCTGCAGCTTGAGGTGACCGGCAACGACGTCAAGGTGACGAAGGCGCCCGATGACGCCGAAGGCACGGGAAGCTTCGAACGTCCGCTGCTGGTGAAGAACAAGAAGGTCGAGACGACCGCCATCGCCGTCACCAAGCAGTGGCAGAACGACACCCCCGCAGAGCGCCCCTCCTCTATCACCATCACCCTGATTCGCAATGGCCAGCCCACGGATAAGACGCTGGTTTTGGATGCCGAGCACGGATGGACGGGAAGCTTCGAGCAGCTCCCGGCGCTCGATGAGGACGGAAACCCCGTGGTCTATACGGTGGACGAGATTGCCGTCGAAGGGTACGAATCCACCATCGCCGGCAACCAGGGGGCGGGCTTTACCATCACCAATACCAAGCCGGACAAACCGCGTGAGCCCGGCACGCCTGAGCAGCCCAAGAAGTCTGAGAAGTCGCCCCTCCCCAAGACGGGCGATACCACCAGCACCTATGGTCTGGCAGGATTGGCGCTCGCCGCCGCGCTGGGCGCGCTCTTCCTGGGGCATCGTCTTAGCTCAAAGCGCATCAGATAGGCTCAAGACACCCGGCGCCACACGGCTCGGGCGCCACAGATAAGCAGGACCGGGAGGGCCCCAAGGGCCCTCCTTTTTACTACGAGCAGGACATTGTCAGGAGGCAAAATCGGGCCCGGCCCCTACCCTCTCGACTTCAACCCCGCCAGGACTGTCATTTTCTCAACGACCGCCAACGTCAGCACGATGTGAGAGAGGTCATCTCACTCCCAGGGGCGTCTCTCGAAAAGCATCTGGTCCTCCGTGGGACGCAGCATACCCGTGATCAGAGACGGGCCTTTGGCTCACTTCCCATCTTTCATGCCATTTTATGGACGTAACTTCATATCCCCTCCAGGCAGGGTGCCAAAAGCCACGGTCTACTTCACTTTTTTAGCCAAAAGCCACGTTCTCTTTCACGCGAAAAAAATCTACCTGCACAAACGTCAGACCCTTTGAAACGGAACGTGGCTTTTGACATTTTTTCCGAAACGAAACGTGGCTTTTGGCAGGCAGGGCTGGTCTGCTTGAAATGATCCGTGGCGTTTGGCAAGCAAAACCGCAACGAGGGAGACCGCATCCGACCTCCCCCGCAAAGAGTACGTACCTATTCCCACTCAATCGTTGCATGGCACGTTTTGATGTAGTCAGCGGGGCGGGTGAGCTGGGATTCCCTCTACTCTCCCATCTCGAAAACCGTGTAGTCACCCTGTAGTCAGCAGTGACTACACGCTCTGTAGTCACCCGAGGAGAGTATTTTCGGGCGATACGCGAATAGTGCCTTCGAACTGCGGAAACGGAATACGATTGCGTGCAACTGACTACATGGCCTGATCCGCGCTAAACCGCGTTCGGTGGCTTTCGATAAGAGAATAGAGATTTCCGATAGAAGAGTAATGCCGTTGAGCTGCAAAAATGTGGTTTTAAGAATTGTAGGTGACTACACGCAAGCGTTATTACCTTCTGAATCTGTTTTGTTGCCTTCAAGTCTCAAATTGCGATTGCTATTCCGACCGACCTCTGTTTTCGGAAGTATCAATGTTCCAAGACCTGCCAAACAGCTCGTGCCCGCGGCTCAGCTCTATAACCTTCGATTTTTCAATTACTTCAGGGATGCCATCGTCGGAATATGAGCTTGTCCGTCTGTACGATGAACAGGGGTATGCCGAGCTCGGCGGCGATCACCGAAGCCGTCATAGTCTTGCCCGTGCCCGCGTCCCCCTCGAGCAGGAGCTTGCGACGGCAGCTTAGACCGAACGAGGCGAGCCTCTTCCTTTGGCGATACTCGTCTAGCATACGGTCGATCTTCTCGGCGATTTCTGGCGAGACAACCAAATCGTCCAGTCAAACCTCCGGGAATGAGACAAGGAACAGATTGTCCTTATTCGCAAGACTAATGACATTGTCCTTTGCACGAGTGGATGCATCAATCATGGCAGTGATTTCCCTACCCAAAGTGGTGTGGCCAACGCGTGTTTCTGATGCGGCTATGCGCAATGCCGCAGTCTTGAAACGTTCCTTATCTTGGTCGTAATGTGCTTTGATAAGGGCTTTTATCTGGTCGCCGGTTGCCATGGGACACCCCCTCTCGAATCTTAAAAATTCTACCGACCATCATAGCGACGCGGAAGAGACTTCTCTGCCGAATTTGATAATTGACCGCAAACAACTTGTTTGTTTTTTCATTCGGTTATGACGTAACAAGACTTAGCGTGATTCAGCATCCCGTTAGGCTTTGCATGCACGCCTCCAACAAGCACATCCCTGCTTGTCCGTCCAAGAACGCAACTCCTTGAGAATAGATGAAACCCGAGGGCGCCATGAGCCCCACCAATCGAGCCCGGCTCACGGCACCCATGGGAGAATGCGGGAGAATGCTCGAAATTAAAATCGTGAAAGGCCGCACATCTCGGGCTGCTTTCACGTTGTAGTGGGTAGAGGAGGTGATTTGGCTTGCCTAGACGGGAAACCGGCGGCCTGGATACGAACCGGGCGCGCGAGATTGCCGAGGAGTGCTACGACGACGTGCTGGCGTACTGCAGGCGCCACGCGCCCGCCGGGCACGAGGCGGCCGACCTCGCGCAGGAGACGTTCCTGCGCTTCGTTCGCGCCCAGGGCTACCGCGAGCGCGGCAAGCCCATCGCCTACCTCATGAGGGTGGCGAGGAGCGTATGCGTCGATGCTAGCCGCAAGAGGCGGCTGGAGACGGTGAGCCTCGACTTCGAGGTTGCCGCCGATGAGAGCAACGTGCGCGATGCGGACCTCGGCCCTGCGTTGATGCGGCTGTCAGACGAGCTGCGAGAGGCCGTGGAACTGCGCTTCGGCATGGGGCTCGGGATGAACGAGGTGGCCCAGGCGCTCGGCATTAGCCGTTTCGCAGTGCGCAGGCGGATAAAAGCGGCATTGAAGGCACTCGAAGAGGACTTGAAGGAGGGTGGTCTTGATGGGTGAGGCGGAACGAGCGAGGCTCACGATCGAGCTTTCCCGGCATTATTCTGCCCAACGCGAAGAAACGGACGCGAGTACCATCGATTCGCTCGCCCTGGCCATGGTTGCCGAAGACGCGCGGATGAGCAGGGTTCGAGGCTGCAGGATGGGGTTCGCCCCGTTCGTCGCGTCCCAGGTGCGCTACGTCCCTTCATGGACCTGGGTCGCGCAGCTGGGAATCGTCGCGCTCATGCTCGCCGCGGCGAGCAGCGCCGCGGACGCGAGCCTCGCGAAGCTCGTCGTCGGCGTCCTCTCTGCCGCGGCCGTGCTCGTCGGCGTCCCCACCCTGCATGCGAGCAAGCTGAACGGTGTTGCCGAGCTGGAGTACTCGTGCCCCAACAACGCTGCGAGCGTGATGGTGGCCCGCCTGATCGTGCTGGGCTGTTCGTCGGCGTTGACGGTCGCCCTCATGGTGGGAGCGGTCGCGTCCTCTCTGGACATCGGCGCGCTCTCGGTCGCGCTTTACGCCTGCCCGCCGTTCTTCTGCTCCTGCGCAGGCTCGCTGGTGGTGCTGAGAAGGGCGGCGCCCTCTTCTGCCACGGTGCTCTGCTGGGCGTGGGCGGCCACATGCTGCGCCGTGCTCATGGCCCTTGCGAGCATGTGGCCGGACATGTACGGGACGGCCTCTCTCGCCTCGTGGATCGCCGCGGCCGCCGCGGCGCTCGCGTGGCTCGTGCGCGAGGTCGCGATGCTCGTGCACGCGGCCTCTGTGGGGCTGGACGCGTTCTCACCGCATATGGCGAAAACCTACCACTAGATAAGGATTGCAGTATGGAGCTCACATTGGATCGGCTGACCAAGCAGTTCGAGGCGAGGATAGCCGTGGACCGCGTGTCGGCCACGCTTTCCCCGGGCGTGACGGGGCTTCTGGGCGCGAACGGCGCGGGCAAGACCACGCTCATGCGCATGGTCTGCGACGTGATGCGCCCCACCAGCGGTCAGGTGCTGCTCGACGGGCGCGATGCCCTTTCGATGGGAGACGAGTATCGGGCGCTGCTCGGCTACCTCCCGCAGGATTTCGGCTACTACCCCGACTTCTCGGCGCTCGAGTTCATGCGCTACATGGCCACGCTCAAGGGCTTCTCCAGCCGAGACGGCCGCGCCCGCAGTGTGCAGCTGCTCGATGAGGTCGGGCTTGCCGACGACGCGCGGCGCAAGGTGAAGACCTTCTCCGGCGGCATGAAGCAGCGCCTCGGAATCGCCCAGGCCATGCTCAACGACCCCGCCATCCTGGTGCTCGACGAGCCCACGGCCGGCCTCGACCCCAAGGAGCGCGTGCGCTTCCGCAACCTCATCGCCGGCTTCGCGCAGGACAAGATCGTCATCCTCTCAACCCACATCGTGAGCGACGTGGAGTTCATCGCCAATCGAATCCTGGTGATGCGCGACGGCGGCTTCATCATGGACGGCACGCCGGAGCAGGTGGTCGCGCAGGCGGCGGACAAGGTGTGGGAGTGCCACGTGGAGGCGCATCGCGCCGAGGAGATGGCCACACGGATGCAGGTGGCCAACGTCCGCTATGCCCCCGACGGTCACGCGGTGGTGCGCGTGGTGGCGGACGGTTGCCCGATGGAGGGCGCCGCGCCGGTCGAGCCGACGTTGGAAGACCTGTACCTGCTCGCGTTCCGCGACGCGGGCATGCGTTAGGAGCATGCTATGGGAACACTAATAAAATTCGAGATCAGGAAGATACTCGGCAACCGCGCGGGCATGGCGGCGTGCCTGGCCGCGCTCGCCCTGCTGGCGGGCATGGCCTTCATGAACCTGGCGACCATGTCCACACGCGACTTTGCAACAGGAGAGGTCGTCGAGGGGCTTGCCGCCCAACAAACATACCTCCAAAAGGAGGAATCGCATGCGGGCCTGCTCGACGATGCCCAGGTTGCTGAGGATGCCGCCACACTCGATCGCGCCAACCAGCTCGCAAAAGGAACCCCTGGCTTTTACGATCTGTCGAGCGACGAGATAATCGCCCAGTATGGTCTCGGGTTCTGGCAGCAGACGAGGGCCGTCGCCTCCGACGACTACTACAACGAGATTGTGGGCACGCTCGATAGCGCAAGCCCGCGCTCGACGAGCCTGCGAGAGGGCTCGCTCGCAAGGGTGGACGCCTCATTGTCCGACGGCTTCGAGCACTATTTTCCCTACAGCGATGCCGAGGTGTCCTACTGGCACGACAAGTTCGACCAGATCAAGTGGCCAGTTGAATTCGGCTACGCCGGCGCATGGAAGAACGCCTTGGATTGGGCGAGCTCCCAAGCTTTCGCGATTGTGGCGCTATGCATCGCCCTCTCGGGCGTGTACGCGGGAGAGTACCAGAACCGCACCGCCGCCGTGGCGCTGCCGACGAGACGCGGGAAGAGGGCTCTTCCCGCCGCCAAAGCCGTCGCGGCGCTAGCGTTCGCCACGGCATACTGGTGGCTTTGCGCGGCGGTCGTCGTGGGGATCAACGTGGCAGTGTGCGGCGCCGGAGGGTGGGATCTGCCGGCGCAGGTGGTCTTCGGATTCAACAACCCGTACCCGCTCACCGTCGGGCAGGCCATGCTCGCCGTCTACGGCCTCGGCTATCTCATCGCGATCGGCATGGCGGCGCTTACGCTGCTCCTGTCTTCGAAGATGCGCTCCACGATGCCGGTGGCCGTGATTCCGATGGCGGTGGCCTTCCTCGGGATGTTCGCCCTCTTCATCTCTCCACTCGCGAAGCTTGGGGCCCTCACGCCCATGGCGGGAATGAACTTCGCATTCAGCCGCATGGTCAGCTTCGCGGCGGGGACGGCGGTAATCGACCTTCCCACTGCGCTGGCGATACTCTACGCAGTCCTCCTAGCGGCTTGCACACCGCTTGCGATGCGCGTTTTCGCAAGGCATCAGGTAGCCTAGAGAAAGGGGAAGGGCGGGTGCCTACGTACCCGCCTGCTGCGCATACGCATCCGAGAACCGGCGAAGCGGCGGCTCTGATGGTATGTAGATTGTTTTGCCGGGCGGCAAGGGGCCGTGCCGCAGTAAAGCCCATCCTCTCGTTAAGAATTCGCTATCGCAGAAGGAAGAGAGGCACCGTAGGCGAATCTGGAGCCGCGCGGGGCCCTACGGATGGAAACGAGTCGGTTCGGCTACAGCTCCCGCACCTCGTAGAGCCTTGCCGCGATTGCGGCAGAAGCTGCATAGAGGCCGACGACTGACTGCTGAGCCAGGTAATTGCGCATGATGATGAGGTCGGAAAGAGTCATCGTCTTCATCGGATTTCTCCCTTCAACACGAGGTTCATGTAGCCGTCTATGTCGGCACGGTCAAGCGCGATTCTGGGGAACCGTTCCCCGAACGCGAACCGATCGGGAACGAGAATCGCCGTACTGTACGGCTGCCTGATGAAGCGCACCTCGCCAGGGGCGAAGAACGAGCTTTCCGCGACGGAATCGAACTCCGCCGCATGACATTGTGCGACGCCCGCCACGTCGGTAATGGCGTCCTTTATGACAGAAAACGCGATACGGCCCACTTCGATGCAGACTATGTAGTCAGCAATCTTCTCGAGGTCGCTCGTGATGTGGCTCGACATGATATGTGGCCGAGTTCAGACTGAGGCAATCTTACATAAAATAGCTGGACATCAATAAGGAAGAGTGTCTACCCCACTACGAGTTCATAGCCACCCCCCAAAGGCCTTATCCTCCAAACCACACTGGTGGCCGCCTTCACCATGGCTGCGTCGTGGGAAACCAAGAGAAGCGCGCCGGGATAGACGGCCAGCACGCGCTCCAGAGCCTCGATGGATCCTATGTCGAGGTGGTTAGTGGGCTCGTCCATGATGACGAGCTGAGGGCGTTCGACAATCCCAAGGGCCAGCATGAGCTTGCGCATCTCCCCCGGACTGACGGCATCTCCCTCGAGCATGCGGTTCGGATCGGAGTTGAGCTGCGCCACGACGGAGAGGACACGACCGCGCCGACTGGCCGGAAGATCGTGCAATACACCCAAGGCAGCCCGCTCCTGGGCCCGATCGGGCTCCTGGGGGATGTAGAGAAATCTCGTCGTTTCGGCAAGGCCCTCCACGACTCGCCTGACAAGGGTCGTCTTGCCGGAACCGTTGTCCCCGACGAGCCCTATGTGATCGGTGTTTCCGATGTGCAGAGCGGGAACGACCAGGGAGGCGTCACCGAGGGGGATGCTGCAGGGCCCCATCCTGAAAAGGAGCCTGCGCCTGCTGGGCTCGGCATCGAGCCACACGTCCGCCTCGTAGCGCTTCTCGACCCGCGTCGCCACAAGCCTCGCCTCCGCGTCCTCCAGCCTTCCGGCCATACGTGACGAGAGCCTGCCTGCCTGCCCGTCCTTGCCGGTCAACACCGCGACACGCACCCTGCGGCGCGCGTCCGCATCGTGCTTGTCTATGCCCCTAAGGCTCCTCTTGCCAGCGGCACGCGACGCCTCCTCACGACGACGCCTGACTTCCCGCTCGATGCGGGCCTTCTCCTTGCGGGCCTCGTCGCGCGCGTGGACGGCGCCTGAACGCTCCAGGGCCGCCTGCGAAGATGCCCGCGAGTATCCGCCTGACCTCATGACGACGGCACCCCTAGAGACGAACAGACACTGCGCGCAGAGGGCATCGAGCAGCTCCCGGTCGTGCGAGACGAGAAGGCCGATCCCATCGAAGCGCGACAGCGCATCGGATATGGCACGGCGAGTCGACGCATCGACGTGGTTGGTGGGCTCGTCCATGGCAAGGACGTCCGGAGCGGCCCACAGGGCGCAGGCCACCTGCAGTCGCTTCTGCTGCCCGCCCGAGAGCGTGGCATAGCGCCAGAGCCAGTCGTCCTCGATGGCGAGCTCGCGACGGAGCCTCACGGCTAGGCCGTCATGGGCAAGTGCGAAATCGACCGCGTTTTCCGGCGGCTCCTTCGCATCTTGGGCGCAGTAGGCGGAGAAGAGGGATGGAGAGACCGTGCCAGCGTCGGGCCGCAAAAGCCCGCAAGCCACCAGCGCCAACGTGGTTTTGCCCCCGCCGTTGTCACCGACGATGCCGGTCCACCCACGGGGAAACGTAGCGGTCACGGCGCGTAGGGCGGGCCCTGCCGTCAACGGATAGGTGTATTCGATGTTGGAGAGGTTGAGCTGCATGTCGCCTCCGGTCCTGCGGGAGGCCATGGGGGCAGCTCTGCGCTTTGTCAGTTTGGGTATGTGGCTTTAGAACGATGCTCGAACATGCGATGCTGCACCCGCAGGCATGGCCACCAGCGATTTCGCTTGGCTTTCAGGTGGATATGAACATCGCTAGTTCTTCATGCACTGGGGCCTTTCTCGTGCCGACGCTTGCCAAAGGCACCGGCGGATTGCTTGGAATCATTATAGTCACTCGGGTGACAGCGAACAATCGGGCAGATTGGCCCAACCCGGTCAAGTTGACAACAGAATTTCGCCATTTGGACCTTAGGGTGGCTTACTGTGGCTTAGTGCCGCGTACTGCGGTATCGCAGGCGAGGACAAGACCATCTACCATGCCTGGTACGAGGGGTCCGATACAGGCAACTGCCGCTTCGACCACATGTGGAAAATCAACGGCGGGCACGGCAAGACGTATGCGAGCTTTAAGGTGTACTGGAGCCTCGCCGAGGGCGGATACGGCACGCTCGACAAGTCGTCCGGCGATGTCAAGGTGACCAAGGGCAACTCCCAGTACTCGCTGGCTGGTACCGTGTATGGAGTCTACAAAGACGGCTCTCTCGTAACCAAGCTCGAGACGGACGCAAGCGGGCACGGAAGCACTGCAGACAAGCTCCCAAACGGTACGTACACCGTGAAGGAAATCTCCGCACCAACGGGCTACGAGCTGTCTGACGAGGCGTTCACCATCACCGTCAAGGGCGCGGATGCCAGCGTCAATGCGACCGACCAGCCCATCACCGTGAAGCTCACCATCGTTAAGCAAGACAGCGAAACCCTGGAGGCCACGCCCCAAGGCAGGGCATCACTTGACGGCGCGACCCACGAGGCTACGTGCACATACAACGGAACCACCAAGACCGTCGAGGGAACCACCGAAGGCCCGCAAATCGTGTTCGACGGAATTCCCCTGGGCAAGATCACGGTGAAGGAAACCAGCGCTCCTGAAGGCTATCCCCCAACACCAAGACCCATGTGTTCACGGTGACGATCGTTACCGACGCTAACGGCTATGCCTCGACAGCTTCTAGCTGGAACGCGCACGCATTCAACACCAACGCAGGCACTTCTGAATCGGGAATCTGATTCGGTTCCTCCGAACCCAACAACAACAAGGGCTCACTCATTTACGACACCTACACTATTGAAGAGCAACGATGCGATTCCAACGCAGACAGGGACCTGATCCCAGCGTTCGACGTCACTGTCTACAAGGACTCTGTAAAGATCGACTTCGGAACGCTCGTAAACTCCGGGAGGCCCAAGATCGGCACTACCGCAACCGGTGCGGATGACGATGATCACGAGGCTGTCGCCGACGAGGATGTAATCGCACGATTCTCGACCCTTAATCGAGTTTTGGGAAGGTTTGTCACTCTTCGCTCTGAACGGGCGCAACGCGAGTTTTCCCCTTCCCAAAAACCGGGTGAATACACGATGACTACATGGAAAGCGGTTGCGATACGAGGCGGCTAAAGAGCTCTATGGAAGCACTCCAACGATGTTTGGTACGTATTCGCAACGAGGAGCAGATTCTTTCTCATCTAATAGCAACGCTTACCGCGACATGAGCGGAACGAAGAATATAAATGCATATCAACACCTATAAGAGAAGCTCTGAAATCGTTTGATTTCAGAGCTTCTGGGTTATTTCCACTCATCGAAAGTTCCGGTGGCTTTGTCCTATTCCTACCACTAGATGCTAACCACCGCCATTAGATGGGCGGCTTGCAACTAGATGGAACGAAGCCCCAGCTCACCCCCACTCGATCGTCGCATAGCCCGTTTCGATGTAGCCAGCGGGGCAGGTGAGCTGGGACTTTCTCTACTCTCTCATTGCGAAAACCGTGTAGTCACCCTGTAGTCAGCACTGACTACATGCGATGTAGTCACTTGATGAGAGTGTTTTCATCCGACCGAAGAGTGACACGTTTGACCTGCGGAAACGCAGTTCGGTTGCGTGCAACTGACTACATGGGCGGAAGCGGCGCCAGCGGGGTGGGGCGCACTCGGACTCGAGAGTAACAAATCCCGAGTGAAGAGTGACAGCCCTGAGCTGGGGAAATAGCTTTTCCGCATGTAACTGACTACATTGCAGCCAAGCTATCTTTGAAACCCTGTTGAATTTTTCTCATTGGAAGCCTTGTAATCCATGCTTGCTTTCAATTCACTAATGATGTTTTCGCTGCCGATTAAATTATCTGAATATCGATGAGCAATGTCATCTAGGCGCGAAAATATATTTTCAAGCTCTTTCACGCTCGACTCACGCCATTCTCCCCAAACGCCCATCACCTTTTTGTCGCTATCAGGTGCACGGGACGAAACCATTTCATCGACCTCTGCTATGCAATTATGTAAACGCTTGCACGTTTCCAAAGAGGCTTGAAAAGCAATGACGGCCTTTTCAAGTCCGTTGATATTGCTTTCGCTGAATGCGAGCTCTGCAGGTGAAATTGCCTCTAAGGTATCAGGATCATTCATGTGATTCATAAGAGTGCTAAGCTGATAAGTCTTTTTTATCAGACTGCAGCCATTGGAAACGAACACTACCTCAATGCGCTTGACCGGTCCATTGTACAGAAGCCACCATTCTATAAGGTGCTCATCTGATTCTAAATCGCACTTCATGAGATCTCGAATACAGCTTGCAGCCACTTCTGAGAATGGAACGCCCGATGATGCTTTGTAGGTAGTTTTGAATAGATCACCGCAAATCACTGCGGTCTCTACATCCGGTTCTGTACTGAATCTATTTACAAGAAGAGGCTTGAGCTTCTGTAATACCTTGGCTCTATAGGCTTGTCTGAAGAGTGTCTTCTCCTGCTTCTTGTCTTTCCTGCACCATAAATAGTTCCAGTAAACGGCATGCTGAAACAGTTTTTCTTCCTGCTTCTCACTTATTAAGCACCTTCCTCCGAAAAGGTTCGTAAATTCGGCATCGCAGATTTCGGATTTAGCGCAAGCCTGTGCAATGTTACTTACAGCTACTGTCGACGGGCGTTTGTCACAGTTAAGCGCATATAAGATCATGTCATTAATACTATTAAAGTGGTTTTGCAGGTTTAATAGGAATCTTCTCGTGTCACTCAAGACAGGATTCGTCTCTCTCGTCAATCCAAAAGCGGGTGCTTTTTCTGTTGCGCTGCCATCATTCCTATCTGTATCAAATGCTTTTGCTTGCCCAGAATTGAATGCGTAGGTGTCCAACGCACAGATTGGTAGGTTCACGTCAACAACGTCTAATTCCTCTTTTGCCTTTGTAGCTTCATCATTAAATCGTTCCTGCAACTTTCCAACAGCCTTCTTGTCTCCACTAAGTAAGGCGTCTACTAGATGTGAACAAGTATCCAAAGCTCTAATCGAGTCAGAAACAGTATTTTTCAAAGACTCTTCCAGTTCTTTCCAATCTTTCGCGATGCCGTCGTCGAGCTTGCACATTCCGATGTAATACCGATTAATAAGCTTCAGCCAGTTAAGTGGAAGATTTTTCTCAGGGATATGTTTTTCGCAATCGGGAATTTCTACACCACCGGCCAACGGTTTGATTCCAGCATATTGCACGCAGTACCTTCCGCATTGCGGAAACAGCCGCCTTAAATCGCATACAGCTTTCATGACCACATCATTTGGCTGGTAGCTACTGTCAAGGGCAGATGGGTTCCCGCTCTCAAGGTTGCTACTTATCCTCGGAGCGATTATTGCGCTAACTTGGTGCACTAAACCATCAGCATTAAGGCATCCGGAGGGTATTTCTTCGTAGCTTTCGCCACTTTCCTCCAGCACCTCTTTTGGTACCAGCTCCGACGAGTCGAGCCAAACTATGCCATCTCTTTGACAGGTCTTAAGTAAGATTGCTTGGCGGTCTTCGCTGCTAATGTCTATGTCAATGATGCTGTAGCCAACGAGTAGGTCTAGAACGTGATTTACATCTACTGATGCTAGATTATCAACGTGAGCTAGAGCGTCGGTTTTGCTATCAGAAATTAAATGTCCGAAGCCCCTGCTTCCCACATACGCAAGAACGAAACCGGCTTCGGATGCTTGACTGGGAAGTAAGTCGACTGCTGGAAGGCGTTGTGCTAATTTCGAAAGAAATCGATCGGTTGCTCTATATTCGGCTTTTCGACAAGCTAACTGAGCGACTAAAGCACAAGCAGACTCTTTAATAGCGCTATCTGGAAATAATTCCAGTATAGGTTGCCAATTCTGTTGATTTTTCGCACTCGTTATATCTCCAGCCATCATACTTAACAGGAATACGGGTAGCTTTTCATTAATCATTTGTTGCCGCAAATCAGCGGTAGAACAATAGAAACGTCGTGCATCCTTCCAAACCATTACGCGTAATGCCTGAGCTGAAGACTTCCAGGATGCTTGGGAAATATCAAGCAAGGTATCCAGGCCGTCTTTGCTAAATGATTTTTTCGAAAGATAGGGAATAAGTATGCAGCCAAAATCGCCGGAGGCACATTTGGCTGCATTCAGAACGAGTTCTTCTTCATCCTGGTAGAGCATGGGAGCAATGATTTCGACGAGTAGCTTTGAACGGTATGGGTGCATGGGGAACACCAGACCATGCTCTGCATCCGATCGCAAGAGCATCTCGTTCTCTAGAATCTCGAGTATGTTCTGTACGTCGTTTAGTTTCGACGCGCTTTTGAGCCTTGAAATGGACGAAGGGAGCCCGTATTCACCAGCGGCACTTGCAAGGTAAAGGAAAGTCAGCCAGTTATCGCATCCTGTTATACGCAACTGTCTTACCTGCCCCTCAAGCTTCTGGCGAAGAGAGACATCATGGCTGAGGGAGTAAATGAACTCCATCAGGGGTCCCTTTCCTCCGAATGATTTCCACGCACTCTCAAACGATGGAAACAGTGAACTATTGAGATGTTTGTATAAATGTTCAGCTTCATGTTTATCGAATAGCAGAAAGACATCAGAGCTTCCGATTTTTGATGTATCGTAGCAGGCTCTGGCGGCATCATCCTCGCGGACGCTGACGAGTAGTTTCAAATTAGGGCGATTGAGGCGATTGATCTCAGTGCATAAATCCACCCATCCTGCATCAGCCCCAGCTTCAATGTATGCATAGACTTTACCTTGATTAGCCGCAAGCCCTCTAAGTGCGGCGGCAATTCCCGAAGCATTTGCAGGCGACACTCCATTAAGCAAATAAATATCTGAAATGGCGTTGCGACTCATCAGCCAGCGATAGCAGAGTGTTGATTTTCCTTGCCCGGAAGCAGCGCGGACGACAACTATATTTTTAGACTCAAAGGCTTCGCTAATTTTCGATTGCCAGGTTGAGCGCTCTACATCTAGGTTCAAGGCAATATGTTCCGGCATTGCGCTTGCGCCGGACCGATATGCGGCTTCCAGCTCTGAAACGTTATGCTCACTGCCAGCAAGATATTGAGACAAAGGAACAATCGTGTGGCCGTAGTTTTCAAGATAGCCGCGGGCTGAAGACGCCTGCAATGCAAAGTTTGCTAGTTTTGTCTGCCACTCTCGATCGGTAATTCTTATTCGGCATCGACAGCAGGAGTATATGTAGCTCATGACGTAGTCGCGTGCCAACCCAACAGCGGCTCCTGTTTCAATACGATTACTGAGCTGCTGCTCAAGCAGTGATATAAGAGACTGCTCATCAGCCTGCTCAACGCTTAAGTGCCCTTGGAGCCATTCGCAAAAATCGTCTGGGTATCCATATTTCTCAATCATTTTCTGGCTGATGGAACCTTCTGCTTGCAAGCCCCCAGTGACATCACTCATTTCGTGATCGAGACTTCCGAAAATAATTACGCGAGCCCTGATATCCAGGTCTTGTTTCCAGAATGCGTATATATGGCCGAAGAAAGAGTCGTCTTTCTCCAGGTCGGTGTCTTTAGCTTTAGGATTCAGATTGCTGAGGTGGAAAGCATTGGATTTACAGCTCTTGACTTGAATTAATTCTATGCACTCTTTATATGTTCCACCTCCTGTTACCACCGTCAAATCCTCTATGGTCTCGGGGAGGAAGATGAGGCCATCATTTTTGCGTTGGGCCACTCTTGCGCCTATATAAAGCGCTTGAAGCCAGTACCCTCGCCATGCGCTTTCTGCTCCGCGAGCTGATCGCAAAGCTAGTCTGTGAACATTATCGAGAGCGATTTGCAGCTCGTCTGTAATTGCATCGTCTTTCATGGCCTTCCTTGCTTGTGCTTGTAACTAAGTGAGCTCATTCCACGTGTTGTCATACGAGTAAGAAAGTGTGAGCTATTCAAATGTGGCTAGAACTTCTTTTGCCATCTCACAGCACTGCGCTAGCTCAATGCCTGCTGCATAGGGATTCTTCTTCGCGTACTTGTCCCACAGCACAAGCATCGCCTTGTCGGTTGCTACCTTGTCGAGAATCCTCTGCCAGTGTGCCATCATCTCCGTGCTCCCGCGTTTGGCACACGTGCGCTCTAGGGCTTCCCGCAACGTGGGGATCTCGCACTTGTCGCCCCTGGTTCTCCAGAGAAGGAGTATGTCGTAGAAGTCGCGCAGTCTCGTGTTGGTCACGCCGCGCGAGACAACGGTCTCGAGCTTCTCGGCGAACACGGTCTCGAGCGGATAGGACATCAGCCTGACGCTTCCCCCGTCGAACAGGAGCGGGTAGTCGTAGGCGACGGGGCCGGGCGTGATGCTGTCGCCCGTGGTGACGTCGATCCTGAGGGGCACCGCCATAGGCGGATGCACCGCCTTGAGGTACACGCGTATGCCCGGGTAATCGTCGGTCTCTCTGATGTCCTCGGTACGGTCGAACTCGAAGGCCCAGTCATCGTCGGCGTCGATGGCTGCCACCTCGCGAAAAACCTTTTCGGCGGATTCACGCGTCAGCGTGAAGCCGGTGATCGTCGTGTCGAGGTCCATCGTCGTCCTAGACGCCACACCCACGAGAGAGGAGATGAGCATTCCGCCCTTGATGACAACGTTGTCGCGCCATTTGGATTTCGAGAGGCGCTCGAGGAGCCTCTCGAAGAGGTAGCTCTGCATCAGGGACTGCGCGGGGATGCCCGCTTCCTTCGCT
Organism: Olsenella massiliensis; assembly: GCF_001457795.1. Lineage (GTDB taxonomy): Bacteria > Actinomycetota > Coriobacteriia > Coriobacteriales > Atopobiaceae > Olsenella_F > Olsenella_F massiliensis. Next base: position 530,849 of record NZ_LN898211.1, on the reverse strand, counting down.
CTGGCGTTGATGCGCGCCTTGAGCTGCATCGCGTTCTTGGTCCTCACAGCAGCACCTCTAGGTAGTTGCGGATTTTGGTCTCCACTCCGAGGTTGCGAGCATAGGCAACTAGCTTTATGGGATCCCGGTCCTTTTTCTTCACGTAAGATTGCATCGCCGGAACCACCAGCTGGGAGTCAGGCGTGCCCTGGCCGCGAACGATGTCGCAGAGCGTCCTCTCGACGTCATACGCCCTGACTATGTTGCCGTATTCCGTCTGGATATCGCAGAGACCGAGGCCTAGGACGTCGTCGGCGCAGGTGCGGCATGCGATGCCGGCCGCCTTGGCCGCGGTCGCGTTGTAGCTCCTGGGGAAGGTCATCGTCAGGGCGAAGGGCGCGCGATCGGTCATGCCGTGGAGGAAGAGCGCCGTGTCGTCCGAGAAAATGCCGCGCGAGAAGCGGTGCTGAGCTATGTAGAGGGGATCCTCCCACACGTCGGGAAGCGCATAGAGACCACGGTCCACCTGGACGAGCTCACCGGCGCGCACGGCTTCTGTGAGCTTGCGTCTGGGAATTCCGGCGTCCGTCACCTGAGCGCTGGTGATGTAGCCGTTGCAGTTCGTGGCTATGTCCGACAGAGCGTCCGTCTCTTCTCCTCTCACATGCGTACTAACGCGCTTAATATTATCTAATATTCAGCACAAATGTACAACTGGCAAGTGAGAAGCAGTAAGACACGCTCACATCGCTGTATGAAGAGCATTTCCGCAGGTTAACGCTCATGAAATAGCCCCGATATCCGAAAATTTCGACGTTTTCTCGCGTTTGTCACTCCTCAAAAGTCCCGGTGGCTTTATCCTATTCCCACCACTAGATGCTAACCACCGCCACTAGACGGGAGGCTTGCAACTAGATGGAACGAAGCCCCAGCTCACTCCCACTCAATTGTTGATATTCAGGCGTCCGTGAACTCACTATCTGCACTGACCTGCGATTGCATTTACTCCCGGCAGCTCGAAATCGTTCCGAAAACGGAACTAAACTGGAACTCAGCACCGAGTTCCACGAAAGCACGCGAAAGCGCTGGGATGGTAGCAGGTTGCTGGGGAGCAAATCCCTGACCTGCTAGAATGTGGGAAGGTTGTGCACAACTGAGTTCACATCGGCATCGCGGCTTCCTTACACGTCCCGGCTTTGCCCGGGAGTAAACGACCTGAACGGGTAAAACGGCGCCTGGGTCGATGCAACCCGGTTCACGTAAGTCGGTTCGCGGCAGGCCCGTCCTGGCTTTCCGCCCCCGTCGTTTTCAGCCAGCAGGCCACGCCCAGGATGAACAGCGGGATGCCTGCGACGTACCCGTAGATGGATGGCCCTGCCAAGGCCTGCCCGCCCGCGCAGAACATGAGGCCGATGTTGGCCGTGGCGTTGAACGCCCCATGCGCCAGGGCGCATGGCCAGACGCTCCCCGCGCGCGTTCTCAGCAAGCTCAGGAAGGAGCCCATTGCAGTGCAGGTCGCGACCATCACGAGGACCCCCGTCCACGGGAAGCCGGCGTAGCCCATCCCGAAGTGATGGCCCATGGCGATGATCGGGGCATGCCATATCCCCCATGCGAGGCCGGACGCGAGGACGGCGGCTCGCGGGGGCATGAGCTCGCAGAGCGAGGGGAAGAGCAGGCCGCGCCAGCCGGCCTCCTCCCCGAAGGCCGGCAGCATGTTGACGAACGGAGCGACCGTGAGGGCGAAGATGACTGAAACGGCGATGATGGACATCTCTGCGCCGACAGCCATTCCGCCGGCATCTTGTGCGGGAGCCGACATGGACTGCAAGAGGCTTTGCGGCATCGGGTCGAACAAATCGGGAAACGTCGCGAAGAATGCGAGGAGGCCCAGCGAGGCAACCGCCGCCGGAACGAGCCACGCGGCCAGGTACGCGCGAAGGTTCCCCTTCACGCGCGGACGAAGGCGCAGGTCAATCCTGCCCCCGGAACCGCAGCACCGATTGGCCGCGAGCGCGCCGACGAGGGGGAAGAACATGCTGACGGTGATGGGCAGGACCACCGCAGGCGCACCGAGCTCGCCCACGGAGAAGGAGTCGAGCGCCAATCCCGCCGCGATGACGAGACCCCAGGTGAGCGCGAAGGTGACGAGCAGGAACACGGCGATCCGCCTCTTCGCGACCGCCCTGCGGAAGGAGACGTCTCGATTGGCGCTATCCATGTGCGACCTCCTCTAGGCTCGCCACGATGCGCTCGAAGCGCGGGTCGTCGGACAGGGAAGCGAACGCCGGGTTCGCGGCAACCCCCTCCAGCAGGCTCGCCCTCACCCTCTTCTCGTCGCGCGGCATGTCGGCTCCGACGGCGCTCGCGCGCTCGAACCAATCGCCCAGCTTGTCGAAGAAGGCGTCCCCGTGGAACGCCCCGTCGAACCTCATGGCTCGACACGAGCGCACGTAGTCCTCGAGGCAGCTGATGGCCCCGTCTGCGTCGCCTGCGATGCTGAAGGCGGCCGCGAAGGAGAGGTGCACCGACGCCACGTTCCCGAACGCCTTTTCCAAGTCGAACGAGTCGATGATATGGAGTGCGCGCACGTGGGCGCTTTCGAGCCTGCCCGGTTCCGAGGCGTGAAGCATCGCGAGGTCGGCTAGCCGGCTCAGGCTCAAAACGAGCGCCTGGTAGAGCATCGACTGCAGGGCCGTGTCGGCCTCTTCCGTCATCCCGAGCGCGGAGTAGGCCCTGGCAAGGATGATGTCTGCGCCCATGTCGGGTGACACGGAGTCTTCCAGAAGCTCCGCCGCCTCCTTCGCCCCTCCCTTCATCAGCAGCAGGATCGCCTCGACCGACTCGGCCTGCCTTACGCAGCCCGAGCTCTTGGCGCCTCGGCGCACTCGGCCGCACAAACCGATGGCCTCCTCAATGAGCGGGCCGCGCGCGCCAGGGTCGGCGAGGTCAACGTGGTTCGCGTAGAGCGTCGCTATCTGCACGAGCAGTGGGTAGCAGGAGAAGTAGTCGCGCGCCAGAGCCCGGCACATGTCGTGCGCCCGGTCGAACGGACCTTCGGCGAAGGCCGCGCGCAGGCGGGCGCATTCCATGCGGATTGCCTGGTCGCTCATCTGCGGCCTGTATCCCACGAGCTCGTCTATGCTGATGCCGAAGTACGTTGCGATGCGCGGCAGCAGCGCTATGTCGGGATAGCTCTGCCCGGTCTCCCACTTGGAGACCGACGCCTTCGTGACCCCGAGGAACGCTGCCAGCTCCTCCTGCGTCAGCCCGCGTTCCCTGCGGTTGCTCGCGATGTTGCTCCCAACCGAGATTTCGACATCCATGGGCGCCCTGTCTCAAGTCCTTCAATCTCCTAAAAGGTTAAGGGGTCAGCTTCGGATGGGCAATCGAGCCGTCGCCCATTTTGATTGAGTTAATCAACCGAAGGTTGATTCGTCCTGGACTGAGCTGCGCGATTCCTCGGGGTTCCAGGCGATGTCGCCGACTGGTGGGGCGCGCGTCCGGTCGAAACTCGTTCCCCGCAGGTTCCTTTTGCCTTTCCAATTGCCACTGCGCCTGATTCTCCGGTAGCCATGCAGCCGCAAGCGCTCCTTGGAGTGAAATGACCGTTTTAGAGAAGCGGACCTTACAGTGGCTTAGCGTGTCCTAACTCCCCGCGCCACATTGCAGGGTCTCGGCAGAGCTAGTACACCTCTCAATACCGTCCAAGGAAAAGGTCTTCTTGGCATGAAAGGGCATTCGATTCGAGTAAATGCCAAACGAGAGGTGACGCATGGCAGACGAGATGTTCAAACTGGAGCGGACCACAGTGCAAGGGGCTGATGCCGCGGATGCCGACTTGTCCGACAATGGTTGCGTAAACCGCGAGAATGCCGAGGCGGAGAATCGGGGATTTGCTGCCTTCTCGACCTCAGACGCGAGCGACCAGGTGGACACTCTGCTCGACGTCTCTCAGGTTGCCGAGTACCTGCGCATTTCGCGGTCATCGGTTTACAAGCTCATAGAACGGCAGCAGATTCCCGCAATCAGGATCGGGAGGCTTCTGCGCGTCAGGAAAAACCAGCTCGACGATACGCTTCGCGCCATGGTTCACCGGCTCAATCTGCTCGTCCCCGTTGGCTCAGAACACATGTGGAACGCGGCCATGGAAAGCGGCGGATGCAGGCTGACCATGCTCGGTGAGCACTACAGGCGCCTTGTGCTTAAAAAGGCCCTCTAGGTTTCATTTGTAGAAACGGGCTTGCTTAACATGAGCTGCCCAGTCTGTCGGAAGAACGTCGGATTCTCGGAGGCCCCTTCGATGAAAGCGGCTGGTATCCCGTCTTCCGGCGGCCATTTGCATGGTTCATCATGCGAGAAGCCTAGATGCCAGTTTATGGACCTGTCGCATCTCTTTTGAATCCAGTTTCCATGAGGCCAGCTCTGCGGCAATCAGGTCCGGATGCTTCTTGCTGATGTCCCTCAGGGCGTTGCCGACGGACTTCCTGACGTACTCGCTCGCGTCCTCCCTGAGCGCGGACAGCCTGCGAACGGCCTCCTCGGGGTGCTCCCTGAAGTAGTCCCTGCCCGTCCAGATCCTCAAGCCCTCCGTTACCGCCCTCCTCACGTTGGGCTCGTCCGAGGACAGCCACTCATCGATTATGGGGAGGGCCTCTTCATATCCTCTGTCGCGGCAGCATCGGTCAAAGGACTTGGCGAGGATCTCCTGGACCCTCCAATCCTCATCACAAGAGACAACGTCCTTGAGGATGCGCAGGGCGCGCCCATCATGTGCCGCGAGGTAGCCGAGCAGGAACGCCCCGTACATCCTCACCTGGATGGTTTCCGATTCTCTCGCCGCCCGCGCCAGCTCGGCGACATCCCGGGCGTCTCTGGACGCGAAGTCGGCGGAGGCGCACCCCTCGATTTCCTTGAAGCCGTGTTCAACTCTTGCGAGAGTGGTTGAGAGCTCTTCGATTCTGCGGTTCATTCGATTTCACGCCCCTTGTGCAGCGATATCGGCCGGTGCAACACGCCCATCAATTCCCTGGAATACTTTATACTTGCGGTCCATCTCGTTTGGGAGAAGGCGACCGCAACGGCAGCACGATGCGGGCCCGGGCGCCGAGCACGCTCCCCTCCGCGTCCTCGCGGTTTGAGAGTTCGAGCCTGCCGCCATGCGCCTCGGCTACATCCGACGCAATCGACAGGCCCAGCCCAAAGTGAGCCGCGCCGCCCGCGCCTCCTGCGTTGGTGCGCGATGCGTCGCCGCGGAAGAACCGCTCTGCCCCGTGCGCGAGGGCCTCGGGCGAGAAGCCATCGCCGTCGTCCTCGACGGCGATGGAGAGAACCTGCGCGCTGCCGTCGAAGGAGAACACAAGCGCCACGTGGCCGCCACCCGCGTGGTCGCAGGCGTTTCCCGCCAAGTTGAGCACCGCACGCTCAAGGGCGCCTGCGTCCCAGAGCGGCAACGCCGCCTTCGCGGCGGCCGCGTTGCAGGCGTCCTCGAACGCGGTAGTGCGCGATGCCTCGAGAACGAGCCCGCGCGCCGCGACAAGCCTTCCCACCGCGCCCTCCAGCCCGTCGGCGAGAACTCCGGGGTCCACCGGCGCAAAACTCATCTCCTCCGTCTGCCCGCGGGAGGCCTCGACGATCCGGTCCACGAAGGCGTCCATGGAGAGCGCCGCGTCCCGCATCGCCCGGGCGGAAGCGGCCTGGTCCGCGCCGAGCGCGCCCGAGGCGGCGTCCTCGGCGAGCAGGTCAGCGTTGCCGAGTGCCACCGTGAGGGGCGTCTTGAGATCGTGCGCGAGCGCGGCGACCTGCTCGCGGCCTCGCCGTTCGGCCGCCCGCTGCGCCTCCAGCGAGTCCTTCAGCGCGGCCCGCATCGCCTCCATCGCGCGCAGCACGTCGTCGATCTCGGTCACGTCGCTGCCCCCAACGGGCGTGTCCAGCTCCTGCCTGCCGACGGCCTCTGCCGCAGACGTCAGGGGCTCCATCCTGCGTGTTATCACGCGTCCGGCGCGCATGGCGACGAGGGCGACGACAAGAACCAGCGCGATCAGCGCGGCCCACACGAACAGGTCCTGGGGGTTGGGAAGGGTGTCGCGCGTCACCTTGTCGGCCCACTGCGGCATGATCTCGTAGCGAAGCACGCAGCGTCCACCGTCGGCCAGCCTCACTGCGAAGTAGAAGGATGACGAGGCGGCCTCGACGATGCGAGGGCCGTCCCCATCGGGTGGGACCGCGACATCCTGCGCAGCTGCAAGCTGCGCATCGGGCATGTCGGACGCAAGGAGGGAGCCGTCCGCCCCGAAGCGGGCAAAGCGGTACGCCGAGGGGATGGCGCCGTCGTCGAAGGAGGCCTGGCCGGCCAGAACGCCTTCGACCTCTTCCAGATGGGCCTCGCCGTAGTTCGCGAGCAGGACGGCGCCGGACCCTATCTGCCAGGCGAAGGCGCCGGCGGGGATGCCCACGGCGAAAAGCGCGCCGACGAGCACGTACAGGAAGTAGCGGCCCACCACCAGGGCCAGGGGGATGCGCATGCGCCGGCGCGCGGCTTCTACGCCCGCCACCTGTACCCCATCCCGCGCGCCGTCTCGATAGGGTCCACGCCTGCGCGGCGGAGCTTCGCGCGGGCGTTGCTCACGTGCATGGAAACGGCGTCGTCGCCCGCGTCCGAAGCCCACCCGAGGGCTTCCTCGTGAATCTGCGGCCGCGAGAGCACCCGGCCGCGATGCTGCGCGAGGCACTCGCACAGGGCGTACTCGGTGGGCGTGAGGGGCACCACCTTGCCGCTTACAAAGAGCTCACGCGCGTCGAGGTCGATGCGCACATCGCCCAGGACGAGCGCATGCGTGCGCACCCGGCCCTCTCGGCGCAGATGGGCGGCCACCTTGGCCCGCAGCTCCGCGATGCCGAACGGCTTGCGCACGTAGTCGTCGGCACCCAGAGACAGGCCGCGCACAGCGTCCTCCTCGGCAACCTTCGCGGTGAGGAAGAGGATGGGCGCGTCCACGCGGTCCCGGATGCGCTCCACCAGCTCGAAGCCGCCCATGCCGGGCATCATCACATCGCACAGGACGAGGTCGTAGCGGGACAGGTCGAGGTCGAGCGCGGACACTGAATCGTTCGCGACGTCGACGACGTGACCGTCGCGAGCAAGCACGCGAAAGAGCAGGTCGGTGATCGCCCCGTCATCGTCGATTGCGAGAATTCGCGCCACGCGTCCCCACCTCCTTGCGCGCCCTGCAGGGTCCCTGCGGGGGCTTTGCCCTATCAGCCAATTTTATAATGATACACCACGTTCGCGGGCAGGCCCCGCTCGCCGAGGGCTCATCCGCCGCTCAGGGCGGCGCGCACGGCCTGCGGGACCTCGTCCTCCGCGACGCTCTGATAGTGCACGCCGGAGGTCCCCCTGGCGTCGATCTCGAGCCATCCCTCCCCGGAGGCCTCCCGTCCGAAGAGGATGATGGTCACGGTGATGCGCCTGCCGTCCTCGGTGACTCCCTCCACGTCATATACGTAGTTCGTACTCGAGCCGGACGCATCCTGGTACGAGTCCGAATGGGTGCCCGGAGCCGGGCAGCGGGCCCAAACCGTGCGCCGTGGCGTGGGCAGCAATCTGTCGGCCATGCTCTTGGCCACCGGTCCCGCGCCAGCGCAGCCGGTACATCCCCGCAGGACTGCGACGGCAAGCACGATTGCGGCGGCCAGCGCGAGGAAGATGAGCCCGCGCTTACGCGTTCTTTCCATCATGTCAGCACCTCCTCATTCTCCGCGCAAGGCGGGCTCGAAGCGAGAGATCCATGCAGCCGAGGCGCATGAGAGCAGGACGATCGCGGCGGCGCACAGGCCTGCAGCAGGCCCGATTGCGGAGGCGACGTGGGCCGCGGCGCCTGCCGAGCCCGCCAGCCCGCTCGCGATAGCCAGCTCGACGGGAAGGGAACCCAGGAGCGCCGCCCAACTGGTCGGCAGGTACGAGAGCGCATTCGCCCCGGCGGCGGTGAGCTCGCCGGTCATGAGGCCGTGCGCGAGCCCTCCCATCGAGAAGAACGCGAGCATGAGGCCCGCCGCGCCCGTCGCTATCGCGGCGTTGCGGCCCCAGCGCAGCGCGACGGCGTAGAGGACGAGGTAGAGCGGGGCGCTCCCCAGGGAGAGCCCGAGGGCGGCGCATGCCAAGGTGCCCGGTCCCAACGCCTCGCGCCCGGCTAGGACGAGGGGAACGGCGAACACGACCACAGCGAGAAGGAGGGCAAGCGAGCCCATCAGCCAGAGCGCGAGGAGCCTCGCAAAGAGCGCCACCCGCCTCGACGGGACGGCAAGCAGGCCCGAGAGACCCGTGGCCTCTCCCTCCGCATCCGCGTCCAGCCCGCAGACGATGCCCGCCATGAGCGGCATCAGGGAGCCGAGCAGCTGCACGAAGGCGTCCGCCCCCATGGACGCGTCCCAGGGGGCGAGGGCGAAATACGCCCCGCACGCCACACCCGCCGCCAGGGAGCATGCCGGGTGTAGCGGCACCAGGGGAGACCGGCGCAGGCGCAGCGCCTCGGCACGCAGGGCGCGCGGAAGCGTCATGCGCGGCATCGACGCACGCGAGACCCCGTCTCCACTCGCACCACAGTCTCCATTCGCATGATTCGCCATCACCCTCGTCATCGCAGCTCCTCCGATCTAGCAATCCACACCGCGCCGGCGGCCGTGAGCGCGGCAGCGAGTGCGCAGGAGACGGCGAGCGCAAGCACGACGTCCCCCTGAGACATCGACTCCACGAGGGCCATGCCGGCACTTGCTGGCTCGCCACTCGGCAGGACGGGCAGAAACGCCGTCGGCAGCACCATGGTGGCCGTGGGCGGGCAGGCGGGCCAGAACGGCACGGCCGACCAGCCGAAGCCCAGGGCCAGCTGCACTGCCAGCGGGACGAAGACGCCCGCGAGCATCCCGGCGCGCATCGTGAGGAAGAGCGTCGCCGGGACCATCCACGCGCTCGTGACGGTCAGCGCGAGCGCAACGGCCATCATCGCCGGCATGCTCGCCGCGCCCTGCGGCACCGCGAGCGACGTCGCGGCGTACACGGCGAGGACGACGAGGTTCGACAGCAGCGAGAGCGCCAGGCACCAGGCGACCTTCGCGCCCCAGGCCAGAGGCAGCGGCACGCCGACCGAGAGCAAGGCGCGGTTGCCCAGGCGCACGTCGGCGTTGGCCACCGTAGCAGCCACGAGCGCGATCGAGACCGGCATCAGCAGCGCGTACCAGTAGTTCCAAGGGGCGTACTGCAGTCCCAGTTGCGGTATGCGCAGGGCGATGAAGGCCGCCAGCAGCGGGAAGGGCAGGGCCAGGGCGACGGCCAGGCGCACCGGCGCAGCGTGTCTCGACTTCAGGGCCTCTGAGCGCAGGGCGCGCGCGAAGGAGCCGCGCGCGGGCAGGCCTCTCTCCGTCCTCATCGGGTCGCCCCCTTTCGGCACACGTCCATGAAGAGAGCTTCCAGGTCCTCGCCCTCATTCAGGGCGTCCTCGTAGGCAAGCCTGCCGCCGACGATGATGCCAACAGTGTCGGCCGTGTGCTGCACCTCGCCGAGGATGTGGCTCGACAGCAGCACCGTGATGCCGTGCTCGGGGAAGCTCCGAATGAGGCCGCGCAGCTCCTCGATACCGATGGGGTCGAGCCCGTTGGTCGGCTCGTCCAGGATCAGCAGGCGCGGGCTCGCGAGCAGCGCGAGCGCTATCCCCAGACGCTGCTTCATTCCCGTCGAGAACCTTCCAGCGCGCTTGCCCCCCGTGTCAGCGAGCCCCACCGTCTGCAGCACCTCGCCGACCCTCTCTTCCGGCAGGCCCAGCAACGTCGTGCGCACGCGCAGATTCTCTTTCGCGGTCAGGTTCGGATAGAGGGGCGCCTGTTCAACAAGCGAGCCGATGCGGTAAAGGTCGTCTCGTTCCCAGGGGTGCCCCTCGAAGAGCATCTGGCCCCCCGTGGGGCGCAGCATGCCCGTGATCATCTTGAGCGTGGTCGACTTGCCTGCGCCGTTGGGACCGAGCAGCCCGTAGACCTTTCCCTCATCGACGTGCAGGGACACGTGGTCCACCGCCGTCTGGGCGCCGCCTCCCCGCCCGAACCGCTTGGAAAGCTCGCGCGTTTCCAGAACGTATCTTGTCATGTCGTCTCCTGTCTTGCCGGCTGACCTTTCATATCCCAGTTTGGGCGGGCTTTCTAAAGGAACGCTAAAGGTCATGGAAACGGCTGTAGGAGTCTCCAGGACGCGCCCAGCGGGAGAAAACCTGCACTTTTGCGAAAATCGAGCTTCAAAAGATGCGCTGAGTTCAAACTGAGTTTCAGTTTTGGGAATCGGGGCGGCTTGGATGTGATGTCGTAGCACACGCGGTTAGCGCTGGGAACCTCGGCCTCCATGTAGCCGATAAGAGCTCACGCACATATCTAATTGCTTATACGGAAACCGCCTGTACTTCATGAGTGATGAAATATGAATCCGGAGTCTGACGGACCACATGCCCAAAACCGACTTCGTAGCCAGACAGGCTGTCGAGGCAGGAGAAGTTCCTCACGGCATCCTTCCCCATCGTTTCGGACACCTTCGCTTCTCTAACTCAAATCGAATTCCTGAGGACCGCCGGATTGGCCAGAAACTATCAGACAAAAGTTTCAGCCTAAACTTCTGAACTACATTTTCAAAACTTGAACCGTTTAAAACTATTGAACTGCCTCCCAAACTTGGACATCAAGAAATGGGAGCAGCTCAAACATGTCAGGCGGTCCCTGCAAGCAAGCAGCCAGGGGCCATTGAAAATCTCACAGAGCATGAGCGCCGCCATGGTGTGGTCACTTGCGTAGGCACAAGCGGCCTCATCGTCTCGGCGTCCCTCGCACGTGCGGAAAGGAGTCCTGATGCTCGCCATCAAAATCATGAACGAGCTCCTGCATGAGCCAGTTTGGACCTGCATAGAGGACGCCGGTGTAGAGACAGACAGCCTTCCCTTGGTTCACGACGATTCAGTCGTAGTGTCTTTAAACGGAAAGATTGGCAAGCTGTACGATTTCTACTACGAGTTCGGCTCGCACGGTATGGCGTGTTGGTTCAACGAGGGGCAAGAAAATGTGGACAAAGCTCGTACGCCCAAGCTTTTTGACAAGCTAAACGCACGCCTCGCTGAGATCAGCGACGGGCCATTTCATCGTCGACCATAGGGAGACGCCGCGCATCAGAGCGTTGTAGCCCCTAGCCTCCATACAGACACCTTTACTGCATAGATTGCTCTAGCGGAGCGGTCATATCATGGAAGATCGACGGGAAGGTAAAGCCGGGTTTGACTGTTTCGACGATTTCCTCTTGTCCAAATATTCAGACGCAATTAAGAACTTGTAAGCAAACACAGCGATAACCCGGCAGGCGCAGGAGGCTGTATCAAAAGCCCCTTCTTTTTTCATCATCTCACGTGGAAGAAGTTTGCCGTTATCATCTCATCAAATAAGGCAAACGCCCGCACTCGCACCACTAAAGACTACTCTGCATGAGAAGCGCTGGCAGTGAGACTAACAGGCGCTGCATGAGAAGCACTAAGCGCATGAGGGCTGTCGGTAGTTATGGCTGCGCTGGGAAAGTGAAGCGTCACTGAAAACAGATCTGCATCTATTGCAAGTTTCAAACTCCCACCTTGAAGCTCCATCAGACTCTGAGCAATCGAAAGACCCAAACCCGAACCTTCGGTCGTGCGTGAAGCGTCTCCCCGCACAAAGCGCTCTAGCAGTTCTTCCGCACTGATATTCAACTGCGTTGCAGAGATATTCTTGCAGCTAATGTCTACTCCCCCCTCAGCTGAGGGCTGAGCGCTGAAATAAGCCCTTGTCCCTGCCATGGCATACTTGGACACATTGCTAAGGATGTTGTCAAAGATGCGACCCATCTGCCTACCATCGGCATTAATCATCAACGGCTCGTCAGAAGTGGTGCATATCAGCTGAATGTTCTGCTTGTCCAGGCGCTCTGTCCACTCACCACCTGCCTGCGCCACCAGCACAGAAGCATCAAGCGGCGCCAGTGCAACTGAGATATTGCCTGTCTGTGCCTTGGAAGCCTCAATCAAATCCTCAATGAGCTTGCGTAGGCGCACAGACTGACGGGCGAGCACATCAGAGCATTCCTCAAGCTTGTCTTCATCGCGACCCTCTGGAGCAATAGCAAGCTCAGCAGAAAGCAAATCGGCATAGTTGATTACCGAAGTCAACGGCGTCTTGAGATCATGGCTCACATTGGCAATGAGCTCGGTGCGGAGACGCTCAGCGCGCACCTTGTCCTGCTCGGCATCAAGACTCAAGCGCAAGGCATTAGCCTGCTCATCTGCAGCCACAGAGCTCACGTGCGCTAATCTATTGATATCGCTTGCGAGCTCGCGAAGATTACCGCGCATCAAACTTTCATCCACCTGCGCTGTAAAGTCACCAGCAGCCAGACGCTTAATTGTTTTGCTTATATCGTCAAGACGGGCCTGGCGTTCACCCAGCATCACAAAGCTTAAAGAACACAGCGCTAACACCAGCAACGCGATAAAAAGACCCGAGGATACGCAAAACAGTACTACGACGACGACTGCGACATATCCCAGTGCCCAGCGCCAAAGGTGTGACCAAGCGGTTTTGATGTCGTCAGCCATCGCCCAATGCTTTGCCACAAAGAGCATAAAGAGCACTAGTGCACAATCAAGAGCGCACATAACGTAATAGCTCTCAGGGAAATCGGTCATGCCATGTGCAGCATAGATAAAAAAGGCATGGACCAGAGGAACCAACAAAAAGACGCTGATAACCGCCAAGACGCACATGAGCCAAACCCAAAGGGCACCAGCGTGCTCATTGGGGATTTGCTGGTTGTTGCGCTTCATCGTGCGCCTCCCATCTTGTAGCCGCGGCCCCACACCACCATGAGATAGCGAGGCTCAGCAGGGTTAATCTCTATTTTTTCTCGCAGATGACGTACGTGAACAGCAACGGTATTTTCACAGCCATACGAAGGCGCGCCCCAGACTGCCTCGTAGATTGCAGCTGGGCTGTAGACACGTCCAGGATGCTTCATGAGAAAATGGCAGATGTCATATTCTTTGGGTGTAAGCGCAACCGCTTCGCCATCTACGGTAACTTTTTTTGCGGCATCATTGAGTTCGATACCACCAAGCACAAGCGTTGTGGCAGCCTCCTCGTCCTGAGGATTGGCGGCGCCGAGCCGCTTGTATCGGCGCAGCGCACTACGCACGCGTGCCAATAACTCTGCAGGTACAAAGGGCTTGGTGATATAATCATCAGCACCCAAATCAAGACCGAGCACCTTGTCTGCGTCCTCACTTTTTGCGGTAAGCATAATCACCGACACATTGCTGAGCTTGCGGATTTGTACCAGTGCCGCCGGACCATCCATCACGGGCATCATCACATCAAGCAAAACCAAATCGATGGGACGGCTGTCTTCAATCCCCTGCTCTACCATCGCAACAGCTTGCTTGCCGTCATAGGCACAAAGCAGTTCATAGTCGGGATTTTGCAGATAAATCTTGAGCGCACCAACAATATCACGGTCGTCATCCACTAGAAGAATGCGATACATCTGAACTCTTTCTCACATAGACCCTTGCATTTCAATACAACGTTTCGTCAGGGCAGGTGGTATACGAACAAGAGCGTTTTCTCACGAGGATATATGAGGTGGCAGGCGGCAAGTTCTGCTTGTTAGACTTGACTTCTGCGCAGGACCCAGAGATTTTGAATCTGGCCCTCAAGCTCATCGTAGGTCCAAATCTTATTGGAGCGTTCTCTGCTATTGGGATCACGCACAACGATACCATCTTCCCTAAGACCAGCGAGAACAATAAAATGACCAGTCTTGGTAAAATCACCCCGGCCCATGATGCAAATAATGGGATTGCCTGCTTCGAGGTTTGTCTTAACACGTTTCTCTTGCAGGGGAATCTCGGTCACATCTAAACCTAATTTTCGACCGCCCTGAGATATGAGCGCCCAGGCACTACCCTCTCCATCGACTGCATAACCCTGGGCTGTTGCAAACTCGCCCATCGCAAGAGGCGACATCGATGTGTCCCCCGTAAGATAGATATAGGCCATCGATAAACAGCTCGGACCACAACCAGAAAGCGCAAAATACTGACCCGCATAGTTGGTATAGCCCCAGCGCTCATCCCACTGCAAGAAGAGCGGAACCATGGGACTGTGAGCGTATTCAGAAAGATCAATAGTTGGATGATCGTTGTGGTGCTTGTCATAATCCAAAACAAACTGGCGTGCTTCGGGATTGCGTTCAAAAAGACTGACAAGCTCGGCAGGAGTGGTCTTGGAAAGGCGTTGCCATGGCAGCAAGCCCTGTTGAAAACAGATAGCCCCAAGGAACGTAAACGTAAGGAAAAAAAGGATGATAACGCGCTTGAACCAGCCGCGATGACGATGTTGGCAATGCGCTCGGCGCTGATACGACCGAAGTGTTGAAGCGCTACGGCTATAGCGAGTTACGCCGCCTCTATAGACAACATCATTATGAGACATAGACCCTTCGCGGATAACTTCCATGCGCCCTCCTTTCCTGACTTGCGGCATTTCACGACAGGGTTGTATCGCTTAAGCACATTGTCTTCTGACCGCCCTTTAAGGAACCAGAAGCAAAATTCGAAAGATTTCCTTAACTTCAGGCATACAAATGGGTCTGACAAATCAAAGGACTACTTTGCAAAGACATTGAGCCCTATGCCCAGGCAGGGGGAGAATATGAATTACGTCACTATCAAATAGTGCGATATTGCCAACGGCATTGGCGTAAGAACAACGCTGTTTGTATCTGGCTGCCGTCGCGCCTGTCCGTTTTGCTTTAATCCCGAGGCTTGGTCTTTTGAATATGGCAATCCGTTTGATAAGGCGGTACAACAGCAGATTATCGATAGCCTCACGCCAGACTATATCCAAGGCCTTACTCTATTGGGTGGCGAACCCTTCGAACCAGCCAATCAACGTGGTTTGGTAGATTTTCTTGAGCGCGTGCGTCATGAATGTCCGCGCAAGACTATCTGGTCATATTCAGGCTTTACGTGGATAGCTGGTCTGTTGAGCGCTCATCTTGTCGGGAGCCTTGCCACTAGGCACATTACTAAAATCATCCATACGGTCGTCAGTGGTGAACTCAAGACTCAACGCCACAGGAGACAAGCTACCAGAGCAAAGCTCAGCGGCATGACCGTTGTAGGTAAACTTACTTGCCTTTTTGAGATTGTGGCCCGTATTCTCATAATCCATCTTGAAGCGCAAGTCCCACGTGCCTTTTTGCACCGTAGTCTTGTCCGCGCCTTCACCCGTACGGCTAAGGTCTTTAAGGTGAACATCCATCGTGGCACCAGCCCGTAACCCAACAGCGGTTAACGCTCATGACAGCGTGAGCGATGGCGTTCTCGTCAACCATGCAGAAAAGCCGACGGACAATCACTACACCTATACCGTTAAGGAGAATGGCGAGCTCGTCATCGGTGAGCGAAACGGCACCGGCAAGGACGGCAAGACGACCCCTCACCCGACGCTGGTCGGCGGCAGGGAGCCACGAGTCAAAGTGCTGGAATGATTACAAGGTCGAACGGTAAAGCTGTCAAGCATGACAATGAAGGCGGGCACTTCAAGGCAAACAACCTTTCGATGCCTGAGGCTGGCCTTCACAAAGTCATTCTTAGTGCTCGCAGGATGCAGAGGATGCGTATCGTATGGGACTGCATCGATGAGTTTATGCCACCTCAGAAAAAGAAAGACGAAAAAACGGTATAGCCGCATTTCACGACTATACCGTTTTGTTGGGATGGCAAACTCCCTATGTTGCACTGCCTAACCTATTGGTTGTTATTTTTCTTAAGCCCCCGTGCTAGCGCTAATAGAGCAGATCCAATCAGTGTCATAACACCTACATAGAATGGTGTACTCGTTGCATCGCCAGTTTTTGGTAGAACATTTGCAGAAGATGGCTTTGCTGTTCCTGGGTTCTTTGGATCTTTCGGGTTGGCCGGTTCTTCCGTGAACGTCCAGGAGCCCGTGATGGTCGCGTCCCCGTCGCCCATGGTGCCGTTGTTCGGGTCGGTCCAGCCGCTGAAGGCCCACGTGCCCTTCTTGCCGTCCTTCTCGCCCTCTGCCGTGTCGCCAGCCTTGTAGGTGGCGTCCACGTCGTAGTGGTCGCCGGCGTAGTAGCTGCCGCTGTCCTTCGGCAGGTCCTTCCCTGCCGGCGCGTCGGCGCCCCAGTCGTAGGTGACCTGGTGCTTGGCGGCCTCCGTGAACGTCCAGGAGCCCGTGATGGTCGCGTCCCCGTCGCCCATGGTGCCGTTGTTCGGGTCGGTCCAGCCGCTGAAGGCCCACGTGCCCTTCTTGCCGTCCTTCTCGCCCTCTGCCGTGTCGCCAGCCTTGTAGGTGGTATCTACGGTGTAGTGATCACCCTTGTGGTAGCTGCCTGTATCTTTTGGAACAGCCTTTCCTTCCGGTGCCTCTCCGCCCCAGTTATAAGTCACTGTGTATGTAGGGAGTTCATACACAACGGCTATCTCATGGTTTTTATCGAGATTCGTAAAGGTATAGCTATTTGGATACGTAGATATATCCACTTCCGTGCCATCGACGGTTACGCTCTTTAGCTTGTAACCATCGTTTGGCGCATAGTTTATGGTCTTGTTGTCTCCCTTATAAACATCGCAGCTCGGATCAATGGTTCCGTTTGTTACGGATGTAGTGATTTTTAGCTTGACCCGGCTCTCCTTCCAAATTGCTTTGACTTGCGTATCTTTGTCAACCGTAATCTCAGTGCCTGGCGCTAGTTTTTTGCCATTTACTTCCCAGGTGTCAAATTCCTGATTTTCAGGAGCGGTGAAAGCATTGCTCAAAATCTTGTACTTTGAGCCCTTGTTGAGCTTCTTGCCATCCATTTTGCCAGCGCCGCCGTTGCCATTGTAGCTAACAGTGGCCGTTTCGAGCGTCTTGCTTTCCTCAACTGAATCGAGCTTGTCGGTGTCTCCCTCGAGACCACCATTATCCTTTGCGGTTGCCTTGATGGTTCCAGCGAGTTCGATGTCTTCGACACTCAGAGTAATCACGCCGGTGTTCTCATCAACGCCAGTTCCGCTCCATTTATTGGTTTTCAAATCTCGCGTTGCAGTGACGGTTTTCTCCGCTCCAGAAGCATCTTTATAGGTAATCGTGTAGGACAGCAGGTCGGTATCATCACCAGGTACTTTGTAAGCTGGTGGGGTAATAGTTACTTCGCCATTATCCGTATCTACCGCAATCGCAGGAGATTTAGGTGCAATATTTTTCACTAGATCTTTGGCAAGGTATTTAATGACTTCAGACTCATCTTTTACATCAAGTGAACCATCAGCCTTTTTATTAGGTACAAAAGTTCCGCCTGACCAGCTAGCGTTTACATTACTTGGGTTGATTATTCTTACGTTTCCATCTTTATCAAACTCTATAAATGCAGGTATGTCTTTATAGAATCCAGTTCCGTTTGGTAATTTAGATTCTCCATTTACTGTATATGCTTCTTTAATAGCTGCAACTATAGCTGTTTTATCATCTTCTGTTAGTTTTCTAGGGTCTCTAACTTCTGTTTTTCCTACTGGTGCCGGTTGAACAGTTGTTGTGGAACAAGATATAAATTTATGGGGTTCTTTTACAGAAACACCAACTATTTGATCAATTTTTAAGTCAGGATTTGGAATTGTATATGAAAACTCTCCTGTTGTAGTATCTACAACTGTATCTACCGGTTTAGATGAGTCTTTGTCAACTAGACACTTATTTTCATTACAATATTGATCTAATTTATTCTTATTAACATTAAGGACTAATTGTACTTTTATGCCATCAAAAGGTCCTGGTCCAGCCAGTTTTCCTTTAATAACATTGTCGACAACTGTGATATCACCAATGGTAGCGCCCATTGAAGTTTCGGTTACCTGTTTGATTTTTAGGTCCGGAGCTTCAATTTTTCCGGAGGTTGATCCATCGGTATAGGTTACTTCATAGTAAGCATGTTCCGTGCCATTGATTGAGAATTTGACACTACTAAAGTCTCCCGCAATGTCCGGATTGGCGTTCTTCAACATTTCAGTAGCTTCTGCTTGCTCATCGTCATTTACAATGTTAGCGTTCGTTTGTTCAATCCAGATTTCGCCGACGGGCATCTTCAATTTGTCTTTATTCTCGAAGGCTTTTGATGGCTCAGCATTTGCGGTCACCACATCAGATGTATCGCCAGCCAAGGTTTGATAGGCAGTGACGGTATCGCCTTCTGCAACGGTAACGCCGCCAGGTAGATTTACCGTCCACGTAACTCCACTGCTGGGGGTGACGGAAACAGTGGCTTTTTCGTTACCGTTCTTATCTTTTAGGGTCACATATACAGTCGATCTTACGGTCTTTCCACCAACTCTTTTTCGTTGTACATTACCGCCAGATATAGTTGTGGCATCGTAAAAGACCTTGCCAATGGTCGGTGCCGGTAAAGTTGATCGACGCACGGGTTGATCAACAATCTCCGGTCCTATTTCTAGGCCATCACCCTGTTCCTCGTTGGATTTGATGCTTGATGGTTCTTCCTTTGCAGGAGTATCAATTGGCGTTTCAGATTGAGGTTGGTCTTGCAAGTTTTTGGCATACGTAATTGGTGCCCATGACAGGGACAAAACCATCAGGGGCATCAATGCGAACGAAAAAACTTTGATAACATTTTTATGCTTTTTTATTATCATAACTACGTTACCCAACTACGCTATAGCGTTGGGTTTTCCTTTCTCTGACGTCTCCTATTAATTTGATTAATCCCATATGATTTTTTACAAAGCACGGTAGATTTGTTGCCACCTTTGAGTAGTATTTACATCCTTCGTTACAAATGAATACGTCATACAACTCCAACGATTGATACGTATACACTATAATCATGCACTCGCCACATCTCAATTGTGGCCTCATTTTTATTTTTTATCAAAATAGTACACTTGTTTTTTGCCATTTTGGCTCTTATTGCCATTTGGGACTGCGGTGGTTTTTCTGGACCACCCAACATTGCCTTTAAACCGAAGCTCGATGTCGAAGCCATCCATGACGACCTCCTGGTGAGCTACGGCCGCGCGCTCCGCCAAGGGCAGGACGGTGAGGCGCCACGACTACGGCTCAAAGCCCTGACCGAATACGAGACGCGCATTCTTGCCTCTTGCTCCGTGAAAGGAGGCGGTCGCGCTGCCTGCGCTTAGAGCAAGATAGCCGTCGAAGTTGGCGCTTCAACGGCTATCGGCTGGCGCGGGATGCCCACGCCGGATCACATCGGGAAGTGTCTCACGCCAACCCTTTTCTGCCATTGGATGTGCCGATGTTCGGCGGAAAGGACTGGTGAAAACCATGTCTCATAACGCGTGCCCCTATCAGGGCGCGCGGCGTGAGCATGCAGGCGCCCGCGGCTACGGCCGGGCGTCCCGATGAAGCGCCGCAGTAAAGTCACCCTGCCCGACGGAAGCACGGGCTGCCAGGACATCGACCTGCGCAAGAGGCTCAACCTAAGCTACCTGCGCTACACCAACATGCTGGGGCGGAGATATGTGGATCTGCTGCCTCCTCGACATCCGAAGCGAACGACCTGCCCGACGGCCTCATGGACGTGCCGCAGATCGCGGAGCGCTTTATTCCACTACGCTTTCAACCCAATCGACGAGCGCGTCGTAGCCTACCGACCCATCCGCAACACCTACATGACCTTGAGGAAGGCTGCGTGGTCAGGCCTGAAGCCAATGCCAGACATCCTGAGGTATGTGCCAAGTAGGGCGGCACCCGTTCTCTTGTTGCCATCGAAAAACGGGTGGTCGGATATGATGCCGAAGGCGTATCTGCACGCCCTGTCGATAGCGCTTGGGTACAGGCTTGCCCCACCGAAGGTTTGGAGCGGTTGCGCCAACGCCGAGTCGAGGAGCCCCTCGTCGCGTAAGCCATCAAGCCCGCCAAACCGCTCGATTGCAGACGCGTGGATAGCCAGGACATCTTCTTTGGAGAAGGCTAGGACGCTCACTTGGCAAGCTCTTCGAACACATCTGCGTACTCGTCCATAAAGTCGACTGCCACGTCCGTGGCGTTGCTATTCTCCCGAGCCGGTTGGATTACGACCCAGGGCTTGTTGTTTTTCAAGATGGTGACTGACTTGCCCGTCCTGTTCACCTCTGCCGTCAAGCGCGAGAAGTTGTTCTTGGCCTCTGCGAGCCCCATCGTCAATGCCGCCATTTCTGACCTCCTATAATGTTAGCCAGAATTATAGCTAGCATTCGAGGCAGCATCAATTGAAGATGCAGATGGCAGAGACCTGTAAGCAAAGTCCGCAGACTCGCACTGGGAGGGCAGTTGAACGGCTTTTTACGGGGACACTTTCTTAGAAAAACGTAAAAGTGTCCCCCTTAACAGATGATTTTTGGACAAAACTCTATTCCCACTCAGTGATTAATCCAGTCCGAGTGATTTCAATGAGTGTCGCACCGTGCTACCGAGGGGCTGATTCGTGCGCAATTTGGACAAATCAGCCCTTGATTCGCTGTATTGGAATGACTCAATTGATTCGCAAAACCGCAGGTCACACCTTTGATCACTCCCAGGTTTCCGCCGGGATTCGTAGCAGGCAGCTTGAAATGAGGTGATTCAAGTCAGGCTACGCCCACGGCACCTCAGGCTCGCCCCAAGGTACACTCGAGCAGAACGAGTACGCCGCCAAGGCCGCCGAGAACGGGGCAAAGCTAAAGGAGCTTGCGTCGCAGCCGATGATCGACGAAGCGCTGGTAGCAGAGCTCAAGCGCGACGGAGTAAAATTCACCCGTAAGGACATGCTTTTCGTCACACGCGACAAGACGGGGCAAATCGTCTGGTTGAAAAAGGGAAATGCTGGCTCCGGCATGGGACACATCAAATCCTGAGGCCACGATGTGCAGATTGCCAAGGCTTTCGGCGTTCCAAAAACCGAGGTTGAAGCCTATTTGAGGAAAGTCATAAGTCAAGGCAGCATCGTGAAAAACGAGCTCAAGCCCATCGGAAGCCGCATGGGATACGAGCGTGTCTACTACTACGAAGGCGAGTACTGCATCATTACGGGTGTCGGTACTAACGGTTTCATCGTGTCGGCTTATCCTCACCGCCGCAGAAAGGAGAAGTGATGGTCACCATCAAGATTATGAACGAGTTCCTGCATGGCCCCGTCTGGACCTGCGAAGAGGGAACCGGCATCGCGACCGATGACTTGCCGCTGGTTCACGAGGACCCGATTGTAGCTTCGCTGAATAGGGAAATCAGCGAACTGTTCGATTCCTATTACGAGTTCGACTCGCACGACCAGGCCTGCTGGTTCAACGAGGAACAGGAGAGGGTCGACAAGCAGAAGATGCTCGATCTTTTGGGCAGGCTCAACGCCCGTATCGCAGAGCTGAACGACGGCTCCTTCGTCGTGGACGACCAAGAAACCCCACGCGTCCAGGCTCTGTAGCAACTCCACGGCTCCGGCATCCCTGCAGACGCCGGAGCCCACTCATCCCATGTCTGACCCGAGCACCTCCAGTCTGCTCAACGGCTCAGAGGGCGCTCATTTTTACCAAAAACCGCCCGCGACTATTCTGTTTTGCACCAAAATCATGTACAAATTATCCCGCTCGAAGCGTTTTAAACCGTAGAAAAGGGTGTCCTCGAAGTCACGAAGATACCCTTTTCTACCTGCACTTATGTTGCTATTCGCTATCTACTGTCGCGAACCGTAAGCTCTATCGGCTTACTCCCACTCAATCGTCGCGGGGGGCTTGGGCGTCACGTCGTATACCACTCGGTTGACGCCCTCCACCTCGCCGACGATGCGCGTGGAGATGCGCCCGATTACCTCAAAGGGCAGCTTGGCCCAGTCGGCGGTCATGGCGTCGCTCGACTCCACCGCTCGAACGATCACCGGACGACGGTAGGTGCGCTCGTCGCCCATCACGCCCACGGACCTGATGTCGGGCAGCACGGCAAAGTACTGCCAGCAGCTATGCTCCGAGTTGCGCTCGCCCGTCTCCTCGAACAGCCGCGCGTTATAGGCGTCCAGCTCCTCGCGGACGATGGCGTCGGCGTCCTTGAGGATGGCGAGCTTCTCGGCCGTCACCTCGCCGATGATGCGAATGGCAAGGCCCGGACCGGGGAAGGGCTGGCGCCAGACCATCTTGGCGGGCAGCCCCAGCGCGATGCCCAGCTCGCGGACTTCGTCCTTAAAGAAGTGGTCCAGCGGCTCGACGAGGTCAAAGCGCACGCCCTCCGGAAACGGGATCAGGTTGTGGTGGCTCTTGATCGTGGAGGCCTTCCCGCCCGTCTTGCGCGCGCCCGACTCGATGATGTCGGGATAGATGGTGCCCTGGGCCAGCATCTCCACGTTGCCGATCTTCTGCGCCTCGTCAAAGAAGACCTTCCAGAACTCGGTGCCAATGCGGCGACGCTTCTCCTCGGGGTCGCTCACGCCGGCAAGCAGCCGTCCGTAGCGCTCCTCGGCATGCACGTGCACCAACGGCACGTTGAACTGCCCGCGAAAGACCTCCTCCACCATCTCGGGCTCGCCCTTGCGCAGCAGGCCATGGTTCACGAAGACGCAGGTGAGCTGGTCGCCTATCGCGCGGTGCACGAGCGCCGCCACGACGGAGGAGTCCACGCCGCCCGAGAGGGCCAAGATCACCTTCTTGGCACCCACCTGCTCGCGAATCTGCGCGACCTTCTCCTCGATGATGTTGTCCATGTTCCACGTGCGCGAAAGACCGCAGACGTCAAACAAGAAGTGCTCGAGCATGGTCATGCCGCAGGCGGTGTGGCGCACCTCGGGATGAAACTGCGTGGCAAAGAGCCGACGCGACGCGTCCTCCATGGCGGCGACGGGACAGGCGTCCGTGGAGGCAGTCACCGCAAAGCCCTCCGGCACCCGGCTCACGGCGTCGCGATGGCTCATCCACACGGTCTGGTTCTGGGGCGTCCCGTCCAGGATGCGCGAGCTTCCCCTGCGGTGGAGCTCGGCGGGGCCATACTCGCCCTTGTCGGTATGACCCACCGCGCCGCCCAGGGTGACGGCCATGATCTGCTGTCCGTAGCAGAAGCCGAACACCGGAATACCCAGGTCAAAGATCTTGTGGTCCATCGTTGGGGCGTCCTCGGCATACACGGAGGCGGGACCGCCCGACAGGATGATGGCGCTGGGAGCCAGGGCGCCGAGCTCCTCGGCAGAGATGTCGCAGGGAACTATCTCGGAGTATACCTGCAGGTCGCGGACGCGCCGGGCGATGAGCTGCCCGTACTGGGCGCCAAAGTCGAGAACGGCGACGAGTTGGGTGGGTCTGGAGTTCTGCATGGACGCTGCCTCTCTGCCAGAGGCGCAAGCCGGTCGGCACAGGGCTTGGCCCCCGCGCCGCAGACCCTGCGCGCCTCGGATGTTCACTGCTCCGTACCCATGATACCGCCCGGCCGTCGTTCGGGGGACAAGAAGCGCCGACCGTGACCTGGCGAACAGGACCTGTCGCCTGGGTCCGGGAACATGCCCTGTCGCCCGCTGCCTGGAGGCGCGCAGTGCCGCGCTGGCCCGGCGGACACGCGCCGCGGACCGCCCTTTATGAACTTCGTGCGAGGATTGTTCAATAAGCCTATTATTTATTAGTTATGCGTATGTCCTGCCGTTTCTCTTACCAGGTCACATGGTGAGACATGACGATGGAGGGACCACATCGTGGCGCGCCACAAGAAGACCCCCACAGAGACTCATGGCAACGGCGACCTCGCCGCAAAGTCCGCGACGCTCTCCCGCAACGCATCGGCATCCGTTGACCACTACGTGGCCAAGCGCATCAGGCGGAGGCGTCACAAGGTCGCCCGCAACGTCCTCATCACCCTTGCCTCCCTCATCGTGCTGGCGGGCGCGGCCATGGCAGCTTACGTTTACCACATCAACACCCAGCTCACCGGCGGCCTGAGCCCGGACCTTTCCTCCGCGCTGACGTCCACGGAGGCAGGTAGGCCGTTTTACGTGCTGCTTCTGGGCATCGACAAGGACGAGGGCCGTTCGGAGGGCCCTGAGTACGGGTCCAGCGACAGCGCGTATCGCTCCGACTCCATCATGCTCGCGCGCGTTGACCCGCAGGAGAAAAAGGTGACGCTGGTGTCCATCCATCGCGACACCCTAGTCAACCTGGGATCATACGGCGAGCAGAAGATCAACGCCGCGTTCGCGTTTGGGGGCCCCGCCTACGCCACCCAGGTCATCTCGCAGTTTTCGGGTGTGAGCATCTCGCATTACGCCCAGATTGACATGGACGGCATGGCGCAGGCGGTCGATGCCGTCGGCGGCGTGACCGTCAACCTGCCCACCCCCGTCAAGGACCCTCAGTACACGGGACTCGACCTGCCGGCGGGCGAGCAGACCATCGACGGCCGGACGGCGGCGCTTCTTTCCCGCGCGCGTCACGCCTATGACGCCTACGGCGACGGCGACCTGTACCGCGCCGCCAACCAACGTGCCGTGATCATGGCCGTCATGAAGAAGGTGCTGGCAAGCGACCCCGTCACCATGGTCAACACGATCAACACGATGGCCGGCATGATCAAGACCGACATGGACGTCAACACCATAGCCTCGCTTGCGGCGCAGTTCAGGGGCATGAACGTGGACACGGACGTCATGGCGGGCATGGAGCCCACCACCTCGCAGTACAAGAACGACACCTGGTACGAAATCTGCCAGACGAGCGCGTGGAGAAAGATGATGTCTCGCGTGGACCAGGGGCTCCCGCCATACGAGAACGACGCAGATGACCCTGCGAGGGGCGTGTCCGCCCAGGATTCAGGTGCCGCGGCGACGGGCGAGGCTGGAACGACCAAGACGGGAGAGGGGGCGTCCGCCTCCGACGCGCCCACCTACTCGGGCAGCGTGCTCGTGCTCAACGCGAGCATGACCGACGGCGCCGCGGGCAAGGTGGCAACGACGCTCAAGAACAGGGGCTTTACCGCGACGGCGGACACCGCCGCAGCACGCGAGAGCACGACGAAGGTCATCTATAACGGCAACGGGGCCCGGTCGTCGGCGCTGGGCGTTGCCCAGACGTTGGGCGGCGGCGTCATGCCCCAGGCAAATGACGGCAGCTACAGGACGGACGTGCCGGTGATCGTGATTCTGGGCGGCGACTCATACTAGGCGATGTGGCGCGATTCTCTTGCAAGGCCACCTGAGCAGGCTGACTTCTCGCGCAGAATCAAAAGGGCTGCCCGTCCTCCAAGGGCGACGCGCGACCTCCTAAAGATGGCGCGCGACCTCCTGAAAGATGACGCGCGACCTCCTGAAAGATGGGGCGCAACCTCCTGAAAAAACGGCCCCGCCACGCTATGTGACGGGGCCGAACGCAACTCAGGACGAGGTCTGGCCTATGCTTTCCCGCCCTTTTTCCGCAGGACGCCCGCAAGGGCAAGCGCAAGGCCAAAGGCTGTCAGAACATACGGGGCGGCAAGGGAAACGTCGCCCGTCCGCGGCAGGGTCGGCTCGGAAGGGTTGGCGGGAGGGTTAGCGGGCGGCTCGACGTAGCTGTTCGTGACCGTGAGCGTGCCGTCCTCCGCGTTCGTGCCGTAGCTCACGCGGTAGTCGCCACGCAGGCCGCCCTCCGCGAGCCTCTCGCCCGTGGCGGAGAGCTCCGCCACGGAGTAGGCGTACTTGCGACCCTGGGCATCGTACGTGGACACGCCCTCCCACGTCGCAGAAAGGCCGCTCGTTGTAACGGACTCGCCCACAGGCTCGGGCTCGCCGCCGTCAACGGAGCGCAGGAGCTGAAGCGTCACCTCGCCGTGGTCGCCCTCGACGCCGCCCGCCCAGGTCTTTGTCGCATGCACGTCAACCAGGGGCTCGGTCATGTGATGGGTGGTCTCGGAGACGAGCTTGACGTCCTGCCCCCTCACGGAGGTCACCTGCGCCGTGTTGTCAAAGCGCTGGGGTTTGTCGGCCTTTTGGGCGAGGCTTGTGGGCACTGTGAAGCTGATTGACTGACCTGGCTCCAGCGACGGGATGGTCCATGCGAGGGTGCGACCGTCACGCGTGCGGCTTGCCGCAATCTCGTCCATTCCCTGGGTAAGCGCGTTGCCGTCCTTGTCGGTGCCGCTCGCCGTAATGTTGCCCTCGTCAATGTCCAGTCCCTCAGGTATAGGGTCGCTGACCTTCACGTTGGCAAGAGGGAGCGTGTCATTTTTATTGGTCACCGTAATGGTGTATGCGATGGGCTCGCCCTGCTCGTTCTTAATTTTTGCGGGCGCATCTTGAGTACCCGAAGCGGGATCTGATGACTTGGTAAGCCCGAGGTTCACCGTATGGAGCTTGACCGAGCTTGCCGCATAGAGATCGTTTGTCAGGGGGTTTGCCCCACCCGTTGCGTTAACGCACCTCACCCGATGCTGGTTGACGGCAAGCTTGCCGTCCAGCTTGTCGTTTGCGGCTTCGTCCTTTGTGGGAGAGTCCATATTGATATATGCCACGAGCGCCGATCCGGGGGCAAGGACAAAGTCGTCCCCGCCCTTGGTCTTAGAGGCGTCAATCGCTATCGCACGTATGGCGTTCTTGGTTGTCTCGGGCAGCGAGGCGCCCATCTGCGTGAAATCGTCTGTCCCCTCGTATTTTGTCCACACCTGCGTGTTGGAGAGGTCGGTATCTGCCTCGCCAGGGACGGTGGTAGCGTAGTAGAGCACGGGCCGGGCATGGTCGTTTGCCCCGGTCTTTCCAAAAGAGGTGCGCCCAGCGATAGCCGAGAGGTCAACGCTTCTAAAGTGGCCCCGCCATGCAGAGCTCTGCGCCGGCGAGCCGCCGTGTGCGTCCGCACCGTTCTCGAGGGTGTCATAAAAGACGATCTGCGTGCCTTTGCTGGCTCTCTCCTGGTAGTAGGCCAGGCGATACTGATAGCTGGAGTCCGTGTAGACGTCGCTCGTGCCCTCCTGAGCATCCTCGAAGGTCTGGTCTAGCTCGACGTTGCGAACCTGCTGCTCGGTGCCCGCCTCGGTCACGTTGATTGGCTTGAAACTCACGGGTCTGTGCGTCAGGCCAAAGCCGACGGTATCGCCTGTCTTCGCGTCGCGAACCGCGTCTGCCAGCGAGGTGAAGTAATGGTACGTCTCGGGATTGTCCGTCTTCGAGAAGTCAATCTGCGCAGGGTCCCACTCGCCCTTCGAGGTGTTCACAAAGGCGACCGTGTTGAGGACATCGGCTCCCCTGTCACGAATGTTCGCATAGGAGTTGACCAAATCAAATCTGAGGTAGAGCCTAAACGTTGGCGCGTCGTAGCCGGTGTATTTCATCTTGCCGTCATCGTTGCGCACGCTATAGGCACTCTCCTCGGGCGGAAGGCCCTTGAGCGTCACCTTGAGCATGGTGAGGCCGCTGCCCTGGTAGTTGGGAATCGTCTCGACGTCGTAGTACGAGGCGTCAAAGGGAACGTACAGATGCTGCGTGTTGGGATAATGCCAGCGCCCAACCTCGATG
Organism: Olsenella massiliensis; assembly: GCF_001457795.1. Lineage (GTDB taxonomy): Bacteria > Actinomycetota > Coriobacteriia > Coriobacteriales > Atopobiaceae > Olsenella_F > Olsenella_F massiliensis. Next base: position 503,329 of record NZ_LN898211.1, on the reverse strand, counting down.
CTCGACGTGTCCAGCGTGGTGCCTGCAGGCAAAAGATCCCAAAAGACGCCAGATGAGATCGCGTATTTGCCCATCAACCCCTCGTCCTCGCTATAGCAGGCCCTGAGGTTCATGCCGTCGCCTAAGTTACCCATGTTGTTGAAGGTCATGACGGTGTAGGTGACGCGCTGTTTTGCCTTGTCAGGGATGTCCGTGACAGCGCTCGCGGTCTTGAGGACGGAGCTGTTCCTGGAAATCTGATTGAGGCGATAGGTTATGTACACATTATGCTCGTCATCTGTGCTGGCCGTCACCCCGGAAAGCCTCCGCGCAGTCAGGTCGCCAGCCTGATCGGCGGTCTTTCCCTCCATGAGCTTATAGTCAGCCGGAGCCGTGTAGTAGGTCTCCTTGCCATCCTTGATGTTTTGGTGCACATAGTCCCTGACCCTCTTCGAGGGAAGCAGGACCTCCGTGGTTACCAGGGAGAGACTGCTTTCATAGTAGGAACTCTCATGGCTGACGCGCACGTCCACAACGTCATCTGGCAACGCAACCTGTGCCGTGCCCCTGACGTTGACGTCCTGGAAAAATTCAAAGTTATTTTGCCCCGCATGCCTGATATAGAGGCTCACGGGCTTTTGGTTGGCGTAGTCCTTGGAGGGAGATGACATGCGCTCCCACACACCCGCCTGGGAATATACCGCGTCATACTCCTGCAGGCCTATCGTTACCTTGGTGTAGCGGTAGTCGTCGTCAGAAAGGTTGATGGGGTCGATCAGCTTGTCTGTGGTCCCGGGTATGCGGCCCCTACCGTCACCGGTGGAGAGGATCTTTCCCCGCTCCGAGATAACCATGGTCCTTGGCTCACAGGAGTACGTATGGGCATCCTTGTCCCAAGTGGGCCTCACGGGGCCGCTGTCGGCAACGTGAGTGAAGGAATCGGTGCCCCAGAAGCCCCCTTGCACCTCCGCCTTCTTTCCGGCGTCAAGAGCGCTTTGGCCACCATAGTTGACCCGCGCGTCCGTATCGTTCAGGTTTTTGCCGCCAGACTTTAGGTAGGTATACTTCCTGTATCCGTAGTCGCCCTTCTCAAGGAGCAGGATGTTGGCCGCAGTCGTCGCGCTGGCCTCAAAGCGGTGCGGTTCTGCAGGATTGTTGGGGTTATCCTTGGAGGTCTGGGTGACCTTGACCGTATTGTGCACATCGATACCCTGCTTTTCCATGTCCACGCCATGGGCCTTGGCGTCCGTGATGAGCGTGTTGGGATAGCGCATCAAGAGGACGAAAGCCTTCCAACCGCCGGCGTTGCCGCTGGAAATCTTGTTGTTATATGTACCGCCAAGTTCGAGGTACGTTTGACTGCTCCAAGGGGAGTTGGCAAGGGAGGATTGGATGCCCTCATATACGATGGGGCTCGTCTTTGCAGCCCCGTCGGACCACATGCGCCCCTCCCAGTCCTTGGCTAGGCCGCTGAGCGTGGTCAGGTTAAGTCCCTGATACATGTGGGCAAGATCGCTAAACGCGACCTTTTGGTCGGCGGTCCAGGCACCAACCAGCTGCCCGCCTTCACCCGCAGCGGACCCCACGTTTTCGAAGGTGTAGGTGAAGGGCTGACTGCTGGATTCGGTCGTCGTTCCAAAGCGCCTGATCTGGGCGGCGTAGGCAACGTAGAAGTAATCGTCCGCGTCAGCCGGTCTGGGGCCCCAGCTTTGTTGCCAGGTCAGATAGGTGTCCTCGACAGGGTTGGGGGTGGCCTGACTCAAGCGCTTGATGGTGAGCTCAGGAGGCTTTGCCTCGGTGTGAACTTTGACCGTGAGCGTGACGGTCTGCGTGAAGTCGGCGTTGCCGTCCAGATCCTTGTCCACGCTCAGAGTGACGTCAAAGGTCTTCTCGTAGTTTCCCTGCGCGTCCACGCTCAGGACAGTTGGGATGAAGTGATAGTTGAACAGGAAGTTATCTGCCTTGGATCCCGAAATGACCTTGGCATTTGTGGCGATAACCCTTGAGCCGTCGTTGCTTTTTGCATAGTTGAAGCTGGTCGTATCGGCAACGGCAGGCGCAGCGGGCACCTGCGTCTGGAACTGGCTCAGGGGGCTGAGGGGGTTCTTGTTGATGTCAACGTAGGTATTTGTGTCGCTGTCCCAGGTGACAAACAGCGAGGAGGGGGCGCTCACCGTAACTGAGCCTGCTGGCAGGCTCGTGACGTTTCCCGTGTCTGTGAGATTGAAGGAGATATCTACGGAGGCAACATACGGTCTGTTGTACAGCGGGTGGGAGGCAGTGCCAAACGATAGGGTGGCGGGGTTCTCGTATTCGTAGCCCGTGGTGGTCGCATTGAAGGGATTGCCCCACTTGGCCACAAACTTATAGTCGGGCTCCGCAGGGGCGGGGGCCTTTGCGGGAGCGGAGGGCGCCGTGGCCGCAGAGGCGGAGACGGCATCGGCATCAGCAGGGGCCACCGTTGAGGCAGAGGTCTCCTCGGCGGAGGCGGCAGCATCTCCAGTGGAGGCGGGGGCTGCGGATGCCTCGGCGGGCGCAGAACTGTTCTCGGCGGCGGGAGCGGCCATGGCGGGAAGCGCCACGCCCGCAGCGACAAGGAGGACGGCGGCAAGCGCCAGGCCTGCGTTGCGGCGGAGCTCGCACAGCGCAGACCGCAAACCTCCCCGTGGCGTGTTGGTCCTAGTGTCTTGCATGGCGCTCTCCCCTCCCCGCGCGGGTGACAAGCCGCGCGAATACAACAAACGAAGACGCACGCTCCGCCGCGTCAAGCGGAGTGCGCGCCTTGCGTGACTGGTTCGCGACGACGTCGCGTGACGCGACGTCGTTTGAAGGCAGGGCTATACGAGCGTCGAGCGTCGAGCGTCGAGCGTCGAGCGTCGAGCGTCGAGCGTCGAGCGTCGAGCGTCGAGCGTCGAGCGTCGAGCGTCGAGCGTATTGATGCGGGTTCCCACGCTCGTGTCAAGCCCCCTTCAACGACATTTCACGTAGCAGCACGGCGCACGGCCGGGCGCCGGCTGATACGTGTATATCAAATCCTTTTACCATGTATTCAGCCTGCAAGCAAGCTAGGATGCCTAAATGGCCATCCGTCTGTAAACCGTTTTGGCCCAGGTCATGTCGCTCGTGCCCTCAGAATCGCGCCTTCAGCCCATTTGCACGTTCGGGACCCGCCTCGGCGGGTCCTTTTTTGCGCGATGCTCGGGGGTCCCGTTCAAAGCGTACGTCTGGACGGGTCTGAATAATCGAATCCTGGGCAAACGTAAAAGCTAGCCTCCGCGACGCGCGCTTTAGGCGGGGGGCGCCGAGCATCCAACCGCGTGCCGGGCCGCCCGTAGCCAAAACACGACGCTTGTGTCAAAATCGCGGGCTTTGGGCCGGGATTCTGACACAAATGTCGTGTTCTGGCTAAGCCCCGCAGCCCGGCAAGACGTCACGGACCGGCCAAGCCCAGCAGCCCAGCAAGGCGTCGCGGACCGGCCAACCGCTGCGGCTCGACCATGGAAGATCGTAAAAGGCCGCCAGAAGGCGCCCGGCGAGGGGCGCCAAGGGGCACCCACCCGCTCACGCGCGCAAGCGTGCCTACACGTTGAACAGGAACTCCATGACGTCACCGTCTTGGACCACGTAGTCCTTGCCCTCCATGCGGAGCCTTCCCGCCTCGCGCGCGCCCGTCTCGCCACCCAGGGCAACGTAATCGTCAAAGCTGATGGTCTTTGCCTTGATGAAGCCGCGCTCAAAGTCGGAATGGATGACTCCGGCGGCCTCGGGTGCCTTGGCGCCGACGCGCACGGTCCACGCGCGCACCTCCTTGGGTCCGGCGGTGAAGTAGCTCTGCAGGCCCAGCAGCCGATAGGCCGCCTGCGCCAAGGCCTGCAGGCCGCTGTGCTCCAGCCCCAGGGACGCCAGGTACTCCGCCGCCTCGTCGGCGTCGAGCTCGGCGAGCTCCGCCTCCACCTTGGCGCAGATCGCGATGGGTTGCCGGGTTCCCACGGGCGCCGGAACCTGGGTCACCGCGTCCTCGTCAACGTTCGCCACGTAGAGAATCGGCTTCATCGTGAGCAGGAAGAGGTCGTGCGCGCAGGCTCGCTCGTCGTCGCTCATCGGGAGGTCGGCGGCACGGTTGCCCTCGTCGAGCCATGCCTGCAGGCGCTTGGCCACGGCGAGGCGAGGCGCGCACTCCTTGTCGCGCTTGGCCTCCTTCTCGAGCTTGGGAATCGAGCGCTCCAGCGACCCCAGGTCGGCCAGGACGAGCTCGGTCTGAATCGTGTCCACGTCGGCGACGGGGTCCACGCGCCCGTCCACGTGCACCACGTCGGCATCAGAAAAGTACCTCACGACCTCGCAGATGGCGTCGCAGTTGCGGATGTTGGCGAGAAACTGGTTGCCCAGGCCCTCCCCCTCGTTGGCGCCACGCACCAGTCCTGCGATGTCCACGAACTCGACCGTGGCCGGCACGACGCGAGCGGGACTGACTATCTTGGCAAGCTGCTCGAGCCGCTCGTCGGGCACGTCAACGACGCCCACGTTGGGGTCGATGGTGGCAAAGGGGTAGTTTGCCGCAAGGCCGCCCTTCTTGGTGAGGGCCGTGAACAGGGTGGACTTGCCGACGTTGGGCAGCCCCACGATTCCGATAGACAGCGACACGGTATGCTCCTTAGCAGCTCTTCCGATGTGACGGACTCTTCCGATGTGACGGGCTCATGCGGTATGACGAACCCCTACGGTGTGACGGACCCTAGCTTAGCGCAGTGGGGACCATGGCGCGCGACCTATGCCGTGGCGTCGCTCCCATGCCGCCGTGGCGTCGCTCCCATGGCGCCGCGCGGCGGACGGCGCGCCAGCCGCGCCCGCCGACGCTACTTCGCGTCGTCGTCCAGGCGCTCGAGGGCGTCAAGCGCACGGTTGAGCTGGCGCCTTCCCTCCTTGGCGGCCTTGTGCGCCCTCTCCATCTGCTGCTGTGCCTCGCGCTTGCGACGCTCTGCCTCCTTGTCGCGCACGACAAGCTCGCTGGGGTCGCAGGTCTCCATGGTCAGGGCGCCCTCCGGGCACACCCGCACGCACGCCGCGCAATTGATGCAGTAGGCCGTCTCCACCGAAAAATGCCCCTGCGCGTCGAGCTCGCAGGCGTTGACGGGACACGTGCGCGTGCAGACGTCGCACATGGTGCAGCGCGTGGTGTCGCAGGAGGGAACCTGCAGGCGCATGCGCCCCGCCAGGGCGGGGTGGCCCTGGAGCATGCCCAGCACGGTGCGACGCTTTTGGGTGAGGATGCGCTGACGGCTGGCGGAGGTCTTGCCGCCCACGGCGTTCTCCAGAGACTGCTGCATGCGGTAGAGCTGGTCGGCGTGGTCCTTGACCTTCTTGGCGACTGCCTGGGCACCTGCCAGCGCCGGGTTCATCGACGTCAGGGCGGCCTGCCCCGCGCGACGCATCTCGTTGAGGAACTGGCCACGTCGATAGGCGCGCGTCTGCTCGTGGTTGAGCTCCTTCTCGTCCACCTCGAGGCCCACCGACGCCTGGGACCACTCCTCGGCCATGGAGATCTCCGTGGCGTAGGCCTCCTCGCCTGTGGTGGTGCGGCAGCGGTCGCAGATGCCCAGGGGCAGGTACACGCTGACGTTGTCATAGTCGGCGATCAGCGAGAACCACAGCTCGCGCGGGATGAGGCCCACGCAGGGCAGCAGCACCTCGTTGTCCTTGGGAAGCCTGCCGAGGGCGCGCGTGCAGGTGACGTAGCACTGCTCATGGGCGCTGGCGGCGCGCACGATCTTGTCATAGAGCTGTCGCGTCATGAGTCGCTGCGCCACGAAGACCTCGCTCGGGCAGACCATGGTGCACAGGCCGCACATGCGGCACGTGTCCAGGACGCGAATGCTCGCCTTGTGGATCTCGATGGCGTCCACCGGACAGATGTCCAGGCACAGGCTGCAGCAGGCGTCGGCCACCTCTTGGCTCACGAGCGAGCTGGCCTTGCAGCGCGTGCAGAAGACCGAGTTGGAGCGGGGGCGCTCCTTGTAGTCGGAGGGGTCGTACTGCCTGACCTTTGAGGGATCGATCACCGCGTCCGTCAGGCTGCCAAGAGGGTTTTGCAGACCGCTGAAGCCGTCCCGGATGTCTATGAGGTCATCGAGAACATCGTGCTCGTCACGTGCGTCAGCCATGAGGTCCCTTTCCGCCGGGGCGAGAGGTGCTCGCCGGGCGCCTGCCCTGAGCAGCCATTCTAGCACGGCGCGGGGACGCGGCGCCGGCCTGGCGGCGGCGCGGTCTGCCCCACGTGGCGCCTATCCCTCGACGATGGCGATGCTCGCGCTCGTGCCCAGACGATCGGCGCCGGCGGCCGCCATGGCATCGGCCTCCTGTCGGTTATGGATGCCGCCCGCCGCCTTGATCTGGCAGGCATCACCCACCGTCGCCTTCATGAGCTCGACGGCATGAATCGTGGCGCCCCCCGTGCTGAAGCCCGTGCTTGTCTTGACAAACGCGGCACCGGCGGCCATGCAGTCCTTGCAGGCGCGAACGATCTGCTCGTCATCCAGCAGGCAGCACTCGAGGATGACCTTGACGGGGTGGCCGTCCGCGGCCTTCACGACCTCGGCGATGTCGTTTGTCACGTACTCGTCGTCTCCGTCGATGAGCTTGCCCACGTTGATGACCATGTCGATCTCCGCAGTGCCGTCCAGCACCGCCTGGCGCGCCTCGGCAACCTTGCCCGCCGTGGTGGCGGCCCCCAGGGGAAACCCTATGCAGGTGGTCACCCCCACGCCGGAGCCGGCAAGGCGCCTGGCGGCAAAGGCCGTCCAGCAGCCGTTGATGGAGACCGTCGCAAAGCCGTATCGCTTGGCCTCGTCGCACAAGCGAGCAAGATCGGCTTCGGTCGCGTTTGCCTTGAGGATGGTGTGGTCGATGCGCGCGTTAAGATCCATGGGGTCGCCTTTCTGGTTGGCCTTGCTGGCGAAGACGGGCCGATGCTATCCCGTACCGCACGCGTCCGTCAAGATGGCCGCAGGCGGCGCCGGATACGTGGGGGGGTCCCGTTCAAAGCGCACGTTTGGGCGGATCTTAACAACCGCATCCCAGGCAAACGCAGAAGGTAGCCTTTGCAACGCACGCTTTGAACGGGGATGCCGAGTAGCCCCCTGTCTTCAGCTCAACATGCGGCACGGCATGCAGCCTCTCGTAGCAAGAAGGGACCCCACCGCGGCTGCGGCGGGGCCCCTTGAGGTCAGGCGGTGCGACGCAGGGGCGTCGCGTCCTGCGAAACGTCCCGACGCGCGGAACGTCACGGCGTGCGGCCGGGCCGCAGAGGCCTAGTACATGCCGCCGCCCTGTCCGCCGGCAGCGGCGGCACGGGAGATGGCGTCCTCGATGGAGGTGTCCTTGGGCTCATCGGAGACGGTCGCCTCGGTGATGAGAATCAGCGAGGCCACGGAGGCGGCGTTCTGGAGCGTGGTGCGGGTGACCTTGACGGGGTCAAGGACGCCCATCTCGATCATGTCGCCCCACTCGCCGTTGGCGGAGTTGAGGCCCTGACCCGCAGGCAGGCTCTTGATCTTCTCGACCACGACGGAGCCCTCGAAGCCGGCGTTCTGGGCGATGGTCTTCACGGGAGCGGCGAGGGCCTTGCGGATGATCTCGACGCCGATGCGCTCGTCGTTGTCAGCGCACTCGACGGCCTCAAGCGAGGCCTCGGCCTGCAGGAAGGCGACGCCGCCGCCGGCGACGATGCCCTCCTCCACCGCGGCGCGCGTTGCCTGCAGCGCGTCCTCGATGCGGTGCTTGATCTCCTTGAGCTCGACCTCGGTGGCCGCGCCCACCTTGATGACGGCGACGCCGCCGGCGAGCTTGGCCATGCGCTCCTGGAGCTTCTCCTTGTCGAAGTCGGAGTCGGTGTGCTCGATCTCGCCCTTGATCTGGGCGATGCGGTCGGCGATGGCCTCCTTAGCGCCGCCACCGTTGACGATGGTGGTGCTGTCCTTGGTGACCTTAACCGACTTGGCGCGACCGAGCATCTCGGCGGTGACGTCGGTGAGCTCGACGCCGAGCTCCTTCATCGCGGGCTGGCCGCCGGTGACGATGGCGATGTCCTCGAGCATGCGCTTGCGGCGATCGCCGTAGCCGGGGGCCTTGACGGCGCAGACGTTCAGCGTGCCGCGGAGCTTGTTGAGGATCAGGGTGGCCAGGGCCTCGCCGTCAACGTCCTCGGCGATGATGAGCAGCGGCGAGCCGCTCTTCTGGATGCCCTCGAGGACCGGGAGCACGTCCTGGATGTTGGAGATCTTCTGGTCGGTCATGAGGATGTAGGGGTTCTGGAGCTCCGCCGTCATGGTCTCGTTCTCGGTGGCGAAGTAGGGCGAGATGTAGCCCTTGTCAAACTGCATGCCCTCGACGGTGTCGATGTCGATGCCGAAGGTGTTGGAGTCCTCGACGGTGATGACGCCGTCCTTGCCCACGACGTCCATGGCCTCGGAGATCTTCTTGCCTATCTCGGGGTCGACAGCGGAGATGGTGCCCACCGACGCGATCTGCTCGGAGGTGGAGACGTCGCGGGAGGCGCCCTTCATCTCTTCCACGGCGATGGCGACAGCCTTGTCGATGCCGCGACGGATGGCGATGGGGTTGGCGCCGGCGGCCACGTTGCGCAGGCCCTCGTTGACGATGACCTGAGCCAGGAGCGTGGCGGTGGTGGTGCCGTCACCCACGGTGTCGTTGGTCTTGGTGGCGACCTCCTTGACGAGCTGGGCGCCCATGTTCTCGATGGGGTCCTTGAGCTCGATCTCCTTGGCCACGGAGACGCCGTCGTTGGTGATCGTGGGGGCGCCGTAGGAGCGCTGGAGCGCCACGTAGCGGCCCTTGGGGCCCAGGGTGGTGGTGACGGCGTCGGCCAGGGTGTTCACGCCCTTGGCGAGCTTGGCACGAGCGTCAGTGCCGAAGACGATGTCCTTTGCCATGATGTGTTCTCTCCTTCTTTGCTTGCCGTGATGCGATGTGCGCGACGATGGCGCGAGCGCTACTCAGAAATGATGGCGTAGATGTCATCGGCGCGGAGCAGCAGGAAGTCCTCGCCGTCGATCTTGATCTCGTTGCCGCCGAACTTGCCGTAGTAGACCTGGTCGCCAACCTTGACGTCCGGGGCGACGCGCTCGCCCTTGTCGTTGAGCTTGCCGGCGCCGACGGCCACGACCTCGCCGCGCTGAGGCTTCTCCTGCGCACCGGACGAGATGTACAGGCCGGTTGCCGTCTTCTCCTCCTTGGGGGCAGGCTTGACGAGAACGCGGTCGCCCAAAGGCTTAAGAGTCATGTTCAAGAACCTCCTTCTTGTGCGCCGCCAGGCGCGTTTCCTGCGACGACGTTGACCCCAGGCGCAAGGCTGGGAATCTTCGCCTCTCTACCGTTGAGAATAGTACCCCTCACGAGAGCCCTATACACCCACGAGATAAGAAATCTTCAGACAATGACTTAGATTTTCTGTTGTCCCAAGAAGCAGGACAATTTCTTCATGGTTTTGCGCGCGGCCTACAGGGCCTGCGGGGGCCCGCACGGCCGTGAGACGCGCGCTGGGTCGAGAGACATTTGGCCGCGCGGAATCGAGCGGCGCACGGCGCGGCGGAGTCTGAGAGAACGTCGCTGTCGGGCCGTATACTGATGGCGTCAGAATCTGACGGGGCCGACAGCACACGATGGCACGAGGGGGCGAGGATGACGTTGTGGCAGGCAATCAAGCGGAGGGCCTGCGTCTTGACGGAACGTCCCGGCATCTGGCGCCAGGCGGCGCTCGTCGGCTTCTTTGTGCTTTTTTCCACTCCTTTCTTTGCGTGCTCGGCGTACTCGCTCCAGGTGCCCGGCCTGACCAGCGCGCCTTCCTGCATTGCCCTGGGACTCCTGGCGGGCGCGGCGCCCGTCGGCGTGGCGAGCGGCGCACGCTCGCACGACTGGACGCGACCGGCACGGTATCTGACGGTCGCGGCGCTCGCGTTAGCCCTGCTGTACGTCGTGTCCGAGTTTTGTGCCCTCCCCCTCCTCGAGCATGCCGCAGCCAGGGCGACCGGAACGGCCTACGACCTTCTCGAGCTAGGCTTGCGTCTCCCGCACCTGATCAAGACCACCGTCGGCTACTGGCCCCTGACCCTCTGCGCGATGCTGCTCTCCCGACTTTGGACGGATGGGGCGGCCGAGGACGTGGGCCCGGGGGACAACGTGGACGACACCCGCGCGAAGGAGGAGGCGTCCTCTGCGCCCACGCTGCTGACGCTCGCCGTGGCGGGACTCCTTCGTCAGCCTCTTGGCCTCCTGGGTCAGACGGACCAGGCGTCGGCGCCGTTTGGGATGTTCGCCCTTCCTGTGCTCTCGCTGGGAATCGTCCTTCTCATGAGCAGGCGCGTGCCGGAGAGGCTGCGGCGCCTCGCCCTCGCGTGCCTGGGAACGGGCGTGCTTCTGTGGAGCTGCGCCGCCAGGCTTGCGCCCATCTCGACGACGCTGCCACGTGACGCCCCCCTTGCCGTCATCGCGTGCGCCCTCGCGACCGCCTGCGCCATGGCGCTCATGCTGTGGCGTCCCGCCACGCTCAAGGCCACGCCTGCCGGCAGCCGTGTGGAGGCCGACGTCACCCTTGACCTGAGCGGCCTTACCCCCGGCGAGCGTGCGTGCGCGGAGCTGCTGCTTGGGGGTGCGGCAATTTCCAAGATCGCGGAGCGGCTGGGCAAGGCGCCCTCGACGACGCGCGTCCTCTTGAGCCGCGCCTACAAAAAGCTGGGAGTGAGCAGTGCCGCTGAGCTCGCGTCGCTCTCAGCCAGGTCTGTTGACACGGGCGCGGAAGAGACGTCCCCTCCGGCGCCGGCGCGTTTATGGCTGCCCGTTGCGCGGACCTCCCTGCTTGCCCTCCTGCTGCTGCCACTGGGGGCGACCGGGCGTCCATGGGGTGCCGGGCAGACGCTCGTCCTCTCGTTTGGCATGGGACTCCTTGCGTCGGCGAGCCTTGGACGTCTGGTCGTCGCGCACGTCAGCTCCAGGGAACGTCCGGCGCAAAGGGTCGCAAGCGGCGTCTTCAGGAGCGTCTTTGTGGCTACGGGCCTGTGCGCCATCGCACTCTCCCACCTTGAGGCGTCTTGCATGAACGGTTACCCCGCTCATCCCCTGCTTGCCCTTCCTACCTGCCTCTTTGCGATTCTCTTTTGCGTGACGTCACCCTCGCGCGGCACGCCCACCGCAAGGCCGACGCGTGCGGCCGAGGGCGATGGTGACGTCTTTGCGCTGCCGCTGTTGTCGTTGCCTTTGGCGCTCGTGTCGCTCTCGCAGGTGCTGCCACCCCTGCGTCCCGCCCTCACCGTCGGCTGCCTGGGCCTTGCCGCCGCCGGGGCCATGCCCCTTGCAGATGAGCGCCTCCGCACGGCAGACCCCGTCCGGGGCATTGACGTCGCTCCTCTGGCAATCGCCGCGACCGTGGGCTTTGTGATGGAAGAGGCATGGCGGGCGACAGGCTCCTTCTCGACCCTGGAGCTCCTCATGCCGCTGTTGATTGCCCTCTGCCTGAGCTCGGCGTATCTCATGAGGGGCGCACGCTGGGAGATGCTCTGCGCCTCCGTCGCGGGCGGCGCCCTCGCGCTCGGAGCACAAGGCGCCATGAGCCTTCGCCTTGCCCTTGCTGCCGTCGCACTTGTCGCGGGGGCGGCGGCGGGTCCTGCCGCCACGCCACCAGACGCGCACGACGCCAGGCGGCTTGTTCTTCCCTGCCTGGGCGCGGGCATGCTCGCAGGCGCCGTTGCCATCAACGCCTATTGCGACCGCCTTCTTTACAACGAGGTGGCCCTGGCGTTCTTGGGCGGCAAGACCGGCCTAATATCCGCCGGCAGCATTCTTTTGGGGATCTCACTCACGCTCGCGGGGCTTTCGGTGGGCGCATACTGCGTGCGCCTTTCCAACGATGCGCGCGCTAAGGACCTTGGGCTCGGACAAGGAGCCAATGACGAGCGCCGGCGACGCATGCTTGGCTTTTTGGCGTCTCAGGGTCTAAGCAAGACGGAGTCGGAGGTGCTTCTCCTGACGGCGCGGGGAAGGAGCGGCGGGCAGGTCTCGGAGGAGCTCAACTACTCCCGCGGCACCGTCAACTCGGCCCGGCGCGACGGGTACAGAAAGCTCTCCATTCACAGCCGACAGGAATTAATCGAACGTATCATCGCAGGTACAAAGCACGTAAACTGATTTTTCTCCAATTCCATACGCCTGCTTACTGGTCATGGTCCCAAACTCGTGGCACGCTCGGCGTCAATCGGGTACCCGCCGTCACCCCATTGATGAAGGAGCATGCCATGTTATGCCCTGCCAAGCAGCTTACAACCATTCTGGGGGCAACCCTGACGAACTGACGGACCCGCCCGCCGTCCTGGCGCGCTGTCGCCGGGACGGCGGTCCTCACGAGCTATCCCCCATAGCAGATAGAGAGGCCTCACAGCCATGACCTTCAAGAAGAAGGAGAAGGTGACGCTTGCCGTCGTTGCCATCCTTTTTGCAGGCGTGCTCCTATCGCGCGTTGTCAGCAGCTTTTTTGCCGACAAGGCCTATAAGGATGCCCAAAGCAAGAAGGAGGAGGAAACGGTAAGCGTGCCCGCTGGAAAGACAATAGATCTCAGGGGCGACGCGCCTGACGATGCCGCCTCGGACGCCCTGAACCCGGATGACCTGAATAAAAACGTGTTTGGCTGGGTGGGCACCATGCGCATGAGCGTGACGAGTGCGCGCGCGTACGAGAGCGCCGCCGCCTTGGATGACCAGGTACCTGCTGACCTCGCGCAGATGTTTGATCCAGAGGACAGCCAGAAAAGCAAGCTCCTTGTCGTCACGATTCACCTTGAGAACGTGGACGCACGTCCCGCCGAAATGGACTTTGAGGACAACCCCTGCTTCCGCATAAGCACAATTGCCCAGTTAGACGAGGAGTCCAGTAATCTCGAGTATTTCTCTGGCTCAACCGTGCCAAAGGGAGACCACGACTACTTTTGCTTCCAGCTCCCTGTTGGTGGAAAGGCGGATTACACCTTGGGCTACTTTTACGGCGACCTGCTGGGGAGGCACGTTGACGTGCCGTCGGTCATAGTGCCGGGGTTGGGGTTCAACGAGGGAAAGTACCGCCTTGAGCTCAACGCCACGCTTGTGGGATAGGAGGAGCTATGAGAAACCTCATGGGCATGGAGCTGCGCAAGGCCCTCAGGAATCCCTGGCTTGCGATTGCCCTGACGATTGCGCTTGGCCTGGCCGTCGCGAGCGCGGCGGGCAACATCATCTACTTTCTTGACAACCCCATTGCGCTTTACCCGCACAAGTTCATTCCCTTTACGATAGGCAACTGCTTCAAGTATTGGGTCTCTCTCGACTTTATTCAACCTAGCTCGACCCTGCTCTTTCAGCTTATGCCCGTGTTGGCAGTCATTCCCTACGCATGGTCCTATCGCTCGGAGCTTCAGAGCGGCTATGCCAATCAGCTCATGTCACGGGACCGGAGAGAAAGGGTCCTTGCCGCAAAGGCGTTGGCGGTGTTTGTGTCTGGGGCGCTCGTCGCCGTCATTCCCCTGGTGGTTAACTTTCTTCTGCTGGCCTGCTTCATCCCCGCCTACCTGCCCGACGTCGTGGGTGTTCTGTATAACGCCGTCTATTCCCAAGACCTATGGGCCTGGTTCTTCTACAACCTGCCCGTGGTCTATGTGGTCCTCTTCACGCTTCTGGCGGGCGTCTTGAGCGGACTGTGGGCTACCTTTGTTCATGCTCTCTCCTTTGTCGTCGAAAACCGGGTCGTGCTGCTCATTGCCCCTCAGCTTGGTCTGCTGGGACTCCAGTTTGTCAACGACAAAATCTACTATGCCCTAGGAACAATCTGTGGCGTCCAACTGGGGTTGGGGCAGAACATGCGGGCAATTGCCGAAACGTATCTTCAAAGCCCCCAGGTCATCTTCGGTGAAGGGGCACTGATGTTGTTAGTTGCCCTTGTGATGACGATGTGTCAGGTGAGGAGGGACGTGCTGTGATTGTGCGCCTGATCAACATGGACCTTCGCGAGGGGCTGAGGTCGGTAGCACGGTGGTATGGCGCCGCAGTCGTTCTGGCGTGTGCGAGCGGTGGAGCCTATGTGCTGACGTCGGTGGCATCCATTCAGAAGGTCCCCTGGTCCCTGGGCAACATTCTTGCCGGTAACCTTGCCGGCATGGCCCCGTTTCTGCCTTCTCCCACCGACCCCTTCCGATTTCCCGTCAGCTGGGCGTTTCTCCTGTTGCTATTGCATTTTATTACGCTGGACTATCCCTATCGCGACCTCATGGGCTTTGGCGAGAAAGTCCTGGCCAGCGCAGGGAGCAGGTGGGCCTGGTGGCTCTCCAAATGCGTGTGGGTCGTGGCGAGCGTTCTGCTGTATTGGGCCGTGCACCTGGGGGTCTGCGCCCTGTTTGCCTGCATTCCCGGAGGAGGTCTTAGTCTGGACGTGTCTCAGGACCTGTACCACATGATGCACCTTGACATGAACGTCCGGCCTGACACGGGAACCTTCGCGCTCTTCCTTGTCGGCGTTCCCTGCATGACGGCGGCGCTGTGCCTGTTCCAGCTTTTTCTTTCACTCGTGGCGGGACAAACGCTCAGCTATCTTGCCTCCTTCTCGATCCTGTTTTTGTCGGCGTTCTATTATGCCTGTCCGCTGCTGCCCGGCAACTACCTCATGGCCATGCGCTCACCCGGAGTCGTGGGGCAAGGCTTTGGCTTTCCTCCACAGTGGGGGCTCGCGCTTGCCCTTGGCGTCGCGGTATTTTCGATCGTGACAGGCGGCATCGCCTTTGTCCGCATGGACATCCTCGGAAAGGAGGGCTAACGTGACTCTGCTCACAAAGGGCCTCGGAAAGACCATCAAAGGTCGCACCATCTTTCAGGACATATCCATCACCGCTCCCAGCGCAGAGGTCACCGGTTTGGCCGGTGTCAACGGATCTGGAAAGACCATGCTCATGCGGGCCATGGCAGGCCTCATTCGCCCTACCACGGGGACGGTGGAGATAGACGGTCAGACGTTATGGGCAGACGTCGCCTTTCCGCCAAGCGTGGGCCTGCTCATAGAGAATCCCGCCTTCCTGTCCGGCAGGACGGGATTAGATAACCTGCGCGTCCTGGCGTCCATCAAGGACGTCGTCGACGATAAACGCGTGCGGCAGGTCCTGGACCTCGTGGGCCTGGACCCCGATGACCGCAGGCATTTTTCCAAGTACTCCCTGGGCATGAAGCAGCGATTGGGCATTGCCGCGGCAATCATGGAGCTCCCGCGCCTGCTGCTGTTGGACGAACCCACCAACGCCCTTGACGCCGCCGGCGTCAAGATGCTCACGGACGTGGTCAACAAGATGCGCGAGCGGGGATGCACCATCATCCTCGCCTGCCATGACGCCCATGTTCTGCGGGGTCTTTCCGACCAGGTCTACTATCTGGCCGAGGGGCATCTGGACGGCCACGAGATGCTCGGGGGGAGGGGTTCGCATGCTAAGGCATAGGCTTGCGTGGGCGGCCTTGGTGGTGACGTTGGCACTGCTTGTGGGCATACGCATCTGGCACGTGAACCAAAGCCAGCTTCACATTCCCGTCGAGCACTACAACGTCGGCGAGGAGGTGGACCTGGACGGGGCCTTCCTCGATGACGCCAAGGAAAACACAAAGGGCTACTACCTGACGGTGTCCAAGGCGGAGGTCATGGACTCCGACGAGTACCTGGCTCGCTATGCGCCACATGCCGACCCCAGCACGATCAAGAACGGCAGCGGGGACGTCCTCGTGCTCACCTATGACGTGCGGAACGTGGGCAACGACTCCGGATACCTGGACATGGTCTCCCAGATGGTCATAGCGGATGACAGGACCACCTTCTACACGATGGACTACGACCTCTGGGGGGCAAGCGAACCCCAGCTGAACGGATCGACCTTGGCCCTGGTCCTTAAGCCCAACAGCAGCTACACGACGCACATGCCCTTCTCGTACATTGATATACCTAAACCGTTTGAGAAGATGCTCGAGGACAAGAACTACTGCCGCAGGCCCATACCAGGAAAGGCGTTTGAGCTTCTTGTGACAAACGCCCCGACGAACAAGGTCATTGACATACAGCTGTAGAGGGGCCCGGCGACCTGGCCTCAGCGCCCCTCTTCCAGCTCCGCCAGCTCGCGCAGCCACACCGCCGGGCAGGCGTCGCTCGGCATGCGTAGGTCGCCGCGGGGACTCACGGCCACCGACCCCACCTTGGGGCCGTCGGGCAGACAGCTGCGCTTGAACTGCTGTGCAAAGAAGCGACGGTAAAATGTGCGCAGCCACTTGAGGATCGTCGCGTCGTCATAGTTTGCCGCAGTTCCCCGGCCCAAGGCGTAGCGTGCCAGACGATACACCTTCCTGGGCGCAAAGCCGCGGCGCAGCACCTGATAGAGGAAGAAGTCATGCAGCTCGTAGGGACCCACGAGGTCCTCCGTGCGCTGCGCGATGCTGCCGTCCTTGGCAAGGGGCAGAAGCTCGGGCGAGACGGGCGTGTCCAAGACGTCAAGGAGCACCCGCGAGAGCGCGTCGGCGGCACAGGTGTCGGCCACGTAGCGCACGAGGTGGCGGACGAGCGTCTTGGGGACCCCCGCGTTGACGCCGTACATGGACATGTGGTCGGCATTGTAGGTGGCCCAGCCTAGGGCAAGCTCGGAAAGGTCGCCCGTGCCCACCACAAGTCCGCCCTCCTGGTTGGCGACGTCCATGAGAATCTGGGTGCGCTCGCGCGCCTGGGCGTTCTCGTAGGTCACGGAGCGATCGCTCTCGTCGTGTCCTATGTCCCGAAAGTGCTGGCGCACCGCCGCCGCGATAGGAATCTCGCGCAGGGTGGCACCCAGGGCCTTCGTGAGCTCAAGGGCGTTTCCGTGCGTGCGGTCCGTGGTGCCAAAGCCCGGCATCGTGACGGCGATGATGCCGGCCGGCGCCAGCCCCAGGACGTCAAAGGCCCGCGCCGTCACGAGCAGCGCCAGCGTGGAGTCAAGGCCGCCCGAGACTCCCACCACCGCGCATTCCGAGCGGGTGTGCGACAGGCGTTTGGCCAGGCCATGCGCCTGGATGGCAAGGACGTCCTCGCAGCGCTCGTTGCGCCTGGCGGAGCTTGCCGGAACAAAGGGATGCGGGTCGACGCGGCGGGTCAGGCGGGTCTCCTCCCGCCTGAGCGAGAAGGGCGCGCACAGGTAGCCTGCGGCGACGGGGTCCGCAAGGGTCTTGAAGGTCGTCAGGCGGCGGCGCTCCGCCGCAAGGGCGCGGACGTCCACCTCGGTCAGCGCGGAGGCCGAGCCAAAGGGCCTGGCCTCCGCCAAAAGGACGCCGTTCTCGGCAACGAGGTCGTGGGCCGAGAACACCAGGTCCTGCGTGGACTCGCCCCAGCCCGCGCTGGCGTAGGCGTAGGCGCAGACGAGGCGGGCGCTCTGGCCCACGACGAGCGAGCGTCGGTAGTCCGCCTTGCCCACGACGGCGTCCGAGGCGGAGAGGTTGACGATGAGGGTAGCACCCGCCCGGGCGTGACTGATGGAGGGAGGCTCGCTCACCCACAGATCCTCGCAGACCTCGACGGCCACCACCAGCTCAGGAAGCTCCTCGCAGCAGAAGAGCTGGTTGGCGCCAAAGGGGACGTCATGCCAGCCGGCAAGGTCAACGCGGCGCGGCACCCTGGGGCCAGGGGCAAAGTGACGCAGCTCGTAGAACTCGTTGTAGTTGGGGACGTTGAGCTTGGGCACAAGTCCCAGGAGCCTGCCATGGGCGAGCACCGCGGCGCAGTTGTGGAGCTTGCCACCCGCGCGAACGGGCAGGCCGACGACGACCAGGGCGTCGAGGGAGGCGACGTCCTGGGCCAGGCGCCTGAGGCCGCGCTCCGCCGCGTCGAGCAGGGCGTCCTGCCAGAAGAGGTCCGCGCAGGTGTAACCCGTGACGCAGAGCTCGGGCAGCACGATGACCTTGGCGCCGTCATCCTCGACGGCCTGGGTGACCACGTCAACGCACGATTCGACGTTGGCCTGGACGTCGGCAACCTTGACCTGCGGCGACGCTGCGACGACCTTCACAAACCCGTCCTGCATGGTTCCTCCCTGCGTATGGTGACGTTGGCCTCGCGCCTGCGCGAGCCTCAAGGCGGCGCTGCCCTCAAGGCGACGCTGGCCTTGTGGCGGCGCTGCCCTCAAGGCGACGCTGGCCTCGTGGGGCCATTGTCGCACGTCCGGCACGCCGCGGGGCACCAGACGCGGTGCGCGGGCGACGATGGCGCGTCACGAGGCGCCGGCACGGCGACGCGGGACCGGGCGGCGCAAGATGTGGCAAGGCGGCTACGCCTCCCAGACGATCCTCCCGCCCACGTACGTGGCAAGCGTGCGCGCCTCGATGATGCGCCCTGGGTCCGCCGTCATGAGGTTGGCGTCGAGCACGACGAGGTCGGCCAGCCTGCCCGGCGCGAGCGTGCCCAGCTCCCTCTCGCGACCGCATACGTACGCCGAGCCGCGCGTGTAGGCGTCAATCGCCGCCGCCATTGATATGCGCTGCTCAGGCAACCAGCCGCCCGCCGGACCGTCGGCGTGAGGGTCCGCGCGCGTGACCGCGCACGCAAGCACGTCCAAGGCCGAGTCCGCGACGCAGGGCGCGTCGGTGCCAAAGGCCATCATGACGCCCGACGCCTCAAAGCTCGCAAAGGGCCACATGAAGCTCGCTCTTTCTGGTCCCAGGTCGCGAACGGGCTGCGTCGTGTCGATGACCAGATGCTGAGGCTGGACGGAGGCGACGACGCCTGCCGCGGCCATGCGCGCGACGTCGGCAGGCAGGAGGTTCTCGACGTGCTCGATGGCATGACGTCCCTGGCGGGGGCTGCCGTAGCGCGCACGAGCCTCGGCAAAGATGTCGATGGCGGTCGAGACGGCCTTGTCTCCGATGGCGTGGATGCGCGTGGCTAGGCCCCTCTCTGCCGCCGCGAGGACGTACGAGCGCATCAGCTCGGGCTCCACAGTGGGCCGGCCACAGTCGCCCGGGACGTACGGGTTTGCGTACGGCTCGTGCAGCCACGCCGTGTGAGCGCTCGAGATGCCGTCAAAGAACTGCTTGGTGCCGGGCACTCGCAGGTAGCTGCCCGCCAGGCGTGCCCGCAGGGTCTCGACGCGCTGGTAGCTGCCCACGTTCTGCGGAAAGAGGCTCACGCGCACGGGCAGGCTGCCCCGCTCGTCACCCAGCCCGACCTCCCCCTCGTCCAGGAGGTCCTCGTAGATGCCCTCATAGACGTAGTCCACGCCCGGCACGGCGCAGAGCGCCATGTCGCAGACGGAGGTGATGCCCTGCGACACGCTCATGCGCATGTAGGAGCGATAGGCCGCAAGCACCTCCGCGCGGGGCAGGGTGTCAAAGACCTTGGCCGCATACACCATGGCAGCAGCCTCGCGCAACACGCCCGTGAGCTGGCCGACTGAATCCCTCTCAAAGCTGCCGCCGGGCGGCGGGACGCTCTGGGACGTGATGCCCAGACACTCCAGCCCGCGTGAGTTGAGCCAGAGCGTGTGAAGGTTTCCGGCATAGAGCGCAACGGGCCTGTCGGGAAAGACCCTGTCCAAAGACGCCCTGGTAGGGGGCGTAAGGTCATCCCACAGGGCCGAGCGCCAGCCCTGGCCGACGAGCCATCCGTCCTTGCCCGCGGGCGACTTGGTGGCGGCAAACGCGCGCATGATGCTGACGCAGTCCTCCTCGCTTGCGCCGTCGCAGTGGCAGGCGAGTGGCGAGCGAAAGAGCGCCGTGTGAAACACGTGCTGGTGGGCGTCGTGAAAGCCGGGACAGACGAAGGCGTCACCCAGGTCGCGCACGCGGACGCCATCGGTTGTCAGGGCCGCGAGCGCGGGGCTGCGAGGGTGCAGGACGTCGCGGATGCGATCGCCTTCGATCACGAGGGCCGCAGGGACGTCGGGACGGCGCTTGTCA
This sequence comes from Olsenella massiliensis, assembly GCF_001457795.1. Taxonomy (GTDB): domain Bacteria; phylum Actinomycetota; class Coriobacteriia; order Coriobacteriales; family Atopobiaceae; genus Olsenella_F; species Olsenella_F massiliensis. Next base: position 483,379 of record NZ_LN898211.1, on the reverse strand, counting down.
AGATAGACGTGGCGAGAGGTGATGACGGCAAGCGAGGAGCCTGGTCCGGCCATGGGACTTCTTTCCTTGCGGCGGGGCATGCGCCACCTGCGGGCGGCACGTTGAGAAACGCATCCCCCACCTTAGCCAAAACACGACAAACGTGTCAGAAAACGCCGCCAGGAGGCGTATTTTTGTTTCAAACGTCGTGTTTTGGCTAAGCGACGGCACGCGACGGCACAACAGCCGCCCGCGCGGCGCGCCTAGTCCTTCAGGTAGCGCGCAAGAAACTCGCGAGTCCGCGGCTGAGTGGGGCTGGAGAACATCTTCTGTGGCGCCCCCTCCTCCACGATGACGCCCTGGTCCATGAAGACCACCCTGTCGGAGACGTTCTTGGCAAAGGACATCTCGTGCGTCACGACCACCATGGTCATGCCGTCTGCGGCCAGGCGCCTCATGACCTCGAGCACCTCCCCCACGATCTCGGGGTCGAGGGCGGAGGTGGGCTCGTCAAAGAGCATGAGGTCGGGATTCATGCAGAGCGCCCGCGCGATGGCGACGCGCTGCTTCTGACCGCCCGACAGCGTGGAGGGCATGGCATGGACGAAATCCGCGAGACCCACCTCGCCCAGGTGCTCGAGCGCCATCCGCTCCGCCTCGGCCTTGCTCGCCTTCCTGAGCGTGACGGGCGCGAGCGTGCAGTTGCCCAGGACGTCCATGTTGTTAAAGAGGTTGAAGGCCTGAAAGCACATGCCTATGTTCTCGCGCAGCCTGTTGACGTCAACATGCTCGGCAGCAAGGTCCTGCCCATGGAACCAGATGTGCCCCGCGTCGGGCGTCTCGAGCAGGTTGATGCAGCGCAGCAGGGTGGACTTGCCCGAACCCGAGGCGCCTATGACCGTCACGACCTCGCCGGGCATGACCTCAAAGTCAATGTCCCTGAGCACCTCATGGCTGCCAAACGACTTGCGCAGGCCCGCGACCCTCACGACCGGGGACGCATCCTGCCGTGCCGTGGTGTTCCGCATCATCGTGCCTCCCCCTTGGCCGGCATTGCGGCGGGCGTGTCGGACGTCCCCAGCACCACCTGGTTGCCCTGCACGTCAAAGCGCCTGCCAAACTTGCCCAGCAGCCACGAGGCCGCCAGGGTCAGGATGAGGTAGACCACGGCCGCCGCCACGTAGACCTCCATCTGCTTGTAGTACACGCCGGCTATGGTGCGCGTGGCAAAGGTGAGCTCCAGGACGCCGATGGCCATGAGCACCGACGAGTCCTTGATGTTGATGACCAGCTCGTTTGACAGGGCGGGAATGGCGTTCTTGATGCCCTGCGGGAACACGACCCTGCGCATGGCCTGCCACTGCGAGAGGCCCAGCGAACGCGCCGCCTCGGTCTGCCCGGCGTCCACGGCGCCGATGCCGGCACGCAGGACCTCCATCATATAGGCCGTTGAGTTGAGCGAGACGGTCACCAGCGCGGCGACGAACGGCGACCACACCACGAGGATCTGCGAGGCCGAGAGGCCCCGCCCCGCCAGGACGCCCGTCCCCGCGTAGTAGATGATGAGACCCTGGATCATCATGGGCGTGCCGCGCACGACCTGCGAGTACACCTTGGCAAAGCCGGCGCCCACGATCTTGAGGAGGCGCACGAAGTCGTTGTCGGAGCGGTCGGGCAGCTGCAGGCGCAGAAAGACGAGCGCCAGCGCCAGGAAGAAGGCGACCACGGTGCCCACCAGGGCGATGATGACAGTGTTTGCGACGCCCTGGACGAAGGTGGGCCACATGTTGCACAGCATGTACGCCATGGACCCAAAGAAGTCCGTGGGGTTGGTCGTCTGGGCCGCCGCCCAGCTCACGAGGCTGATGCCGCCCATGACCACGCGATCGACCGCAAAGAGCAGGACGATGAGCCATATGACGTACGAGGCATACCGCTCCGCCCGGAGCGCCCGGGGACGGCAGAAGGGAGAGCTTGCCCTATACGCGTCGCCCCTCCAGCGCAGCAGCTTGTTGACGAGCGCGACGAGCGACACCGCGACCCAGGCCAGAAGCAGGTAATACAGGATCGACTCCACGACATAGGACGCGGCGAGAAAGCTCATGCCGGGATGCGGCGTGTTGGCAAGCCAGAGGCCGCACAGCGCGAGGGCGCTCGTCCCCAAGAAGACGTAGCGGTGGTCGCGCGTGACAAAGCGCGTCATCGACGCGCGTCGGGTGGGATGCGCGGCAGATTCGTGGCTCATGTGCGAGGCTCCTTGCGACGGGACAGGCAAAGGCGCTACTGGGGCAGGCGTTCCTGCACGGCGTCCCAGGCGGCCTGGCGCTCGTCCTGCGAGACGGACTTGATGGCGTCGTTGATCTTGGCGAGCACGTCATCGTGCCCCTTGGCGATGCCGACGTTGATGGGGACGTCCTCCTGGAAGAGGATCTTGCTGCCGTCGATCTGAACGGCCACGAGGTCGGGGTTGGCGGCCAGAAGGCCCTTCTCGTTCTCGACGTCAAAGGTGATGGCGTCGCAGGTGCCCTGGTTGAGGGCCGAGAGCTGCGCGGGGACCGAATCGACGGGCGTCATGTGATTGACGCCGTCAATCTCGTCGATGACCGTGTCGAGCAGCGTGTCGCGCTGGCCGAGCACCGCCGCGCCCGAGAAGACGCTCAGGCTCGTTGCGCCCTCGTAGGAAGAGCCCTTCTTGACGAGCAGGCCATAGTGGCCCACCCAGTAGGGGTCAGAGAAGTCGATGGACTGGCGGCGCTCGTCCGTGGCGGTCATGCCGCCGCAGATGACGTCGATGACACCGTTGGTCAGACCCTCGACCAGGCCCGAGAACTCCATCTTCACCGCGACGGGCTCAAGGCCCAGGGCCGTGCCGATCTTCTTGGCAAAGACGATATCGTAGCCGTCGGCATAGGCGCCGTCCTGCCCCTGCACGGGAATGGTGTCGTCGGTGGACTCGGAAGTCTGCCAGTTGTACGGCGGATAGGCAACCTCCATGCCCACGCGCATCGTGCCGTTGTCGCCAAAGCCCGACGCCGCGGATGGAGAGGACGAGCCCGTGTTGGCCGTCTGCGTGGAGGGGCCGCACGCGCTCAGGAGCGTCGAGCTGGCAAGGGCCGCAGCGCCAAGGCCCGAGGCCTTGAGGAAGTCGCGGCGGGTGCTGGCGTTGGCTGCGTTCATGACGGAACCCCTTCCTGGCTAGTGAACTGTCGGACCAGTGTACGACCGTCTTTCGGGCGATCGGAGGAGGCGAGCAGAACGTAATGGCCTTGAAACCGCATGAACATCTGCGCGAATTATCAGAAACGCAGAGGTCGTGACAAAAATATGCACTCTGACCGGCGAGGACGCGCGTCAAGACGACACGTTGGACACGGCCTCGTGCGCGTCGGCGGCCTCGTGCGCGTCGGTGGCCTCATGCGCGTCAGAAGGGCACGAGCACGGCGTCAGGCTCCTGGATCAGCCCAAAGGGCGTCGTCATGACCGTGACGCAGAGCGCAAGGACGACGACGGCAAGGACGAGCCCCACGACCGTGACGACAAGCTTGAGCCCATGCCTGGTCAACCACACCACCCCGCCTGAACGTCACCTTGTCATTGCTCGTGCAGACTTCATACCGTATGCCCTGACGGCAGGGGCTTCAAGCAATTTTTCAAATTGACCGACAATTACACAATTCATCACGCCGGTGCGCGACGGAGGCGCCTTTCGTTACGTGCGGCGCCCAGGCGTCATGGAACGTCAGGGGGACGGGGACGCGGCCCGAAGCCCCCCGAGGCTCGCTTGTTCGCAAGGGCCTAACGCCCCGGCCACCCGGGCGCGACGACGGGCTGCGCCTCGGACGACCAGCAGCCGAGCCTGGCGTTGGGGTCCGCGTCCTGGGTGAGCTCGACGAGCACGCCCGACTGCCAGTTGCGCAGCGCCGCCAGCGCGATCATGGCGCCGTTGTCGCCGCAGACCGCCAGGGGCGGCACGGTCACGCGAATGCCCCGTCGCTCGAAGGTGCGGCGGTATGCGGCCCTGAGCTGCGGGTTGGCAGCGACGCCGCCGCCCACGCAAAAGTCGTTGACGCCCGTCTCCTCCACCGCCGCGACGGCCTTGGCAACCTGCACGTCGATGACGGCGGCCTCAAAGGAGGCGGCGAGGTCGGGCAGGTTGATGGCGCGCCCCGCCTTGCTCTCGCCCTCGATGTAGGTGATGACGGCCGTCTTGAGCCCCGACAGCGAGAAGCGGTAGTCGTGACTGTGCAGCATGGCGCGGGGAAAGTGAATGGCCTTCTTGTTGCCCTGCGCCGCCAGCCTGCTGATGACGGGGCCGCCCGGATAGCCCAGGCCAAGCGCCTTGGCGACCTTGTCAAACGCCTCGCCCACCGCATCGTCTATGGTCGTGCCCAGGATCTCGTAGCGACCCCAGCCCTTGACGTGCACGAGCATCGTGTTGCCCCCCGACACCAGGCTCGCCACGAAGGGGGGCGTGAGGTCGGGCGTCTCGAAGAGGTTGGCCAGAAGATGCCCCTCCAGATGGTTGACGGAGGTGAGGGCGAGGTCGGCAGCGGCGCAGAGCCCCTTGGCAAATGCCAGGCCCACCACCAGCGCGCCCACGAGTCCCGGTCCCGTCGTGACGCCCACGCAGGCGAGGTCCTCCGGCGCCAGCGTGTCACAGCCAAAGTGGGCCCCCGCCTGCGCGAGCGTCTCCTCGTACACGCCCACGATGGCCTCGACGTGCTTGCGCGAGGCGATCTCGGGGACGACGCCGCCAAAGCGGGCGTGAAAGTCAACGGAGGTGGCAACCACGTTTGAGCAGATGACGCCATGCGAGTCTATGACGGCCATGGCCGTCTCGTCGCAGGAGGACTCGATGGCGAGCACGAGGTCGCCCGCCTCGCTAAGCGCCCGACGCGTCGCCTCGTCACGCGGTTTGGGCTTGATGGGCCAGGGGCGAATCGAGGCGGAAGGCTCGGGCATCCGCTCCTGGAGCCTCTCGTCCGCCCGCAGGGGCAGCGGCGAGCGCAGGACGAGCGCGTCGACCGGCGTTCCCGTGGCGTCAACGCCGTAGTAGCCGGGTCGTTCGCCCACCTGCGAAAAGCCGAGCGAGCCATAGAGCGACCTGCCCGCCTCGTTGCCCCGCTCCACCTCAAGGGAGGCGCTCGTGGCGCCAAAGGTCTGGCCGTCATAGGCGACGCGCGCCACGAGCCGGCTCGCCACCTGCTGCCGCCGACGCTCCGGAGCTACGACCACGTCCGTGATCTCGAGGTCCGAGCCCGCAAGCCGCCCGCCTGCAAAGCCGACTATCCTGCCTTGGTCATGCGCCACCCACCAGCTGCGCCGTGGCTGGGCGAGCTCGTCGGCGAACATCTGTCGCGTCCAGGGGGTGTGGGCCGCCGCGGCAAAGACGCACCCCTCAAGCGCCGCCACCGCATCGAGGTCAGTGGCGATGAGGGGCCTCAGCTGCAGATGACGCCCGGCAAGGGCATCGCCCACGCCCGTGAGTCCCGCGGACGCAAGACGCTTGAGCCCCAGGCGGGCCCGTTCGTTTTCCTCGGCGTCCGAGAGGCGCGTGTAGATGGGAAGCACCAGCGCGGGGTCCCCGTCGCCGACGGCCGGCCGCGCGTCGGGGGCGGCGGCGGCACGCGCGAGCCCCTCCCCCGTGGGATGCCACAGGCTCTCGTCAAGCCGTCTCGTGAGTCCCGCCTGGGCGAGCAGCTCCGCGTGACGGCTGAGGCCGTTTCCCGTGAGGATGAGCTCGTCCGCGTCGGGGCGTGCGGCAAGCTCCTGCGCCGCTGCGGCAGCCTTGAGAACGCGCTCCACGTCAAAGCCGCGATGGGCGCCTCGCTCGTCAAGCAGGTAGACGCCGGGATACAGCTCGCCTCGCATGGCGTCGCCCACGACGGCGAGCCTGCCGCGCACGCCCGACTGCCAGGCGGTCCAGGCGACGGCGTCAAGGGTGGAGGCGCCGTGCAGGGGCACGCCGCGGCCGCAGGCAAGGCCCTTTGCCGTCGCGATGCCAATGCGCACGCCCGTGAAGGAGCCGGGGCCCCGACCCACGAGAACCTTGGTCACGTCGGCCATGGTGAGGCCGGCGGCGGCAAGCGTCGAGAGGGCCGTGGTCGTCAGCTCGACGTTCGCCCGACGGCGGCAGAGGTGGTCGGACGACGCCAGCACGTCAAGGCGCCCCTCGTCGACGCGCACGACGGCGCAGGCGAGCATGTCGGTGGAGCTGTCAAGGGCAAGGACGATGGACATGATGGCATCAGCCAATCCGTCGGCCGCGCACGCCGCGGTCGGCATCGGTCGGTGGGTACGGGGGCTAGTGTAGCCCTCTTGCAAAGAGCGGGCGGGTCACGCCTGCGGTCCAGGGCCGGGGGGCTGAGGCTGTGGGCGACCGGGGGCGCCAAGGACGACTACACCCGGGCGCCGCCTCCCACCATGTCGCGCAGCGCACCAACCAGCTTGTCGCCGCGCGCGTCGTGAGACACGAGGCGCAGCGACCGCGGCGGCTCCACGCCGGGCGCGACCTGCCCGTCAAGCCGAGACACGAAGACGTCCACGCGCTCGTCGCCGATCTGCTCGACAAACTGCTCGCCCCATTCGATGACGCAGGGCCCGTCGCCGCCGAGCACGTCGTAGAGGCCCACGTCGACGAGCTCGTCGGGGTCAGAGAGGCGGTAGAGGTCAAAGTGGTACAGAGGCAGCTCTGAGCCCCGATAGACCATCTCGATGGTGAAGGTGGGGCTCGTCACGTCGCCAGCCACCCCCATGCCCGCCGCGATGCCCTTGGTGAGCTGCGTCTTGCCGGCGCCCAGGTCGCCTGTGAGCACGAGCACGTCTCCCGGGCGCAGAAGGCCGCCCAGGCTGCGACCAAGCGCGATCGTCTCGTCCTGGGACGTCGTCACGAACTCAGCTTCCATCCTTTGCCCCCTCGTCAGACGCCTCGGGGTTGGCCCTGAGCCACGCCCCCGCCATGGCGAGGTCCTCCCTGAGCAGGGGCAGCCAGTCGGCGTGGTAGATGCAGGCGGCGGGATGGAAGGTGGGGCACACCACAAAGTGGCCCACCTGATAGAGCGCGCCCCGGAGCTTGGTGACGCCCCGCTCGGTCTTGAGCAGCCACTGCGAGGCAAAGTTTCCCAGCGTCACGATCATGTCGGGCCAGACGCTGCGCACCTGCTCCCTCAGGAAGGGCGAGCAGGCCTCGATCTCGCCGGGCTTGGGGTTGCGGTTGCCCGGCGGACGACACTTGACCACGTTGGCGATGTAGACCTCGTCGCGCGTGAGCTCGGCCACCGAGAGCAGCTCGTCGAGCTTGTGGCCCGCCGCGCCCACGAAGGGCTCCCCCTGAAGGTCCTCGTTTCGTCCGGGACCCTCGCCGATGAACATGACGCGCGCGTGCGGGTTGCCGACGCCAAACACGATGTTGGTGCGCGTCTGTCCCAGCTCGCAGCGCAGGCAGTCGCCCATGACCGCCCGAATCTCGTCCAAGGCGACCTCGCCGGGCGCCGGGGCGTCATGCCCGGGTATCTTGAGTGCGCTCATGTCAGGGGGCTCCCTTCGCCCACGGCCACCGTCCCTCACGCGCTCACACGTAGACCTTGGGCAGCCGCTGCCCAAAGTTGCAGGTGACCTCGTAGTTGATTGTGTCTCGGAGCGTCGCCATCTCGTCCGCGTCGATGTACTCGTCTCCGTCGCGACCCATGATGGTGACGACGTCGCCCGGGGCGACGGGCGCGGTCGTCTCGACGCTGTGAGGGCGCCTCTTGCTGACGTCCACGGAAAACATGAGCTGGTCCATGCAGATGCGTCCCACCTGGCGCTGGCGCTGGCCCGCCACGATCACGTCCATGCGGTTGGACAGCGAGCGAGCGAGCCCGTCGGCATAGCCGATCGGGACGGTGGCGACCTGGATGTTGGGCGTGGGGACGCGATAGGTCAGGCCGTAGCTGACCCCCTCGCCGACGGCAGGGAAGATCGCCCTGGTGACGCGGGCGCGCACGCTCATGGCCGGCACGAGGTCAATGCGCCTGACCGTCGTGTCGGCGGGATGCAGGCCGTACAGGCCGATGCCCACGCGGCACATGTCAAAGTCAAGCTCGGGATGGAGCACCGTGGCGGGCGTGTTGTCGCAGTGCACCAGGCCGTGCTCCAGCCCCGCCTCCTCCAGGGCGCCGACGGTCTGCGAGAAGCGTCGCGCCTGCTGCTTGAAGTCCCAGTCGCCGATCACGTCCGCCGTGGCAAAGTGCGTGAAGGTGCCCGCGCACGCGAGACCGCGATGGAAGTCGATCATGCGCCTGAGCTCCACCGCCTCCGAGGGGAGCACGCCGATGCGCGTCATGCCCGTGTCGATGGCAAGATGGTACTTGCCCACCGTGCCCAGGGCGGCCGCCCGCTCGCCATAGGCGAGCGCGAACTCGCTCGTGTACACCGTCGGCATGACGTCATGCTCGATGAGGGTGTCAAGCACGGTCGCAGGGGGCTCCCCCAGCACGAGGATGGGCCAGGTTATGCCCGCCTCGCGCAGCGCCACGCCCTCGGCCACGGTGGCCACGGCAAACTGGTCGGCGCCTGCGTCATGCATGGCGCGCGCGCAGGCGACCGCGCCATGGCCGTACGCGTCCGCCTTGACGGCGCACATCATTTTGGTGCCCCGCGCGAGAAGCGCCCTGAAGGCCCGCACGTTGGCGCGGACGGCGTCAAGGTCCACCTCGACCCAGGCCCAGCGGTCGTCGGGGCAGTTGCGCAGCGCGTCGTCCTGGGCCAGCCCCGTACGACCGATGCGAGACGCGCCGCCCCTCGGGCGCCTCTCGTCCCTGACGCCCCATCCCTCGTCCATTCGGGCCATCGTCTACTCCTTTGGATTGCCTTCGGGGAAGGCGATGTCCTCTTCCAGGGCGTCCTGCGCAAGCCCCAGGCTGTCGATGATGTCGAGCGCCATGACGCCCCTCGACCCGCGCCGCTCGACGGCGAGCTGTCCGGCATAGCCGTGAATCTCGCAGGCGAGCGCGCTGAGCACGGGCAGGTCGGCGTTGTCCACCTCGCCTCGCGAGAGCAGCGCCGCCAGCACGCCCCCCAGCACGTCGCCCGACCCGGCAGTGGCGAGGGAGGCGGGGCCGGGCTTGGGCAGCACGGCCACCTCCGTGCTCACGCACGCGGTTGCGGACCCCTTGGCCACCACGCAGATCTCGCTGCCCCCGTCGGACCACACGATGCGCCGCGCCGCCTCCATGGCCGCCGTGAGGGAGGCCGGCGGCGTATCCTGAAGACCCACGAGCCTGCCGAGCTCGCCGCGGTGCGGCGTCAGGACGAGCGGCCTCTGCCTTCGGATCAGCTCGGGGAAGTCGTCAAGGGCGTTTGAGGTGAGGCGCGAGATGCAGTTGAGGCCATCGGCGTCCACCACCAGCGGCACCTCGGTCGTGAGCAGCCGGGACACGACGGCGACCGTGCCGGCGTTAACGCGCATGCCCGGCCCCACCAGCGTGCAGGAGCGCTTGCGGGCCAGCTCCGCCACCTTGTCGGCGGCCTCGGAGGAGAAGGTGCCGCTGTCCGAGGCGGGAAGCGCGAGGACGGGTATCTCGAGCAGCTGAGACTGGACGATGGGTGCGATGGGCGCCGGCACGGCCAGCGTCACGGCGGCCAGGGCGGCCATCACCGGAGCGCCCACGAAGCGCTGCGACCCCCCCACCACCAGCACCGACCCGCGGGTGAACTTGTCATCCGCATACGAGAGCGGCGCGAGCATGCCGGCGTAGTCCTCGAGGTCGGCCCGCCAGGCCACGGGGTCGGCATCGACGACGAGGCGTTCCGTCTGCTCGGCGAGCGGCGCGACCACGATGGTCCCGCAGACGTCGCGCCCGCAGTCGGCGAGCAGGCCCGGCTTGAGCACGAGCATGGTGATCGTCAGGTCCGCCGCGACGCAGGCCCCCTGGGCGAGCCCCGTCTGCGCCGAGAGGCCGCTGGGCACGTCGATGGCGACGACGCGCGCGCCGGACTCGTTGACGCAGCCGATCCAGATGTCAAAGGGCGCACGGGGCAGACCGTGAAACCCCGTCCCCAGCATGGCGTCGACGATGACGTCGCTGCCCGACAGGAGCTCCTCGAGCTGGTCGCGAGGAGGCGCCACCATCACGGGCACGCCCGAGCGCTCCGCGCTGCTGGCGACGACGCGCGCGAGGTCGCCTCGGATGTCATCGGGGGCCAGGGGGCTCACGCAGGTCACGTTGACGCCCTTGCCGCGCAGATGCTCGGCGCACACCCACCCGTCGCCGCCGTTGTTGCCCAGGCCGCAGAGGACCGCCACGTTCTCCACCTTGGGAAGCCCCAGCACCTCGCGAGCCGCGGAGATGCCGGCACGGTGCATGAGCTCGGAAATGCTCACGCCTACGTCGGTGAGGGCCTCCTCCACCCGCCTGACGTCCTCGACGTTTAGGACTGGCTGCATGCTGTCACGCTCCCTGGTCGCTCATGGTCGTCCGCCGGAGTCGTCGCCCCCCGCGCGAGAGCGCCCTCGGCCGTCGCCTGCCCCGCAGGGTCATCATCCGCGCTGGCGTGAGGGCCCTCGCCCGCGCGGCGCACGGAATCCGGCGTCCCCTCTAATGTATCCGTTATGCCGTCCTGGAGGCGGTCAAGTTCGTCAATCACCGAGCGGGCGCGCTTGAACGACCGCGCCAGCTCCTCCCGGGGGGTGGGCCTCTCGTCCTGGCGGGGCCTGACGTCCTGCGTCACGGCGAGCGCGTTTGCCACGGCAAGCTCGCGCGTGAACGAGAGCGAGAGCTCCACCTCCTGCACCCCCCTCTCGCGGGCGATCTGGGCGGCGCGCCCGTTGAGCACGCACGAGGGGCGACCGTACTCGCCGCGCGCGACCGAGACGTCGGCCAGGCCCACGCCCTCGGAGAAGCCAACGCCCAGCGCCTTGAGAACGGCCTCGCGGGCGGCGAAGCGGGCGGCGTAATGATGGGCGGGCCGGGCGCTGCCGTCGCAGTAGGCGCGCTCCTCGGCGGTGAACACGCGGTCGAGGAAGCTGGGACGTCTCTCCATGACCCGCGCCATGCGCGCGATCTCCACCATGTCAACGCCAATGCCGGCAAACGCCATCTGACACGTTCCCCTCTTCCGCGCGCCCGCGCGCGCCACGACCCTACAGGCTGGACCTACTCCACCGTGACGGACTTCGCCAGGTTGCGCGGCTTGTCAACGTCGAGCCCCTTGGCCTTTGCCACGTAGCGTGCGAGCATCTGAAGGTGCACCACGGCGACGATGGGCACCAGGTACTCGTCCATGGGCGGCACCCAGAGCACCTGGTCGCAGAGCTTGGCAAGCTTCTCGTCACCGTCAGTCGCCACGGCGACGACGCGGGCGCCGCGGGCGATGGACTCCATGACGTTGCTCACGGTCTTGTCGTGCACGTGGTCGGCGGGCACCACGGCCAGCACCGGAAACCCGGGCTCGATGAGGGCGATGGGACCATGCTTCATCTCGCCGGCGGGGTAGGCCTCGGCGTGGACGTAGGCGATCTCCTTCATCTTGAGAGCGCCCTCGTAAGCGGTCGTGGAGTTGGTGCCGCGGCCCAGGTACAGCGCCGCAGGGGCGTCGCGGAAGATGGGCACGGCCTGCTTGTCCTGCCAGCTGCGGCTGAGCACCTCGCGCATGAGGTCGGGCACCAGCTCAAGCTCGTGATAGACCTTCTCGACCTCCGCCTGGCTCATGCTGCCGTTGGCCAGCGCCAGACGCAGGCCGACGAGGGCGGAGGCCACCATCTGGGCGGTGTAGGCCTTCGTGGAGGCGACGGCCACCTCGGGGCCGGCCTGCACGTAGAGGGTGCCGTCGCTCTCGCGGGCGGCGGAGCTTCCCAGGACGTTGGTGATGGCAAAGACCTTGCAGCCCATGCCCCTGAGGCGGCGGGCGGCCGAGAGCGTGTCGGCCGTCTCGCCGGACTGCGTGATGATGAGGCAGAGCGTGTGGTCGGTCACGAGCACGTCGGCGTAGTTGAACTCGGAGGCATACTCCACCGAGACTAAGACCCGGGCCCAGTGCTCGATGAGCGTCTTGGCGATGATGCCCACGTGGTAGGAGGTGCCGCAGCCGACGATGTAGATGCGGTCGATCTGCGCGAGCTCCTCGTCCGTCATGTCAAGCTCGTCCATCTCGATGCCGTGGGCACCCAGGCGTTCCTTGAGCAGACGCTCGATGGCCTCGGGCTGCTCGGCGATCTCCTTGCCCATGAAGTCGGGATATCCGCCCAGCGTGGCAGCGGAGGCATCCCAGTCGATGTCGAGCGTCGCAGGCGAGTGCACGGGGTTGCCGGCGGCGTCCGTTATGGCGACGCCGCCGTCCGGGGAGAGAACCGCCACGTCGCCGTCGTCAAGCTGCGTGACGTGGCTCGTGATGGCCGAGAGGGGCATGACGTCGGAGGCGGCGTAGGCGCCGTCGTCGGTGGAGGCGACGACCAGCGGGCTGCCCTTGCGGGTCACGACGACCGTGCCGGGGTCGTCGGAGCAGACGGCCGCGATGGCCCAGGAGCCCTCGAGGCGCGCGACGGCGTTGCGCACGGCGCCGGCAAGGTCGCCCTTGGCCGGACCGTTCCAGGCGTCCTCGATGAGGTGCACGATGACCTCGGAGTCCGTCTCGCTCTTGAACTCGTGGCCGGCGGCGAGCAGGTCGCGACGCAGGTCCTCGAAGTTCTCGATGATGCCGTTGTGGACGATGGCGATCCTGCCCGTGCAGTCCACGTGGGGATGGGCGTTCTTGTCGGCCGGAGCGCCGTGCGTGGCCCAACGGGTGTGGCCGATGCCGCACGTTCCCACGAGGTTGGCGTTGTCACAGCGCTCCCGCAGGGTGGCGACCCTGCCCTGGCATTTCACCACATGCAGGTTGCCCGACGGCGAGACCACCGCGACGCCGGCGGAGTCATAGCCGCGATACTCCAGCGTCGCCAAGCCCTGGAGCAGGTAGTGGCTTGCCTGGCTCGTTCCCGTGAACCCAACGATTCCGCACATGCGCGGCTCCTTTCGACCGTCTGTGCCGCCCGCATGCCCGCGCGGGGGCCGTCGTCACACCACGTTTCCCAAATGCTATTCCTGCGTCGCAAACGGCTGGAGCGCGCGCAGGACGATCGCGTTGGCCTCGGCGCACAGGTCGTCCGTCGGCGCCTCCGCCAGCACGCGGACCAAAGGCTCCGTGCCGCTCGCGCGCACGAGGACGCGCCCGTTGCCCGCCAGGAAGCCCTCCGCGCGCTCGACGGCCGCCTTGACCTCCGCGGCCTCCATGGCGGCGACCTTGTCGGCAACTCGGACGTTCACGAGCTGCTGCGGATAGAGCTTGACCGGCGCCACGAGCTGGCTGAGGGTCTCGCGCTCCGCCCGGATGACCTCCATGATGCGAAGGCTGGTCATGATGCCGTCGCCCGTGCGCTCGATGTCACCAAAGATGACGTGACCGGACTGCTCGCCGCCCAGCGAGTAGCCGTTCTCGCGCATGCAGGCATAGACGTTCTTGTCGCCCACGTCGGTGGTGGTGTACGAGAGGCTCGCCTGGTCAAAGGCCTTGAGGAGGCCGTAGTTGCTCATGATTGTGGGGACGACCATGCCTGCCGCCAGACGGCCGTGCTTGTGCAGGTACTTGCCGCAGACGTACAGGATGAGGTCGCCATCGACGACGCGGCCCCTCTCGTCCACCGCCAGACAGCGATCGGCGTCGCCGTCATAGGCAAAGCCCACGTCAAGACCCTGCTCGAGGACGTGGCGCTGCAGGCGCTCGATGTGGGTGGACCCGCAGTCCACGTTGATGTTGAAGCCGTTGGGCGCGTTGTTGATGACGCGGACGTCGGCACCCAGCGCGTCAAACACGGGCTTGGCAACAGACGACGCCGCGCCGTTGGCGCAGTCGAGCCCCACCTTGACGCCCTGGAGGGAGAAGTTGGCGCTTGCGATGAGGTGTGCGATGTAACGGTTGCGCCCCTGCATGTAATCCACCGTGCAGCCGATGGCGTCCGCCGTGGCGAGAGGCACCTCCACCTTGCCGTCGATGTAGTCCTCGATCTGCGCGAGGACGGACTCGTCCATCTTGTATCCCTCGCCGCCGACCAGCTTGATGCCGTTGTCCGTGTAGGGGTTATGGCTGGCCGTGATCATGATGCCGCAGTCAAACTGGCCGTCCACCGTTTCGTAGGAGACGCCGGGCGTGGGGATGACGTGCAGCATGTAGGCGTCGGCGCCCGAGGCGACGAGACCCGCGACCAGGGCCGACTCAAACATGTAGCTGGAACGGCGGGTGTCCTTGCCGATGACGACACGAGCCTTCTTGTTCAGGCGAGCGCCGTAGTACCAGCCCACGAAGCGACCGATCTTATAGGCATGGTCAACGTTGAGGCCCTCGTTCGCCCTGCCGCGAAACCCGTCTGTGCCAAAGTACCTCATGGATGCGTCCTCCCGTGTCACCTGCTGCGAATGAACTGCGATGGATACGGACGCGCTTCATTCTAGCAGCAGACTCCCATGGGCCGGCGGCGCACAGCGGCGCTCCATGCCGGGGCGCGGGTATCTTCACAATTGAGCGGGCGCGGATGGATTTACGTCCGTGGCCGGGGCACGGCGGCTGGCCGGGCCGCGGCGGCTGGCCGAGCCGCGGGGCTTGGCTGGTCCGTGACGCCTGGCCGGGCCGCTGGGCTTAGCTGGGCCGTGACGCCTGGCTGGGCCGTGACGTCTTGCTGGGCTGCTGGGCTTGGCCGGTCCGCGACGCCTGGCTGGGCCGCGGGGCTTAGCCAAAACACGACATTTGTGTCAGAATCCCAGCCCAAAGCCCGCGATTTTGACACAAGCGTCGTGTTTTGGCTACGGGCAGCCCGGCGCATGCGGACGGATGCCCGGCACCCCCCGGCTAACGCGCGCGTCGCGAAGGCTACCTTTTACGTTTGCCCAGGATTCGATTATTCAGGCCCGTCCAGACGTACGCTTTGAACGGAACCCCCGAGCATCGCGCAAAAAAGGACCCGCCGAGGCGGGTCCCGAACGTGCAAAATGGGCTGAAGGCGCGTAAAGGCGCGGGTCGCGCCGGAGGCCTTAGCGCTTGGAGAACTGCGGACGCTTGCGAGCCTTCTTCAGGCCGTACTTCTTACGCTCGACTGCGCGGGCATCGCGGGTGAGGAGCCCTGCCTTCTTAAGGTCGGCGCGATACTCGCCGGCCTCGAGAAGGGCGCGGGCAATGCCCAGGCGCAGGGCGCCGGACTGGCCGTTGATGCCACCGCCGTCGCAGTTTGCGAGGACGTCGAACTGGTCAACGGTGTCAGTGACCTTAAAGGGGACGAGCGCGTTGTCAACGAGCTGCTGACGGCCAAAGTACTGGGCAGCGTCGCGACCGTTAATGGTAACCTTGCCGGTGCCGGGAACCAGGCGAACGCGCGCCCTGGACTCCTTGCGGCGACCGGTGCCGGTGTAAACAGCGGTGTTGTCAGCCATCGAGTTACGCCTCCAGATCGATCTTGACGGGGTTCTGCGCGGCATGCGGATGCTCGGGCCCAGCATAGACCTTGAGCTTCATGCCCTGCTGACGGCCAAGCGTGGTCTTGGGCAGCATGCCCTTGACAGCGTGCTCGATGACGCGCTCGGGATGCTTGGCCATGGCCTCCTTGAAGGACTCAATCTTGAGGCCGCCCAGCCAGCCGGAATAGCGCCAGTAGCTCTTGTGCTCCGCCTTCATGCCGGTCAGCTTGACCTTGTCGGCATTGATGACGACCACGAAGTCACCGGTGTCCGCGTTGGGGGTGTACTGGGGCTTGTTCTTGCCTCGAAGAATCGTGGCGGCCTTGGTCGCAAGACGACCGAGCGTGGCGCCATCGGCGTCGATGAGCACCCAGCGGCGCTCGACCTCGCCCTTCTTGGCGTACTGAGTCGATTTGTTCACGTGACTCCTCCTACGAACCTGACTATCGGCGACCTCTGGACAAGCCGTCGCATGCTTTTCTGTGAGGTTACGGGGCTCAGTGGAAAAGCCCTAGAAGTATACAGCACTCAGCTGACGTTGGGAGAAACGCACCAAAAAAGCCTCGTTTTCAAAAGGTCTGCACGAGAGGCGCGCGAGGAGGCCTGCGCGCGGGAGGTCATCACGCAAGATGCGCGGGGGCAGACCGACGGCCACGAACAACCACTTGGACGCCCTCACCAGGCCGGCAATTGCACAAGCCGTCACGGCGCCCCTTTGTCGAGACGCCCTCAAGAGACCCGACGACCTCGCCATGCCTCAGCCTCTACGCCTCCGCCATGATCCTCTCGCCCATGAGAAGCCCCATGACGCTCGCCATCATGAGGCCGCGCGTCCAGCCGCTGGAGTCGCCCAGGCAGTGCAGGTCCTTGACGTTGGTGTCAAAGCGCTCGTCCATGCCCACGCGGTTGCTATAAAACTTGAGCTCCGGGGCGTAGAGAAGGGTCTCGTCAGCGGCAAAGCCGGGCACCACCTGATCGACCGCCTTCATGAACGCCACGATCTCGACCATGGCCCTGTGGGGCATGGCGGCCGTGATGTCGCCGGCCTCGGCGTCCGTCAGGGTCGGGACCACGTTTGAGCGGCCCAGCTCCTTGGGCCAGGTGCGCTTGCCGTCCATGATGTCGCCAAAGCGCTGCACCAGGATATGCCCCGCGCCCAGCATGTTGCAGAGGCGCCCCACGTGCTGCGCATACGAGATGGGCTGGTCAAAGGGCTCGCGGAAGTTGAACGAGACGAGCACCGCCAGGTTGGTGTTGGGACTCTTGCGCTCCTTGTAGCTGTGGCCGTTGACCACCGCAAGGCTGCCGTCGTAGTTCTCCTGGCTCACGAAGCCCCCGGGATTCTGGCAGAAGGTGCGGACCTTGTTGCGGAAGGGCCCCGGATAGCCCACGAGCTTGCTCTCGTAGAGGACGTCGTTGACCTCCTGCATGATCTCGTTGCGCACCTCCACGCGCACGCCCAGGTCAACGGGACCGGACGAGTGGTCGATGCCGTGCCTCTCGCACATGTCGTCAAACCAGCTGGCACCGCGACGTCCCGTGGCGACGATGGTCCTGCCGGCGGCGACGCGTTGCTCCTGCCCGTCAGGCCCCTTGAGGACGGCGCCCACGCAACGACCGTCCTCCACGCACACCTCCGTGCACTCCGTCTGAAAGAGCATGCGCACGCCGGCGTCAAGCAGCGCCCGCTCAATGCGCAGGTAGATCTCTTGGGCCTTCTCCGTGCCCAGATGGCGAATGGGGCAGTCAACGAGCTTGAGCCCCGCCTTGATGGCACGACGGCGAATCTGCGCCACCTCGGCTCGATGCCCCAGGCCCTCAACATGGGGGTCCGCCCCAAAGTCCAGGTACATCTGGTCAACACGATCGATGGTGGCCTGAGCGCAAGAGGGCCCGATGAGCTGCGGCAGGTTACCGCCCACCTCGTGGCTCAGCGAGAGCTTGCCGTCCGAGAAGGCCCCGGCGCCCGAAAAGCCCGTCGTGATGCGGCAGGGCGAGCACCCGACGCAGCGCCCGACCTTCTTCTTGGGGCAGCTGCGCCGCTCGACCGGAAGCCCCTTCTCCGCCATGACGATGGAGCCGGAAAAGCCGCCGCGCACCAGGCCGAGGGCGCAGAAGATGCCCGCCGGCCCCGCCCCTATGATCAAGACGTCCGCCAAGGTGGGCATCGTCTCTGAAGCTGTCGCCATGGTCTCTCCCTTGCTCAGTCTTTCCCTGCTCAGACGTCGCCGCATCCAGAGCTCGCCAAAAGACGTTGCTGAGCGCTGAGATGAGCATAGACCAAAAAACGGCTGCTTGCGATGCACGCCTGGCCAGACGCTGTCTCGGCTTGCCACGGGGCCCTGGCCCGAGGCTTTACCTCGGGACTCTGGCTCGGGACTCTGGCTTGGGACTCTGGCTCCCGAACAGTGGCCATGCTCGCGTCCCTCTCGCTCATCTTGTCGTTTGACTCACTTTTTGCCCGAAAGAGGCCGGATTCTGAGTCAAAAAGCAAGATTAGCGCTGCGAGGTGCCTTATCGTGCGACGCTTCGGCGCGGGCGCCCCATCGCGAGATACCCCACGCTTCGGTCCGACGCGACATTCAAGCAAAAAACGAGGCGCCCGTCTCAGCGAGCGCCTCGTGTTCGTGCCTTGACGTGAGTTGGCGAGAGGGGCCCTAGCCAGCCGCCTACTCGGCAGCCTCCTCGGCGGAAGCCGGCGCGACATCCGCAGAAGCCTGCGCGGCCTCGACGGTCTCGGCGGCAGTCTGCGCCTGGGCCTCGGCCTCGGCCTTCTTCGCGAACTCAGCGGCGCGCTTGGCCTTCTCGGCGGCCTTGGCCTCCTTGGCGGCCTTCTTGGCAGCAGCCTCCTCGGCGGCCTTTGCGGCCTTGGCGGCCTTGGCCTCCTCGGCCTTCTTGAGCTGGGCGGCAGCTGCACCGCCAAACTTGCTGGAGAAGCGCTGGACGCGCCCGCCGGTATCGACGAGCTTCTGCTGGCCGGTATAGAACGGGTGGCACTTGTCGCAGAGGTCAACGGTCATCTCGCTCTTGGTGGCGCGGGTGACCCAGGTGTTGCCGCAGGTGCAGCGAACGGTGCACTCCATGTACTTGGGATGGATTCCTTGCTTCATGTTCTGGCACTCCTTTGATTGGCCTGGTTTCCGACCAGGCAAGGGGGTGTCTCGACAGCATGCGAGACAGTGAGCCTAAGCAGTGTAGCAGATTGTCCGCACTTCTTCCCCATCGCCTGCGCAATCTTGCATACTATGGAGAGACCATGCAGGCATCCGGCGCGCATGGCGCGCCCTCCCAGACTTGGAGACCTTCCGTGCTTCTGACCGTCGATATTGGCAACACCCAGACCACCCTCGGCCTCTTTGACGAGGCGGGCTCCTGTCGTCGCCAGTGGCGCATGGCGTCCGACAAGACGGACACGGCGGACGAGCTGCATGAGCGGCTCTTTGGCTACTTCCTGATGCTTGGCCTGCGCCTGGGCGACGTCACCCACGTGGCGCTGGCGAGCGTCGTGCCCATCCTGACCCGCGAGTGGCAGTACATGCTGGGCCACATCCTCAAGCAGGAGGACGTCCTGGTCGTTGACGCCACGCGCGACTGCGGCATCGCCATCGACATGCCCGACCGCCGCCAGGTGGGCGCCGATCGCATCGCCAACGCCGTCGCCGCGCGCGACAGCTACGGGGCGCCGGTCATCGTGGTGGACTTTGGCACGGCCACCAACATAGACGTTGTGGACCGCAAGGGCGCGTTCAGGGGCGGTGCCATCATGCCGGGCCTGCTGCTCTCGGCGAGCGCGCTCTTTTCCCAGGCGGCGCGGCTCTCAAGCGTCAACATGGTGGCGCCGGCGCACGCCCTGGGCGACAGCACCGAGACGGCCGTGCAGTCGGGCCTCGTGATTGGCGCCGCCGCCCAGGCCGAGGGTCTGGTCAGGCGCATCATCGACGAGCTGAGGGCGGAGGATTCTCAGCTTGGCAAGGTGACCGTCGTGGGCACGGGCGGACTCGCTCACGAGATTTCCGGCGTCACGGACATGTTTGACGCCATCGACTGCGACCTCACCGTGCGGGGCATCTATCGCATCTGGGCGCACCGCAACCAGAAGCGTCGGGCGTCGCAGCGCGACCGCTAGGTAGCGAAGGGTGTCGCGTCTCAGATGACGGTAGGCGCCGCGCCGCAGATGATGGTAGACGCCGCTCCGCAGGCGCCAGCGCGCGGCGCGTCGTCGGGCGGCGGTCGTGGGCGATCCTAACGAGCCCTGCGAAGGCGCGCCTGCTCAGGCGCGATCTGCAGCTCCGAGCCGTCGGCGCGCCTGACGGTGGCCCGACCCCAAACGTCCAGGCCGACAAGGGCACCCCGGTCAAACGCCCTTCCGTTGGGGTAGAGCACGTCAACGTCTGCCCCCATGAGCATCATGCGATCAAAGAGCTCGGGCAAGAACGAGGCGAGGGGCCCCGCCACGCAGCGCCCCTCGCTGACGTCGCGCTCCCAGGCGTCCACGCGACGACGCACGGCGGCATCCAGGGCACCGACGTCCATGCCCGACGCCTCGCCCTGCACCCGCAGCGTCACGTACATGCCCTCCTCGTCCGCGCCGCCGGAGGCGGCCATCGCTAGGAGCACGCCGTCGCCACGGTCGATGTCGTGGGGCCAAAAGACGCCCGCCCGATCAAAACCGGCGTCGCGCAGGCAGTCGACGACGCCGAGGGCGACGCACCAGGGAACGCCATGCACGTAATGCAGGGGAAGCTTGGGATGCAACGTCAGAGACCAGCACAGCTCCGGTGCGCCTGCAGTTGGGGACACTGGGGACGTCGGAGGCGGCGTTGGGTTCGACGGCCGCGCCGCCGGCGTGGACGGCGGCATCATGCCTCCTGCCAGTCGAGCTCCCCCAGCTCGGAAAGGACGTGCCCCACCCGCTCCTCCGGCGCGAAGACAGGCACGCCGGCATGCATGAGAAAGCGCACGGGGTCGTGCATGAGGTCCTCCATGGGCACCAAGACGTAGTCCCTCTCGCCCAGGTGCGGATGGGGAAGCGTGAGCTTGAGCCCGGCATGCCGCTCGCCCTCGACGAACGCGAGGTCGCAGTCGATGGTGCGCGGGCCATGCCCCGCCTGACGGGGGTCGCGGACGCGCTGGAGCTTCTCCTCGACGCCCATCAGGGCATCAAGGAGCACGAGGGGATGAAGCTCGGTGCGAATCTCGGCCACGGCGTTGGCCACGGGAGTGTCGATGCCATAGGCGGGCTCGGTCTCGTACGCACGGCTCACCAGGACGACGCGGGTGAGCGGAATCTTGTTGATGAGCTTGACCGCGCGCGTGAGATTGTCAACGCGGTCGCCCACGTTTGACCCCAGGGACACGAAGCCCTGGCGCGCGTCGGGCTTGGCAACCGACCAGTAGCCGTTGACGGCCTGGGTCGTGGAGGCGACGTCGTGAACGCGCACGATGCGCGAACCCGCCTCGATGGCCGAGAGGACCATGCCAATGGTGGCGGCATCACGCCGGGCGGCATCCGCCACACCCGACACGGCCCCCACGAAGCGCTTGCGCGAGACGGCCGTGACCACGGGATAGCCCATGGAGACGAGCTTGTGCGTGGCTCGCTGCACGACAACGTCCTCGTCGGCCGTCTTGTCAAACCCGGGCCCGGGATCGATGCAGATGCGGTCGTGGCTCACGCCCGCTCGCATGAGCGTGCGGGCCTGATCGCCCAGAAAGCCCATGATCTCGCGCATGATGGGCGCTTCCTCGGGCAGCGTGAAGCGACGGGTGCTCGTGGGAACCACGCGCGGCTGGGCCGGCCGGCGCGAGCGCAGGCGCGGTGAGTCAAGCGTGACGGAGCGGCGCGTGCTCACGCCACTGAGCCTGTTCCAGTGCATGACGATGCAGCCGCAGCGCGACTCGGCGGCAACCTCCACCATTGCGGGGTCCGTGAAGCCCGAGACGTCGTTGACGATGGAGGCGCCCAGGCGCACGGCGATCTTTGCGACGGCGGCGTGGCGGGTGTCAATGGAGACGATCGCCGAGGGCGCCGCCGCAAGGATGCCCCTGACCACGGGGACGATGCGATTGCCCTCCTCCTCGGGGTCCACGGGCGTGTGACCCGGGCGGGTGGACTCGCCTCCCACGTCGATGATGTCGGCGCCCTCGTCGAGCATCTGAAGTGCCCGGTCTATGGCAGCCCTCGCGTCAGCGTCCTGCCCGCCGTCCGAGAAGGAGTCGGGCGTGACGTTGAGGACGCCCATGACGCGGGGGCGCGTCAGTGACAGCTCGTGCCGGCCACAGCGCCAGGTAGCGTAGTCCTCTCGAAGCATGGGTGCCAGACCTCCCGGAAAACGGCTGCGCGCGCCCCGCATGCCCATGGAGCCGAGGCGGGTCGGAACGCGCATGGTTCCTGTAGATTGTACCTGCTTGGGTGTGACCCGCAAGCCGGGGCACACCCCACACGACCATCCTACGGCGTGCGGACGCCCTCCCACGACGATGGAACCGCGAGAGGCGCCGCCAAGGGGCGGGCGTCGCCCCTCTCGGCCTTTCTACCACGCAAAGGCCTGGGCTATGTCGCAGTCGCAGACGAGGTCGGCGCGGGCGTCCTGAGGCGTCGTGCCCTTGTTGCAGATGACGAGGTCATTGCCTCTGAACTCGTTGACGAGACCCGCCGCCGGATACACCACGAGCGACGTCCCGCCAATGATGAGCATGTCGCAGCTCGCGATGGCGCGCACGGCGGCATAGATGGCGCCCTCGTCGAGCGCCTCCTCATACAGCACGACATCGGGCTTCACCACGCCGCCGCAGCTCTCGCAGTGAGGCACGCCCTCAGTTGCGAGCACCCACTCCTGCGAGTACAGCGCCCCGCAGCGCCGGCAGCGATTGCGGTGCGTCGAGCCGTGCAGCTCGATGACGTTTTTGGAGCCGGCGGCCTGGTGGAGGCCGTCGATGTTCTGCGTGATGACGGCCGTGAGCTTGCCCTCGGCCTCCAGCTGCGCAAGCTTGAGGTGCGCCTGGTTGGGCCGAGCCTCGGGCGCGCACATCATCGTGCGGTAAAAGTCAAAGAACTCCTTGGTGTGCGCCACGTAAAAATGGTGGCTCAAAAGCTCCTCGGGCGCATAGTCGCTGGAGAAGTGCTGGTGATAGAGGCCGCTGGGGCTACGGAAGTCAGGGATGCCGCTGGCCGTCGAGACGCCCGCCCCACCAAAGAACACGACGGAGCCGGCGACGTCGATCCTGCGGCGTAGCTCCTGGGCCGCCTCCGCCGCGTCGGTGATGGTCCTGCCCATAGGTCCGCCCCTCTCCCCGTGGCCTGCTCTGCTCGTGAGTCGTCCGAGCCACGGCGTCGTGTCGCGGTGGCACCGCGCCGCCACCGCGCCGTTGCGCCATGGCACCGCGACGGCGTTGCGTTGGCTCCCATCGTAGCGCTTGTGGAGCATCGTCGCGCATGAGCCTTGCCGGGTCGGCGGCCTGATGCAATTGGGTACAAGGCGAACATATTCCCGTCCAGAGGAGGCCCGTCATGGAAAGGACAACGCCATCGCCTACGCCCAACGTCTCTGGCTGCGCCCTCGTCTTTGAGGGAGGCGGGCGTCGCGGAGCCTACACGGCGGGCTTTGTCCGCGTCCTTCTCGAGCACGAGATACGCTTTCCCCTCGTATGCGGTGTTGCCGCGGGGGCGAGCCATGCCGTCAACTATGTTTCGCGCGATCTGAGGCGCACACGCTCCACCTTTGTTGACGTTAGGTCCGCAGGCTTGCCGCTGGGCGCTCTGCCCTCCCTGCTGCACGGGTCGGGCCCCTTTGCCGCCAGCCCCTTTATTGCCAGTCCCTTGGCCGTCAGCCCCTTTGCCGCCGACTCGCCTTTTGAGGGCTTCATGGAGGACGACGGCCTTCCCTTTGATTGGGACGCCTTTACGAACAACCCTGCCGACGTGCGCATTCAGGCCTTTGAGCGCGACACGGGAAGGACTCTCACCTTTGGCAAGAAAGACATGCCCAACGCCCAGGCGCTGCTCGACCTCATACGTGTCGGCTCCACCCGTCCTGGCGCCATGAGGTCTCCTGCCGTAGGAGATGCCGCCCTGCTCGACGGTGGGCTGGGCAAGGGCGCGGGCATCTCGCTCCATCTGGCGGAGGAGGAGGGCTTTGGGCGCTTTTTCCTTGTGACGACGCGCCCCAAGGGTTATCGCGAGCAGCCGCCCACCGCGCGCGAGCGCAAGGCATACGAACTCGTCTCGCGTGACTACCCGTATCTGAGAAACGCGCTGCTCACGCGCTGGGAACGCTACAACGAGGAGCTGGACCGCGCAGAGCGCCTCGCCGAGGAGGGACGCTGCCTCATAGCGTATCCCGACGTCATGCCCGTGGAGAGCGAGACGCTCGACCCCGCGCTCCTGCGCGACGCCTATGACCAGGGGCGTCATCAGGCCCTGCGCGACCTGCCGCGCTGGCGCCGCTTTTTGTTTGGGTCCGAGGACGGGGGCCCGCAACCCGACCCCGAGCTCATGCGTCAGCGCATTCGGGACGCGGACGGCGACGACGGCTACATCACCATTCGTCCCAGCTAGCAACGTTGCCGAAGTCAGCGGCATGCGTGACGCGTTGCGGTCGTGACGCGCGCGGCGTGACGCGTGGCTCATGGCGCATGGCGGTCGTGGCGAGCGGCGTGGCGCATGGCGATCGTGGCGAGCGGCGGTCGTGGCGAGCGGCGCACCACATGCGCTCATCTTGCCTTTTCGCTCACTTCTCGCGCAAAATCGACCGGATTCTGTGTCGATTCGCAAGATGAGCGGACCGGAAGGGTACTGACGGTCCCGACGTTCGCCGTCACGCTGCAGCGAGCGCCCGCAGTGACTCTCGTCTTGCCTTTTTGCTCACTTTTCGCGCAAAATCGACCGGATTTTGTGTCGATTCGCAAGATGAGCGTCTGGGGAGGGCAAAGACGGCTGCGAATACCCATCGTCATGCTGGCTCGTTCGCTGGGGTACCCTAGCCATGTGCGCCGCCACCGCTCCACCGCGCCAACACGCCATCACGCCACCGCGCCAACACGCCATCACGCCACCGCTCAACCGTGCCGCCAACACAAGCAAAGGAGAACCACGTGCCTCTCGATAGCGTCACTGCAACTGCAGATACTCCCGCCAGGACTCTCGTTTCCTGGAACGTCAATGGCCTGCGTGCCGTCATCAAGAAGGAGCCGAGCTTTGCCGACGTCTTCTCGTCCTGCGATGCCGACGTCTTTGCCATCCAGGAGACCAAGCTCCAGGAGGGCCAGGTGGACTTCGACATCCCCGGCTACTACCAGACCTGGAACTACGCCGAACGCAAGGGCTACTCGGGCACGGCCGTCTTCAGCAAGGAGGAGCCCCTCCAGGTCATCCGCCAGATCGGGTCTCCGGTGGCAGACGACGAGGGTCGCGTGTGCGCCCTGGAGTTCGCCAGCTACTGGTTCGTCAACGTCTACACCCCCAACTCAAAGAACGGCCTCGCCCGCCTGGACGAGCGCATGGTGTGGGACGAGCGCTATCGCGACTTCTTGGTGGGGCTCGCCCAGCAGAAGCCCGTGGTCACCTGCGGGGACTTTAACGTTGCCCATGAGGAGATCGACCTGAAAAACCCCGACACCAACCATCAGAACGCCGGCTTCTCGGACGAGGAGCGCGGTAGCTTTGGCAGGCTCCTGGACGCCGGCTTCACGGACAGCTTCCGTATGCTCTACCCCGACCGCACGGACGCCTACAGCTGGTGGAGCTACCGCATGCGCGCCCGCGAGCGCAACGTGGGCTGGCGCATCGACTATTTCTTGGTGAGCGACGACGCGGCGGGGCGCATTGAGGGCGCCTCCATCCTGGACGACGTCTTTGGCAGCGACCACTGCCCCGTGTCGCTGCGCATCAGGCTGTGAGGCTAGCTCGATGACGCGAGCCTCCCGACGCCGGAGGTTCCCGCGCGCCAGGAGGTGCCAGGGGACATCAGGAGCCGTCGGCAGGCGTCAGGCCGGACCCAGGCGTCGGCGGGCGTCAGGCGGAGCTTTCGGGCAGGGCGCGGCGTAGGGCTCCCAGAAAGCTGGCGGCGTCCGTCGTCGCCAGGAGCTCCTGGGGAAAGCCCACGTCCTCCAAGAGGGCGCGCGTCTTGTCCAGCCGCCCTATGAGGGGGCTTATGTGAGCGTCCGTGCCCGTCGAGAGCAGACAGCCCAGCTCGGCCGCACGCTGGGCAATCGCCCGGCAGCGCGGCGTCGTCTCCGGGCGCTGCCGAAAGGTGCTCTCGTTTATCTCGACCATCTTGCCCAGGTCGTGGGCGGCCGTGAGCACGGCGTCGAGGTCAAAGTCAAGGCCCGACCTGCCCACGTGCCCCAGGATGAGGACCTTGGGGTCCTCCAGAGCCCTGACGTACATGGCCGTGACCTGGGCGGGCGTGGCTCCCTCCGCAAAGTCGTCATCGTGGACGGAGGCAATCGCGTAGTCGCACGCGTCAAAGACGCGCTCCTTGAGCGTGACGGCCCGCCGCAGGCGCTTGCCGTCGATGCGTCGCGCCACGGGCACATCCCAGCCAAAGAGGCGCCCCTCAAGGTCCACGATGTCCGCCTCGCAGCCACGCAGGACGCGCACGCCGTGCCACTCCTTGGGCCAGCAGGCATAGTTGAGGTAGTGCTGATAGTCCCTGGAGACGACGCCTCCCAGGTCGTCGGGGCGGACGTCGGCGCCAAAGAGCGTCGAGGTCATGGGCGAAAAATGATCTGTCGACCCCAGCAGCTCCATACCTCGCTCTGACGCGGCGCGCACGTTCTCCTCGATGGTGCCGTAGGCATGGCGAGAGAAGACCGTGTGGGTGTGGACGTCGCAGGCGATGCGCAACTCCTGGCCCTCTCCCGGGCCGGCCGTGGCCCGTGCGGCCCGCCTCTGGGAGGCTGCCCTGGTCGGATGCCCGCCGCCGCCGGCAGGCTCGCGCTTGAGGGCGCCAAGCCCGAAGCTTGCCCGCTGCGTCAGGACGAAGCCCTCGCAGGCAGGATCCCCCGGCTTGACCTGCCCCCTGCGCCCCTGCGGCCCAAAGCAGGCAAGGCGCGTCCGAAGAAGCCCCGTCCTTCTCTGCATGAACAGGCAGTCTGCGCAGGTGGGCGTACTATCCATGACGTCGCCCGTAGCGCTGGGCCAGCCGCTCCCAGGCGGGAATCGAGTTGACAATGGTGTCATGGCTCACGCAGTAGCCCACTCGCACCCAGCCGGGACAGCCGAAGCTGTCGGACGGCACGGGCAGAAGCTCAAGCTCCCGCGCCTGCCGGAAGAACGCCTTGGCGTCAGGCTCCAGGGCCTTGACCCACAGGTAGAAGGCGCCCTGCGGCTCGACGTACGTGTAACCGGCTTGAGACAGGCCCTCCGTGAGGGCGGCGCGGTTCTTGGCGTAGGCGGCCACGTCGCTGGGGACGTCCACGCAGTCCGCCACCACGCGCTGGAACAGCGCCGGGGCGCACACAAATCCCAGCTTGCGGCCCGACCCCGCCACTGCGGGCACCAGCTCGTCGTGCTCGGGATTGGTCTTGGGGACCAAGACCCAACCGATGCGCTCGCCTGCCAGGCTCAGGCTCTTTGAGTACGAGTAGCAGACGACCGTGCGTCCATATGCGTCGGGCACCCAGGGCACCTCGGCGCCATAGCTGATCTCGCGGTAGGGCTCGTCGGCGATCAGGTGGACCTGGCCGCCAAGCTCCCTGCCACACTCGTCCAGCACGCGACCGAGGCGCTCCAGGTCCTCGCGGGGATAGATCGTGCCGACGGGGTTGTTGGGCGAGTTGATGAGCACCGCCCGCGTATGCTCGGTGACGGCGCGCGCCACGGCATCGACGTCCAGCTGGAACGTGCGCTCGTCGGCCCTGACCTCCACGCAGCGGGCACCGGCGGCCTCGATCCACACGCGGTACTCCGGAAAGTACGGGGCGATGACGATGACCTCGTCACCCGGGCTCACGAGGGCGTTGAGGACTATGGCGATCGACGCGGCCGCCCCGCAGGTCAGATAGACGTCGCCGGCGTCATAGCTTGTCATGAAGCGCCGGTTGAGCGACGCGGCGACCGCCTTGCGGACCTCTGGGAGACCGGCGGCGGGCGTATAGCCATGAAGCGCCGTGGCATCCAGCGCCAATGACCGCTCGATGGACGCGCGGACCTCGGGCGGCGCGGGCACCGAGGGGTTGCCCAGCGAGAAGTCGAACACGTTCTGGGGGCCTATCTGCGCCTTGCGCGCCGCGGCATAGGCGGCGATCTCGCGGATGGACGACGTGGCGACTCCCAGCTCGTAGCTCTGACTATTCATGGGCATCCCGCCCATCTCCCTTCGCCGTGGCAGGGACGTCAGACGTCGCCTGCCCCTCATCCTGACCCTGAGACGTCGCGGACGGCTCGTCCGCCTTGACCCCCATCATGCGCTGGGCGTACGCCTGAGCCGACGCCTCGAGCGCCGCCTCCTCGGCGAGGTCGCCCGGCGAGGTCGCGCCGGCCGGGGCGTCGGCCTCTACGCGCGCCTCGGGATGCTGACGCACGTACTCGTCCCAGTCGTCGTTGAGGAGCGCGTCGACGACGTCGCCGTCGACGGTCTCGCGGGCGAGCAGGACCTGCGCCATGGTGTGCATCTGGTCGCGACGCGCCTCGAGCACGGTGCGGGCACGGTCATGCGCCTCGCGCATGATGCGCTCCACCTCGTCGTCAATGCGCTTTGCCGTCTCGGCGGCATAGTCGTTATGGTTGGCGTAGTCGCGACCCAGGAACACCTCGTGCTGCGCCTCGCCGAACACCTGGGTGCCCAGCTCCTCGCTCATGCCGTAGCGAGTGACCATCTCGCGAGCGAGCTTGGTGGCGCGCTCCAGGTCGTTGCTGGCCCCCGTGGTGATGTCGTCGCAGAAGAGCTCCTCTGCGGTCCGTCCTCCCAGCAGGACGGCTATCTGGTCGAGCATGCCGTCACGGGTCTCGAGGAAGTGGTCCTCCTCGGGCAGCTGCAACGTGTAGCCCAGGGCACGGCCGCGGCTGATGATCGAGATCTTGTGCACGGGGTCGCTGTTCTCGAGGATGTGGCCAACCAGGGCGTGGCCGCTCTCGTGAAAGGCGATGACGCGGCGCTCCTCCTCGGTCATCACGCGGCCCTTCTTCTCGGGCCCGGCAATGACGCGCTCCATGGCCTCCTCGACCTCCGCCATGGAGATCTTGTCTCGGCGACGGCGGGCGGCGAGAAGCGCGGCCTCGTTCATGAGGTTGGCAAGCTCGGCGCCTGTGAATCCCGGGGTCAGCTTGGCGATGCGGTCCAGCTTGACCGTCGCGTCAAGCGGCTTGGTCTTGGCGTGGACCGTGAGTATCTTCTGCCGCCCCTTGACGTCGGGCCGATCCACGGTGACCTGCCGGTCAAAGCGCCCGGGACGCAGCAGCGCGGGGTCAAGGATGTCGGGACGGTTGGTGGCCGCGATGAGGATGACCGCCGAGTTCTCGTCAAAGCCGTCCATCTCGACCAGCAGCTGGTTGAGCGTCTGCTCGCGCTCGTCGTGGCCGCCGCCGAGGCCGGCGCCCCTCTGCCGCCCGACGGCATCGATCTCGTCGATGAAGATGATGGACGGGGACGACTCCTTGGCCTGCTTGAAGAGGTCGCGCACACGGCTGGCGCCCACGCCCACGAACATCTCCACGAAGTCGGAGCCCGATATCGAGAAGAACGGGACGCTCGCCTCGCCGGCGACCGCCTTGGCAAGCAGGGTCTTGCCGGTGCCCGGCGGACCCACGAGCAGCACCCCGCGCGGGATCTTTGCGCCCATCCTCTGGTAGCGCTCGGGGTCCATGAGGAAGTCACGCACCTCCTTGAGCTCCTCGACGGCCTCGTCCACGCCCGCGACGTCGTCAAACTTGACCTTGGGACGGGTCTGCTCGTTGGTGCGCGCCTTGTTGGCGCGGCCAAAGTTCATGGCCCTGCCGTTCTGCGCCTGGGTCTGGCGCATGAAATATATGAATGCTCCCAGGATGAGCAGCGTCGGCACGAGCGACTCGACGACCATCTTCAAGAGCCCGTCCGGGACCACAATCTTGAAGGTGGTTTCGGGGTGTTCCGCCATGAGCTCCTGAAGGCTGTCGCTTCCCACATACGTGCTCGTAAAGCCAGACAGCTTGCTCTTGTCGCCCTTGTCGTCGGCACTCTTCCAGTAGCTGCCGCTCAGGCTGGCGTCGTCCGTCTTGTACGTGACGTCGCTCACGCGCCCGTCCTTGACGGCGACGACGAAGTCGTTGGTGGCAAGGTCGTCTGCGGTGGCGGAGGGGTCCATGAGCATCCGACCCGCGGGCCACACCAGATAGAGGGAGAGGGCGATGCCCAGGATGATGCCCCAGAGAGGGATCTTCCTTCCCCCCGGGCCGGAGGGACCGCCGCCGGACCCCGGACGAGGGGGTCCGGAGGGTCCGTCTGCGTTGCGGCCGCGGCCGCCCGGCTGGAACTTGCTGTCGCGCTTCGTGTCTGACACCGACGGTGCTCCTTGCTGTCGTGCGCCCCCCGCAGGACGGGGCGGATTCGGGGCGGAATCTTAGGCGTACGCCTCGGGCTTGAGGACGCCAACGTAGGGAAGGTTGCGGTACCTCTCGGCAAAGTCGAGGCCGTAGCCCACGATGAACTCGTTGGGAACGTGCGTGCCCACGTAACGCGGCTCGATGGCGGGGGTCTTGCCCTCGATGTCCTTCACCGCGAAGGTGGCGACCTCGACCGAGGCGGGATGGCGGGCCCTGAGAAGGTCTATGAGGTAGCTCAGCGTGAGGCCGGAGTCAAGAATGTCCTCCGCGATGATCACGTGACGCCCCTCGATCTTGGTGTCCAGGTCCTTGACGATGCGCACCACGCCCGAGCTCTTGATGCCGTCACCGTAGCTGCTCACGGCCATGAAGTCCACCGCGCAGGGCACCGTGACGGAGCGGATGAGGTCGGCCGTGAAGACGAAGGCGCCCCGCAGCACGGCCACGATCAGCGGGTTCTTGCCCGCGTAGTCACGCGATATCTCGTCTCCCAGGCGTTCGACGATGCGCTTGATGTCGTCCTCGCTCAAAAGGAGCTTCTGCACGTCGGGATGCAGGCTCTCCATGTCATGATCCCCCTTCATGAGACGCCGGGCGGCAAGGGACCTACCCTTGCCGGACAATGCTTAATACTAGCAGCAGTTTTGTGTCTGACGTGCAGCGGAAGCGCTCGTCGGCGCGAATGCCCGCCACCCACACTATCTCCCTGTTGGGCGCGACGCGCACGATGGGCACGCCGGCGCGGTCCGCCGCAGGTATGCGCGCCTCGTTGAGCAGGTCCGAGAGCTTCTTTGACTGACCGTGCATGCCCAGCGGGCAGAGGACGTCCCCGGGCGCCGCGGCGTCCACCCACAGGCGCGAGTCCTGCCGCTGGCTGAGACCGCAGGCGTCGGCGTCGAGCAGCACCGACATGCCCTGCCATTCCATCCCGTGCGCCCGTGCGACCGCGACGGGGTCGCGCGCGTCCGTAAGCGGGAGCAAACGCGCCCTCAGGACCCTGCCGTCGGCGAGCGTCCGCGCGCCCGGCACCCTCAGCCACAGGGGCTCTCCCTGCTGCGAGGCTCCCGGGGCCCTCAGGAACAGCATCCCGTACTCGACGCGCGCGTCGCAGCCCATGGGCGTTGAGAGCGAACCATGACCTGCGGCGACAAGGGCCAGCACCGCGTCAACGTGACGCGCCTCGAGTCGCGCGTCACAGGAGGCCCGCAGCATGGCCGCGCGCACCGCGCGTCGCGCCACGGCCAGGTCCAGGGCGGCAAGCTTGCGGGCGTCCAGGGCGACGACGCCGCCCTCGTCCCTTCTCGTCAGGCTCCGCAGGGCGCGGGCCGCCACGCCGGACAGATAGGCATCCTCCTCCGAGAGGATGTCGCAGGTGGTCGAGAGGCTCGACACCACGCGTGGGTTTCGCTCGCGCATCAAAGGGAGCAGGCGGTGCCTCACGAACGAGCGCAGGTAGCGCGTGTCGGCATTGCTGGCGTCCTCGCGCCAGGTGGCGCCGCGCATGCGCAGAAAGTCGCAGAGCTCCTGATGCGTGCGATCGAGCAGGGGACGGACGACGCGGTTGCGACGTCGGGGGATGGACGAGAGGCCCGCCGCCCCCGCCCCCCTCACCGCATTCATGAGGAAGGTCTCCGCCCTGTCGTCGGCCGTGTGGGCGGTCAGGATTCGCGCCGCCGACCGGGGCGTGCCAAACGTCGCGGAAAGCTCGTTGGCAAGCTCGTTGGCGGCGGCGTAGCGCAGCTTCCTCCCGACGTTCTCCACGTTGGACCCGGCGTATGAGGCGCGCCGGGCCAGGGAGCTGACGTCCGCGCGACGCACCGTGCAGGGAATGCCGCAGGATGCCGCAAGCCTCCGGACGAACGCCTCGTCCTCGTCGGCGTCGGCGCCGCGCAGGCCGTGATTCACGTGAAGCACGTGCAGGCGTTCGCGAGCGACGCGCACGCACCCCCTGCCGTCGTCAATGTCCAGGCGTGAGCCGACGGCCAGCAGCAGTAGCGCCGTCGAGTCGGCGCCTCCCGAGACCATGAGCACCACAGGGGCGCGGGTCTCCTCGTCGCCTTTGGGTGAGGGCCGGTCAAAGCGGCGCTCGCCCGAGGCGAACCTGCGCATGACGCTGGTCATGGGCGGTTGCCCCTCTTGCCATAGAGCTTGACGAGCTCAAGGGCCATCTTGGCGGCCAGGTCCATGCCCTCCACGGTGATGTGCTCGTAGGGGCCGTGAAAGCCGTGTCCGCCCGTGCCCAGGTTGGGACAGGGCAGCCCCCGGAACGACAGCTGGCTGCCGTCGGTGCCGCCACGAATGGGCGAGACGTCCGGTCTGACGCCCGCCCGCTCGGCTGCCTCCTTGGCGACGTCGATCATGTACATGCGCTCGGCGATGACCGACTCCATGTTCTGATACTCGTCATCGATGTCAAGGCGTACGGTGCCCTCTCCCCAGCGCTCGTTCATGACGTCCGCGACGTGTCGCAGCGTCGCCTTGCGAGCCGCGAAGGAGGCCGCGTCGTGGTCGCGCACGATGTACTCGACCTTGGCCGTCGCCTCGTCGCCCTCGATGGACAGCAGGTGATAGAAGCCCTCGTAGCCGCTCGTGTGGCGCGGCGTCTCGAACGCGGGGAGGCTCGCGTTGATGTGGCAGGCGAGGATCGCGGCGTTGACCATGACGTCCTTGGCGGCGCCGGGGTGCACGCTCACGCCCGTGACCACGAACTCCGCACGACAGGCGTTGAAGTTCTGGTACTGAATCTGGCCCTCGACGTCGCCGTCGAGCGTGTAGGCCACGTCGGCGTCAAAGGCGGCGAGGTCAAAGTGGGAGGCGCCCGTGCCCGTCTCCTCGTCCGGCGTGAAGGCCACGCGCAGCGGGCCGTGGGCGATCCCCTCGTCGCGCAGGGTCTCGAGCACGGTCATGATCTCGGCGATGCCTGCCTTGTCGTCCGCGCCCAGAATCGTGGTGCCGTCCGTGGTGATGAGGGTGCGCCCCGCCAGCGTGGGCAGGTGGGGAAAATCCTTGACGGTCAGGGTGCGGCCGCTGTCGCCCAGGACGAGATCGCCGCCGTCATAGCCCTCGTGCAGCACGGGCACGATGTCGTGGTCGCAGAACTGCGACACCGTGTCCATGTGCGCGATGAGCCCCAGCTTGGGACTGTCCTCAAGACCGGGCGTGGCGGGGATCTTGGCGTACACGAAGCACTCGTCGCTCAGCGTCACGTCCCGCACCCCCAGCTCGCCGAGCTCCTCGACCAGGAGCTTGGCAAGGTCAAACTGACAGGCGGTGGTGGGAGTCGTGTCCCTGTCCGCGTCGCTCGGCGTGCGCACGACCGCATACCTCAGAAGACGCTCATAGGCTCTCATGTGAACTTCCCTTCGTGAAGGCGTCCCGCGACGACGAGGCGCAGGGCAGGCCCCGTCGCAGGCGCACGCGCGCCTGCGCGCGCGTTTTTTGTCCGTGGTCTAGAGTAGACCAGTTATCAGATTTGCGCTGGGACGCACGTCCCGCGCCAGACGAGGGGAACACCGTGACGCCCACGCTTCATCTCACCGTCCTTGCCAGCGGGTCCAAAGGCAACGCCGCCGTCATCGAGGGGCCGCGAGGGTCGCTGCTCATCGACTGCGGGCTGTCGTGGCGCGAGCTCACGCGGCGCGCCGAGAGCGCGGGCGTCGACCTGCGCAAGGTGACGGCAGCCATCCTCACCCACGAGCACGGCGACCACTGCTCGGGCCTGGACGTGGTCCGCCGCAACCTGTCCTGCGAGCTCATCACCACCGCCGGCACCGCGGCGGCGAGCCGGCGCCTGCTTGATATGCCCTTCTCGCTGGTGAGGCATGACGAGGCCTTTGAGGTCTGCGGCATGCGCGTGGAGCTCTTTCCCACCTCCCATGACGTGTCCGACCCCTTTGGCCTGAGGCTCTCGGTGGCAAACGAGGGGGGCGAGCCCCAAGACGCCCTGGGCTGGTGCACGGACACCGGCTTTTTGACGGCGGAGGCGCTCGGCGCCCTGCGCGGTTGTCGCATCCTGGGCATCGAGGCCAACCATGACACGTCGATGCTGGCGCACGGACCGTACCCCTCCTTCCTCAAGAGCCGGGTGGGAGGCGAGACGGGCCACCTTTCCAACGCGCAGTGCGCGGCCGCCCTTCCCCAGCTCGTCGGCGAGGGCACCGAGACGGTCGTGGCGCTTCACCTGTCCCAGAAGAACAACACGCCCGGCGCCTGCATTCGCGAGCTTTCCGAGGCGCTGGGGGCGCAGCCGCTTGGTCCGCAGGAGGTCTCGGCGGGCTCCCTGGCCGAGGCGCGCGGCCGGGATGGAAGCCTCACCATCTGCGTTGCCGGCCAGGACGAGCCACTGGTGGTGTGGTAGGGAGCGTCGCTGCATGCCATCGGCACACACGGGCGGCGGCGCCTGACGCGACGCCAGGGCGGCGGTTCGGCAGGCGAGGCACGGAGCGACGTCTTGACACGGCAAGGCGCCCGGCCGCGCTGATGCGGTCGGGCGCCTTGGGCGCATGCTGTCGCTCGCCGTCCGATACGGTCGCACGGCAGCCGGCAGTGACACGGCTAGTCGATGGTGACCTTGGTGACGTTGGCCTTCTCCTCCTGCTTGGGAATGTTGACGTTCAGCACGCCGTTCTCAAACTTGGCCGTCAGGCCGGACGTCGCGGCGTCCTTGAGGTATACGCCCCTGCTGGCGCGCCACTCCGTCGTCTCCTTGTGCAGGTAGTTCTTGCCCTTTTCCTCCTCGGTCTCCTTCTTTTCGACCGAGATCGACAGACGCCCCTCGTTGAGCTCGACGTCAATCTCCTCGCGCTTGACGCCCGGCAGCTCGGCGCTCACGACGTAGGCGTCGCCCGCGTCCTCGACGTTCATCTTGAAGCTGTCATCGGTCGAAAGCGCTGCGAGCGGCGTCGAGAAGAACGAGTCAAACGGATCGAACGCCCTGCGCAAAGCCCTGTCGTAGCGATCGTACGGAATCAATCCAGACATGATGACCATCCTTTCTGCCTATGCGGCGTTCTTTGGACGAACGCCTTGTCGCACATGTCTATTGTTCCCTCACACGATAAATTTATACGTTTGGGAAAGGTTTTATTACTGTAAGATACTCATGAAATCTAAGTCATACTATATAAGATATTGCTCGGGGTATTGTTTAAAGCGCAGCGAGCCACGGCGCCTCCTGAAGATGCGCGCAGGGCAACGGACGAGACGCGCAAGGACGATGGCTTGTCCGTGATTCTCATGAGCTCGCCAGCGTCCGGGGCTATGTCGCCCGACGCGGCTGCTCTATGATAGGTGCAGATGACAGGCGCGCCTGCTAGGTGCGCCCGTGACCCAGGCGTGGCGCGCGGCGGGAGAAGGCCCGCCGCGACTCCGGAGGTGCTCATGGACGAGGACAGGTACGACGACATCGACCCCAAGACGGGTTCCGGGGCGTCATGCGCGCCGGAGCAGCCCAGGCGCCGTCATTCCCCCGTGGGACCCGTCGCCAAGACCGACGCGCGGGCGGAGGCTTTCGGCCACGTCGCTGACGCGCAGGACGCTGCCGAACCGCACCTTGATGACGCGGCGCGCCAGGGTGCGTCCCCGCGCGACGCGCGGCCTTCCCACGACCGCGTGGGCAGACCGTCCAGGGTCCAGCCCGGCTTCGTGCGCCAGCGCGCGGCGCGCCTGACGCAGGATGCCATCGACGACCTTGCCGAGGATGGCGCCTCGACAGGCCAGTACGCGCACGATTCCAACGTGGCCGTTCGCGGCGGCATGCGCGCCGGCGCCTTCACGGGCGGCGCCTACCGCAGGACGCGTAGCGGCATGGGTCAGGTCAGGGGCAGCCGCTATGGCCAGTATCTTGAGATACCCAAGGGCAGGCGCTCCATCTTCGTCTCGCAGGAGCAGGCGCGTCGGCGCAAGTCGATCAAGTCGTTTGTCGCCCTCATCGTGTTTCTGGCGCTCGCCGCCCTCGTCATCGGGGCGCTCGTGCGCTCGATCATGTAGGCAATCTGCCTGCGGACCCCTCCTGACGCGCGGGGCTAGCGCGGCGTGGCGGCCGGGCGTCCTTCGCGATGCCCGGCGCCAGCGCATTTTTCACGCCCAGGGATCTCGCTCAAACAGAGGCTCCTCACGCGGCGGGCGGTCCGAGAAGGGATCGTAGCCGTCATCGTCCTCCCCCTCCGGGCGCAGGAACGGGGAGCCGTCCCCCTTGGGCCGCGCCCCGCCGTCATGCCCCGGCCCCGTTGGCCCACGAGGTGCCGGCGCATCGCGCCCGACGACCGTTTCCGTCGCGACGGCGCGACGGTCCCGGGAGTCTGCGCCCGGAGCGCTTCCTGTCAGTCTCATGGGCGCACCCCCTCCATCGTGGCTCCTCATGTGGCTCAGGTGGCGCACGCGTCACTGTAGGCGACGAAGGAGCAGACGCTGCCACCAAACGGCCTCAGGTTGACGCCCTCATAGAGCGACGTGCGAGCCGCCGTCACCGTGGCGCGCGTTCCTCCCTGCTCGTTTGCGATGAGCACCGTCCAGCACGTGTCGCCCATCTTGCCATAGGCGCAGACAAACGACACGGACTCCGCCTGAGGGCCCTCGGGCCTCGCGACCGTGTCCTGGTTGACGGTCTGAAGGCGTCCCGTGAGGCCGCAGAGGTCCATGACGGCCGAGACAGCCGCCTCAGAGAGGTCGGACGCGCCCTTGGGCAGCTCAGATGAGGGCAGGTCAAGGCGGATTCCGTCAAACGGCGTTCCCTGACCCAGCAGGTCGCCGGCGGCCTTGCCTCGTCCCACGGCAAAGGTGTGCGAGTAGGGACGGCTGCCCAGCACGAGCGTGCCCTTGCCATCGGACTCAAAGAGCGCCTGGAGCGTCCCGTCGTCGGCGGCGTAGTTGCTCTTGAGCGAAAAGCCCTGGTCAGAGAGATATCCCGACAGTATGCGCGGGTTATACGCAAAGTACTCCGTCAGGTGGTGGTAGTCGGTGGGCGAGTGAGCCGAGACGACCAGCGCGACGGTCGTGCCCGCGGCGAGCGCGGAGCCGGGGATGGGGTCGCAGGACAGGACGGTCCCCTGGTCCTTGTCGGCCGACGTGACATAGCGAACCTGCGGCGACAGGCCGACGGCCTCAAGCTGCGAGCGGGCCTCCCGCTCGGTCTTGCCGACGACGTACGGGACGGTGAGCGCCTGCGCCACCGTCAGGGTGACGGCGTCGGTGGACCTGAAGCTGGCGCCCGCCGCGGGCTCCGTCGAGATGACGGTTCCGGGAGGCGCATCAGAAGCCCGGTAGCTCAGGCGAACGTCCTGCGCCCCCAGGTCGCAGAGCGCGCGACGCGCCTCGTCCTGCGGCACCCCCTGGACGTCAGGCATGACGCGGGCGACACCCACGCGTAGAAGGACCTCGCTGCCCGCGGCGAGGCGAGTGCCGGCCGAGGGGTCGGTGCCGACGGCCCTTCCTACGCCGTCATCCACCGGCACGTCCTCCTCGCGCACCACGAACCCCTTTGCCGCAAGCGCCACCACGGCGGCGTCGTGATTTTTGAACGCCACGTCGGGAACGGTCCTGCCGCCCCAGAGCTCGAGCCCGTAGGTCGCCAGGACGACGGCGCCGCAGAGAAAGGTGCCCGCGAGCAGGACGGCAAGGACCGTGCGGGCCGTGCCCCACCGCTCTGTGACCCCCTTGCGACCGGAAGGCCCTGACCGCTCTCGTGGCACTGGAACCTCCCTTGCCCAACCGCCGAGCCGGGCCGTCGCCCGCACGTTGTCCCGTCGCCTGCGCGCGTCCCGAGAACGCGGGACGCGGTCGCTCACAGCGTAGCATGACATGACCGGACGGCCGACGGCGAGCGCGACGGCGAGCGCGACGGGCGGCCGGGACCGATGTCCCGACCGCCCGACTTCTGCAGGCGACCTTCTGGTTCGGGCGCGCCCGCCCCGGAGGGAACGGTCCTATTCGATGCTGTCCGCCTCGACGGGCTGGTCATCGACGTCGTCGTCGGCAGCGGCGTCGGCGGCGCCTCCCTCGACGTCCATCCGCGTGGCCACCAGCCCGCCCGCGCCCACGTCAACGCGCACGGTGTCTCCCTCGTGGAGCTTGCCGTCGATGATGAGCCCGGCCACGTTGTCCACCACCTGGCGCTGGATGAGGCGCTTGAGCGGGCGCGCCCCGTACACCGGGTCAAGACCGTCAAAGGCCAGGGACTGGGCGGCAAGGTCGGACAGCTCGAGCGTGATGCGCTCCTTGGCGAGACGGCTGCGCACGTCCTTGAGCTGTATGTCAACGATGCGCTCGATGTCCTCGAGACCCAGCGCGTGAAACACGACGACGTCATCGATGCGATTGAGGAACTCGGGCTTGAAGGTCTGACGCAGCGCGTCATTGACCTGACGCTGCACCTGGTCCGGGTCGCTCGCGGCGTTTACGCCAGCGATGAACTGAGAGCCCACGTTGCTGGTCATGATGATGATCGTGTTCTTGAAGCTCACGACCCTCCCCTGGCCGTCCGTGAGACGCCCGTCGTCCAGCACCTGCAACAGCACGTTGAAGACGTCGGGATGCGCCTTCTCCATCTCGTCCAGGAGGATGACGGAGTACGGCCTGCGACGCACGGCCTCGGTGAGCTGGCCGCCTTCGTCGTAGCCGACGTATCCGGGAGGCGCGCCGATGAGGCGCTGCACGGAGAACTTCTCCATGTACTCGGACATGTCAATGCGCACGAGCGCCTTCTCGTCGTCAAACAGGCATTCCGCGAGGGCCTTGGCGAGCTCGGTCTTGCCGACGCCCGTGGGTCCCAGGAAGAAGAAGCTGCCGATGGGACGATTGGGGTCCGACAGCCCCGCGCGGCTGCGCCGCACCGCGGCCGCCACGGCGGCGACGGCCTCGTTCTGGCCGATGACGCGCCTGTGCAGATGCTCCTCGAGACTCTTGAGCTTCTCCATCTCGCCCTGCATCATCTTTGACACGGGCACGCCCGTCCAGGCCGAGACGACCTCGGCGATCTCCTCGGAGGTGACCTCCTCCTTGAGGATGGCCCCCTCGTCGTGCTTGGCCGCCAGGACGCGCTCCGCCTCGTCGTACTGGCGCTGCAGCGCGGGAATCGTGGCATAGCGCAGCTCGGAGGCACGAGCCAGGTTACCGTCGCGTATGGCGCGGTCGACCTCGCCCTTGGCCCCCTCGATCTGCCCCTTGAGGTCCTGGACGCGATCGACGGCCTGCTTCTCGTTCTGCCAGCTCGCCTTCATGCCGTCGAGCTGCTCGCGCGTGACGGCGATGTCCTTGCGCAGGGCGTCAAGCCGCTCGCGAGAGGCGGCGTCCTCCTCCTTGAGGAGGGCCTGCTCCTCGATTTGCATCTGGGTGAGCTGGCGGTCCACGGCGTCAATCTCGGCGGGCATGGAGTCAAGCTCCATGCGCAGGCGCGAGGCGGCCTCGTCCACGAGGTCGATGGCCTTGTCGGGCAAGAAGCGCTCGCTGATGTAGCGGTTGGAGAGGTCCGCGGCGCTCACCAGCGCCGCGTCCGTGATGCGCACGCGATGATGCTGCTCGTAGCGCTCCTTGAGGCCGCGCAGGATGGATACGGTGTCCTCCACCGTGGGCTCGCTCACCAGGACGGTCTGGAAGCGGCGGGCCAGGGCCTGGTCCTTCTCGATGTACTTGCGGTACTCGTCGAGGGTGGTGGCGCCGATGGCATGCAGCTCGCCGCGAGCCAGGGCCGGCTTGAGGATGTTGCCCGCGTCCATGGACCCCTCCGTGGCGCCGGCGCCCACGATGGTGTGCAGCTCGTCGATGAAGAGGATGATGCGGCCGTTGGCCTTCTCGACCTCCTTGAGGACCGACTTGAGGCGGTCCTCAAACTCGCCTCGATACTTGGCGCCCGCGACGAGCGCCGACATGTCGAGCTCCACAATGTCCTTGTCCTTGATGGTCAAGGGCACGTCGCCCGCGACGATGCGCTCCGCGAGGCCTTCGACGATGGCGGTCTTGCCCACGCCCGGCTCGCCGATGAGCACGGGGTTGTTCTTGGTGCGGCGGCTGAGGACCTGGATGGTGCGGCGGATCTCCTCCACGCGTCCGATGACCGGGTCGAGCTTGCCCTGCCGAGCGAGGTCCGTGACGTTTCTGCCGTACTGCTCCAGGGCCTCGAACTGCGTCTTGGCATCCTGCGCGGTGACGCGCTCGTCACCCCTGAGGTCGCTGAACGCCCCCTGGACGCGCTTGCCGGTGACGCCGGCGGCCTTGAGCGCCGCGCCCGCCTCGCCTCGCTCGTCGGCAAGGGCGCACAGCAGGTGCTCGCTCGTGACGTAGCTGTCGCCGAGCTTGCTCGCCAGGCGCTCCGCCTCGTCTCCCACGGCGGCCAGCTCCTGCGAGATGCTCATCTGGCTCATGTCGCCCGTGACGCGCGGCGCCTTGGCGATGACGTCGTCCGCTTGTGCCTCGACCTGGGCGGGGTCCGCCCCCGCGCGCTCGATCACGGCGCGCAGGTTCCGCTCGCCCGACGACAGCAGCGCCTTGAGCAGGTGTATGGGCTTTACCTGCCCTGCCTCGGCGTCCGCCGCGACGCTGAGCGACGCCTGCAGCGCCTCCTGGGCCGTGACCGCCCACTTGTCAAACCTCATAAGGCCTCAACCTCCCGTAGCTGCCTGGAAGCGCGTCCTTGACGCATGTCGTGGTCCAGGCCCCACTGTTCCTTTCAGAACTTAGTTTTCCCAGATCGAAGGAGGATATTCAAAATCTAAGTGTGTTTATAGTAGATAATATGACTTGCACCATACAAGAAAACAGCGGCGCTGACGCATGGGCGCGACGGAGACGCCGGGCATTGGCATGGGGCAGGGGCAGGGGCCGGCGCCATCAGGGCACGGGCCACCGACGTCGACGCTGCCGGCGGCTAGCGGACCTCGTCGCCCTTGCCCTGCATGAGCAGCCCGCGCATGACCTGCTCGGGGTCCGAGCCGTCGTAGCGGGCCAGGGCCGTGATCCGCTCGCGCGTGCGCAGCTCGTGAATGTCGTCCTCAAGCTCCCGCACGCGAGCGCGCAGCTCGTCGATCTGGCGATTGCGCTCCTCGGCCCGCTCGCGCATGTCCAGGATGCGCACGACGCCGGCAAGGTTGATGCCCTCGTCCGTGAGCTTGCTGATGAGGTTGAGCCGCTCTATGTCGTGATGGGAGTAGAGCCGCGTGTTGCCGCGCGACCGACCCGGGTTCACGAGGCCCTTCTGCTCGTACACCCGCAGGGTCTGGGGGTGCATGCCCGTGAGCTCGGCAGCGACGC
The DNA here is from genome assembly GCF_001457795.1 of Olsenella massiliensis. Classification (GTDB taxonomy): domain Bacteria; phylum Actinomycetota; class Coriobacteriia; order Coriobacteriales; family Atopobiaceae; genus Olsenella_F; species Olsenella_F massiliensis. The sequence goes on along the minus strand of NZ_LN898211.1, from coordinate 442,177 downwards.
TGATCATGTAGAGGGGCTTGTCCCTGTCGGCGCGCCCGCCCATGGGCTGCTCCGCCTCGTCCCTACGAGCCATAGCTCTCCACGTCCTTCCTGTAGGCCCGCTCGTCGGCCGCCCGCAGCGCCTCAAGCGCCTCGCGCTCCTTGGACGAGAGCCGCGTGGGGACCCGAACCTTGACGGTCACGTACAGCGCACCCTTGCTCCCCTTGTGCTTGACGTCCGCGGCGCCCATGCCGCGAAAGCGGAAGGTCTTGCCGTCCTGAGTGCCTGCCGGCACCTTGAGAAGCACTTCCATCCCCTCGGGCGTGGGCACCTTGACGCTGGCCCCCAGGGCCGCCTCGTACACGCTGACGGGCAGCTCCATCCTCACGTCGGCGCCGTCGCGCTTGAAGATGGGGTGCTCGGCGACGCGCGTGAGGACCACGAGGTCGCCTCGCGCGCCACCGCTCGCGCCGTACTCGCCGCGCCCCCGATAGCGGAGCTTGCCCCCGTCCACGGCGCCGGCCGGCACCTTGACGTTGATGGACTGGCGCTCCCCCGTCGAGGGGATGGTGTAGCTCACCTTGCGCATCGTGCCTTTGAACGCCTCGTCGGCGCTCACCTCGATGGTCATGGAGAGGTCCGAGCCCTTGACGGGACGACCGGCCCTCCCGGCGCCGCCTGCCTGCCCGCCAAAGATGGACGAGAAGTCAAAGCCGCCAAAGGCGCCGTCGCCGTTGCGGATGTTGTCAAAGATCTCGGACCAGTCGGCCCCGCCGGCGCTGGTGGTGTAGGTGTAGCCCCGCGCGCCGCGCCCGCCGGAGCCGCCGAAGTCGGGGCCGGGGATGCCGCCAAACATGAGCAGCTGGTCGTACTCCTTGCGCTTCTCGGGGTCCGAGAGCGTGGTGTAGGCCTCGCTGAGCTCCTTGAACTTTGTCTCGTCGCCGCCCGCGTCAGGGTGATACTTGGCGGCGAGCTTGCGAAACGAGCGCTTGATCTCGTCGGCAGTGGCGTCACGCTTCACGCCGAGCACGTCATAGTAGCTTCTTGTCCCTGCCATGAGGCGAACGCCTCCTTTCGCTGTGATTTCGTGCGCGACCGCGGCAGAGGCGCGCGACCGTCAGGCCTTCTTGGCCTCAGGCGCCGCGGGGCGCCGGCCGTGGNCGCAGGCGGTCGATGGCCTTGAGCAGGCCGTCATCATGGAGATCGTCGATCATCACCGCATCGGCTCCATCGAGACCTCGGCGCCCGCGCTCTTCCGCAACGAGCCCGTCGGCTGCACCAACACCATTCTCTACAGCATGTACCAGGAGCAGGGCGTCCAGATTCCGCCCGACATCGCCGGCCTCATGATGTCCGCCATCCTCTCGGACACCCTGGCGTTTCGCTCGCCCACCTGCACCAAGCGCGACGAGCATGCCGCTCGCGAGCTTGCCAAGATCTGCGGCGAGGACATCGACTCCTACGCCGACGCCATGTTCGCCGCCGGCGACGTCGGCGTCGCCCTCGCGCGCGTCCTGTACGGGCCGTATGGCCCCGCCGAAGCTGACGGTGACCATGGCGCTGCGGATGACCTTGCCGCCCATGCGATAGCCGCGCCGGAAGACGCGCGAGACGGTCTCGTCAAAGACGCTCGCGTCCTCCTCGCGCCCGATGGCCTGATGCATCGTCGGGTCAAAGGGTTCGCCCACGGGGTCGATGACCTCGACGCCCTCCTTGTTGAGCGCGGCGTACATCTTGTCATGGATGGCCTCGACGCCCTCGACGAACTGCAGGACCGCGGCGTCGTCCGCGTGGTTCTGCTCGGCGTGCTCGCAGGCGCGCTCCATGTCGTCCAGAACGGGCAGCAGGCTCAGGACCAGCTTCTCGGCGGCGCGGCTCTTCTCGGCAAGGCGCTCCTGGGCCGTGCGACGCCGGAAGTTGTCCCAGTCCGCCTGGAGGCGAACCAGGCGCTCGGCGGCATCGTCGGCCCGCTTGCGTGCCGCCGCCGCCTCGTCGTCGGCCTGCACGAGCCTCTGTCGCAGCTCGTCGCGCTCCTGGGCGATGCGGTCGGCATCGACCTTGAGCTCCTCCTCGGCAGCCTGCTCGCCGGCACGTATGGCGGCCTCGACGCGCGCCCGCTCGTCCGCGTCGTCGTCGGCGGGCACCTGGACCGACACGTCATCGCCACGGGCGTCTGCCGCCCGTGCCGGCGCCGCGTCGGGACCGGATGCGAAAGCGGCGTCCCTGCTGTCGTCCACCTCGCTGATAGGCACCTTCACGTCACCCTCCTCGGAACCTTCATGCCGGGCTGCCCGGGCCTTGGCCCGGGCGCCCTGGCGTCTGGAATGTCGTCTGGCAGCCACGCGCGCCGCAGCTAGTTCTTGGCGTCGTCGTCCACGACCTCGTAGTCGGCGTCAACGACCTCGTCGGGGTTGCCCGTGGGCTGGGCGCCGGCGGCGCCGCCCGCCTGGGCGTTGGTGTCGGAGTAGACGATCTCGGCGAGCTTGTGGCCAGCCTCCTGGAGCTTCTCGCCCGCAGCCTTGATGGCCTCGATGTCGGTGCCGTCAAGGGCCTTCTTGGCCTGCTCCACGGCAGCCTCCACCTCGGACTTGACGTCGGCGGGCGCCTTGTCGCCCAGGTCCTTGAGCGTCTGCTCGGTGGAGTAGCACAGGGAGTCGGTCTGGTTGCGGACCTCGATCTCGTCCTTGTGACGCTTGTCCTCCTCGGCGTGGGACTCAGCGTCCTTGACCATGCGATCGACCTCGTCGTCCGAGAGGGCCGTGGACCCCGAGATCGTGATCTGCTGCTGCTTGCCCGTGCCCTTGTCCTTGGCCGTGACCTTGACGATGCCGTTGGCGTCGATGTCGAAGGTGACCTCGATCTGCGGCACGCCGCGGCGGGCGGCGGGGATGCCGGTGAGGTTGAACTTGCCCAGGCTCTTGTTGTCGCGCGCCATCTCGCGCTCGCCCTGCAGGACGTTGATCTCGACGGAGGTCTGGTTGTCGGCGGCGGTGGAGTACACCTCCGTCTTGCTCGTGGGGATCGTGGTGTTGCGGTCGATCATCTTGGTCATGACGCCGCCCATGGTCTCGACGCCGAGCGAGAGCGGCGTGACGTCCAGAAGCAGGATGCCCGAGACGTCGCCCGTGAGGACGCCGCCCTGGACGGCGGCGCCGTCGGCGACGACCTCGTCAGGGTTGACCGACATGTTGGGCTGCTTGCCCGTCATCTGCTTGACGAGCTCCTGGACGGCCGGCATGCGGCTGGAGCCGCCGACGAGGATGACCTCGTTGATCTGAGAGAGCTGGAGGCTCGCGTCGCGCAGGGCGTTGGTGACGGGACCCTTGCAGCGCTCGAGCAGGTCGCGCGTGATGCGCTCGAACTCGGCGCGAGACAGGCTGTACATGAGGTTCTTGGGCCCGTTGGCGTCCATGGCGATGAAGGGCAGGTTGATGTCGGCCTGCTGGGCGCTGGAGAGCTCCTTCTTGGCGTTCTCGGCGGCCTCCTTGAGGCGCTGCAGGGCCATGGGGTCCTTGCGCAGGTCGATGCCGTTCTCGGCCTGGAACTTGTCGGCCATCCAGTCGATGACCTTCTGGTCCCAGTCGTCGCCGCCCAGGTGGTTGTCGCCGTTAGTGGCCAGCACCTCGACGACGCCGTCGGCGAGGTCGAGGATCGAGACGTCAAAGGTGCCGCCGCCCAGGTCGAATACGAGGACCTTCTGCTCCTGGTTCTGCTTGTCGAGGCCGTAGGCGAGGGCCGCCGCCGTGGGCTCGTTGACGATGCGCTGGACGTTAAGGCCGGCGATCTTGCCGGCGTCCTTGGTAGCCTGGCGCTGGGCGTCGTTGAAGTAGGCGGGGACGGTGATGACGGCGTCGGTGACCGTCTCGCCAAGGTACTTCTCGGCGTCCGCCTTCATCTTTGCCAGAATCATGGCGCTGACCTGCTCGGGCGTGAAGTCCTCGCCCTCGATCTCGACGACGGCGCGGTTGCCGGTGCCGGACTTGACCGTGTAGGGCACGGTCTTGAGCTCGGAGCTGACCTCGTCGTAGCGACGGCCCATGAAGCGCTTGATGGAGAACACGGTGTTCTTGGGGTTGGTGACGGCCTGGTTCTTGGCGGCCTTGCCCACGATGCGGTCGCCGTCGGTGCGGAAGCCGACGACGGAGGGGGTGGTGCGATCCCCCTCGGCGTTGACGATGATCGTGGGCTCGCCGCCTTCCAAGACCGCCATGGCGGAGTTGGTGGTGCCCAGGTCGATGCCGAGAATCTTACTCATGATGCGGTTCCTTTCCTCTGCCTGCCGGGCGATGTCCACGCCTGAGGGGCACTATGAACGCTCTTTACGGTTCTCTTGTTCCCATGCAGTATCATTCTATACATTATCTAAGTCTCTTTACATGAGATTTATTGCCTCATTCAATATAAGGGATGCCCGCGCGGCACATGGCCGCACGGGCGCCCGACGATCTTCCGGTCACGGACGACCATGGCGTCGACTGGTTGTTGACGTGGCGCCTACCCCTCGCGCGCCTCGCGCGAAAAGGCAAGCTCCCACAGGGAGACGATGCCGCAGGCGATGCCCCCGACGGGCCAGGGCACCCAGAAGATGGACTTGACCGCCGACGCCCACGGGCCACCGACCTCAGTCGAGAAGAGCAGGAGCAGCCCCACGATGGTGGCGACGAGCATGATGATGCCGCAGCGGGCGCCCAGTCGCCTGCTGCGGCGCTTGGCGACGATGGCCCTGCGGCCCCGCTCCTGCCCAAGCGTCGCCACGATCTCGTCGTCGGGCAGGTCATGCAGGGCCTCCTCGTTATAGGAGGCGATGTCGACGCGCCCGCTCAGCGACGCGACCCACACGATCAGGCCCACGCCGAGCGCGGCGGGCATCAGGAGCGAAAACCCCGCGACGGGCAGGTCCCCCAGCGCGGAGGCGGCCACGCAGCCCAGGATTATGAGCGAGACGCCGGCGGCGACGCCCTTGCCCAACAGCGCGCTGGCCGCCGCGCGGTCCTCCGTTGCGTAGAAGTCATCGAGGTAGGGATGGGCCTTGACAAAGGCCGAGCGCGTTATAGACGCGGGGATGATGAGGGCGCACCCTGCGGCCACCCCCAGCAGGGCCGGGACGCCCGCAAGCGCCTCGGCGCGCGCCTCGTCGAGAGCGAACGCGATGCCCGCGGCGTTGGTCTCGCCCAACAGGGCCGAGAAGGCCACCCCCGCGATGATCAGGGTCACGCCCAACGCAAGGCGCCAGGCGTGCGAGCGCATGAGCTCGTCGTAGCCGAAGACGTCCTGGGCGGGGCCCTCGGGCATGGCCATCGACGGCTCCGCCTCGCGCCCCGTGAGGTCTCCCTGCACGAGCTCGTCCATCGTGCAGCCAAAGATGTCGCACAGCTTGAGAAGCTTGTCCATCTCGGGATAGGCCCGCTCGGCCTCCCACTTGGTGACGGACTGGCGGCTCACCCCAACGAGCATGGCAAGCTGCTCCTGGGTCATGTTACGCGTGGCGCGCAGGTGCTGGAGGTTGTCTCGAAAGCTCATGGGTCTGCCTTTCTGTTGAGGAACCCTGATTCGTCTGCCATCCGACACCCACGACGATAGGGTAGCTCATGGGCACCCTCCACCAACCTGTGGCTGCAATATGCAAAGGCGTCCGGGCAACCTGCGGTTGCCTTTGCAGGTAGACGGCATGACGCGCGTGCGCCGTCAGGGCACCGCCGCGTCGCCGTCGCGGCGGTCGAGACGTCCCAAGGCCGCGCGGAGAGCTATCCTACAAGGACGCGGCCCGGACCAAAGGGCCGGTCGCCATCGCCGGCACCCGCACACGAGACGGAGCGCACATGCCCATCAACATCCCCGACGGCCTGCCCGCCAAGAAGACCCTGAGCCAGGAGCGCATCTTTGCCCTCGAGGAGGAGGCGGCGAGCAGCCAGCAGATCCGTCCGCTGCGCGTGGTCATCCTCAACCTGATGCCCACGAAGATAGAGACCGAGACCCAGATCCTGCGCCTCATCTCAAAGTCGCCCCTGCAGATCGACTGCGACTTCATGCGGGTGTCCTCGCACGAGAGCACGCACGTGTCCAAGGACCACCTGGTCAAGTTCTATGACGGCTTTGACGCCTTTCGCGACAGGAACTACGACGGCATGATCATCACGGGCGCCCCCGTGGAGCAGCTCGCCTTTGAGGACGTGGACTACTGGGACGAGCTCTGCGACATCATCGACTGGTCACAGGGGCACGTCCTCAGCACGATGTTCTTGTGCTGGGGGGCGCTGGCCGGTCTGTACCATCTGTACGACATCCCCAAGAAGGTTCTGCCCGCCAAGCTCTTTGGCGTCTTTCCCCAGCGGCTCTGCGACGAGTACAACTTCCTCACCAACGGATTTGACGAGGTTCACAACATGCCGCACTCGCGCCACGCCGCCATAGAGACGAGCGAGCTGGTCAAGCATCCCGAGCTCCACGTGCTCAGCGAGGGCTTCTCGTCGGGCCCCGCCCTCATCGCCACACGCGACTTTCACGAGGTCTACGTGACGGGACACTTTGAGTACGGACGCGACACGCTGGCAGACGAGTTCTGGCGTGACTTCAGGCGCGGCCTGCCCATCCGCGTGCCCGAGAGCTACTTTCCCGACGACAATCCCGAGAGGCAGCCCGTCTTCACCTGGCGCGCCCATGCCAACCTGCTGTACCGCAACTGGCTCAACTGGGTCTACCAGATGACGCCCTACGAGCTCGACCAGATTCCCCACGAGATCGTCAAGCTGCGCGCGGACAACGCGGGCACGGTCGATAAGTTCGAGGTCTAGGGCCGACGGGCCTTTCCGGGACCGGCAGGTTCGAGCGTCGGGGCGACCGGGGGCGCGATGGGGCGCGGGGGCGCCAGGGAACACGGCGGCGGCAAGGCGTCACCGCAGGCGCGCCGCTTTGAGGGAGCCTGACTAGCGCGCCTCGCGCGCGCCGGCGCGCATCCGGCCTCGAACGAGCCCCGCCACGGCGGGGACGAGCGAGACGACCACGATGCCGACGATCAGCCACTCGAAGTGCCGCTGCACGAAGGGGATGCCCCCAAAGAAGTATCCCAGAAGCGTGAAGAGCGTGGACCAGGTGATGCCGCCCAGCACGTTGAAGATGACGAAGTTGCGCCAGTGCATGCCCCCCATGCCCGCGATGAACGGGACGAACGTGCGGATGAAGGGGAAGAACCGGCCCAGGAAGATGGCAAGGTGGCCCCACTTGTCCAGGAAGGCCTTGGACTTTGCCATGCGCTCGGGCGTCATGGCCTTGACCCTGCCGGACGCGACGATGCGCGTGCCAAAGAAGTGGCCGATCATGAAGTTGCACTGGTCGCCCACGATGGCGGCCGTCCAGGCCACGCCGAGCAGGACCCCTATGTGAAAGCCCCCGCCATGCGCAAAGAAGCCGGCGGCAAAGAGCAGCGAGTCGCCGGGCAGAAACGGGAAGAACACGACGCCCGTCTCGACGAAGATGACGAGGAAGACAAGGCCATAGGCCGCGAGCGGGCCGGCGGCGATGGCGCCGGCGATGGCGCCGCGCGGGTCCTTGAGCAGGTTGACCAAAAAGCTGATGAGTCCCATGAGCCTGGGGCCCCCTTCTGAGGGTGGCCCCCGCGCCTGCGGCGGCCTCGGCGCGTATGCACATGCACGCAGTGCGCTCGATGGGAACGGACGCCCGCCAGAGGCCCCTTATGGCTGCTGCCTTCCGGCCCTGACCAGGTTCGAGGTGTGACGTCGTCCGCCCCCGTCGGGCGCACTGACCAACCCACTGTAGCAAAGCGCGCCTTGGCGCGCCACGGGCGTCACGTCGGCTCACCAAACGGCCACCAGACGCGCGCGGCGCAAGCCGGCGCGCGGGGAGGCGGCGCCCGCGCACGACGACAGTCCCGCCCTTTGCCTTGGGCCTCGCGGAACGCCTGCGGCGCGCGTGCGCTACGCTTAGGCACGCGGCCAGTCGCGTTTTGTAGCCGACCGGACACCATGAGCCACGACGCCCCGACGGTCAGAGAGGTCCCCCTTGATCGAGCTTTGCCCAGGAACCTACGACGTTGACCTCATCGCGCGCAGCGGCCAGTCGTTTCGCTGGCGGCAGCTCGCACGGGTCGGGGGCGGACCCGGCGCCGGGTCGTGGCGCGTGCCCGCCCTGGGAGGGTGCGCCACGCTGCTCCAGCACGGCGACAGGATCCTCGTTGACCTGGGGGCGCCGGACGCCCGGGGCCTCCGAGGCGCCGAGGGCAAAGGCGCGGCGGCGTCCTTGGGACCGCATGGCGACGCGCGGCGCTGGCTCGACTACCTCGCGCTGGGCCCGCATGACGCCGCGACCCACGAGGACGCCCTCGAGGAGCTGGCCCGCCTGCCCGACCCCATGCCGCGCGTCGTGCGCACGTACGGCGGCCTGCGGGTGCTGCGCCAGGACGCGTGGGAGACCTGCGTCTCGTTCGTGATCAGCCAGAACAACAACATAGCGCGCATCAGGCGCTCGCTCGCGGCCATCTGTGGGTCGGGGCTCTCTCCCCTCCCCTCCTCCGAGGCCCTCCTCGACCTGCTCGTGCGCGGCAAGGGGGCGGGCCTGGGCCTGGGATACCGCCTGCCGTACCTCATGGACCTCTGCCGCCGCTGGCCCGCGCTCTCCCTTCGCCTGAGGCGCAGGGAGGGCTACGAGGCCGACTTTTGCGCCCTGTGCGAGGTGGACGGCATCGGCCCCAAGGTGGCCAACTGCATCTGCCTGTACGGGCTGGGACACGAGGAGGTCGTTCCCCGTGACACCTGGATTCGAAAGGCCGAGGAGCGCCACGGCATCGTCTGGCATCCCGAGCTGGGCGGCCTGCAGCAGCTGATGGTGTTCGAGTGGATGCGCGCGCGGGCGTCCTGACGGTCGCGCGCCGCCCTTGGCGGGAGCGTGCCCGCAGCTCCTCGAAACGACCGCGAGGTCGCCGGGGGCGTGAGATATCCTGGGCGTAGGCCCATCGTCCCGACGAAGGGAGCGTCATGGCCATCCTCGCAGCCTGCGCCGTGCCTCATCCCCCGCTGATCGTTCCCCAGGTGGGCAGGGGGCGAGAGAGGGACATCAGCCGCACCGTCAGCGCCTGCCGCGAGGTCGCGGCGCGCATCGTCGAGCTTGCCCCCCAGACCATCGTCATCTCGTCTCCCCACGCCCCGTGCTATCGCGACTACGTTCACATTGCGCCCGGCACGGGGGCGCGGGGAAGCTTCGCCGAGTTTGGCGCTCCCGAGGCCCGCTACGCCGTGCGCTATGACGAGCCGTTCGCTCGGGCGCTGGCGGCCGCCGCCAGAAAGGACGGCATCGACGCGGGAGGCGCGGGCGAGAGGGACCCGTCGCTGGACCATGCCACGATGGTCCCCCTGCACTTCATCGAGGAGGCTTACCGTCACGCCGGCCGCGACGAGGACTTTCGCGTCGTCAGGATGGGCCTCTCGGGCCTCTCCCCCCAGGGGCACTATCGTTTGGGCCGGCTCGTCCAGCGCGTCGCCGCCGCGCTGGGCAGGGGCGTAGTGATGGTCGCGTCGGGCGACCTCTCGCACAAGCTGGCCCCTGACGGGCCGTACGGCTTTGCCCCCGAGGGCCCCGTCTTTGACCGGAGGGTCTGCGACGCCTTTGCGTCGGGCGACCTCCTTCCCCTGCTCGCCATGGACCGGCGTCTGGCCCTGCGGGCAGCGGAGTGCGGCCTGCGCAGCTTCCAGATCATGGCGGGGACGCTCGACCGAACGCCCCGGCGCTCCCGGCTGCTGAGCTACGAGGGGCCCTTTGGCGTGGGATACGGCGTGGCGCTCCTGGAGCCGACGGGCCCGGAGGGCTCGGACGAGCGCTGCGCCCTCCTGCCACGCTACGAGTCGCTGCGCGCCGAGCGCCTGCGGGAGGCCCGCGGCGCCGAGGACCCCTACGTTCGCCTGGCCCGACGCGCCGTGGAGACGTACGTGCGCGAGGGACGCCGCCTGACGTGCGAGGATGGCACGAACGGCGGCGGGGCGCCTCTTCCGCAGATGTCCGGCGAGCGGGCGGGATGCTTTGTCTCGCTCTCCCTCGACGGGGAGCTGAGGGGCTGCATGGGGACCATCGCCCCCGCGCAGCCCACCCTCGCCGACGAGATCTGCTCCAACGCCGTCAGCGCCTGCGCGCGCGACCCGCGCTTTGAGCCCGTGCGCGCCGAGGAGCTCGACGAGCTCGTCTACGACGTTGACGTGCTCCAGAGGCCTGAGACCGTCAGCGACATGGACCAGCTGGACGCGCATCGCTACGGCGTCATCGTGAGCTGCGAGGACGGACGCAGGGGCCTGCTTCTGCCCGACCTTGACGGCGTGGACGGCGTGAAAGAGCAGGTGAGGATCGCCGCGCGCAAGGGCGGCATCGACCTTGAGCGGGACGACTGGCGCCTGCAGCGCTTTGAGGTGGTGCGCCATAGATGAGCGAAAGCGCCCATGACGCCGACGCGAGGGAGCTGCGAACCTGCGCCTGCTGCCCGCGCCTTTGCCGCATCGCCCCGGGAGGCCGCGGCTTCTGTCGCGCCCGTCAGAACGTGGACGGCACCGTCGTGGCCACCAACTACGGGCGCGCCACCTCGCTGGCCCTCGACCCGGTGGAGAAGAAGCCCCTCGCCTGCTGGAAGCCGAGATCGTTGCTGCTGTCCTACGGCAGCTATGGCTGCAACTTTCGCTGTCCCTTCTGCCAGAACTGGCAGATCTCGCAGGCGGGCGAGCAGGACGTCCGCTGGCACGGCCTGGACGCCGACGAGCTGGTCGGGGCCGCGTGCCGGGAGCACCTTCATGACCGCCGCGTCGTGGGCGTCGCCCACACCTACAACGAGCCGCTGGTGGGATGGGAGTTCGTGCGCGACGTCGGGAGACTCGCTCACGAGCGGGGGCTCTTCAACATCCTGGTGTCAAACGGCTGCGCGAGCCCCTGGGTCCTGGATCGGCTCGACGGCCTCGTGGACGCCGCCAACATTGACCTCAAGTCCCTCTCGCCGACCGTGTACGAGCGCTATGGGGGCGCAGGAAGCCTGGACGCCGTGCGGGCGACCATAGAGCGGCTCGCCGCCGCACCCGACTGCCACCTTGAGGTGACGACCCTGGTGGTCCCGGGCGAGAACGACGACCCCTGCGAGATCGAGGCCATGGCCCGATGGCTCGCGAGCCTGGATGACCAGATCCCCTATCACCTGTCGCGCTTCTTTCCGCGTTGGCGCATGACGAATTGCGAGCCCACCCCCACAGGCGAGGTCCGCGCCCTCGCACGGGTCGCCCGCCGGTGGCTGAGGCGCGTGTTCGTGGGAAACTGCTAGCCGTCAGGGTGCGCGGGCGGGCGTGCCGGCGGCAGACACGCCGGTGCCGGTGCGTCGAGGCCCCCGCCAGATGGCGACGCCCCCCGCCTGACGACGTCGGGCGGGGGGCGCAGGACGCTGCCGGAACAGCGAGCGGGACTTCCTAGCGGCGGTGCTCGCGATAGTACGCGATGAGCGCCTTGGTGCTCTCGTCCTGGGTGGCGAGGACCTCGTCGTCATGGAAGGCGGGCGTGATCTGCTTGGCGAGCTGCTTGCCCAGCTCGACGCCCCACTGGTCATAGGAGTCGACGCCCCACACCGTCCCCTCGACGAAGGTGACGTGCTCGTAGAGGGCGATGAGCGCCCCGAGGGTGCGGGCGTTGAGCTCGTCGGCAAAGATGGACGTCGTCGGGCGGTTGCCCTCAAACACGCGCGCGGGGACCATCCACTCCTGCGTGCCCTCCGCGCGGACCTCGTCGGCCGTCTTGCCAAAGGCGAGCGCCTTGGTCTGCGCCAGGAAGTTGGCCAGGAAGAGCTCGTGGACGTCCTGATCGCCGTCCTTGGCGGGATGGGGCGTGTTGACGAAGGCGATGAAGTCCGCGGGGATGAGGTGTGTGCCCTGATGGATGAGCTGGTAGAACGAGTGCTGGCCGTTGGTTCCGGCCTCGCCCCAGAAGATCTCGCCCGTCTTCGTGGTGACGGGGGTCCCGTCCCAGCGCGTCGACTTGCCGTTTGACTCCATCGTCAGCTGCTGAAGGTAGGCGGGGAAGCGATGCAGGTACTGGTTGTACGGCAGGACGGCATGGCTCTCGGCCCCGTAGAAGTTGACGTACCAGACGTTGATGAGGCCCATGAGCGCCACGACGTTCTGCTCGAGCGGGGTGTCGCGAAAGTAGACGTCCATGGCATGGAAGCCCTCGAGCAGCTCGGCAAAGACCTTTGGGCCAAAGGCGATGATGAGCGAGAGGCCCACGGCCGCGTCAACCGAGTAGCGGCCGCCGACCCAGTTCCAGAAGCCGAACATGTTGTGGGGGTCGATGCCAAACGCCTTGACCAGCTCGGCGTTGGTCGACACGGCGGCAAAGTGCCGCTTGATGGCGTCGGCCGTCTGGGCGTCGCTGCCGTCGATGGCGCCCTGCTCCTGGAGCGCCTCGAGGAGCCAGGTGCGCGCCGTGCGGGCGTTCGTCAGCGTCTCGAGGGTGGTGAACGTCTTGGACACGACGATGACCAGCGTCGTCTCGGGGTCAAGGCCGCGCGTCTTCTCGGCCACGTCGTTGGGATCTATGTTCGAGACGAAGCGGGCGGTGATGCCGGCGTCGGCGAGGGGCCTGAGCGCCTCGTAGACCATGACCGGGCCAAGGTCGGAGCCGCCGATGCCGATGGACACGACCGTCCGTATCTTCTTGCCCGTGACGCCCGTCCACGCGCCCGAGCGCACCTTCTCGGCAAACGCGTACATGCGGTCGAGAACCTCGTGCACGTCCCTCACGCAATCCTGGTCGCCGTCAAACAGGGTGCCGGCGTCGGCGGCGGGACGGCGCAGGGCCGTGTGCAGCACGGCGCGGTCCTCGGTGGTGTTAATGTGGGCGCCGGCGTACATGGCGTCACGACGCTCCTCGACGCCCAGCTCGCGGGCGAGGTTCACGAGAAGTCCGATGGTCTCGTCGGTCACGAGGTTCTTGGAGAGGTCAACGTGCAGCCCCGCCGCGTCAAAGCTCAGCTTCCTGACGCGCTGGGGGTCGTTGGCGAACGCCTTCTTGAGCGTGAACTGGGTCTCCTGCTTGGCGTAGTGACGCTTGAGCTCGCCCCACGTCGTCGTCATCGTCGCATCGATCGGTGCGGGAACAGCTTCCATGTTTGCTCCTCCAAGTTGGGACCTGGCGCACGCCCCCGGGCGGATGCGCCCTGACACTCACATAGTAACGCAGCGGGAACGCTCACGGCCGTCGTGACGGGGTTCGGCGGGCGACGTTATGGCGCGGGTGCGTCGCCGGGGCGCCAACCTGCGGGCGAGGTCAGTACGGCTCGCCCAACGGGGGCAGCTGCTTGAGATAGGCCCACATGCGCTGCTTGGCGCGATCGTCTCCCAGGGCCTCCGCGAAGCCCCCGAGACTCATGACGCGCACGCCCAGGACGTGAGCGACCCAGCCGGGGTCCAGACGTGCCTGGTGAGGGTCGTCCTGCCCGGCAAGCTCCGCGCCGTATGCCCCCCGCACCGCCGCGGCGGCGTCGTCGTCGCAGATGATGAGGGTGTCGGGGTCGAGCACGGCCAGCGTCAGGCGTAGCTCGTCCGGCCCCAGGGGCGTCCCGTCGCGCCGGCAGCTCGCCGCGGCGCACCAGTTTGCGGGGTCATAGCCCAAGGCGGTGAGCGAGGCGCGCAGGGCCGTCCCGTCGGGCCCGCCCAGAAGGGGGCCGCCGGCTCGCTCCTCTGGCGAGAGGGAGCCCTTGAGCAGGCATGCGCCCGAGAAGGCGTTGCCCGCGAGGACGACGCCCTCTCGCTCGAGGCCGGCGACTTCCGCAGCGACCTTGTTGACGTAGGCCTGCCTCTCCTGAGGGCTGCTTGGCGCCATGTGTCGCTCCCGTCCTGCCGACTCCCCTGCCACGTTCTTGATTCTACCGCTGAGGTGTCCGCGTGTTGTGGGTATATACGCAGCAACTGCAACTGACGCACAGGACCCTGTGACGTCGCAAGGAGGAGAGACCAATGGCAAACGCACTGACCGCTTCTGACTTTGACCAGCTCGTCGTCCAGGCTGACAAGCCCGTGCTCGTGGACTTCTGGGCCTCCTGGTGCGGCCCCTGCCGCGCCCTGGGCCCCGTGGTGGAGGAGGTCGCCGAGCAGATGGCCGACAAGCTCGCCGTCTATAAGTGCAACGTCGATGACGAGTCGGAGCTCGCCCAGAAGTTCCAGATCGTGTCGATTCCCACGCTCATCCTGTTCAAGGGCGGCAAGCCCGTCCATGTGATGGTGGGCAACATGCCCAAGGCGGACCTCATCAAGGAGATCGAGGCCAACATCTAGGAAAGGTGCCGTCCAGGCCCGCGACGTATGCGGTGGGCGGCGGCAGTCGCGTGCGCTGGCCTCATGACGGCCCCGCGCGGGGAGTCGTGCGCACGCCCAGGGGACGGCCTTCGGGACGTCCCCTTTGCTATGCTGGGGGCGCGCCCGCCCGGCCTGAGCGCCTCATGCGCCCGACTTCGTAAGGAGCAGGATTGGATCACTCACGCACCGCCTCGCACATGCGTCACGCCGGCCGAAGCCTTGCCGGCCTCGTCAGGCACAACGCCTGGACCGTCGTCATCCTCGTGGCCGTCGTCGTCTTCGTCGGGCTGCTCCAGGAGGTCCTCGAGGGGGAGGCGATTCGCCTGGACGCCATGGCCTATCAGCTGGTGGTCGTTCGTATGAGGAGCGCCTGGCTCACGCCCGTCATGCAGTCGATCTCGGAGCTGGCGCTTCCGGTCGTTCTGGTGGTGCTGCTCCTTGCCGTGGAGGCCTTTGCCCCCGGACGGCGCCCGGGCGTCTGCGCCGCCGTCAACCTGACGCTGGTGCTCGCCCTCAACCAGGTGCTCAAGCAGATCGTGCATCGTCCGCGCCCCGAGGGCTTCAGGCTCATCGCCGAGTCCGGCTACAGCTTTCCCTCGGGACATTCCATGGTCGCCATGGCATTCTACGGCCTGTTGGCCTGGATGGTCTGGCACTACGAGAAGGATCGCGTCGTCAGGTGGGTCTGCTGCCTCGGCTTCTCGCTCGTGGTCGTCGCGATAGGGTTGAGCAGGGTGTACCTGGGGGTCCATTACGCCACGGACGTCATCGCCGGATTCTGCGTGTCGCTGGCCTGGCTGGCCCTCTATACCAAGGTCTTCGTGCCCGTCTTCATGGGCGAGGCCCCCGCCGACTCGTGCAAGCCTACCCCAGCCGCACGATGTCGGCCGAGATGATCCGGCGGTCCTTGACGACGATCCGTCCCATGCTGGGCCCCACGGCCCGCGGATAGGTGGGGCTGCCGGGGTTCATGACCAGCACGCCCGTCCGACGGTCCGTCTCGATGAGGGGCCTGTGCGTGTGGCCGCAGACGGCGACGTCGCAGACATCCAGGTCAAGACGCTCGCGATAGTGGTTGACCTGCCAGCGCAGCTCGTCCGAGAAGAAGCGGCAGGTGCGCGTCACGAAGGGGCCAAAGTCATACCCGTAGTCGTTGTTGCCCAGACACAGCTTGACGGGGGCTATCCGCTCCAGGCGCCGCAGGTCGTGCGTCGAGCAGATGTCGCCCGCATGGATGATGACGTCCGCCCCCTCAAGGGCGCGGAGCAGCTCGTCGGAGAGGAACCCGTGGGTGTCCGAGACGACGTCGTAGCGCATGAGCGGCCCGTCAGATGCCCAGGGCGCGCTTGAGCGAGACGACGCGCCGGCGCGAGACCGGGATCTTCTTTTCCGCGACGTCCTTGATGCCCAGCTGGAGGATGCCGCTGGAGATGACCTCGACGTCCTCCACGTGCTCGAGGTTGACGATGTAGCCCCGATGCACGCGGAAGAAGCCGTGCGGCGTGAGCTTCTGCTCGAGCTTGGCGAGCGAGATCGTGGAGAGGAAGCGGTCGGCGTCGGTGTAGATGCAGGAATAGTCGTCCTTCGCCTCGATGTAGCGAATCTGGTCAACCGGCACGAGCACCTTGCGCCCGCCCTTCTCGACGGGGATGCGCTCCACCGACGTGCGAACGGGCTGAACGGGCTTGCTGCGCGCCTCGACCTTGTCAAGCGCATGAAGCAGACGGTCCGTCTCGACGGGCTTCATGAGGTAGTCGATCGCGTCGACGTTGAAGGCGTCGAGGGCATACTCGCTATAGGCCGTCACGAAGACGACGGCGGGGGGGTTCTTGAGCTGATGGAGCGCCTCGGCGAGCTGCATGCCCGAGGTCTTGGGCATGGAGATGTCCAAGAACAGGACGTCGGTCCCCTTGTGCCCGCTGCCGCCCTCCTTGTGGCGGACCAGCGTCTCGACGGCCTCGCGGGCGTTGGATGCCTCCTCGATGAGCCCGATGCGCCCCGTCTCCTCGAGCAGGAACCTCAGCTCGGAGCGGGCGGGTGCCTCGTCATCCACGATTAGCGCGTTCAACATGCCGTTTTCACCAACCTTCTCCGCCTTGGGCGGAAGACCACTGACCGGACGCCGCGTGTGCCTGGGGCCAGACCGGCGGACCACGACCATCTATTCTACTCCTTGACTTCGGTCACGTCAGGAACCGCCCCCACCAGCCTGAGCGTGACGACGGTGCCCGTGCCCACCTTTGACATGACCTCGACGCCCGAGCCGGTGCCGTAGCGGCGTTCGATGCGCTCGGCGACGTTGCGAATGGCGATGCCCGCCCCCTTCCCGCGGCCGCGCGCCCCACGGTCCTGCGGCGCGTCGGAGAGGAGCCGACGGGCGGACTCCTCGCTCATGCCGACGCCGTCGTCGGCCACGGCGATGAGGACGTCGTCGCCGTCGGTGGTCGCCTGCACGTCAATGTGCAGGGTGCCCTCGTCGCGCAGCCCGTGACGGACGGCGTTCTCCACGAGGGGCTGCACGATGAAGCCCGGAACCAGGACGCGCTCGAGACCGGGCTCCACCACCTCCGCCTCGACGATGCGCTCCTCGCCAAAGCGCGCGCGCTCGATCTTGAGGTAGCGTCGCGTCTGGGCGAGTTCCTCCCTCAGCGAGAAGGGCGCCTCCGAGCTCTCGAGCGTGCGGCGGTAGTACACCGAGAACTCGCGCAGGAGGTCGCGGGCGCGCACGGGGTCGGTGCGCGTCAGCGCCGCCATCGTGTTGAGCGCGTTGAAGAGGAAGTGGGGGTTGATCTGCGCCTGCAGGGCCTTGACCTCGGCACGCGCCGTCAACTCCGCCTGCACCTCAAGCTCATGGGTCGAAAGCTGGGTGGAGAGCAGCTCGGCGAGGCCGCGCACGATGGCGAGCTGCGTGCGGTCAACCTCGCCGCCGCGCCGATAGAAGAGCTTCAGCGTCCCCACGCTCCGGTCGGCCACCGTGAGAGGGGCAAAGATGCCCGCCGGAAGCCCCCGTCCGCTCTCGTCGGGCGCGACGCCCACCCACTCCGACTGCCCCAGGTCGGAGAAGGTCTGGACCCGCTTTGAGACCAAGACCTCCCTCGTCGCCGCCGAATTGGGCGTGTCGCTCTGATACCCCAGGACGCCGTCGCCCACGTAGGCGAGCGTCTGCTCGGTGTCGGTCAGGGCGATGGCGGCGGCGTTGGTCTCGGAGAGGAGGAGCTGGCACACGGCGGCGGCGTTTTCCTTGGTGAGGCCGCCCGACATGTGGCGCAGGGTGGCCGAGGCGACGCCCAGGGTCCGCTCGGCGGACTGAGACCTGAGGTCCTCGGGGGCAAGGAAGGCCGCCCCGGCCACGACGATGATCGCGGCGAACCCGGCGCCGGCCATGACGGCGGCAAGGATGCTGCCCGTCATGATGCCCCAGGACAACAGCCCCAACAGCAGGACGCTTCCCGCCATCAGGAGCGCCAGGAGCGCGAGGGAGGCCTGTGCGACGGACCACCTGCGAACGCTACTCATCGTCGTCGTCCGTCAACGAGGGGGCAAAGGGCGCCTCGGCGGGCTGGCCGAGTCGCTGAAGCCGCAGCGCGAGGGGGCGATTGTCCCACAGCTCGGCCACGATGCGCGGCCAATAGGTCTGAAGCTCAAAGTAGCGCTCGACCTCGCGACGCGCCCAACGGCGGGCGCGCAGCTGTCCCATGAGCAGGATGCCCAGATAAGCGCGACGTTCGGGGCCGCGCACGACCCGCAGCAGCGCCGTGAGGAATATGCGCCTCTGCACGGTGGGCGACAGCCACGCCGACGGATAGGGCTCGAGCGACTCGGGGCGGACCTGGCGCAGCCCGATGGTGGCGTTGCCCGCGGCGAGCTTGGCAAGCTCGTACTCCCAGCGATGGACGTCCTGCAGGAAGGAAGCCGCGCAGGACGGCTGCCTCGCCGCCGTGTGGCGCACGCGCCAGGCGTTGTCAAACCAGACGTCCATGCCCCGCATGCGCAGGTTGAGGAGGTAGTCGAGGTCCTCGCCGCGCGTGATGAAGGGGTCAAAGGCAACGCGCCCGAACGCCTGCGCCGACAGGGCGAAGCAGCTGCCACAGAGCGTGTTTGAGCGAGAGATGCGCGTGGCCGTGAGCGCGCGGCGCATCCACAAATTGAACTCGGCGTTCTTCGGCCAAAAGTGAGTGCGGGACGCGACGGTGTCCACCGGGGCGAACGGCGACTCGTCCTTGCGCAGGAAGAAGCCGCTCTTTGCATAGATGGGGAGCCTCTGGCGGGTCTCCATGCCCAGACCGTGGACCGCGTCAATCAGGAAGTTCTCGTCTGCCGCCACCTCGTCGTCATCCAAAAACACCGCGACGTCGTGCCCGAGGGCCGCGCACACCGCGATTCCCATGTTCCTGATGGCGCCATATCCCCTGAGGGCGACGGGCTCGCCCGAAAGGCGCGGCGCGACGCGCGCCACCACGCGCAGAATCTCCTTGCCCTCGTCGGGACCGACGATGAGCGGGTTCAGCGCGGGATGCATGCGACAGATGCCCTCGATGCGGGCACGGGCCGCCTCGGCGCACTCAGGCGGGGACACGAGCAGGACGATGACGCGCAGGACGCCGCGAACCGCGTCGAGCGAGTCAAGGCAGAGCTCGAGCTCGGGCAGGGGCTTGTCGATGGGCGTGGCGTGATCATATGACACCACCTGCCCGATGACGGGAGGGGCGTCCCTCTCGGTCCAGTACGACGGTATGACGATCGCAGGGTTCACGCGGCCGCACCCGTCTTGTCGCCGCGGGCGTCGTCGTATCGCCCGGCAAAGAGCGGGGACTCGCGCAGGGCGCGGGCGAGCGGCAGTCCCAGGGCATAGAGCACGACGGCCTCGCCGACTCCCGTGGCGACAAGGCCAAAGAGGTACATCAGCGGGTAGCTGCCGTCGAGCGGGATGGACGTGAAGGGAATGGTGTAGAAGCCCACGCCCTGAAGGAGCAGGGGCAGATAGGCCGGCACGATGAGGGCGTTGGCGAGGACGGGGCCCGCCAGCGCGAGGCGTGGCCTGCGGCGCAGGCGCCAGCTCGCCCAGGCGCCTACGAGGGTTGCCGCCGAACCAAAGACCACGTCCAACATGCCGAGCATGCCCGTGCCCGACAGCGCGATGTTGATGAGGTTGGCAAGGGCGCAGCCCAACGTCAGGCCCGGCACGGCATCCGCCGTGAGCAGGGCAAGGGCGCAGACGGCCTCCGAGAGGCGAAACTGCACGGGACCCCAGGCGAGCCCCCCCAAGAAGAGCAGGCACACCAGGGTGAGGGCCGCGTAGAGCGCCGCAATCGCGGCGATGCGCGTCATGTGGCGCGCGAGCGCGTCGGCGGCGGCCGCGTCAGGGGCGCAGCCCACCTCCCGTCTGGCTTCAGCGGAACGATTCACGTTTTGCCACCTCCTTGTGGAACAAGCGACCGGCGAGCGCCGCCGCCCGCCGTGACACCCCTTGACAAGTTGCGGGACAGCCTTCTGTATTCTAGCCTGTATGGTCGCATGGTGACGTCACGAGCGATGCCCCCTGTCGCGGCGGGGGGTCGCAACTTCAACGGGAGAGAGGGACTGCCTCGTGGAACGCCTGGAGAATGAGACGACACCCGCAGAGCGAGCCGAGTCCCTGCGCCTGTCGCAGCGACGGGAGCGTCCCCGGGGCATCGTGTTCTTTGCCGAGATCAACCTTGGGCTGGCCATCACCGCGATCGGCATCGCCCTATTCAAGGCGCCCAACCACTTTGCGCTCGGCGGCACCTCGGGCATCTCGATCATCCTCTCGACGCTCTTCCCGGCGCTGCACGTGGGGTCGTTCATGTGGATCGTCAACGCCGGCCTCGTCCTCTTGGGCCTCGTCTTCCTCGACCGCACGACCATGGGGTGGACCGTCTTCTCGTCCTTTGCCCTCTCGGCCTACGTCTCCGCCGTGGAATGGGCCCTGCCCCTGGCGGCCCCCCTGACCGGCGACACCATGCTCGAGCTGATCTTTGCCGTGCTCCTTCCTGCCGTGGGCAGCGCCATCGTGTTCAACATAGGCGCCTCGACGGGCGGGACCGACATCCTCGCCATGATTCTCAAGCGTCACACGTCGCTGGAGATCGGCAAGGCCCTCATGGTGTCGGACGCCCTCATCGTCCTCGCGGCGTTTTGGCTCTATGGGCCGCGCACCGGCCTGTACTGCGTGCTGGGCCTCGTCTGTAAGACGCTCTTCATTGACGGGGCCATCGAGAGCATCAACCAGCGTAAGGTATGCACCGTCCTGTGCAGGGACCCCCGCAGGCTCGTCCGCTTCATCGTGCACGGGCTGCACCGCACCGCGACCCTGCGCACCGAGACCGGCGCCTTCAAGGGTCAACGGTACGAGGTGGTGGTCACGGTGCTCACGCGACGCGAGGCAACGAAGCTGCGGCTCTTCCTGCAGGACTACGACCGCGAGGCGTTTCTCACCATGGTCAACAGCTCCGAGATCGTGGGACGGGGGTTCCGGGGCGTGTGAGAAGGGGGTCACGGGCGCCTGCGGGGGGCTCCGCCCCCTCCCATCGCCGCACGGACGGACGCCCTCGCCGCGCGCGGCGCCGTCACTCCTTGCGCGTCTGCTCCCACAACCTCTCGAGACCCTCCCTGAAGCGCCGCCCCTCAGACCCCGCGAAGTCGCTCGCCACGACCACGCCGTGCTCGTCCGAGACGAGAAAGGCCTCCGAGGGCACGACCTCCCCGTCACGGAGGTCGGCGAGCAGGCCTTCGCGGCGACGGACGACAAGCCCGACCGAGTGCGCCAGGTCCTCGACGAGGGACGTGGCGCCCGAGGGCATGGCACCGGGCGCCACGTTCCAGAGCAGGGTCCCCTCAAAGACGACCCAGAGGCTCTCGGGGCTGATGCCCGTCTCGACCCCCTCGAGCTCCGCGCGGCGCGCCCGGCGCCCGAGCGCGCGAAGCGTCACGTCAGGGAGCCCCTCGTAGGGGCCCACGGTCATGGCGGCCTGGCCGTTCGTGTCAACGACGAGCATCAGCACGCCGTCCGGGTGGCGCGCCGCGCCCGCGGGGAGCGTCCATTCCACATGCTGCTTGGCCCAGGCGACGAGGGCGACGTCAACGGGCTCGCCGCCGACCTCTCGACGGCGCAGGGCGCGCAGGTGGCGGTTCTCCAGCGGAAGGCGGCCACCGGCGAGGCGCCAGCGGCACACGAGCGCGGGCTCGCCCAGCTCAAACGAGGCGGCAGTCTGCATGTCATCGACCATCCGGGCCTCCTGGGGTCGTGGTGTCCGTGAACCGTATGGTAGCAGCTGCCACGCCCCACACGCCCGCTCAAGAACGGACCGCAGGCGCAAGACGGGGCCCGCCTAGCGGGCCCCGTCCCCGAGACGCTCCGCACGACCCAGTCCGAGTCGCCGCGCGGACGTCCCCCATGCCTGCGCACAGACGCCTAGTCGCGCATGCGCGTGCAGACGTCTAGTCGTGAATGCGCGTTCCCGAGATGCCCGCCATGGCCTCCGCGGCCTTCTCAAGCGAGCCGATGATGCAGACGCGGCCGGGGCGGCTCTCGGCGAACTTGATGCCCGCCTTCACCTTGGGCTCCATGGACCCCTTGCCAAACTGGCCCTCGGCGACGTAGGCCTTGGCCTCCTCGACCGTGAGGTCCTCGAGGTCCCTCTGGTCGGGCTTGCCAAAGTTGACGGCCACGTGGTCGACAGCCGTGAGCAGGACGAGGGTGTCGGCGGAGCAGTCCTCGGCGAGGAGCTCGCCGCCCATGTCCTTGTCGATGACGGCGGCGACGCCCTTGTAGGCGCCCTTGTCCGCGTAGTCGCGCACGACGGGGATGCCACCGCCGCCGCAGGCGATGACGATGAACTCGTTGTCGAGGAGGTTCAGGATGCTCGTGGCCTCGACGATCTTCTTGGGCTCGGGAGAGGCCACGACGCGCCTCCAGCCGCGACCGGAGTCCTCGACAACGCTCCAGTCGGGGTGCTTGGCGAGCTCGGCGTCGGCCTCCTCGCGTGACATGAAGGCGCCGATGGGCTTGGTGGGGTTCTTGAACGCCTCGTCGTCGGGGTCGACCTCGATCTGCGTCACGACGGTCGCCACGTGCCAGCGCTTGTACTCCTTGTGCATGGCGGCGCCGATTGCCTGCTGGAGGTGATAGCCGATGTAGCCCTGGGACATGGCGCCGCACTCGGGGAGATCCATGGCCGGGATCTTGCCGGGCTCGTCCTTGTGGGCGGCGGCGAAGGCGTTCTGAATCATGCCGACCTGGGGGCCGTTGCCGTGGGTGATGATGATCTCGTTGCCCTGCTCGATGACGCGGAGCAGCGTGGGGGCAGCCGCGCGGACCTTCTCGATCTGCTCCTCGGGCGTGTTGCCGAGAGCGTTGCCCCCCAGGGCGATGACGACGCGGTTGGGCTTGCCGTAGGGCTTTGACATAGGGCGCTCCTTCATGTGCCGTGACCCCAGCCGGGCCACATAGACGGTATCGATACGGATTGACAGTAGCGCCAAAGCAGGCGCTTGTATTCGTGATTTTATTGGATTCTCCAAACGGCACGTTTCGCGTTTCCAAAGGTAAATTGATATTTTACTGTATATATTTAAATTAATTTCCAATATAATGCTACATTTTGCACGTCATTTGCATATCTCGCGCCACAACGGCCATCGCCGAGGGCGCGCTACCATGGACGCATGGATGCGAGCAGCCGCAAAAGGTCACCGCACGCGAGCGCCACGGCCGACGCCAAGGCGTCCGCGGGCGGTCCCTGCCGTGGGCGCTTTGCCCCCACCCCCTCGGGGAGGATGCATCTGGGAAACGCCTTCGTGGCGCTCCTGTCCTGGCTTTCCGTCCGCTCCCAGGGAGGCACCCTCGTCCTGCGCGTCGAGGACCTTGACCCGCGCACCCGTCAGGCCGACGCCGCCGAGCTCCTCATGCGCGACCTTGACTGGCTGGGGCTGTGCTGGGACGAGGGTCCCTTCTATCAGAGCGAGAGGGGCGAGCTCTACCGAGACGCCATCGACAGGCTCGAGAGGGACGGTCTGACCTATCCCTGCTTCTGCAGCCGCAGCGAGCTCCATGCGGCAAGTGCGCCGCACGCCTCCGACGGCACGTACGTCTATCGTGGAACCTGCCGACACCTGAGCGCGCAGGAGGTGGCGCGCAGGCAGGCGCAAAGGCCCCCTGCCCTGCGACTGCGCGTTCCTGACGAGGGGAGCCCCGGCGACAGGGTCGAGTTCGTTGACCTCTGCTGCGGCGCATGCCACGAGCTGCTCTCGCGCGACTGCGGCGACGTGCTCGTGCGGCGCAGCGACGGCATCGTGGCCTATCAGCTGGCCGTCACGGTGGATGACGGCCTGATGGGCGTCAGCGAGGTCGTGCGCGGGCATGACCTGCTGGGATCAACCGCTCGCCAGATGTACATAGCCCGTCTTCTGGGGCTTGAGCCGCCGCGCTACGCGCACGTGCCCCTGCTCGTCGCCCCTGACGGTCGGAGGCTCTCCAAGCGAGACCGCGCCCTGGGCCTGGACTCGCTGCGCGCGGCGGGCGTCAGCCCTCGCCGCGTCACGGGCGCGCTGGCGTCCCTTGCCGGCCTGGCCTCGCCGGGCGAGGAGCTTGCGCCGGCCGACCTCGTGAGTCGCTTTGACTGGGATGTCGTGCGGCGTTGCCCGCCCCAGGTGACGGTGCGCGAGACCCTGATGGCCTGAGGGACTTTTTGCCCCGCTGCCATGTGGGTGTTGTGGCCCACTTCGTTGTGGGGTATCATGCACAAGCATCACGTTGGAGAGCTGACCGAGAGGCCGAAGGTGCTCGCCTGCTAAGCGAGTATAGTCCTCAAGACTATCTGGGGTTCGAATCCCCAGCTCTCCGCCAGACAGCTTAGGCGCCCGCAAGCTAACCGTCTTGCGGGCGCTGTGCCCCACGCCCGGCCACCCGCAGGCGCCCTGCGACGGGATCGGGTCGATGCGGGGTCATTTATTTTTTGTTCATGCTTGACATCCTCCCTCCAGGATGGCATCCTACTTCTTGCACGCGGCGTTACCTCAGCTGGATAGAGGGTCTGACTACGAATCAGAACGTCACAGGTTCGAATCCTGTACGCCGCACCACTCGAGAGCTGGAGCCCCTTTTTGGGGCTCTTTTTTATTACGCACGTGGCGGGGCGTCATACGGGGCAGGCCGTGTAGGCATACTCGACGCCCGCCTCGTCCAGAATGTCCTCGATGTCAACGAGCCGCCCTGCGCAGGTGGCATAGAACCATGCAAGCAGCCGAATCAGCGCTGACGGCGCGCTGCCACGCCGGGGCGCGCGACAGGCCCGGAGGCGCACCTCATCGTCCGCGAGCGTCACTGACCTCCGGTAGCTCAAAGCGCCAAACACCCCCTCAGTCAATCGGCCGCTGCTGCACTCCTCAATGACGACCAGGCCGTCGCCCTCGATGAGCGCCGCCTCCCTGACCTCGTCACCCTCCGCCTCGTGCCAGAACACCTGCCGCCGTGCCATGTGACCCCCCTTCTTGTGACCTGCCCCGAGTATAGAACATATGTTCTATACTCGCAAGAGGGACCTGCCTAAAAAAGGCGCCCGGAAACCGGGCGCCGCTCTGGGTCATTGACGCGCCGCCTGACGTCGTCACGAGAGGGGCCTGATGACCTCCATGCCTCGCATGTAGGGGCGCAGGGCCTCGGGCACCACGATGGAGCCGTCCGCCTGCTGATAGTTTTCCATGATGGCTGCCATGGTGCGCCCCACCGCAAGGCCCGAGCCGTTGAGGGTGTGCACCAGACGAGAGCCCTTGAACTCCTTGGGGTCGCGATAGCGAATGTTGGCGCGACGCGCCTGGAAGTCCCAGCAGTTCGAGCAGGAGGAGATCTCCTTGTAATTGTCGTAGCTGGGCATCCACACCTCTATGTCGTAGCACTTGGTCGCCGAGAAGCCGAGGTCGCCCGTGCAGAGCGTAACGACGCGATAGGGCAGGCCCAGGAGCCTGAGGCACTTCTCCGCCTCGACCACCATGGACTCAAGCTGGTCCATGGAGTCCTCCGGCTTGGCGAACTTGACCATCTCGACCTTGTCAAACTCGTGGACGCGGATGATGCCGCGCGTGTCCCGGCCCGCAGATCCCGCCTCCTCGCGGAAGCATGGGGTGAAGGCCGTGTAGAGAAGGGGAAGCGCGTCGCCGTCAAGGATCTCGTCACGATGGATGTTGGTGAGCATGACCTCGGCCGTGGGGATGAGGTACATCCCGCCGCTCACGTGGAAGAGGTCCTCGTCAAACTTCGGCAGCTGGCCCGTGCCAAAGAGCGAGTCGGCGTTGGCGATGACGGGTGGCCACCACTCCTTGAACCCCGCCTTGACGTGCTGGTCGAGGAAGAAGCCGATGAGGGCGCGCTCCATGAGGGCGCCGGCGCCCCCCAGCAGGTAAAAGCGCGTGCCCGCCAGCTTGACGCCGCGGTCGAAGTCGATCATGCCGGTGGCGGGGCCGAGGTCCCAGTGCGCCAGCGCCGCAAAGTCAAACGCGGTGGGCTCGCCCCAGCTGCGCACGACCGGGTTGTCCGAGTCGTCCCTGCCGTAGGGCACGGACTCGTGGGGAATGTTGGGAATGGCGGCGACAAGGTCAAAGAGCTCCTTGTCGATGTCGGAGCGCCGCCCCTCGAGCGAGGAGATGCGCCCCTTGTTGGCCGCGACCCGTTCCTTGGCGGCGTTGGCCTCATCCTGCCGGCCGTCGCGCATGAGCTGGCCGATCATCTTTGACGTGGCGTTACGCTCCGCCTGAAGCCGCTCGACTTCGCCGATGGTGGCGCGGCGCGCCTCGTCCAGCTCGAAGAAGCGCTCGCGATCCCAGTGGGCGTTCTGTCTCGAGGCGCAGGACGTGTCCACGACGTCGGGATTCTCTCTGACGAACTTGATGTCGAGCATGAAGGCACCTCTCCGTATGTCGTCTTGCGCAGGCCGTCTTGTGGGGCGCGGCCTGCCTTTGATCGTGTCAAGTATATACTTGACACGCTTGACACGCGGCGCCCCTCGTCCCCGGGGCGCCACCCTGCGGAAGGTTCGATGATGGAACAGGTCTCCGGCTTCTTTGACTGGCTCTTTGGCACACGCCCCGGCGTGCTCTCCCTCGTCGTCGGCGGCATCGTGCTCTTTCTGCTCATCTCGTTGGTGCTCGAGCGCCGTACGCGCGCCCTGTACAAGAACCATGAGCGCAGCGACGATGACTGGGATTTCTTCGACCAGGATGACGACGACGCCGAGAAGTGAGGTGCGACGCGGCGCCCTCGGCGCTGCGCGACATGACCCTTGTCTCGTGCGCCGACCTCGGACCGCTCGCGCAAAAGTCGTGTCCCGTTACACGAAAAGAGCGTTCCCGCCTTGGCCCATGAGCCATCTGCCGGCGGAAACGCTCCTGTGTGTGCTGGTGCGGGCGAAAGGACTTGAACCTTCATGAGATTGCTCTCATACGGACCTGAACCGTACGCGTCTGCCAATTCCGCCACGCCCGCGTGAGAAGAGATAATACCCCAACGCCCTGACCGGGGCAATGCCAAGTTAAAAAAATCGGGCGTCGCGGCGAGCCGGCAATCGTGAGTCCTTGGGCGTACGCGCCGTGAGCCTGACCGCACGAGCCGGCGGCACGAAGGGAGCGCGGACGTACGGGACCCGCGCCGCAGAGGGCGCCTCCAGGATGCCGCTGATAGAATGACGTGAAAAACGTTCTGTGCACAAAGAGAGACGAGAGACGCATGACGACCAGGGTCTGGCGCAGACGCTTGTTCGCGAGACGAGCGCGGCGGTCGCCACGGCGCAAGAACGCGTGTCTTTTTGCCCTGGTCGCCGCACTCGCCTGCCTAGGCCTTTCCCTGGCCGTCAGCGCCCCCTCACCCGCGTCTTTCGCCCCTTCGCAACCCGCTGACGGCATGCTCCCCGGAGCCGCCGACGACCTGGGACGTCCGGACGCCATGCCGCTTTCCACCAGTTGGGACGAGCGGGAAAGTCCCAACTACGTCCGCCTTGTGGGCAGGGCGGACATAGCCGACCCCCTGCCCGCCGGACAGGTCGTCTACGCCCCCCTTGACGACAACCTGCGGGCGGGGGCCGTACGCGCCTGCATCACCTCGCAGATGGTCGAGCGGGGCAGCTCTCGCAGGCGCGCGCAGAGCCTTCCCAACCCCGCCGGGTGGCCGTCGCGCAACGAGGAGGTCGACATCGACCTGCCCACGGGTGCGACCTACCACGGATGGCTGTGGAACCGCTGCCATCTTCTGGCAAAGTCCCTGGGCGGCTCGGACGACCTTGTCAACCTGGTAACGGGCACGCGCATGCTCAACGTGGGGGCTAACGACGGGCAGGGGGGCATGGACGTCTTTGAGAGCGCCATCCGCAGCTGGCTCAGGAGCTATCCCGACGTGACGGTGCAGTATGTGGCCACCCCCGTCTACGAGGGAGACGAGCCCATCCCGCGCTCGGTGGTCGTGGACGTCCTGTCGTCGGACGGGGCGATCGACGAGCGGCTCGAGGTGTACAACGCCGCCAAGGGACACACCATCAACTACAAGGGCGCCCTGCCCTCCTTTGCTTCCGCGTGACGAACCCTCGGGGCGCCCCATGGAGGGAGAGGGCGGGCGCCAGCCTCCCCACCTGCGACATCCGTCAAGTCGCGCTAGAATGTGGGCATCGTCACGGCAGACGGACAGGACGCTTAATCACACGAGGAGCCGCCGTGAGGGACGTCGCGCCACATACGACCGAGACGCAGGGGGCCTGGCAGCCGCCCTGCGCCTCCGCGACGCCGAGCGCCGCCGACCTTCTGTTGGGGCGCTATCGCGTCATGGGCGCCTGCGGCACGGGGGGCTTCGGCGCGGTCCTCATCTGCTGGGACACGCGCCTGCAGCGCCGCGTCGCCATCAAGCGCATGCCCCTCTCGCAGCCGGGGTCCTTCACCTCCCGTCAGATCATCGACGAGGCACTCGCGGAGGCGCGGACCTCCAGCATGCTTGCCAACCCCAACATCGTCACCATGTACGACTTTGAGGTTGACCATCAGTGGGCCTATCTCGTCATGGAGTTTGTGGACGGGCTGACGCTCACCGAGCTGCTGGGCCGGGTTGAGGGCGGCACGCTCACCAACGACGAAGTCGCCTACCTCGTGGAACACGTGGGCGACGCGCTGGGGTACGCCCATGAGAACGGCGTGCTCCACCTTGACGTCAAGCCCTCCAACATCATGTTCGAGCGCAACGGAGCCGTCAAGATCTGCGACTTTGGCATGGCGACCCTCGCCTCCGCCGCGGGGTACGGCGGGGCGCGCGGCGGCACGGTGGGCTACATGCCCCCCGAGCAGATCGTCGGAGACCTGGTGGACGAGCGTTCCGACGTCTTCTCGCTGGCGGTCGTGTGCTGGCAGGCGCTTGAGGGCCAGAACCCCTTTGCCGCCGCGACGGCAGAGGAGTCCCTCACGAAGATAGAGCGCGGGCCCAAGCGGGACATAGCCAAGATCGACGGCTCCATAGGCGGCATGGCGGCGGAGGCCATCATGCAGGCCGTTTCCCCCTCCCCCGCCTCGCGACCGCCCTCGGTGGAGTCATTTGCCCACTGCGTGGCCTTTGGCCTGGGCGACCCCGACGCGGGCGCCGAGTCCATTCGCGGGCTCATGGCCCAGTCAACCGACGAGGGGGCGGGCGACGAGACCCTTCTCAGGGCATGGCTTCCGCTCGCGTACCGCTACCCCTGGCTCCTGGGGAGCCTCACGCGCCTGGCGAGCGCTCTCGTCGTGCTCTGGGCGGTCGCCATGACCTCGGGGGCCTACGCGTCCGCCTTGGGCGTTAGCCGCCCCGTCGTCTGCGTCCTGGCGGCGGCCGCGACGGCGGCGTGGCCCCCCGCGGGCTCCGTCCTGGCCACGGCGTCGCTGGCAACCGCCGTCCTGACGGCCTCCACCGGCGCGGAGGGCATGCTGCTCTCCCTGGTCGTCTTTGCGGTCGTCCTGACGTGGTGGGTCACGACGGGAAGGGGCGATGGCCTGTCAAGCTGCGCTTTGCTGCTGGGGTCGTGCGCCCGCAACCCCCTGTTGGGCGCCCCACTGGCGTCGCTGGCCGAACGCCCGTGGGGGGCCGGCGTCACGGCGGCGGTCTCGTGGCTGCTCTCCTGGGTCGTGACCGTTCTGGCGCCGACGGGCTTTGACGCGACCGGCGGCGTGGCGGCCCTGCTGGAGCGCCTTGGCTCCCTTTCCGCGCTGACGTCCTGCGCCGGCTGCATCGTGGCTGCGGCGCTCTCGTCCGGGATCTCGCGCCGCTGGCCAAGCGTGAGGGGCGGCGTCATGGGGCAGGTCGTCTGCGCCGGCGTGGTCGTGGGGACGCAGCTTCTCGCCGCACGAGTGGAGAATGGGGGCATCTGGACCCCCGCCAGCTGGGTCAATCCGCTCGTTGCGCTACTCTTAGGGGTGGTTCTGTGCCTCTGGGTCTTCGTCCGGGGCCCTCTGTCCACCGATCGTAAGGTAGATGAGTTCGATGAAGCTGCTTAAGACGTTCGAGAGCCGCATCGGCGACGCCTTCGGCGCGGCCCCCGAGGGGTTCGTCGCGCCCTTCTCGTTCAGGAAGCTCGCCCGCAGGGCCGCGCGCGAGATGGAGAACGAGACGTTCGAGATCGACGGGATCGACACGGCCCCCGCCCTGTACACCATCCTCGTCTCGTCCGAGGACGACGCCCTGATGAGGCCCCTGTATCCCCAGATCACGCGCGAGGTGGTCTCCTTCGTCGAGGCGCAGGCCTCCGAGAGGGGCTACGTGTTCGTCGGCAGGCCCCTGGCCCGCTTCATGGTTGATCCCTCGCTCAAAAGCGGCCGCTTTGCCGTCTTCGCCGAGAACGTCGACGGCGGCACCCTGGCGCGTCTGCGCGAGGAGGAGCTCGCCTTTCTCTCCGGCTCCCTCGGGACGCCCGGGGCGGCGCAGGTCACGCCGGTGGAGGGCCACTCAAGCCATCTGCGCCGTCGCGCCAGCTCATACACCCCCCAGCAGATGCCCGACCTCGCCGGGCATGAGCCCGGCGCCGACGTGCCGCCCCAGCCCCCGGCGGGTGGCAAGGTCGTCGGAGCCCAGGGCGCGGCAGGCCTCTCCGAGGACTCCGTGGGCCTCGAGGTCATTCCCGACCAGGCCGTTGACGAGGCATTGAGCGACATCTACGCCCAGGCCGGCATCAGCCGGCCCGCCGCGGCGGCGGCGCCTCTGTCCGAGGTGATTCCCCAGATGCAGGAGCCCCTCATTCCCAACCCGGACGACTCCCACGTGGGACCTGTCGGCGTCCCCGCAACGCGGCGTCGCGTGGAGCCGGCGCCGCCGGTCGCCCCAAGGCACGGCGCGGTCTCGCAGGAGAGCGTCAGCTGCCAGCTCACTGACCGCCAGACCGGCGCCGTCTACGTGGGGCGCGCCCCCGCCACCGTCATAGGGCGCGAGGGCGTCCCCGGCGGCATCGTGCTCAGGGACCCCAACGTCTCCCGGCGTCACGCCGAGCTGAGCTTTGACGGTCGCAGCTGGCACATCGCCGACCTCGGGTCCACGAACGGCACGCTCGTCAACGACGTGGACGTGCGCGTCGCCACCCTCTGCGAAGGCGACGTCGTGACCGTCGGCCTCACAAATCTCGTCTTCAGGGAGCATGCGTCATGATCGACCTCGTGCTGTTCGCCGGCAGGGTCGTCCTCGTCGTCTTCCTCTTCCTCTTCCTCTTCGCCGTCATGCGCACCGGCATCGGGCTCGTGCGAGGACAGCGTCGCGACGCCGCCATCTGGTCCGTTGACGTGGAGAAGGGCACCCGGGGCCTGCGCGGACTGCATGTTGACATGCTGGGGCCCGTCGTCGTCGGCCGTTCCCCCTCGTCGGACATCGTCGTGGACGAGCCCTACGTGTCGGCGACGCATGCCAGGTTCACGCTGCAGGGGCCGGCGCTCGTGCTCGAGGACCTCGACTCCACCAACGGAACCCTTGTCAACGGTCATCCCATCAACCAGCCCGTCACCCTGCGCGACGGCGACGAGGTGCAGGTGGGCGATGCCATCATGCGAGTGAGCCGCCGATGAGCGCGACGCCTCCGCATAGGGACCAGGGCGAGCCCGCGAGGAGCCCCGAGCCCGCGATGAGCCCCGGCCACGAGGAGCTGCCCGTTCAGCTCCGCGAGGGCGGGGAGTCCAAGAGCGGCAGCTCCACGACGCTGGCCTGGGGGGCGCGCACGGACGTCGGGCTCGTGCGCTCGCACAACGAAGACTCGTTCCTCATCCAACCCCCCACCTTCGCCGTCTGCGACGGCATGGGCGGCCACGCGGCGGGAGAGGTTGCGAGCTCCATCGCCGTCGAGACCATCGCCTCGCACGCACCGGAGCACGCCAACGACGTGCTGCTGGGCGTTGCCGTCGAGGCCGCCAACGCGGCGGTCATCGAGGGGGTCGTGCGAGGGGCCGGCAAGCCCGGCATGGGCTGCACCGCCTCGTGCGTCCTTATCGAAAAGGACAAGATGGCCATCGCCCATGTGGGCGACTCCCGCATCTACCTGCTTCATCAGGGTGCCCTCGTGCGCCTGACCCACGACCATTCCTACGTGGAGGAGCTCGTGGACGCCGGCGAAATCACCGCCGACGAGGCGCGCGTCCACCCCTCGCGCTCCGTGATCACGCGGGCGCTCGGCTCCGACCCCGACATGTACGCGGACCACTTCACGCTCGACGTGGTCCTGGGCGACAGGATCATACTCTGCTCGGACGGTCTCTCGTCCATGGTTGACGACTCCCAGATCGAGGCCGTCGCGTGCTCCACGGCCACGCCTCAGGCAGCGGCCGACAGCCTCGTGGCGGCGGCGCTGGCGGGCGGGGGGCACGACAACGTCACCGTGGTCGTGGTGGACGTCGTGGACGACGGCTCGCTCGAGCATCATCGCAATGTGCGACGCAGATGGGTCCTGGGGGGCATCATCGGCATCCTCGCCGCGCTCCTCATCGTCGTGGGCCTTGGCGCCGCCGTCATCACAAACTCCTGGTACCTTGGCGACAACGGCGGAACCGTCGGCATCTACCAGGGCGTGACGGGGCGCCTGTTTGGCGTCTCGCTCTCGCACCTCTCCGAGACCAGCTCGGTTAGGACGTCCGACCTGCCCACGGCGGTGCAGGACAACCTCAGGCGCGGCCTGCGCGTCAGCAGCGAGCGGGAGGCGCACGACACGGTCGAGAGCTACCGCGACCAGATTGACGCCGACAAGAGCACCGCGGCCGTGACCGCCGACCGCTCCACCTCCGGCACCGACCTTGCCGAAGCGACCGCGAGCGGCGCCGCGACGGGATCGGGTGACTAGGATGGAGACCCTTCAGCTCAACACGCGGCGCAACGTGGAGCTCGGCCTTCTGGTCCTGGCGGCCGTCCCCGTGCTGCTGCTCTGGGCCATGTACGTCATGGACGACCAGCTCGCCGTGACGGCCGGCTCCCTGTCCGTGCCCCTGGGGCTCTTCGGCGCCTTCGCCGTGGCCCACCTTGCCGTCAGGCGCTGCGCCCCCGGGGCGGACCCGGCGCTTCTGCCCATCACCTTCCTTCTGTCAGGCGTCGGGCTCGCCTTCGTGACGCGGCTCGCGCCCGCCCTTGCCGTCAGCCAGACGCTCTGGCTCTTTGTCTCCGTGGGCGCCATGGTGGCCACCCTCGTGGCCGTCAGGAGCATCGACCTGCTGGCCGAGTACAAGTTCACCATCGGCGTCGCGGGCATCGCCCTGCTGCTTCTGCCCATGCTCGTGGGCACCTCGCGTGGCGGCTCAAAGCTGTGGCTGGTCCTGGGGCCCTTCTCGTTCCAGCCGGGCGAGCTGGCGAAGATACTGATCGTGCTCTTCCTCGCTGCCTACCTGGCCGAGAACCGCGAGCTGCTCTCGGCCTCCACGCGCCACGTGGGCCCGTTCAGCCTGCCTCGCCCGCGCATGCTCGCGCCATTGCTGGCCATGTGGGGCATCTCGCTGCTCGTCGTCATCTTCGAGACGGACCTGGGCAGCGCCCTCTTGTTCTTCTCCTTCTTCGTGATCATGCTGTACGTGTGCACGGGGCGCGTGGGCTACGTCGTCGTTTCCGTCGCACTGCTCGCCGTGGCCGGCGTGCTGTGCTATCACCTCTTTGCCCATGTGCAGGTGCGCGTCCAGATGTGGCTCGACCCCTTCTCGGACCCCTCCAACAAGGGACTGCAAATCGTCCAGTCGCTCTTCTCGCTGGCCGACGGCGGCCTTGTGGGCACGGGCATCGGCAAGGGGCTCCCCACGCTCATCCCCGTCGTCGAGTCCGACTTCATCTTCTCCGCCATCGGGGAGGAGATGGGACTCCTGGGCGCCTCCGCCGTCTTGATCTGCTACTTGCTCTTTGCCGTCCGCGGCCTTGCGACGGCGGCGCGCGCCAAGTCTGACGTCGCCGCCTTCACGGCCGTCGGCCTCACGTCCGCCATCGTGTTCCAGGCCTTCGTCATCACCGGCGGCGTCACCAGGCTCCTTCCCCTCACGGGCGTCACGCTGCCCTTCATGAGCCAGGGCGGCAGCTCGCTTTTGGCCAGCTTCGTCATCCTGGGCCTGCTGCTCAAGACCGGCGACGAGGGCACGGGCCGCGGCGCCGAGATGCAGATGCGCGAGGCGGGAGGCTCCTCGCTGCTCGCCGGCGGCAGGCGGGCCGCCGACGTGACGTCCGGCAGCACGGCCGGCTCGCATCTGCGCCGCCGCTACGGAATGCTCACGCCCGAGTCGGGCGTGCTGGGGCGCGTCGCCCTGGGCAACCGACTCGTGCGGCTCGTCGGGCTCTTCTCGCTCATGATCGGCGCGCTTGTGGTCAACCTCACCTACATCCAGGTCGTCAGGGCCCAGGACTATCAGCGGCTTCCCAACAACAACCACACGATCGCCAAGACGGCGCGCGTGCAGCGCGGGGCCATCATCACCTCCGACGGCGTCACCCTCGCCGAGTCCGTCGAGCAGGCCGACGGCACCTACGAGCGCTCCTATCCCCAAGGCTCGCTCGCCGCGCACACCGTGGGGTACGTGTCGACCCAGTACGGGGCCACGGGCGTCGAGTCGTCCTTCAACGACGCGCTGACGGGCAAGTCGGACTACTCGAGCTGGATGGGGGCCCTCTACTCCATGGCGGGCATGCAGACGTCGGGATCATCCGTCGTGCTCACCATCAACTCCCAGATGCAGAAGGCCGCCGAGGCGGCGCTCAGGGGCAGGACGGGCTCCGTCGTCGTGCTCGACCCCACGACGGGAGAGGTGCTCGCCAAGGCGTCCTCCCCCACCTACGACCACGCGAACATCTCTGACGTCATCACCGGGAACGACTCGAACGGCGAGCTGGTTGACCGTGCCACCCGGACGCTCTACGCCCCCGGCTCCACCTTCAAGGTGGTCACTCTCGCCGCCGCCCTTGACAGCGGCGTCGCCAACCTGGACACGAGCTTTGGCGCGCCGGCCTCCCTTGACGTCGGCGGCGCCGCCATCACCAACATCCACGACGAGTCCTGGCCGAGGCTCACGCTCTCCGAGGCGCTCGCCTATTCCGCCAACACCGTCTTTGGCCAGCTGGGCGACATGATAGGCGCCAAGGCGCTCGTCGGCTACGCCAGGGCCTTCGGCTACGGGACGGGGCTGGGCCAGGACTTTGCCACGATGCCCTCCGTCATGCCCGACCCTGCGGAGATGACCCAATGGGAGACCGCCTGGGCCGCCGTGGGCCAGCCCGTGGGCCAGCACGCGAGCCCCGCGGGGCCGCAGACCACGGTCATGCAGAACGCGGTCGTCGCGGCGGCCGTCGCCAACAACGGCATCGCCATGAACCCCTACGTCATAGACCACATCCTCTCGCCCGAGGGCGCCACGACCTCGACGACGCAGCCCAAGGCGCTCGGTCAGGCCGTCTCGTCACAGGTCGCGCAGAGCCTCAAGGAGGCCATGCTGGGCGTCGTGGAGGAGGGCACGGGCGCGAGGGCCAAGGTCCCGGGCGTCAAGGTGGCGGGCAAGACCGGCACGGCCCAGGTGACCTCGACGGTCTCAAACTCGCTCTTTGTCGGCTTTGCCCCCTATGACCAGCCGACCGTCGCCATCTCGGTCTGCATCGAGGGGTCCGAGGTCAACGACGTCAGCGGCGAGGCGTCGGCGGTCGCGAGCGAGGTGCTCGCGGCGTGCCTCAAGGTCCAGGCCCTGGGGGCGAGCAAGTAGGGGTGTGCGTTGTACCATGAGCATGCGTGAGGGCGACGCGGTCGCCAACGGATAGGAGAGACGATGTCAGACAAGCTGCTCGGCGGACGATACGCGGTCCAGGACAAGATCGGCACAGGCGGCATGGCCGTCGTGTATCGCGGCATCGACCAGGTGCTCGGGCGTACGGTGGCCATCAAGACGATGCTGCCCCAGTTTGCCGCCGACCCCTCCTTCGCGGCACGCTTCAAGCAGGAGGCCCAGGCGGCGGCGGCGCTCCAGAGTCCCTACATCGTCTCGGTCTATGACTGGGGCAAGGACGGCGAGACGTACTACATCGTGATGGAATACCTGCGAGGAACCGACCTCAAGAGCGGCATACGGCGTCACGGGGCGCTCGACTGCAAGAAGGTCGCCCAGATCGGGTCACAGATCGCCCAGGCGCTCTCGGTGGCGCACGCCCACGAGATCATCCATCGCGACATCAAGCCCCAAAACATCATGGTCCAGCCCGACGGCAACGTCAAAGTCATGGACTTTGGCATCGCGCGGGCCAAGAACAGCCACCTGACCACGGACAACTCGGTGCTGGGGACCGCCCACTACGTCTCGCCCGAGCAGACCCAGGGCAAGGTGCTCGGACCCACCACGGACATCTACTCGCTGGGCGTCGTCATGTACGAGGCGGCCACGGGATCGGTTCCCTTTGACGGCGACGACGCCATCTCGGTGGCGCTCAAGCAGGTGAACGAGCAGCCGATGCCGCCCAGCCAGCGCAACCCCCAAATCGACCCCTCGCTGGAGAGCATCATCCTCAAGTGCATGCAGAAGAGCCCGTCCGACCGCTTCCAGTCGGCAGACGAGCTGGCGCGCGTGCTCAGGGACTATCTTGCCGGCCGCCTGCGCGCCGTCAACAGCGCGACGGCCACGATCCAAAACGTCACGACCCCCCTGCCCGTCACGAGCCCAACCCAGGCGGCCGCGCCCGCGGGCAACACCGCGTCCTTCCGCCGCGTGGACGCCACGGGACATCTGCGCCCGCAGATGGCCACGCAGAGGGCGCTCCAGGATGAGGCCGACCGGCGCCGGTCCCATCGACGTCGCCTCGTGGCCGGCACCATCGTGGCCACCATCCTGCTCGTCGGCGCCATCGTCGCCGTGGTGAGCATGCTCGGCAACGGCTCGCAGACCCAGCCCGTCCCCAACTTCATAGGCCTCACGCAGGAGCAGGCCCTACGGGAGATCTCCGAGGCCGGCTACTTCCAAAAGGGCAGCGTGAAGGAGGAGTACAGCTCCACCGTGCAGAAGGGCCTCGTCATTGACCAGGACCCCGACGCCGGGCTGCGCAAGCCCAAGGGCACCCAGATCAACCTCGTCGTCTCCAAGGGGGAGGAGCCCGCCGCCACGGTCACGGTTCCCGACCTTACGCACATGACGCCGTCCGAGGCCGAGGCGGCGCTCAAGGCCGTGGGCCTCGTGGGCCAGGCGGGGGACTCCGTCTACAGCTCCGACGTCGAGGTGGGGACCGTCGCGTCCCAGAGCCCCGGCAAGGACGCCTCGGCAAAGGCGGGCGACACCGTCACCTACCAGCTCTCGAAGGGCGCCGAGAACGTGGACGTTCCTAACGTGGTCGGCATGTCGGCGCAGGAGGCCACGAGCGCCCTGGAGGCGGCGGGGTTCTCGGTGAGCACCAAGTCGGCCGAGAGCGACGAGGTTGACAAGGGTCACGTCATCAGGCAGTCAAGCACCGACAAGGCCGCCAAGGGCTCCACCATCACCATCACCGTCTCCTCCGGATCGACGAAGGCGACCGTCCCCTCGGTGGTGGGCATGAGCGAAGGCGCGGCGGTGAGCGCCCTGAAGGCGGCGGGATTCACGGCGTCGACGAGCTATGAGGCCAGCTCGACCGTGGACAAGGGCACGGTCATCAGCCAGTCCGTCACCGGCAGCGCCACCCGGGGCTCCACGATCGCCATCAGCGTGTCGTCCGGAGCCTCCGCGAACGCGGGCGGCGCGGGTTCGGCGGGGTCGGGCGGCAACTAGCCCCCCGTCAGACGGGGGCGCACGCGCGCGCTCCCCGTCACGGGGCCCCAGGCGGGTGACCCGTGACAAAAAGGCCACAGCCCTAGGGCTGTGGCCTCATGTTGCGTGGTGACCCCGGTCGGATTCGAACCAACGACACCAGGTTTAGGAAACCTGTGCTCTATCCCCTGAGCTACGGGGCCGTGCGTTAGCATTCTAGCATCACTTGGGCGGACGGTGCGCCACAGTTTGGGACCGTCGGGCGGCACGCCCGCCCCCAGGCAGGACCCGGCGCGTCGCTACTCGTGACGCGTGTTGCGAACGCCCCTCCTTGCGGCGCGCGCCTCGGCCTTTTGCGCCTTCCTGCGGGCCTCCTTCTCGGCGTCCTGCCGCAGGATCTGCGCCACCTTCTTGTCGCTCATGCCGCTGACCGCCGCCTCCGCGGCCGTGCGGAGCGGCTTGACCTTGCGCCAGTCATAGATCAGGGCGCTGACGATGCCGCCGTAGGCGAGCACGATGAGGGCGATGGACAGCAGCCCCGGCACCGAGAGGGGGTCTGCCTGCGCGTCAGGATAGTAGGTCATCAGGATCGTGGATATGACCGTGGCGCCGAATCCCGCGCCCAGCAGAATCCACCAGACGCGCTGACCGCGCCTGTAGGCGGGGTCGTCCTTGAGCAGCTCTCCTCTACACATCTAGATGGGTATAAGAGACAGGGACTACATCGTGATGGAATACCTGCGAGGAACCGACCTCAAGATGTGTATCAGACACAGCGACCGAGCGACGCGTGAAGCCCGCGCGCTCCTCGTCGCTCTCGGCCTTGTCGTTGGCGTCCTCGGCGCCCGCCTTGGGCAGGACGCCGGCTTCCTGGGCCTCCTTGCGGGCGGCCTCGATGGTGTCACGCAGAGACATGTGAGCTCCTCATGGACTCGAACGGTGCGCCCGTGATGATGCGGAAGGCCTCCTCGTAGCGCCTGGACGTTCCCTCGATGACCTCCTGGGGCAGGTGCGGGGGCTCGCCGGTCATGTCCCAGTTGGCCTTGAGCCAGTCACGGACGTACTGCTTGTCATAGCTGGGCTGGACCTTGCCGGGCTCAAAGGCGTCGGCGGGCCAGAAGCGGCTCGAGTCGGGCGTGAGCGCCTCGTCGATGAGCGTGAGCTCGCCGTCGATGAAGCCAAACTCGAACTTCGTGTCGGCGATGATCACGCCGCGTTCGGCGGCATACTCAGACGCCGCCGTGTAGATCTTGAGCGAGGCGTCGCGAAGCTGGCGCGCCACGTCATCGCCCACGATCTGGGCGCAGCGCTCAAAGGAGATGTTCTCGTCATGGTCGCCGAGCTCGGCCTTGGTCGAGGGCGTAAAGATGGGCTCGGGAAGCTTGGAGGCCTCGGTGAGACCGGCCGGGAGCTTGATGCCGCAGACGGTCTGGTCCTCGTCGTAGGTCTTCTTGCCCGACCCGGTCAGGTAGCCGCGCACGATGCACTCGATCGGAACGGTCTGGGCCTTCTTGACCAGCATGGACCTGCCGGTCAGGTAGTCGGCGTACGCCTGGTACCCCTTGGGGAAGTCCGCCACGTCCATCGAGATGAGATGGTTGGGTATGAGGTCCTTGAACATGTCGAACCAGAATGCCGAGATGCGCGACAGCACCTCTCCCTTATGGGGAATCTCGTCCGGTAGGATGAAGTCAAACGCGCTGATGCGGTCGCTGGCAACCATCAGCAGGCTGTCGCCGCAGTCGTAGATGTCGCGGACCTTGCCGTGCGAGTCCGGTCGAAGCTCCATAGCTCCCATGTTCTCTCCTCACGCAACGTGCTTGTCTGTCTGAGCCGCCGCGCGGCGGCGCCCACACCCGATTGTACTGTATGCCCCCTCCCGAACCAGCGCATGCATACCCACAAGAAGGCGCACTGCCGTCGACGCGGCTCGCTATGAGCCGTCAGGCGCCCGCCCGGGCGGCATCGCCACAGGGGCCGGGCGTGGCTCGCGGGAGCGCGGGCCGCCCTTCTCGCGCACGAGGGGGATCCTGAGCGTGAAGGTGGTGCCCCTTCCCAGCTCGGACTCCACGCTGATGCTCCCGTTGTGGCGGTCGATGATCTCCTTGGTGAGCGCCAGTCCCACGCCCAGCCCCCCCGAGACGCGCTCGCGGCTGGCGTCGGAGCGCCAGAAGCGCGAGAAGACGCGCGCGACGTCCTCCTTGGCGATGCCAATGCCGGTGTCCTGCACGCTGATGCGCGCCACGCCGCGCTCTCGGGCCACGCTCACGAGGGTCCTGCCGCCCTCGGGCGTGTAGCGAAGGGCGTTGGACATGAGGTTGGTGATTGCCTCGCGGATGAGATCGGGGTTGACCTCCGCAAAGAGCTCGTGGGAGGGCGTCTGGTCGTCAAAGTGCAGCCGCAGGCCCTTCTCGTCAAAGAGCTGCTCCTGCATGGACACCAGGCTGCGGCACAGATACACGAGGTCGGTGTCCTCGACGGCAAGGTCGCTGCTGTCGTTTTCGATGCGTGAGAGGTGCAGCATGGCGTCAACCAGGCGCGAGAGGCGCCTGACCTCGGCGGCGACGATCTCGAAGTGCTCGTCGTCGGCGGGGAGCACCCCGTCCTGCATGGCCTCGACCGTGGCGAGCGTCGCCATGAGCGGCGTCCTGAGCTCATGGGCCACGTCGCTCGTGAGACGATGCTCAAACTTGATGTCGTGCTCGATCTCGCTCGCCATGCCGTCAAAGGTCTCGCCGAGCCTGCCGAACTCGTCGTCGCCCGAGAATCCCGTTCGCGCCGTGAGGTCGCCGCTCCTGATGCGCGCCGCCGTATTGGTTATCTTCTGGATGGGCTTGGCGAGCGAGCGCGAGAACTGGTAGCCGATGACGATGGTGGTGCCTATGGCGATGGCGGCCGCCACCGCGATCGCCTGATACGAGCTGACGCGAAAGGCGCTGTCGTTCTTGGTGAGCAGCGCGTCCGAGCCGAACGCCCACATGCGGACCGTGCCCACGACCTCACCGCCCGAGGCGACCACGTCGGCCGTGACCACGGAGTCGGCCCCGGCCGGCACCGCACCTGCCGGCACGTGCGTCCCGGTGGACGTCATGCCGCCGGAGCGACGGGAGCTGTGCCAGGTGTCGTCGTAGACGACGGTGCCGTCCGCGTCGAGGACCTGAATGCCCACGTCAGACGAGGAGAGCGACACGTCGGCGGCATAGCTGAGGACGTCAGGGGTCCAGGAGCCGTCGGCGTCGTACTTGGCGGCGATGCTCTCCGCGGTCTGCTCGACGAGGTTCTGCATGTTCTGGCGGGTGTAGCTCTGGAACTGCCCCTCCCAGGTCACCGCCAGCACGAGCGTGAGGACCAGCACGGTCGTCAGCGTCGTGAGGACAAAGAAGAACGCCATCCTGCCGCCGAAGGTCTTGGTGGCGCGTGGCGGCCTCACCTTGCGCGAGACGGTGCTGTAGCTGGCCTTTTCCACGTCCATGCGACAGGGGGACGCGTCGTCGCGACGACGCTTGAGGTCGTCGGGTGAGTCTGCCACGACGGCTGGCACCTACTTCCTGGGGGAGCGGGCGTCCGTGGAGTCCATCGGCTTGTCCTTGGCCTCAAAGCGATAGCCCACGCCGTGGACGGTATAGAGCCAGCGCGGGTGGCGCGGGTCGTCACCCAGCTTGGCGCGGAGGTTCTTGACGTGGGAGTCGATCGTGCGCTCATAGCCCTCGAAGTCGTATCCCAGGACCTTCTCGACCAGCTCCATGCGGTTATAGACGCGCCCGGGGTAACGCGCCAGGGTGGTGAGCAGCTTGAACTCGGAGGCCGTGAGGTCAACCTCCTCGTTCTCGACCAGCACCTTATGGCCCGAGATGTCAATGACCAGGTCGCCAAAGTCGAGCACCTCAAGCTGGGGCTCCGCCTCGGCATGGGCGCGGCGCAGCAGGGCGCGCACGCGCGCCACGAGCTCGCGCGGCGAGAACGGCTTGACAAGGTAGTCGTCCGCGCCGAGCTCCAGGCCGATGATGCGGTCCTCGACCTCGCCCTTTGCGGTCAGCATGATGATGGGCACGTTGGACGTCTCGCGCACGGCGCGGCAGACGCGCTCGCCCGACAGCTTGGGAAGCATGAGGTCGAGCACGATGAGGTCAAAGCTGTGCTTCTCGAACTCCTCGAGCGCGCTCTGGCCGTCGCCCACGCCCCGCACCATGTATCCCTCGCGCTCGAGGTAGGCCGCGACGGCGTCGCGGATTGTCTTCTCGTCCTCCACCAGAAGGATCTTCTTCTCTTCCGTCATGTGATCCCCCTCCGTCGTCGGCAGCGCTCGCGGCGCGCAGGCACACAAAATATCACTAATCTCTACACATCTTAGCGCAGTCGGGCGCGTTTGGCATCAGGAGCCAAACGAGAAGCTCCGCACGTTCACGGACTCAGGATACCCGGTGTCCTGAGCCTTGATGGTGGAGAAGGTCACAAAGCTGTCGCACTCCCCCGCCCGCGCGGGATACTCCCCGTAGTTGATGCAGCGGTTGGCCGCCGAGAGGGTCGAGTAGGTCCTGCTGCCGGCGTCAACCACGAAGTACGAGGAACTGGCCCTGATGACGTAGGTCCTCCCCCGTCCCGCGACCGCCGCGGCGGGCTCGCGGGACAGCGCCACGAAGGGGCCGTCACCATGGCCCACGTAGGTTCCCATGGTGCCAAGGAGCCCCCCGGAGGCGTAGGTGGCCTCGATGGAGAACGCGAACTCGTCCCCGATGCGCACGGCGTTGAGGGGCCTCACGGTGGCGGGCAGCACGAGGCGGTCCACCTGCGTGGCGAGGTCATCCGAGAGCGTGTAGGCCGTGATGCCGTAATAGACGCCCGCCTCCGCGTTGACGCGCGGGACGAGGGTCACGGTGCCGCCCGACGCGAGCGGTTCGGTCGCAAAGCGGCCCGGGGACTCGACGACGGATTTCGCCTCGCCGGACCCCAGGCTCCAGACGTAGCAGTAGGAGTGCTCGGTGGTCTTGGATCCGGACAGCGCGGGCATGACCTGCCAGATGACCTTGGTGCCCGCGACCGCGAAGGGCGCGGGATCGTAGTCGGCCCCCGCCTCCCACAGCTTGGTGGGGCTGCCCGCAAGAGCCCCGCCCGCAAACGCCGAGGCGTACAGCACCCAGGCGTGCGTGAGGAGGTCGAGCTCGACCCAGGCGTAGACTGCGTCCGAGCAGCGCACGTCATATATGACGAAGCTGGTCTTGTCGCTTGAGAGGGGCTCGGCGACGACCTCCCTGAGCGTGCCGTCTGCCGTCGAGAGGGCAGAGCCCTTGACCATGGGCGCCGCCGAGGAGCCCGCCGTCGTCACGGGAAGCCAGGTTCCCTCCCCGGGGTGCAGGACGTTGCCCAGCCCCAGCGTCCAGGACGACCTCTCCGCGAGCGGCAGATCAACCACGTCGTAACGACTCTCGTTCGTCTTGGGGTCGATGACGTAGTCGGCGCGGGTCGCGTCCACGACGGTGGGTGAGCCATCGTTTCCGCCCGGAGCGGAGCAGCCCCTGACGATGCTGACCGTTCCCGCCGTCGCCGCCACGACGCCAGCGCCGGCGGCGACCCTGAGGGCCGAGCGGCGGATGACGGGAAGCTGCGGCAGGGCGAGGCGCGGCCGGGGCGCGTCGGCGCAGCGCGTCGGCAGAGGTTCCCGAGACGTGGGACGACGCGTCTGGTCTGGAAGCTTCATGGCCACGGTACCTCCTGGCTGGCACGACCCTGACGCGCCGGGACGACGCGGACGGGTCGGGCGGG
Organism: Olsenella massiliensis; assembly: GCF_001457795.1. Taxonomy (GTDB): domain Bacteria; phylum Actinomycetota; class Coriobacteriia; order Coriobacteriales; family Atopobiaceae; genus Olsenella_F; species Olsenella_F massiliensis. Next base: position 398,917 of record NZ_LN898211.1, on the reverse strand, counting down.
ACGCCTACGCAAAGCTCAGCCGCTCCAGGCGTTCAAAGACGACGTCCGTCCGAGTCAGGAAGCTGCGCGGGTCAAAGATGCCCTTGAGCTGCTCGGACGAGAGCGCACAGTCCGGGTCGGCCTCGAGCCTCTCAAGAAAGCTCGTCCCCGGCACGCAGGCCTGCACCTCATGCCAGGTCGCCATGGCGTTGCGCTGGACCACCTGGTAGGCCTCCTCGCGGGTCATGCCGGTGTCCACCAGGGCCAGAAGCACCTTGGACGAGTAGATGAGCCCCCGCGTCCTGTCGAGGTTGGCCAGCATCTGCTCGCGATAGAGCTGCAGGCCGTCGATGACGCGGATGAGGCACTGGAACATGTGGTCAAGGGCGATGAAGCTGTCGGCCTGGGCCACGCGCTCGGCGGAGCTGTGGCTGATGTCGCGCTCGTGCCAGAGTGCCACGTTGTCAAAGGCGACCTGCGCGTTTGCCTTGACGACCCGCGCGAGGCCGCAGACCTTCTCCATGGTGATAGGGTTGCGCTTGTGGGGCATGGCGCTTGAGCCCTTCTGTCCCTTCCTGAAGGGCTCCTCGGCCTCGAGGGTGTCCGTCTTCTGGAGGTTGCGCACCTCGGTGGCGATGCGCTCGCAGGTGGCCGCCGTCGTGGCGAGCACGCCTGCCAGATAGGCATGGTGGTCGCGACTGATGACCTGGGTCGAAAGCGGGTCGGCTGTGATCCCCAGGTGCTCGCAGACGTACGCCTCGACGCGCGGGTCGATGCTCGAGTAGGTGCCCACGGCGCCGGAGATGGCGCCGAAGCTCACGGAGGCGCGGGCGTCGATAAGACGGTCAAGGTCGCGCCTGAGCTCCCAGGCCCACGACCCAAACTTCATCCCAAAGGTCATGGGCTCCGCATGGATGCCGTGCGTGCGCCCCACGCAGAGGGTGTCACGCTCCTCGAAGGCGCGGCGCCTGCAGATCTCGCCGAGCGCGCGCACGTCCTCGATGATGAGGTCGCAGGCCTGGGTCAGCTGATAGCACAGGGCCGTGTCGCCCAAATCCGAGCTCGTCATCCCGTAGTGCACCCACCGGCTGGGCTTGGGTGCGCCAGGCGCCACGCCCTTGTCGACGTAACTGCCCATGTTGGTGAGGAAGGCGATGACGTCATGGTTGGTCACGGCCTCGATCGCGTCAACCTCCTCGCGGCAGAAGTCGGCGTGGTCGCGAATCCAGCGCGCCTCGTCGCGCGTGATGCCGCTCTGTCCCAGCTCGGCGTGAGCCTCGCAGGCAAGGACCTCTATCTCCTGCCAGATGGCATACTTGTTCTCAAGCGAGAAGATGCGCCCCATCTCGGGGCGGGTGTATCGGTCGATCATGGGGATCCTTTCGGCGGGGCGCCCACAGGGGCGGAAGTTCGCATGCCCCTCCATTCTACCGCGCGCAGTGCGCTGCGGCAGACGGAGGCCTCATGACGGGGGGCGCCACGACGCGCCGGGCGTCCCCGTCCCACCGCGGGGCGAGGCAAGACGCCCTGGTCCCTCGTCACAAAGACGAGGCAAGACGCCCTAGTCCCCCGTCACGTTTGGCATGCGGCCCCTGAGCGAGGACGCCTGTCGCCGGTCGCGCCCGAGCTGACGGGCCGCCTCGCGCAGCTGGGTCTTGACCGCCTCGTGCCCCGTGCCGCCGTACGTCGTGCGCGCCCGGGCGATGCCCTCGGGGTCGAGTCCCTCGAGAACGTCGTCGTCAAAGAGCGGCGAGAACGACCGGAGCTCCTTGAGGGTGAGGTCCTCGAGGCCCTTGCGGCGCCTCTCGCAGTACAGCACCAGCTCGCCCACGACCTCGTGGGCGTCACGAAACGGCAGGCCCCGCCGGGCGAGATAATCCGCGACGTCGGTGGCCGCCGTGAAGCCCCGCGACGCCTGCGCGCGCATGGCGTCGGCGTTCACCTGCCAGGTTGCGACCATGCCTCCCACGCAGGCCATGGCATCTTGCAGGGTGCCGGCGGCGTCGATGGCCCCCTCCTTGCACTCCTGAAGGTCCTTGTCGTAGGCCAGCGGCAACGACTTGAGGGTGGTCAGAAGACCCATGAGGTCCCCGTAGACCCTGCCCGTCTTGCCCCGCGTGAGCTCGGCAAAGTCGGGGTTCTTCTTCTGGGGCATGATGGACGAGCCCGTTGAGTAGGCGTCCGACAGCGTGATGAAGCCAAACTCCGTCGTTGACCAGGTGATGATCTCCTCGCAGAGACGCGAGAGGTGCATCATGGACACGCTGCAGGCATACAGCAGGTCAAGCAGGTAGTCGCGGTCGCTCACGGCGTCCATGGAGTTGGGGATGGGATGGCTGAAGCCCAGAAGTTCCGTCGTGTAGGCGCGGTCCAAAGGGTAGGTCGTGCCCGCAAGGGCCGCCGAGCCCAGCGGGTTTGCGTCGGCGGATCGCCAGGCCGCCACGAGCCTCACGTGATCGCGCGTGAGCATCCAGAAGTACGCCAGCAGGTGGTGGGAGAAGAGCACGGGCTGCGCGTGCTGCAGGTGGGTGTAGCCCGGCATGATGACGCCAAAGTTCGTGCGTGCGGACGTGAGGATGACCTTTCGCAGCGCATCGTTGCCGTCAACGAGCGACAGCAGCAGCTCCTTGGCATACAGCCTCGTGTCCGTGGCCACCTGGTCGTTGCGCGAACGCCCGGTGTGCAGGCGGGCGCCCGCCGCGCCGACGTCCCTGATGAGCTGTGACTCCACCGCCATGTGGATGTCCTCGTCGTTGAGGTCCCACACGAACGTGCCTTCGTCCATCTGGCGCTTGATGTTGAGCAGGCCCTTCTCGATGCGCTCGACGTCCGCGGCATCAAGAATCCCCTGCCGGCCCAGCATCCGCGCATGAGCGATGGACCCGGCGATGTCCTGCGCGTACATCGCCCGGTCAACGGGCAGCGAGGCTCCAAAGCGCTGAGCGCCCTCGCTCACGCCCTGCTCAAAGCGTCCGGACCAGAGCGCCATGCGCACTCCCTTCATATGAGACGACGTCACGAGGGCCTAGGCAGAGAGGATGACGAGGTCGTCGCCTGCGTCGTCCGTCTCGTCGGCCTCGGACGCCAAGGCGCGGGAGGCGGGGCCCTGCACGCGCGACCAGGTCTTGCTCGGCAGGCTGTGCAGGTCGATGAAGCCCTTGGACGCCTCGCGGTCAAAGCTGTCGCCGTCGCCGTACGTGGCAAGGTTCTGGTCGTAGAGCGAGCAGGGGCTCCTGCGGCCCGTGACCGTGAGGGACCCCTTGTACAGCTTGGCCTTGACCTCGCCTGACACGACCTGCTGCGTGGTGGCGCAGAACGCGTCGAGCGCCTCCCTGATCGGCGAGAACCAGAGGCCCTCATAGACCGTGGTCGCCCACAGACGGTCGACCTTGTGCTTGAACTGAAGCGTCCGGGCGTCAAGGCACAACGTCTCGAGGTCGTGGTGCAGGGTGATCAGGGCGAGGGACGCCGGGCACTCGTAGCACTCGCGGCTCTTGATGCCCACCACGCGGTCCTCGACCATGTCGATGCGACCGTAGCCATGGGCGCCGCAGATATCGTTCAGGGCGGCGATGAGCGAGACAAGGCTCATCTTCCGTCCGTTGAGCGAGACGGGCACGCCCTTCTCAAAGCCGACGACGATCTCCTCGGGGGCGTCGGGGGCGTCCTCGGGCGCGACTGTCATCGTCCAGATGTCCGCAGGCGGCTCGGACCAGGGGTCCTCGAGGGCGCCGCACTCGATGGCCCTGCCAAAGAGATTGTCGTCGATGGAATACGGCTTGGCGGCGGTGGTGGGAACGGGCACGCCGTGCTTGCGCGCCCAGGCCATCTCCTGCTCGCGGGTCAGGAGATCCCACTCGCGCGCCGGCGCGAGAATCTTGAGGGAGGGATCGAGGGCGTGGATGCAGGTCTCAAAGCGCACCTGGTCGTTGCCCTTGCCCGTGCAGCCGTGGGCGACGTAGGTGGCGCCCGTCTCGTGGGCCACGTCAACGAGCTTGCTGGCGATCAGGGGTCGCGAGAGGGCCGAGAGCAGCGGGTAGGCTCCCTGATACAGCGCATTTGCGGCGATGGCCTTGGTGAGCACCGTCTGGGCATACTCCGCGCGCATGTCGATTGAGCGGGAGTAGATCGCCCCCATGTCATACGCCTTCTTCTGGACCCAGGCAAGGTCGTCGGCGTCCTGTCCCACGTTGCCGCAGATGGCGACCACGTCCAGGCCCTTCTCAATCTGCAGCCACTTGACCATGACCGACGTGTCGAGCCCGCCCGAGTATGCCAGGACGACCTTTTCCTTGTTATGCTTCTGCGTCATGCGTATCACCGTCGTTTCGTGAGAGGGATGTCTGTCGGGAGATGTCAGCCACTCGGCTTGGCGCTGCGAGCGCCGGTGCGCACGAGCGCCCGGGCGATGCCGGGCGCTGGTTCAGTCCGTATGTGAAGTGAGGTGAGGCGTTCCTCAGGGGACCGAAGCTACACGCGGGGGCGTCGCAGCGAGATTCGTCGGTCCTGGCGTCGGAGGGAGCCCTGTGCGAGCAGGGCATTCTGGAACCGTGCCATGGGACTCTCCTCTCGTCTTGCTCGCGTTGCACCCTAGGCATGAGGCGCCTGTTGCTAGAGTACTGTAGCCAATCTGCGCCCGCGAAAGGCCAAAAATGTCATACGGTAGTCATATTGAAACAATAGATGTGTCGTTTTTTATGCCATACAAGCTAAATTTAATACTATTATTCGTTAATCTATACACATAGCACTACTGTCGCGCCCCGGGCGGCCCATGAGGGCGGAGGCGCACGCACATTCTTTCACCTTGGCGAAGGTGTCCCTGTTGGCGAGCGGGCGGCCGCGCCGGGCAGCTGCCCGGCTTTCGGAATTGCGTGGGTTTGATGCATGAGCCGCCGGCGGGCAGGTCGCCGCCGAAAAAGGCGGCGAGCGGTATGGAATGGTGGGCCGTGAGGGTCTCGAACCCTCGACCTTAGGATTAAAAGTCCTCTGCTCTACCAACTGAGCTAACGGCCCCCGGCATAGTGTAGCACGCTTGCGCGCCCCGACGCCTAGCCTGCCCAGGACGTCGCCCACCTGCCCCGCTCAAACAGGGGCGTCTGGGCTCCCGTGGCGTCGACGCCCCAGACGGCGAGGTCGTCGGCGCCCATCATGAAGTCAACGTGAGTGGCGGACTGGTTGACGCCGCGCCTGAGGAGGTCGTCCGTGCCCAGGGACGAGCCGCCGCGAAGGCATTCGGGAAATCCCATGCCAAGCGCAAGGTGGCAGCTCGCGTTCTCGTCGTACAGCGTGTTGTAGAACAATAGGCCGCTTTGCCTGATGGGCGTGTCCTTTGAGATGAGCGCGCATTCCCCCAGACGACGGGCGCCCTCGTCCGTCGCAAGGACCTGCTCAAGGACGTCCTTGCCTCGCGCGGCGTCAAACTCGACGACGCGTCCCTCAGAGAAGCGCAGCCAGAAGTCGTCGACCACCTGACCGGCATGGACGAGGGGCAAAGCCGAGTGGACCACGCCCTCCGCGCGCAGGCGATCGGGAGTGGTAAACACCTCCTCGGTCGGCATGTTGGGAAAGAACGTGCGCCCGGCCTGGGTTGACATCGACCCGCCCTCCCAGACGTGGTCGGGATTGAGGCCAACGGTCAGGTCGGTGCCGTTTGACGAAAGATAGCGCAGGGACGTGAACGCCGCCTCGCTAAGCAGCCGCTTGCGGTCGTTGAGCGTGGCGTCATGGCTCGCCCAGGCGCTCTCTGGGTCGTCTCCGTCGCTGCGCGCCACCACAAGGATGGTCCGCCAGAGCCTGTCGACGGCCTCGTGCGGCGCGAGCTGGCCAAACACCCTTCGCGCCCAGGCCTCGACCGGCACGCCGGCGATGCACCAGGCGTTGCGGCCAAAGTCCATGCCCTCACGATAGGCGCGGCATTCGGTGTTGCGCGCCTTTATCGCGGCGGCAGGCTTCGCCGGATCGACGTCTGCGAGCAGCGAGGGGTCGGAACCCGTCAGAAACAGGAAGGCCGCCCCGGCCTCCGCCAGCGAGTCGAGCTGCTCGCGCTTCCATCCGGCGGTGTGCATGAAGCGCTCGAGAGCGACGTGCTGGTAGTCAAGGAGGTCAACCTGGTCGTCACGCCACAGGACGGTCACGCGGGCGGCGCCGGCGGCATACGCCTCGCCCACCACCATGCGGGCAAAGTCCGCCCGCTCCACCGGCGCCTGGAGCACCAGCTCCTGTCCCTTCTTGATGGCCACGCCCGTACGCACGAGCAAACGCGCATAGCGTCGCTTTTGCGTCGCAAGGGCCTCGCCTGACGGTCCGGGGATGGCTTCCAGCTCGCTCATGGGCGACCTCCGTTCTCACAGGCACGCGTCTTTGGCCTGTCCATATGACGCACTCATATGAAAAGGGCGGACCCGAAGGTCCGCCCATCACGGTTCTGGAGCGGGCGACGGGACTCGAACCCGCGAATGCGAGCTTGGGAAGCTCGTGCCGTACCACTTGGCGACGCCCGCGCAACGCGAAATCTTAGCACAACGGCGGTCGGAAAGCCCGTCTTTGATTTGCCTAATTGGCAGGCGTACACGCAAAGCCCAGAGACGGCCTCCCCCGCCGTCACGGTCGCATCCAGCGGCTTTTCGTTTGCGGTACGCATGCGCATACACATAACGGTAACGGCATTTCGCCTAGAACCGAAAGCCCTGCGCCCGCATGAAGTCAAAGCCGTCGACGTGACGAGCGCCAAGACCCTCACAGACGTTAGGGATCTTCACCCTCTTCAGGCTGTTCGACGGAGTCTCATAGGTCACTAGTGTCAAGTTGCTCGCCAGTGCCTCGGCGCACAGCCATGCATCGGCGCGGGTCTCATCCTTGAACTCGCGAAGTGCCCGCGGCTCATAGCTCTGCCCGTCGGCCCAGGCGCACACCTCGAGGTATTTCTCCAACGTCTTGTCGGACGCAGGCATCGCCTCAACGCCGTCCAGACTCCCAATCCAATCGACAAGAGGGTCTTTTTTGCGTTTCAGCTCGTCTACCACCGTCTGATGCAGCACTGCAACGCCCGACTCAAGCGTGTTGCCCAACTCAAGCCAAAAGCTCTCGAAGATGTCCTGCGGGATGTGATGCTCGCTCGTTATGAAGATGTTCGCGTCGAGGAGGTAGCGTTCCAACGTCACGCCACCTTTTCGAAGTAGGTCTTGAAGCTTGGTGCGCTCAGGCCGGTCAGGTCGTAGGCGTCACGATAGCTCAGATAGTCGGAGTTCACGGCGTTGAGCACGGCCTCGGAGAACACAGATCCGAGCTTGTACTGCTTGCTGAGGAAGTAGTTGCCTCCGACCTTGTCAGGCTTGGCGGCCTCGGGCACGTCATCCTTGTAGCTCCGCCAGGCAGCGAAGAAGGTGTCCTCGTCGATGAGCCCCATGTCCTTGGCTTTCCGCGCGACAACGACAAAGTTGACCTTGCACGTATGGGCGATGGCCTTAAGCGCAGGATAGGCGTCCGTGGCACCGCCATCGAACCTGCTCGCCAGGATGCTCGTCGGCACAAGGAAGTCGGCGGCAACGGCGTTGCAGAACCGCTCCAAGGTGACGTCGCTATCCTCGTCGTCGGGCGCGTTACTCACGCCCGTCTGGGCAAAGGCCAGGTGGCATAGCTCGTGCACGAGCGTGAAGACCTGCGCGCTCTTGGCGTCGCGCCCATTGATAAAAATAATCGGGGCCATGTCGTCCGCCAACACAAAGCCTCTGAACTCGTCCACATCCAGTGCGCGATGCGTGTTGTCGTTCACCACACCATTGATGACCACAGAGATGTTCGCCGTCTCCACGCGGTCTTTAAGCATCCTGAGCGCCTCCGCAACCGTCTTGCAGGAGGCGGCCCAGCCCTCATTGAGCTTCAGAAGCCCGCGCAGGTCGCTGACGATCCTCTCCCCCGTCTCATCGCTGCGGTCGGCCCATCGGTAAGAGCCCACAAATCCGACGGGATCGTATCCCTCATGCAGGAAATAGTCCCGCAGCCAGTCCTGTCTGCCCATCATGGCGTCGATTGTGTCGAAGAGCTCGGGGCTCGGGTCTTGGGACGGCGTGTCATTCACTGTGCGGAAGTCTGCGATCTGTAGCGCATAATCGGGCAACTCGCTGCCAAAGAGCTCACTTACGCTCACATGGGTCTTGCTCGCGAAGTCGCGCAGCTGTTTGACGGTCGGCTTCCAGGAGCCGTCGAGCCACGCACGGTACTTGGGGAAAGCCTTGACGACCTGCTCGCCGGAAAGGCCGCTGCGGCGAACGGCCCATTCAAGCACCTCGGGATTCAACATCGCCATCTCGCAGCCTCCTCTCCTCTGCCGTCAAGCACTCAAGTACCATTGATTTGATTATATGTGGTGCAAGAGGGAGCCACTACAGCTAACAGGACCGACGGACAAAAACCGCGGCGCCAATCTTTGCCTTGCCGCAGAACGGACCCTACGCAAAAGGGCCGGGGCCGCCTTGAGGCGACCCCGGCCCGACAGCTTGTTGTGCTGGCTACGAACGACGGATGAGCTCCGCCACCAGTTCCGTGACCTGACCGACCTGCCGGTCGTTCACGTTCTCTGCCACGTCGTCCGCCGTGCGCGAGAGCGCGGGCACGCCCTGCGACGACACGCCCATGATGGTCGCCGCGCGCAGGGAGGCTTCCATGGCGGGCGTCGCGTCCGTGTCGGTCCAGTCAAAGCGCATCCTGCCCAGCGGGATGTGCAGGTCCTTGGCGACGGCGGCGAGAAGCTTTGCCAGGCGGCGGTCCGCCCTGTGCGCCGAGCTGACACCCTCCTTGGTCAGAAGCGTAAGGTCGCCGGCACCCACGGAGTCGAGGTTGATGACGAACGCGCCGCGTATGGACTTTCGGTAGTCCGCCAGGAACTCCCGCATGCCGGCGTGGCGCAGGGTCGAGGCGCCAAGCGCGACGAACCAGATGTCGTGTGAGAGAAGCTCGTCGTCGCTCATGCCCAGAATCGACTCGCGCAGGTCCTCCTCCGAGGGGCGCTCCCCCGCGTCGGGCGAATTGACGTCGGGTGACGCCTCCCCCGCCTGCGGCGCCTCCTCGTCCCGCAGGTCAAAGCGCTCGGTGGCACCGCCCTTCCACGGGCGGCGTCGTCCGTTGCCGCCTTCCTCGTCCTTGAACTTGTCCCAGGACCCGATGGCGCGGCCGTTCTTCTTTGCGTCGTAGTCCTCGTCAACGCCCAACCACTCGCTCATGGAGTCCGGTTGCTCCTTCTCCTCGCGCCTCTTCCTGCCAAGGCGCCCAAAGCTCCCAAAGCGCTCTGACCGAGGTCGCTTCGAGGACGCCGGGGCCGCTGCGGGCTCGGTATGCTGGGGGCGCACGAGACCGATGGGCTGGCGCTGGCCACGCGCCTGCGCCGCGCCGTCATCCGACGGAGACTGCGCGTCCTGGATGTCGACAGGGGCCAGGTCGTCCGGGGCAAAGGGGTCCTTGGGCATGACCGACGGATCCGGCAGGTCAAAGAGGGCGGCGCGCTGAGCGACGGGCGAGGCGGGGGCATAGTCGGGCGTGCCCCATTGCGGGTCGTCGATGGGACGCGGGGCGGGACGCTCCTCGGGCTGAGGCTCCTCCTCGGCAAGGTCGAGTCCCGCCATGTCGCCCTCGACGAGGCTGCGGGTGTCATCCCCGGTATCAAAGTTGCCTTTGACCAGCGAGGATGGCGAGGCGTCTTCCTCGCTGGAGTCGGGCGTGACGGTGGCGCCTGACTCCTTTGTCGGAGGCTCTGCCTGCGCCGTGCTGTCGGCGTCGCCCTGCTCCTGAGGCAAGGTGGAATCGGCGGCGGCGCGGCCGGCGGGCTCCACGCCGCCGGTCTGGGTCGGATGCGCCTCGTCCGTCGCGGCGGCCGGCGCCGGCCTTGCCACCTCGGCCGTGCGCGACGTGTCGGGCAACGGCATGAAGGTCTCGGTGTTTCCCGACATCTTGTCTCGCTTTGAGAGGCGCCCCCCTATGTCAGCGAGCGCAAAACGAATCTTGTCGAGGATCCCGGCAGGCTCGACGTCATAGTCGTCGAGGTCGTCATCGTAATAGGCGTCATAGGGCCGCTCGTCGTCGTAGGAGTCCTCCGAGCGAACGTCACCGTCGGACGCGGAAGCAGGGGCGTCATTGTCGTTAGGGACGTCGGACGACGGCTCCGCCGTGGCTTCGACGCCCTCGGTGGCGTTAAAGTCGTCTAGGGTCTCGCCGCGACGGGCGGGCGCCTGACCGTCGTGCCCGGCGTCGTCGACGCCGACCACCTGATACTCCGGGATGGGAACCCGGTCAAGCAGATCCTGGGTCGTGGGAGGGTACGACGCCCCAGCACACGAGCCGTCGTCGGCCCTGTAGGCGTCATCGACGTGCGGGGCGTAGCGAGCGGTAGCCTGGTCGTCGGCGGATGCGGCGACATCGGCGGTGACGGAGGACGTCACGCTGCGACGGTGCGGGTTGATGAAGGGTGGGATGTAGCCGGTCCCCGTCTCGTCATCGACCTCCGGGCCCTCCTGTTGGCCCTCGGTCGGCGGAAGGTAGAAGTCCTCCACGCGAAACTCCGGCATCGCAGGAACTTCCGGCAGGCGCGAGAGGTCGATCTTGGGGCGCGGCGGGCGCTCATACACGATCTCGCAGTCGGACGGGAGAATCTGGAGGCTCTCGACGAACCCCGCACCGCGACGGACGACGCCGTGGAAGGCCTCCTCGGTCGCGACGGTCTCCGGCGCCTGGCTCTTATACACCTCTAGATGTGTATAAGAGACAGCCCCCGCCCGCCCGGTCGCATCCAGCGGCTTTTCGTTTGCGGTACGCATGCGGGCCTGAGACGACGTCGCGGGCGCGGGTGCCGCGGCGGATGCGGCCTGCTCCCGGCCTGGCCGCAGGTCGTCATCTGCGGCCTGCACATCGTGGGCCTGCTCGATCAAATCCTCAGGCGCGCCCTCTTGAGGGCTCTCCGCGTCGTTCTCGTCGGCATGGGGCGCCTCGCCGTCCAGCCGGAGCGTCGGCTGGGCCAGCTCGACCGAGCCCCACTCCGACGAGGCCGGCGTTGCCGTGCGCGTCGTCGCCACGACCGTGGGGGCGTCCGACGCATCGTCCTGAACGTCCCGACCGTCGGGAGCGCCCTCGTCATGCAGGACGGCGCCGCGCGCGCGCCCGACGAGGTCGAGGGCGCCCGTGCGAAGCGAGGCGGCCAGCCCGCCCAGACGGGCGGAGACGGCAGCGACGCCCCCGGCGGCATCCTCGTCGGCGTCCCGCCCATAGGGCCCGTCGGGCGCCGCAGGCGCGGCGTCCTCGCCGTCGTGGGTCGCCGGTGCGGGAGCGGTTCCGTCCTGTTTGGCGGGCGCGGTGCGCGGGTGCGACGCCGCCCAGCGCTTGGCCGCGTCGTCCGCAGGGCGGACGAGGTCAAGGACGCCAAGGAGCGCCGCGACGGAGGACTTGTTGTCGTTGGCGCCGGCCGTGCAGGGGGCGAACCTCTCGTACACCCCTGCGGCGGCGACGGCCAGGAGGGGAACGCCGGCGAGCATGCCCACGATCCAGAAGAGGTGCCGCGCGGCGTCGGGGATGAAGCCGAGCAGCTGGACGAAGGCGCACAGGGCGATGCCGGCGACGATCCAGAGAGACGAGCGGCGGATGACGGGAAGGAACCCGGCGGTCTGGGGCTTGTGGAGCAGCCCCTCGTTGGGCGTGTCGTAGTGGGCCACCACGACGATGGGACGGTTGCCCTTGACCACCAGCGGACCCTCGGCGCGATGGACGCCGATGACGTTTTGGCTGCGGGCCTTGGGACCCAGGCCGCCCAGCAGGTCATAGCCGCCAAAGCGCGCGGCAAGGACGCCCGTGCACAGAAGCACGAGCAGCCGGCCGATGACGCCGGCGGGCGTGCCGAGGATGCCGGACATGACCATGCCGACGACGAGGAGCAGGTAGGTCAGGTCGTGTGCCAGGTCACCCTGGGCGGGCGCGTCAAACTCCTGGATGGTGGCGTCAAGGCCGTGCTCGTCCATGATCGCGTGGATGAGCTGTGCCGCATCCAGCTCCTCCTGGCTGTTGGCCGGGGCGATGTCAACGCGGTCGTTGAGGTAGTCTGTGTAGTCGCGCGTGGAAGCCATGCTGTGTTCCCCTTGCCGAAGGCTGTCTCGACTATCGATTCAACGATAGAGTATACGTCTAAAGGTGCACGTTCGCCGACGCGGCGCGCTCCAAACGGGCAACGGGAGCCCGCCGGGGCCCGCGCTCGGGCGACGGAAGGCGAGGCGCGGCGTGGGCAAGGGAGGTCGCATGAGCGAGACGCGCCAGGAGGGCGGCGGGTGCATGACGAAGGATGACGAGCAGGCCCGGCGCCTCGCGAGCCTCATTGTCGCGTTCTCCAACGCCAGAGGGCCCCTTGCCGGCTCGGAGCTGCATCGGCGCTACTACGGGAGCCTGGTCAAGGACAGCTTCGACACCGCCTTCAAACGCGACCGACGACGTCTTGGGGCGTTGGGCCTGGTGCTTCGCCCCGTTTCGCTCGGCGGAGGGCAGGCGGGATGGAGGGCGGACCCCGACGAGAGCTTTGCCGGCGAGCAGGGGCTATCCGACGAGGAGGCCCTGCTCGTTGACCTCGTCTGCCAGCCCCTCCTGGATGACCCCGAGTTTGCCCTGCGCCATGAGCTTGCGCGGGCGCTCGAGAAGGTGGACCGCCGATACATGGGGGGCGCCGTGCGGCGAAGGACGGCGAGGGATGACGGGGGCCTGACGGCGGGGCTCCTCCGAGCGCTGTCGGAGCGACGCCCCGTTGAGGCGCTCTACCAGGACGCCCGAGGAGAGACGAGCCGCCGCTCGCTCGCGCTTCTCGGTGCCTTTGGACTGCACGGCTGCATCTATGTCGTGGCGCAGGACAGCGCCGAGCTGGCCGCGGGCGCGCCGTGGCGCGAGCGGGCGCGGACCTTTCGCGCCGACCGCTTCCTTGAGCTGCGGGCGGGCGGCGATGCGGGCGCCTATGAGATTCCCGCCGACTTCGTCGTCAACGCCTTCTGCAAGCTTCCCTTCCAGATGGGGCCTCGTCGCGCCCAGGCGCGCGTCGTCGTCCCCCCGTCCTGCGACCAGGACGCCCGCGGCCAGCTTGAGGCCGGGGCGGGACGACGGGACGGCCGACGCGAGGAGGGGGAGGTGTGGCTCGTCGACGTGGCGGATCTCAGGGGCGCGGCGCGCTGGCTCATCGGGGCCGGCATGACCCCCCTTGATCCGCCGTCGCTGCTGGAGGCCTACCGCGCCGTGCTGCGGGAGGCCCTCGCATGAGCGCCGCCAGGGGACGACGGGGCGGGACCGACGAGGCGCGCGAGCTCGCCCTGCTCCTGGGGGCCCTCGCGCACGAAGGCGACGCCATAGACGTTGCGGGCATCTCGGGACGGCTGGGCTGCGACCGCGAGCACGCCCGTCATCTCATGACCCTCCTCCTCCAGCTTGAGGACGAGGGAGGCACCCCGCTGCCGCTCGTCGTCGAGGGAGACGAGCCTGACGCCGTCACCCTCTTCTCCTTTGGCCATGGCATCAGGGGGCGCGCGCTACGCCTGAGCCGCGGCGAGACGGAGGCGGTGCTGGCAGCGCTGACACGGCTGGGCATGAGCCAGGACGACCCCCTCGTCGTCAAGCTGCGCAGCTCGGCGGGAGACCTTGCGGTGCGCGGGGGCGAGGTGCTGCGCACGCTGGGGTCCATCGCCGGAACGTCCGACGTGACAGGGCTGCTGCGCTGCTCGCTCGCGCTTGTGGCCGAAAGGCGCCTGGCCTTCTCATACCAGGGACGGCTCGACGAGAGGCCCCAGAGGCGCGTCGTTTGGCCGCTGGAGGTGCGCAGCGAGGGAGGCCACTGGTATCTTGACGCGGCCGACTGCGCCCGCGACGCCCGACGCAGCTTCCGCATCGACCGGATGGGCGAGCTCGCGCTTGCGGAGGGAGACGAGACGCCGCCCCTGGAGCCGCGCAAGGGAGACGGCAGGGAGGTGCGCCTGGTCTTTCGCGAGCCTGCCCTCCTTGACGAGGCCCCCTGGCCCGGCCTGCGCGTGTGCTCGACGGGCGCGGGAGTCGTCGAGGCAACCGTCCCCTACTTTGGCGGCAGCTGGCTCGTGCGGCGGCTGTGCTCCTGCGGGGCGGGCGTCATCGTGCGCGACGAGGCGCTGCGGCGCGAGGTCCAGGACCATGCCGCCGCCCTGCTCGGGGCCCTGCCGAACCAGGACGGAGGGGCGTTCGCGCCAGAGGGGCGCCCCTGATTCTCGATCGGAGGACGCCCGGGCACACAGGCTCGGGAGTCGCCAGGCCCCGATTTCCTAACCCTCGCGCGAGCGGCGCCAGGTCTCCAGGTAGCGGGCCATGTGCGCCCTCTCGATCCGGATGGCGTTCGGGTTGGGAAGCGACCTGACGAACTGGCTGCCGTAGCGCTTTGACACCAGGCGCGAGTCTGCCAGCACCAGGACGCCAACGTCGCTCTTCGTGCGGATGAGGCGGCCGGCCGCCTGCTTCGTCGAGAGGACCGCCTCGGGCAGCGAGTGGCGCCACCAGGCGCGATCCTCCCTCAGCTCACGTTCCCGAACCAGAGGGTCATGGGGACTCGCAAAGGGCAGCTTGGGAATCACCACGCAGCGCAGCGTGTCGCCGGCGGCGTCAAACCCCTCCCAGAACGACTTGAGCGCCATGAGCGAGCAGCCCTCGTCGGCAAGAAAGCGCTCCCTCAGGCGGCGCGGCGAGGAACCACGCTCCTGACACAGCAGCTCAAGCCCCTCCTTGGCCAGACGCGGGCGCAAGGACTCGTGCAGCCGCTCCATGTCACGGCGATTGGTGAAGAGCGTGAGCGTGGAGCCTCCCATGGCACGATGCACGTCAAACAGAAGCTCCTCAAGGGCAGGCAGGTAGGCGGCGTCGCCGGGGACGGGCATGTCTTGGGCGATGACGACGGACATGTTGCGCTCAAAGTCATAGGACGAGCCCAGGCTCAGCCCCGCATGGCGCCCCGCCCCCTCGACGTCAAGACCCACCGCATGGTCAAAGTGGTCAAAGCTGCCGCTCACCGTCATGGTCGCCGACGTGAACACCACGCTGCACTCCTGAGACAGCCAGCGCTCCCCCAGGTCGGCCCCCACGTCGATCTTGCGGGCCATAAGGGCGTCGCCCCTGCGGTCGCGCCGACGGCAGGACAGCTCGGCCGAGTACACGAAGCTCTTGTCGTCGCCGCGCGCCATGAGCCCCAGCGACGCGGACAGGTCGGGCACGAAGGCGGCCGCGGCGCGAAGGTCGGCGGCAAATCCCGCGTCAAGCTCCGCCAGCGCGTCCGCACCGTGTCGAAGGTCCTTGTCCAGCTCGTCCATACGCTCCTTGGCGCAGGTCAGAGCCTCCGCGACAAGCCGCCACTCCTGCGTCGCGCGGACGGTCTCGTCAATCCAGAGCTCCATGGTGTCATAGCCGCCCGTCCTTCCCAGCCCGCCCAGCTCGTGGATGGCGTCGACGAGCGTCCCCATGGCCTGCGCGGCGGCCGCGGAGGTAGCGGAGAGCTTCGTGAGGAGGCGCACCTGGAGCGTCGAGCCGGAAACGGCAACCAGGCGGTCGAGCAGCGACCTGATCGTCCCGCCCTTGGTGTCGCCCAGGCGCTCGAAGCCCTCCTGCGCGACGCGGCCCGACACCTCGCGGGCCCATTGACGGCGCGCCTCAGCCTCGAGGCCGTGGGCCTCGTCGATGACCCAGTGGCGGATGGGGGGCAGGATGCGCCCCTCCATGTCGATGTCCCTCAGCAGCAGCGCGTGGTTGGTCACCACGACGTCGCTCTGCGCGGCGCGGCGGCGGGCTCCGTGAACGAGGCACTCGTTGGGAAAGTAGGGGCATGCCGCGCGCAGGCATTCCTGCGGCGTCGTGGTGAGCATCGTGCGGGGCACGTGCCGCCAGCGGATGCCCAGGGCGTCAAGGTCGCCGTCCTGCGCCTGGCAGGCAAAGGCGTAGCTCACGGCCATGGCCGTGAGCATCTCGGAGCGGGCCGTGTTCTTTGACGTCCCGCCCTCCGGAGGCGACGGCAGCTCCACGAGCGACGCGGCGTCAAGACGGCTCAGGCAGAGGTAGTGCTCGTAGCCCTTGAGGCTCGTAAAGCTCACGCCCCGTGGAAGGACGCGCGAAAGCGCGGGAAGCTCCCTGGTGACGAGCTGGTCGGCCAAGGCGTTCGTCTTGGTCGCCACGCCCACGCTCACGTCGTTCCCCTGGGCAAAGAGTATCTCGGGGAGCAGATATGCCAACGACTTGCCCACGCCGGTTCCCGCCTCGATGGCGCGATGGGAGCCTTCCTCAAGGGCGTCGCGCACCTCCAGAGCCATGGCGAGCTGCTCGGGACGCTCCTCGAAGCTGTCGTAGAGCGCCGCCGCCAGGCCGTCGGGGCCAAACGCGCGCCTGATGTCGCCGGCGTCGGGCGCTCGCAGGTCCATGAGCTCCGCCGCGTCAACCCTGGGCGCATCGTCGGCAGGGCGGCGCAGGGCGGCGCGCGCCGCCTTCAGCGAGAAGGGCGCGGGATCGTTCATGCTCGCTATATGGGAGAGGATGGGGCGAAACTGCCAGGCGACGTCTCCGTGCATGGCGGCCAGCTTGGCCACGAGGCCCTGCGGCAGCTCAAGGAGGCCGGCGAGGATGACGGGCCACATGCCGCACAACGCGTCGACATCGTCCATGGCGCGGTGCGTCACCGAGTCGCAGCCAAAGGCAGCCGCCATGTCGGAGAGGCGATGGGACGTCAGCAGCGGCAGGGCGATGCGCGAGAGCGAGAGCGTGTCGACCCAGTAGTCGCTCACCTGCCGCCCGCCTCGCACCTTCTCGACGAAGGTGCGGTCGAAGGCCGCGTTGTGCGCGAGGACGGGCATGCCGCCGACGAAGTCCGCCAGACGAGCGACGGCCTCCTCGCTCGTCGGCGCGCCGGCCACGTCTATGTCGCGAATGTGAGTGAGGGCGCTTATCTCGCTCGGAATGGGCCGCCCGGGGTCAACGAAGGTCTCAAAGCGCTCCACGACCTCCTTGCCCTGAATGCGCGCGGCCGCGATCTCGATGAGCTCGCAGCTCTTAAACGAGAGGCCCGTGGTCTCGGTGTCAAGCGCCACCACGCCGTCCTCGAGCGGGCCAAAGTCGCGCGTGCGGGCGACGGCGGCAAGGCTCGCGTAGCGCCGGAGCGTCCCCTCGGGACACCCGGGCGTCATCAGGCGCGCAAGGGCCCCCTGCCCCGCATCGCCCTCCTCGCGCCGCTTGTCAGGGCCCATCAGGCGATCTCGCGGCCGGAGGCCGCGTCCTCAAGGGCCCACATGACCAGGCGCCGGCACAGCTCCGGAAACTCGATTCCCGCGCGGCGCGCGGCGTCGGGAAAGAGGCTCTGCTCGGTCATGCCCGGAATGGAGTTGGTCTCGAGCATCACGGGCGTGCCGTCGGCCCGGACGATGAAGTCGGTGCGAGAGGCGCCCCGGCAGCCCAGGGCTACGTGCGCCCTCACGGCAAACCCCTGCGCCCGCTCATAGACGTCCCTCGGCAGGCGGGCGGGTATGATGTGGTGTAGCTCGGCGGGTTCATACTTCACCGTGCAGTCGTAAAACGCGGAGTCAAACGCGATCTCGATGACGGGAAGGGCCGTGGGCTCGTCGTTGCCGATGACGGGCACGGTTATTTCCGTCCCCTCGACGCACTCCTCGACAAGGACGCGCCCCCCCTGCGCCCCCGCCGCGCGCACCGCCTCCGGAAGCCGGTCGGTCGCGGTCACGCGCGACACGCCAAAGCTAGAGCCATTTGCGGCGGGCTTCACGAAGAGCGGAAGGCGTAGCTCCTCCACGAGCGCGGCGGCCTGATCGGCCGTGACGGAGCAGCCCGCCTCGACGACCCTGCCCCGGGGCACGGGGATGCCCGCCGCGCGACAGACGTCCTTGGCCTTCTCCTTCTCGGTCGAGAGGGCCGACGCCAGCACCCCCGAGAAGGTGTACGGCAGGTGCAGGATCTCCAGAAGTCCCTGGATGCTACCGTCCTCGCCGTACCTCCCGTGCATGGCGACGAAGGCCACGTCGTAGCCGCCGTGGGCGATCGTGTCGATGAACGACGCGTCGGCCACGTCGACAAGGTCAACCGTGCCAAAGCCTGCCTGCTCAAGGGCGTCCCTACAGGCGCGGGCCGAGGCCATCGAGATGTCCCTCTCGTCAGACCAGCCGCCGCCGAGGACTATGACCTTATAGTGTGTTAGCTCGGTCTTCTCCATTGAGGGCTCTCCTTTTGGCGCAGCATGCTAGCGTAGAATCACACGCGCGAGGCGTCTGCCGCCGGGATGGTCCCGGTGGCTCAGTCGAGGATACTCCACCTTGGGAGACATACACAGAATGGGACCTGCGAATCATGCAGAATGACACGAGCGACATCACTCGAGACCGCCCGACCTCCTCTCTGACGGACGAGGCGGCCGTGCGCAGGCAGGACCTGCGCGACCTGGACGACGCGGGACTGAGGGAGCTTTTGAGGCAGCTGGGGCAGCCCGCCTTCAGGGCGCGGCAGATCGAGGAGTGGGTCTGGGCCAAGAACGCCTCCTCCTTTGACGAGATGACCAACCTTCCCAAGACGTTGCGCGCACAGCTTGAGGAGCGCCTGTACCTGGACGTCCCTACGGAGGTCGTGCGGCAGGCGTCCGCGGACGGAAGCAGAAAGTACCTGCTGCGCCTTGCCGACGGCGTCACCGTGGAGTGCGTGGGCATGCCCTCGCGCGACAGGCTCGCCGTCTGCGCCTCCACGCAGGCCGGCTGCGGCATGGGGTGTGCCTTCTGCGCCACGGGAGCCTCCGGGCTTACGCGGTCACTTTCCATGGCCGAGATATATGAGCAGGTCATGCATGTACGTGACGACTTTGGCCGGCGCGTGACGAGCGTCGTGCTCATGGGACAGGGGGAGCCCTTCGCAAATTACGACGCATCCGTTGGCGCCCTGCGCAAGCTCAACTCCCCCGACGGCGCGGGCATCGGGGCGCGTCATCTTACGGTGTCAACCTGCGGCATCATTCCCATGATCATGCGCTTCGCAAACGAGCCCGAGCAGTTCTCGCTCGCGGTCTCGCTTCACTCCGCCGTGCAGCGAACCCGTGACGCCCTCATGCCGGGCGTTAAGAAGTTCTCGCTCATACATCTGTATGACGCCATGGGCGACTACGTCGACAAGACCGGACGTCGCCCCACGTACGAATATGCTCTGATCAAGGGCGTCAACGACACGGACGATGAGCTGGGCGCGCTGTGCGACTTCTGTCGCGACAACCTTGCCCACGTCAACCTGATCAAGCTCAATGACGTCAAGGGATCCAGGTTTCAGCCTTCCTCGGACGCACGGGCCCAGGAGTTTGTGAGGCGCCTCTCCTCCGTCGGCGTCGTGGCCACCGTGCGCAACTCTCGCGGCGCCGACATCGATGCTGCCTGCGGGCAGCTCAGGCAGAACGTGGGACGCAGGTCCATTCGCTAGCGTAACGGGACGCCCCTAGCCGTAGCGGCGCCCCGTGATTATAGAACATATGTTCTTATATTTGAAACGTCACTCCTCTTACGCCTGGATGAGCTGCTCCCACTGCCTCTCTATGTCCTTGCGACGTCGTTCGAGCTCTTGTACGTCAACGCTCGGAGCTGCCACTGACAGGCTCTGGTCAAGGCAGGTGCGCGCAAGGTTGAGCATGTCTTTGCCTGCGTCCGTCACATGCCTGCGTGCCTCGGGCGTCAGCAGAATCCGCGAGGCGCCGTAGACGGCCGCAACCGCAACCACAATTCCAACAAGCCTGTGCCTTTGTCTCATGCTACTCACTTCCCGACTGCGCGGCAACGATGAGCTCCGTCAAACGGGCAAGCTCTTCCTCGTCAGCAAACTCGATCTCAATCTTGTTCCTGTTTCTCACGCGTTTGACGCGTACGCCTGTGCCAAGACTGATGCGCAGCTGGCGCGCCGCCCGCTTGAATGCCTGGGGCGTCGGCTCACGATGGTGTGACGTCTCCGTATTGACAGATATCAATGGAGCGAGATGTTCTGTCTGACGTACTGTCAAATTGTCATCAATAACCTTTTGGGCAAGGAGCAGCCGTTGATTTTCACCCGCCACGGATAGGATGGCACGAGCATGGCCGGCTGTTATCTTTCCTGACGCCATCATCTCCTGCACTTCTCGGGGCAGGTCAAGCAGGCGCAGCGTGTTCGCTATTGCTGACCGTGACTTTGATAGGACTTGGCCAAGCTGCTCCTGCGTAAAGCCGTTCTCCTTGAGCAGCCTGGCATACCCTTGTGCCTCTTCAATGGGATTGAGGTCTGCTCGTTGAAGATTTTCAATGAGGGCAAGCTGAAACACTTCGTCGTCGGAGATATCGCGTACGACGGCAGGAAGTTCCGTGAGACCAGCCAGCCTCGCCGCCTGATATCTTCGCTCGCCAGCAACAATCTCGTATCGTTGACCCTTTTTTCGTACGAGGATAGGCTGGAGGACGCCATTCTTTTGTATGGAGTCAGCAAGCTCATGAAGCTTGTCCTCATCAAACTCCTTGCGCGGCTGATCCTTGTTTGGCATGATCTGTTCGATGGGAATCGTCGAGTCTGCCGTTATGGCACCTACCTCAGCGTCGGCCACGCCCATAAGCGATTCAAGGCCCTTTCCCAATCCACTTTTTCTAGCCACGACGCACCACCTCTCGAGCAAGCCGTTGATAGGCCAAGGCGCCCTTGTTCACACGCGAATAATGGTTAATCGGCAACCCATGCGACGGCGCCTCTGACAGCTTTACGCTGCGTGGGATGATTGACTTGAACACCTTCGTTCCAAAGTACTTTCGTACCTCGTTGACCACTTCTCGCGAAAGCGTTGTGCGCGCGTCAAACATCGTCATAACGACGCCAAATACGTCAAGATTGGGATTAAGGCGTTTTTTTACCATCTTCATGGTCTCAAGAAGCTTGCTCAATCCCTCCAGCGCATAGAACTCACATTGGATGGGAATTAGGATTGAATCTGCCGCCACAAGTGCGTTCATTGTCAATAATCCCAGAGACGGAGGACAGTCTATGAAGACATAGTCAAACTCCTTGGCTATGGGCTCAAGAATCTCCTTGAGTATTGTTTCACGTGAAACATGAGCGACAAGCTCAATTTCTGCTCCAGCGAGCTGGATGGTCGCCGGAACCACAAAGACGGATTTTTCTATGGTTGGAAGCACCATTTCCTCAACAGGCACGTCCTTAAGCAGGGCATCATAGATGTCATGTGGTAGTTCGTCCTTCTGGATGCCAAAACCGCTTGAGCTGTTTCCTTGAGGATCAAAATCAATGAGGAGAACCTTCTTCTTGTTTTCTCCTAAGGCTGACGCAAGATTGACGGCCGTCGTTGACTTTCCCACACCACCTTTTTGATTGATGATGGCGATAATGCGTGTCTCTTTATCGGGAAAGGCACGCTTTATGTCCTTGTACTCCACATATCCTCCCATGGTTCCATCATAGAAGCTTACCAGCGCCATTTACTCTCATTGACGTATGATACGAGCCTTGGATACGTTGATAGAATGTACCTTGCTACCTGTATGACATAGTAGCTCTTACTTCGCCTATTTTTTTGACTCTCGTCATGACACATACGTTTAAAGAGGTTTATTTTTTGCCATTCCAATAGCTCGTGGAAGGTGAAGACGAGGGTATGATGATTTCTCAAACGTAAAAAGCTCACGATGCCCAAGGTCGTGAGGAAGATCGAATGTTTCACGTGAAACAAGCTTCATGCCGCACAGGCGAGCCGTATGGAGAGCGTGTTGTACCTCATCATCAGAAATGCGGGCCTTCGAGCAAATCAGAAGACCATGCTGTTGTAAGAGAGGCGACGCATACTCGACGAGCACATTCATACTTGCGACAGCGCGTGCCATGACGAGAGAAAAGGACTGCCCTTCCGTTTTTGCGAGAGCCTCAGCCCTGAGCGAGCTTGTTGTGAGCTGTGATGTCAAACCAAGCTCACCAATGAACTCTCTGACAGCCATGACCTTCTTGTTGACGGAGTCAAGAAGAAGGCCGTTCATGCCTGTGACGATGCCAAAAGGAATGCCAGGAAATCCTGCCCCTGTTCCAATGTCAAGAAAGCGCTCCTGCTCAGCGGAGCAACACGTTAGGACGCGGGATGCATCATATATGTTGACGACAAGAAGTGAGTCAAGCGCGTGCAGAACCAATGCTGATTCCATGCTGGTAATTCTCGTGAGATTGAGCTGCTTGTTTTTTTCAATGACAAGCAGGATATGTTGGATGAGGAGTTTGGCTTGCTCGGGAGTGAGAGAGAGACCGTATGAAGACGCATAGGACATCAAGACCTCAATCTTGTCAGCGTCGGGAAGACTATGCGCTGAATCCGAATGTCCCATGTCAGCTACGATTGCATCTGAAACGGCCATGTGACAGAACTCCTTGATTCAAGAACAATTGACAGAAAAAGGGGAGAGATCATATCTCTCCCCATAGTGTACGACAGCATGTTATACGACAGCAGAAGCTGTCATGACGAACAGCTACGAACTATGCGTCAAACGGTCAGCGCACGAAGGTCACGACGACCTTCCTCTGCGGGTCAACGCCTTCTGAGTGCGTGCTGACCCGTTCGCTGTTGGCGAGCGTCAGATGCACGATACGCCGCTCGTAGGCATTCATCGGCGCCAGACGAACCTCACCGCGCTGCCTGATGGCGCGAGCCTCGGCCTGCGTGGCAAGGGAGACGAGCTTCTGCCGGCGGCGGGCCTTATACCCCTCTATGTCAATGACGATGGGGTAATGAAAGCGCATGACGTTGCTCATGTATGAGGTGACGAGCATTTGGAGGGCATCAAGGGTGCGTCCATGCCTTCCGATGAACACGGCAAGATCGTCACCACTCACGTCAAGAATCAGCTCACCATCGTCACCATCATATTCGTCTATCGTGACATGCTCCTCGCCAAAGAACGTCATGAGCTGTCTGACATAGGTAAGGGCCACGTCCGCGATGGCGTCAACGTCTGCATCACTCAGATCGCTGCCGGACTCAAAGCGTTCCCTGATGTCGGCAAAACGGTCCTGCGACGAGACGTCAGAGACTACAGCAGCCGTCGCACCTTCTTCTAGAGCGCCGGTGGTGGAGGAACTCATCTCATCCGAATCCACGCTGACCTCCCTTATACTGAAAACTTTCTGAATATTTACTTCGTCTTCTTGGGCCGGGGCTTGCGCTCCTTGCGGACGACGTCAAGCTGGACGGGCTGGTTGGCCAACTTTGCCTCCGTCTCGGCCTTGACCTTGTCCATGACGCGCTGCGTGACGACTATCTGCTGAATGACCTGCCAGACGGCGGAGGTGTCATAGTACAGGATGACGGCGGCGGGCAGGCCCCATCCGACCCAGAGCATCATGACGGACATGACGGCGCCCATGATGAGCGACTGCGAGCGCTGCTCCTCCTGCATGTTCTTCATGTTCATGACCATGGGGATGAGCGTCAGGACGCCAAACGCCGCAACGAGGGCCGCATACACCCAGCCGCCCGCAAATCCCAGCTCTGCCATGGCCCCCGACGCGGACTGCGAGAGCGAGGGAATGATGTTGTAAAAATGAGCATCGCCGCCCACCTGGCGGGCGACGGTAAAGAGGGCAAAGAA
The DNA here is from genome assembly GCF_001457795.1 of Olsenella massiliensis. Taxonomy (GTDB): domain Bacteria; phylum Actinomycetota; class Coriobacteriia; order Coriobacteriales; family Atopobiaceae; genus Olsenella_F; species Olsenella_F massiliensis. The sequence goes on along the minus strand of NZ_LN898211.1, from coordinate 375,290 downwards.
GATGGGAGCCTGGAGCAGCACGGGCAAACATCCGCCAAGCGGGTTGAACTTATGCTCCGAGTAGAACTTCTGCATCTCCTCGTTCATGCGCTGAGGGTCGTCGGCGTAGCGCTCCTGAATCTCCTTGATCTTGGGCTGGAGCGCCTGCATGCGCGCGGACGAGGCCGTCGAACGCGTCATAAGCGGCGTGATGAGCAGACGGATGAAGAGGGTCAGGATGATGATGGCAAGGCCCCAGTCACCACAGACGCCCTGAATCGCAGCAAGGATGCTGGTCAGAAGATTACATATCCATTCCCACATGGTTCCTCCAGGTAAGGCAGCTAGGGTACGGGGTCGAACCCGCCCCTGTGCAAGGGATTGCATCTAAGGACTCTTCTCACCGCAAGGAGGCTCCCCCGTGCGGTGCCATAGGTCGAGATGGCCTCGACCGCGTACTGGGAGCAGGTGGGCACATAGATGCAGTGACCCCTGAAGAGGGGGGAGATCACCCGTTGATACCAGCGGATGGCGCGAACGATCAGCTTCCCCGCATCTATGCGGCACATGGCGCGCTCACCTGATTCCCGCTTTGCCAAGTACGACCTCAAGGGCCCGCGCAAGTTCGGTCGGGTCGCTTATGTGCGTCTGACGCGTCGCAAACAGGATGAGGTCGCACCCCCGGCGCGGAAGCCCACATTGGCGAGCGGCCTCCCTGAGCAGTCTCTTGCATCTGTTCCTGAGGACGGCGTTTCCCAGGCGTCTAGGTGCAACAAAGGCGACCCTTCCAAAGTCGCCTTCATCACCCACAAGAGCTGTCATACGCACAAGCCTGTGATTGACTCGTCGTCCCGTCGCGTAGACCCTCTCAAAATCGCGCTTGGACTTGATGGTCTTCATGACGAGCTTAGACGGTCAGCTCCTTGCGCCCCTTGGCGCGGCGACGGGCGAGTACGGCACGACCGCCCTTGGTGGCCATGCGAGCACGGAAGCCATGCGTCTTGGCACGCTTCCGCTTGTTGGGCTGATACGTACGCTTCATTGCAAACCCTCCTGGGATACCAAAAAACTAATGTGAGCAAGCCCTAAGATTGTATGAGTCATACCTGGACGCTGTCAAACATTCCCTGCACACCACACATAAAATAACCGCCAATCACCCCCACGACCATGATGGTGCGCGGCGGGCGCTGACGCATGATGAATGACCTACGTCAGGCGCGCACTTCTTTCATCTATGGCGTGGTACTATTTTTCTTGCATGACTGCTTTGTAACTGTGGTTTTCTACAACATTGCACCATTGTTGAAATATTCCATTCACGTATCGCACTTTGGATGAAAGTTTTCAACAATGACGAATGGATATCGAAAGGGGAGGTGAGGGGCCATGGCCAGGGATTTCTTCCCCTTTGTGGGAGACGACGATCCCGGCGAGGGCCCACCATCCGAGACGCACACGCTCGTGGTCAGGTATCCCGCGCGCATCGCCGTCTATGACGACGTCTCCGCGGCGCCGCGCGTCGTCGTCATAGAGCCCCAGGACGTCCGGCCCTATCTGGACGAGATCACGGCGACGGTGTCCCGCCTCGCCAGGGAGCAGGGCAGCACGGTGCCCTTCATGGTCATTCGCGAGATCGTGGAGAACTTCATTCACTCCTTCTTCCGCCAGCCGACCATCAGCATCCTGGACGACGGCAACACCCTGCGCTTTTCAGACCAGGGCCCCGGCATCAAGGAGAAGGACCGGGCGTTGCAGTTTGGCACCAGCTCGGCCACGGAGGAGATGCGCCGCTACATCCGAGGCGTCGGGTCGGGGCTGCCCTACGTGCAGCAGTACATGCAGGACAAGGGCGGTGCCCTCACCATCGAGGACAACATCTCCACCGGCACGGTCGTGACCATCTCCGCCGTGAGGGCGCCACATGCGGATACGAGGACGGCAGGGTGCGCCCCTCAGGCGGCGGGGCAGCCCTCCACGGCGTCGTGGCCCGCCCAGCCGTCAGGTCTCATGGGCGCAGGGGCCGCGGCGACGGTCGTACCCGCGGCGAGCGCGCCGTTTGGGACGGCGGTCTCATGGCCGCTCGCACACCCGGCCGCCTCCTATCAGGCGCAGTCTCAGGCGGGATGGCCGCAGGCGACGCCGGGCGCCATGCCGTCCATCATGCCAGGCGTCGCGACCCAAAGTCAGGGCTCGGTGGTCTGGGGATCGGCGCCATCAGCCCCCCTGCCCGCCGCGACGTACCCCACGGCGCCGCCGTGGCCGTCCGTGCCTGGCGCCGCATCCGCCGACGAGGCGGGAGCTCACGCCCTTGAGATCAGTGAGCGGGGCCACCTCGTCCTCTCGTTTCTCCGCGACCATGAGAGCGTCGGTCCCACGGACCTCATGAGGGCGTACGGGAGCTCTCAGCCCACCTGGTCGCGCGAGCTCTCGTCATTGGAGGACCTGGGGCTTGTCAACAAGCGGCGCGGCGAACAGAAGCGTCGCCTCTCCGCGGCGGGAAGGGCGTTTCTCGCGGCGACAGATGGCGACGCTCATCCTGCATGAGGCCGACTTTCCCTCACCTGAGCGAGTTTTCATCATATACTAGGGAACTGCGCGCCACGAGCGCTCACTTTTCTACAATCTCGCAGCCCCGCATGGGCGTCAGGTGGACCACATGGACTCGACGCAGGACGACGCAAAGCTTCTCTGGCATGACGTGCTGGTCATGCTGGGCACCAAGAGCCTGGCACCTTCGGTTCTCGCCATGCTTAAGAGCTGCGACGTCATCAGCTTTGACGGCTCGGCGCTGTCCATCTCCACCAACCTGGGCTTTGCCCAGAGGAAGATTCGTCAGTGCACGCAGCTCATAGAGGCCTGCCTTAACGAGGCGGCCTTCCAGCCGGTAAAGCTGAGGGTGCTCCTTGCGCAACCGAGCGAGTCGATGGAGATTGACACCAGCTCGCATCTTTCCAGCAGCGAGCTGAGGCGCATCACCTCCGAGGCCCGCGCGCAGGCGCCCGCCGAGGCACACTCGCCGGCTGACGGCGCGGCGGCAAACGCCAGCCCGCTCGCGGACACCGCCAGCGACCTCGCCGACTCAAAGCTCACCTTTGAGCGCTTCGTCGCGGGCGAGGAGAACATGCTGGCCTTCGAGGCGGCAAAGCAGGTCGCCAACGGAGAGAACAAGGGATACAACCCGCTGTTCATCTATGGGAAGAGCGGCCTGGGAAAGACGCATCTTCTGCGGGCCATCCAAAACTACGTGGTCACCAACGACCCGTCGCGCGTCTGCGTGTATCGCACGGCGGCGGAGTTCGTGGAGGACTATCGCATCGCCTGGAACAACAGCGAGACCTCGGCGCGCAGCGCCCTGTCCAACAACTACCAGAACGTCGACATACTCATCATCGACGACGTGCAGAACATGCGCACGGCGGCAGGCACGATCCGCTTCTTCTTCGAGACCTTCAACGCCCTCATTGCCCATGGCAAGCAGATCGTGCTCGCCGCCGACCGATCGCCGTCGCAGCTGGGCATGGGGGAGAGCAAGTTCGACGAGCGCGAGACCAGCCGCATGGACTCCGGTGTCACCGTGAGCATCCAGGTGCCCGACTACGAGCTCAAGCTCAACCTCATAAACGCCTTCTACGAGCGCATGCGCCAGGACGCCGCACGCGAGCACGTGGGAGGCCTCACCGGCAGCATCAGCGAGGACATGCGTCAGCTCATGGCCGAGCGCTCGGGCACCAACATCCGCGTCATAGAGGGCTTCGTCCAGACCTGCATCATGAACGCCGGCCGGCTCGAGCAGAAGGGCGCCGCCCTGGGGCGGGAGGACGTCATCCGTCTGGCGAACGCCAAATGGCCCAGCGGCCAGCGCGCCGTGACCATCGAGCAGATCCAGAAGGCCGTCGAGGGGCACTACGACGTCTCCCACTCAGAGCTCGTGGGGTCAAAGCGCAACAAGGAGCTCATGGAGCCGCGTCACGTGGGCATCTGGCTCACGCGCGCGCTCACGGACAACACCCTCGCCGACATCGGCAAGAAGTTTGGCGGGCGTTCGCACGCCACCGTCAAGCACAGCATCATCTGGGTGGACAAGGCCATGAAGGAGGACCGGCTCTTCCTTGACCAGCTTGAGACGCTCAAAGAGAGCATCATCGACAAGGGTTGAGATGTTGAAACCTACGTTGAAACCGTTGCGACGAGCTATGAAAACCAGGCGTTCGGTGTCGAAGGACGATGGGAGGAGGGGCGCTGATGTTGATGATGAAGAGTTCCGCCCCCTGTCCCGTCGCGCGAAACATGCCCTTCCACCTGCCTGACGTCACAGTTCTCTACAAAGCGTCACGCGATATTGTTAGTACTGTTCTCTTATATATAAGACAGTATTAGTAGCAGCAACCAACCTTTGCCCTGCGCCCGGGGCGACCGCGTCGAAAGGGGTCACGATGAAGTTCTCGGTAAGCCAGTCATCCTTGGAGAGGGCCCTCGCCGTCGTGACGAAGGGTATGGCGTCAAACTCGACCCTCCCCATCCTGTCAGGCATCCACATCATCGCCAGACCTGGGGCCATCGAGCTGCAGACCACCAACCTCACCATCTCGATACGACACAGCGTCGCCGCCAACGTCGAGGAGGAGGGAGAGACGGTCGTCGCGGGCAAGACCTTGCAGGCCATCGTGAAGACGCTCTCGGACGCGGCGGTCAGCTTCGAAAGCCGCGACCACATCGTCGTCATCGCCTGCGAGAAGTCTCGCTTTCGTCTCAACACGCTCGACGCGGCGGACTTTCCCGAGTTTCCCTCCTACACCCTCGAGCGTTCCATCGAGCTTCCCTGCGCGCTCGTGGGTGCCATGGTCGACAAGGTCTACAAAGTGACCTCAAAGGACACCTCGCGACCCATCCTCTCGGGCGTGCTCCTTTCCGTCCACGAGAACACGATTCGCATGGTTGCCACGGACTCGTATCGTCTCGCCGTGTGTGACTCCAACACCGAGACATCCGGTGCGGACGAGCCCTTCACGGCCATCGTCGCCGGCTCCACCCTGCATGACGTGCTCTCGCTGGCCTCAGACGCCGACAGCATGATGATGGGCACCAACGAGAGCCAGGTCGTGTTCTCGTTTGGTGCCACGACCTACGTAGCCCGAAGGATCGAAGGGACGTTTCCCAACTACAAGCAGCTGCTGCCGTCGAGCTGCGGAACCTCCGTCACCGTTGACGTCGAGACCCTCTCGGCGGCCCTCAGGAGGGTCTCCGTCATCGCCCAGGCCAACTCGTCTGTGCGCTTTGACATCGACGTCGAGGGCGAGGTCATGAGGCTGTCGGCATCCTCTCCTGACCAGGGCGACTCGACGGAGACGGTCCCCGTCCGCGCGGAGGGAGAGAGCATGTCCATCGCCCTCAACTATCACTACGTCTTTGACTGCGTCAACGCGGCGGCCACAGACAGCCAGCTGACGCTCGAGCTCCAGAACACCATGCAGCCCGGCATCTTCAAGTCGTATGGTCAGATCAACTACCTCTATCTGCTGATGCCCGTCAGGATGTAGCCATGGGACTGCTCGTGCGGACCCTCACGCTCGACGACTGGCGCAACTTTCGCCACGAGGCCCTGACGTTTGCGGGGGGCATGACCATACTGCACGGCCATAATGCCGCGGGCAAGACCAACGTCATAGAGGCGCTCCAGCTCCTGACGGCTGGATGTTCCTTCAGGCGCCCCCGACCTCAGGACCTCATCTTGGAGGGCGCGGCCGGCGCCCGCGCCGTCGCGACGCTCACCGGCGACGGACGAGTCATCGACGTGGCCTGCCGCGTCGAGGGCGCGCGACGCCTCTTTGAGCGCAACGGCAAGCGCTGCGTGGCCGCCGACCTTCCCGCGTCGCTGATGAGCGTGCTCTTTACGCCCGACGACCTCTCGCTCGTCAAGCGTGGGGCCTCATGGCGCCGAGACGAGCTCGACGCCTTCGGCAGACAGGTCAACAAGGGCTACGGGAGCGTCCTGGGCTCCTACCTCCATGCCGTCGAGCAGCGCAACCGTCTGCTCAAGGATATCAACCCGGACAGCTCCCTGCTCGAGGCCTGGGACGAGTCCCTGTCACTGGGCGGCGCGACCCTCCTGGCCGCACGCGCGAGGATGTTCACGCGCCTGGCGGCGCACATCAAGAGAATCCACGCCCAGCTCGCGGAGGGAGAGCGCCTTGACTGCTCCTACCTGTGCTCGCTGGGCGCCGACGTCGACCCTACCGCGCTCTCCCGAGACGAGCTGCGCGAGATCTTCCTCAGGCGCCTGGGCGAGCTGCGCGAGCAGGAGCGACGCCGTCAGCAGACGCTCGTGGGACCTCAGCGCGACGACGTGACCTTCCTGGTTGACGGCCGCGACGCGCGCTCCTTTGCCTCGCAGGGCCAGCAGCGCACCATCGTGCTGGCGTGGAAGATGGCCGAGCTGGCGCTCAGCCACGAGCTCACGGGCGGTGCGCCTCTGCTCTTGCTTGATGACGTCATGAGCGAGCTTGACGAGCGACGTCGCATCGCGATGACGAGCTTTGTGCAGGAGGGCGTCCAGACCGTCATCACCACCACGAACCTGGGATACTTTCCTGACTCGCTCCTTGAGGCCGCGCGGGTGGTGAGCATAGGTGAGTGAGTGGAAGCCTCCAAGCTCGGGCGCCCTGAGGTCGGTGTGGGGTCTCAACCCGCGCGAGAGGGGCTCGGAGTCAGTTGACCACCTTCTGGGACGCTTCCTGTCTCGCGGTCTGGGACGTTCCCTGAGCGCCAACCAGCGCGCTGCCGTCGCATGGCGCGACGCCAACGGCGACGTGGAGCGTACGCACACCTGCGGCGTCTATCTGCGCAAGCCCCCAAACGACGCACTGCCGCCGGTGATGGGCGTCTACGTTGACTCCCACGCGCGGCTGATGGACTGGAACACCAACCGAGAGATCTACCTCGCCCGCCTCGCCGCGGCGGGCCTCGAGCTCTCGGGCCTTGAGTTCAGGCTGGCGCGCAACCGCCGCCCGCCCACGCCATCCCGCGCCCCCTCGCCCGCCGTGACCGCGCCCCTCTCGCCGCAGGATGAGGAGCGCGTCCGTAGGCGCTGCGCCGACCTGCCGCCGGGACTGAGGGAGCGCCTGGCCCAGGCCATGAGGGACAGCCTGCGCCGCGACCGGACGCCCCCTCCGCCCGCGTCGTGACGTCCGTGCGCGCCCGCGCCGGGGGACACGAGGATTGACGCAACGGGCTCAAAATCGCCGTCACAACGCCGGAGAGGCGATGTTGCTCCCTCACGTTACCGATAGTATTGTCGCTCCGAAGTATTTCTTGGGTTTACGGGCGTTCTACCCTAAAATTAGAAGACTGTGTTCTCAACGTGTACCCCTGCAAGGAAGGGAAGCTCGTGGCAACAAGCAACAGCAACTACGGAGGCGGCGAGATTAAGGTCCTCGAGGGCCTCGAGCCGGTCCGCAAGCGGCCTGGCATGTACATCGGCACGACCTCCGCGGCGGGCCTCCATCATCTGGTGTGGGAGATCGTCGATAACTCCGTCGACGAGGCCATGGCGGGATTCTGCACCAAGATCGCCGTGACCGTCCACCCGGACGGCTCGGTGTCCGTCGAGGACAACGGGCGCGGCATCCCCGTCGAGAAGCACCCCCAGAAGAAGATTCCCACGCTCGAGGTCGTCCTCACAATCTTGCACGCCGGCGGCAAGTTTGACAACGCCGCGTACAAGGTCTCGGGCGGCCTGCACGGCGTGGGCATCTCCGTCGTCAACGCGCTCTCCAGCAGGCTCGTCGCCACCGTCAAGCGCGACGGCGGCATCTATCAGATGGAGTTCTCGCGTGGCAAGGTCACGAGCAAGATGAAGAAGATCGGCAGCTCAAAGGCAACGGGAACCACCGTGACCTTCTGGCCCGACGAGACCATCTTCGAGACGACCTCCTTCAGCTACGACACGCTGCACGACCGCCTGCAGGAGACGGCCTTCCTCAACAAGAACCTCAAGATCGTCCTCACGGATGAGCGCGAGCTGACGCCGCGCGTGGATGAGTTCTGCTATTCCGGCGGCATCATCGACTTCGTCAAGTTCCTCAACGCCGAGAAGACCATCCTGCCCAACTGCCAGCGCTCCATCGTCTACATCGAGGGAAGCTCCGACCCTGGCGAGCCCGTTCACAGGAAGGGTGACGTCGAGGTGGCCCTTCAGTGGAACGCGGGCTACTCCGAGACGGTCATGTCCTTTGCCAACGACATCTACACCGAAGAGGGCGGCATGCACCTGGAGGGCTTCAGGACGGCGCTCACTAAGACGATCAACGACTACGCCCGCTCAAAGAAGCTCCTCAAGGACAAGGACCCGAACCTGACGGGAGATGACGTGCGCGAGGGCCTCACGGCCGTCATCTCGGTCAAGCTTCCCGACCCGCAGTTCGAGGGCCAGACCAAGTCAAAGCTCGGAAGCTCCTACATGCGCTCGCTCACCAACAGGGTCGTGTCGCAAGGGCTCTCCGACTATCTTGAGGAGCATCCCAACCAGGCGAAGGAGATCTTCAAGAAGGCCTCCTCAGCGGCCCGGGGGCGTCTTGCCGCCCAGAAGGCCCGCCAGGCGACGCGCCGCAAGGGACTGCTGGAGAGCGCCGCGCTGCCGGGCAAGCTCGCCGACTGCTCGGTGCGAGACCCTTCCATGACCGAGCTGTTCATCGTGGAGGGCGACTCCGCAGGCGGCTCGGCAAAGGACGGCCGCCGCCGCGACATCCAGGCCATCCTGCCCCTGCGCGGCAAGATCCTCAACGTCGAGCGCGTGGGCGACCATCGCGCCTTCTCGTCCGAGTCCATACAGTCGCTCATCACGGCCATCGGCACGGGCGTGACCAACAACACCGGCGACGGCGGCGACTTTGACATCACCAAGGCTCGCTATCACAAGATCATCATCATGACCGACGCCGACGTCGACGGCGCGCACATTCGCATCCTGCTCATGACGTTCTTCTACAAGTACATGCGTCCCCTCATCGACGCGGGATACGTCTATTCGGCCTGCCCCCCCATCTTTGGGGTCAAGGTTGGCAAGCGCGTCCACTATGTCTACCCGGCCAGCAAGACTTCCGAGGAGACGCTCCTGGCCCGCGCCATCGACAAGCACGTTCCCCTCGACGCCGAGGGCAAGAAGCGAAAGTACAGCGTGCAGCGCTACAAGGGCCTGGGCGAGATGGACCCCCAGCAGCTGGCCGACACGACGATGGACCCCAAGACCCGCATCCTGCAGAGGATCACCATCGAGGACGGTCAGAAGGCCGCCCTGTCAGTCTCACGCCTCATGGGCACGCAGGTTGAGTATCGCCGAGACTACATCGAGCGTCACGCCAAGGACGCCCGCTTCCTCGACATCTAGACGAAGGGACAAGCCACGTGGCTGACGAAACGACAACCAGGCCGGGCGCCGACGATGACGCCATGATGCCCGATGACCTCCGCGAGCTGCTCGCGCGTGCCCAGCGCGACCAAGAGGACCCGCCGCTGCCGGTCTATGACCCCGACGCTGACGACGAGGCCGCCACGGACAACGACGCGGACGCCGAGACGGATGACGACCTCGAGCCGCTCCCCGACGCCCGCGGCGGCGGGGACGATACCGACATCCACGGCGGGACGTTGCAGACGCGCGAGTTCGGCCACGAGATGGAGCAGTCGTTCATCGAGTACTCCATGTCGGTCATCACCGCCCGCGCCCTGCCGGACGTGCGCGACGGCCTTAAGCCGGTGCATCGCCGCATCCTCTACGCCATGAACGAGGCGGGCATCTTTCCCAACAAGCCCCACAAGAAGTCGGCCTGGACGGTCGGCGAGGTCATCGGCAAGTACCACCCGCACGGCGACGTGGCCGTCTATGATGCCATGGTCCGCCTGGCGCAGTGGTTCTCCATGCGCATCTCCCTGGTTGACGGCCACGGCAACTTTGGCAACATCGACGGCGACTCGGCAGCCGCCATGCGCTACACCGAGAGCCGCCTGGCCCGCCCCGCCATGGAGCTTCTGCGCGACCTCAACAAGGACACCGTGGACTGGCAGCCCAACTATGACGAGTCGCTCCAGGAGCCCTCGGTGCTGCCTTCCCGCTTTCCCAACATCCTCGTCAACGGGTCGCAGGGCATCGCCGTGGGCATGGCAACCAACATCCCGCCGCACAACCTCGGCGAGGTCATTGACGCCACCTGTCTGATGATCGACAACCCCGATGTCACGATTGACGAGCTCATGCGGGTCATGCCGGGCCCCGACTTTCCCACGGGCGCCGTCATCATGGGCTCCGAGGGCATCCGCCAGGCATACGAGACGGGCCGCGGCATCCTCACCGTGCGTGCCAAGGCGCACGTCGAGTCAACCAAGGGCGGCCGCAACAAGCTCGTCTTCACGGAGTTTCCCTACGGCGTCAACAAGGGCAACCTTCAGGAGAAGATCGCCACGCTCGTCAACGACAAGCGCATCGAGGGCATCTCTGACATGCGCGACGAGTCCAACCGCAAGGGCCTGCGCCTGGTCATCGAGCTCAAGCAGGGCGCCATCCCCGAGGTCGTGCTCAACAACCTGTACAAGTTCTCGATGCTCCAGACCTCCTTCGGCATCATCGACCTGGCCCTTGTGGGCGGCGTGCCCAAGCTGCTCTCGCTCCCTCAGATCCTCAGGCACTACATTGACCACCAGGTTGACGTCGTCACGCGCAGGACGCGCTTTGACCTCGCGAAGGCACAGGCGCGCGCCCACATCCTCGAGGGCCTGCTGCTGGCGCTCGACCACATCGACGAGGTCATCTCCATCATCCGCTCAAGCCGCACGGACGCCGAGGCGGCCGCGCGCCTGACCGAGCGCTTTGCCTTCACCAAGGAGCAGACGACGGCCATCCTCGAGATGCGCCTGCGGCGCCTGACCGGCCTGGAGCGCGACAAGATCGAGCAGGAGCTCGACGGCCTCAGGCGTGCCATCGCCTACTACGAGGAACTCCTCGCCGACGAGAGGAAGATCCTCGGCGTCATCAAGAGCGAGATGCTCGAGATCAAGGACAAGTTCGCGGACGCGCGCCGCACCGCCATCTCGGACGCGCCGGTCGTCCTTGACGTAGAGGACCTCATCGCCGAGGAGGACATGGTCATCACCGTGACGCACGCCGGCTACGTGAAGCGCCTGCCCGTCTCGACCTATCGCTCGCAGCGCCGCGGCGGCAAGGGCATCCAGGGCCTCTCGCTCAAGGAAACCGATTTCGTGGAGGATCTCTTCGTTGCCTCCACCCACGACTACGTGCTCTTCTTCACCAACAAGGGAAAGGTGTACCGCGTCAAGGTGCACGAGCTGCCCATTGGCTCGCGCCACGCCCGGGGCTCGGCGCTCGTCAACGTCATACCGCTGGAGGACGGCGAGCATCCCACCGCCGTCATCACCACGCGCGAGTTCCCCACCGACGAGTATCTGATGTTTGCCACCCGTGACGGCATGGTCAAGAAGACCGCCATGAGCGACTATGACAAGAGCCGTCGCGACGGCATCATCGCCATCAACCTCAAGCGCAATGACGAGCTCGTCAACGTGCGTCGCGTCAAGCAGGGCGAGAAGGCCATCCTGTGCTCCACGGCGGGCAAGGCCATCGTCTTTGACGAGTCCGAGATTAGGCCCACGGGACGCGCCACCTCGGGCGTGCGCGGCATCACGCTCAAGGGCGACGCCAAGATGCTGGGCATGGAGATCTCCAACGGCAGGGGAGACCTGCTCGTGGTGACCGAGAAGGGCTACGGCAAGCGCACGCCCGTGAGCGAGTATCCCCAGCACCGCCGCGGCGGGCAGGGCGTCGCCACCATCTCGATGACCGCCAAGAAGGGCGACCTCGTGGCATGTCGCGTGGTGGGTCCCCAGCACGAGCTCATGATCGTGTCCGAGGAGGGCGTCGTCATTCGCGTCAAGACGGCGGACATCTCGCGGCTCGGCCGCTCGACCCAGGGCGTCCGCATCATGAACATGAGCGACAACGACCGGGTGAGCGCCCTCGCGCGCATGGTCGCCCGCAAGAAGAAGGCCCCCAAGGCCCAGGCCAACCAGGGCGTGCTCGACCTCGCCGGCGCAGGCGCCGCCGACGCCGCCGAGGAGGAGCCCGTTGACATCGGCGGCGAGGAGGAGCTTGACGACACCATGATCGAGGGTGACGACGAGTAGGCCCAGCCCGTGACCTGCGAGCCATGACCTGCGACCTCTCGCGAAGAGAGTCTGCTGCGGCCCGCCTCCCACTGGGACGGCGGGTCGCGGCGACGATGGGCTAGGAGAAGTCCTCGGGCGAGAGGTGCTCGACAAAGTCGTGAAACTCCTCGAGCTCCTGTTGCCTCTCCCGCTTCTCGACCGCGTCGAAGTCGGGCATGGTCGCGCGTTCGAGCACGGTCTCGTCGGCAAAGATGGGCACCTCCGCGCGGATGGCGAGCGCCAGCGCGTCCGAGGGTCGGGCGTCAAGCTCCACGTGGCGGCCCGACGCGCAGCTCACGTTGAGACGGGCAAAGAAGGTCGTGCCCCGCACGTCAACGATCTCGACGGAGTCCAATGACCCGCCCATCTGCCCGATGCAGTCAAGCAGCAGGTCATGGGTAAGGGGTCGCCCCACGGGCGAACCCTCGATTCCCGCCGAGATACAGCTCGCCTCGAGCACGCCGATGCGAATGGGGAGTCGCCCCGAGGCCCCTCCGCCCTCGCTGCCGGCCGATCGCGGCCGCAGCACGACGAGGGATGACATGGGCCCCGCCCCGACCATGATGGTCTGTATGTCCATGCGTACCATGAGCACCCCCTCGTGTGGCAGCCTGTCCCTATGTCTGGCCATGGTACCCGTCCCGCCTGCCCTGCCCGCCCACAATCGATAAATTATGGCCGAGGAATTACCAACTTGACGGTTGACCTCTTTGGCTGCGGGGAGTAACATCTCTCCTTGCGTTGGGCCCGTAGCTCAGTTGGTCAGAGCGTCCGGCTGATAACCGGGAGGTCACAAGTTCGAACCTTGTCGGGCCCACCACCTTCCTTGATAATAATCACCCCAGCGTGAGCCGAGTCGCCGCTGGGGTGATTATTGCTAAAGGGGACGTAGCTCAGCTGGGAGAGCGCGGGCTTTGCAAGCCTGAGGTCGTGGGTTCGAACCCCATCGTCTCCACCACACGACGCGAGGTCACGGGCGTTTCGCCTGTGACCTTTTCCATCTGCCCAGCCCCGCCGTCTTGGCGCGCCCTCGTGCGCTGCGCTATGCTGTGGGAACATCGCGTCCAAGAAAGGGCAACGTCCATGTCGCCATCCTCAGCCGAACGACAAGAGGGCATGTCGCCCGAGCTTGACAGTCTGGGAGCGACGCTTGCAGGCGACGCGCTCAACCTCCTCGCGGACGGCAGGGACCTCAACGTCCTGCTCGTCGTCCAGGCCCGCGACGGCACCGTGACGTCCTACGACGTCTCTGACGACGGGGTGGAGGCCTGCCTCATGGGCGCCCGCGAGACGGTCAGGTCACTCGCCGCGGACGCACATGACCCTGCGGCGCCGGTGCGCTACGCGATCGCCTACGAGGGAGCCGTCGCCGACGACGACGGTTCCTATCACGACGCGCTCATGCTCGAGTTTGGCGAGCGGGGCTACCGGGCCTACTCCGCCTACTCGCTCGTGGCAGGCAGGGGCGCCCACGAGGACTTTCAATGGAGCGACCCGGCCCCCGCAGGCGAGATCGATCCGCTTCTGTGACGCTTTCAGCCGCCGCCCCAAAGAGGTGAGCACCCCTCCCTCGGGCGCGACGTCCGTGAAATAACGCAGCTTTCTTGCCCACGCCCGTCGCCCCGGCGGTGGCGTGGTATACAGTCTTCCAGTTACGTGCCGCGTCTGCCGGCAAACCACAGAACGAGGGACAGAGGCCCGCATGCTCCAAGAGAACATAAGAAACATCGCCATCATCGCCCACGTGGACCACGGCAAGACGACGCTCGTGGACAAGCTCCTGCGCGCCACGGACGCGTTTCGCGAGAACCAGCAGGTTCAGGAGCGCGTGCTTGACTCGAACGACCAGGAGCGCGAGCGGGGCATCACCATCCTGGCAAAGAACATCTCCATCGAGTACCAGGGCGTGAAGATCAACGTCATCGACACCCCGGGCCACGCCGACTTTGGCGGCGAGGTCGAGCGCGTCCTCAAGATGGCTGACGGCGCCCTGCTCCTCGTTGACGCCGCCGAGGGCCCCATGCCCCAGACGCGCTTCGTGCTCAGGCACGCCATCGCCGCCGGCCTGCAGGTCATGGTCGTCATCAACAAGGTCGACAAGCCCGCCGCCGATCCCGAGCGCGCCCTCAACGCCTCGCTCGACCTCATGATGGATCTGGGTGCGACGGACGACCAGCTTGAGTTTGCCATGGAGCACGTCATCTACTGCTCCGCCGTCAACGGCTTTGCGCGCCTCTCGCCAGATGACGGCAACATGGACATGTTCCCCATGCTCGACATGATCGTGGACGCCCTACCCGCCCCCGAGGTTGACGCGCAGGGCCCTTTGGCCATGCAGTGCGTGACCATTGACCACTCCGAGTACGTGGGCCGCATCGGCATCGGGCGCGTCTACTCGGGAACTCTGCGCGACGGCGACAGGATCCTGGTCGTGAAGAACGACGGAAGCAGGGCCATGGCGCAGGTCAAGCAGCTCTTCACCTTTGACTACCTGGGGCGTAAGGAGTGCCAGGAGGTCGAGGCCGGCGACATCGCCGCCGTCGTGGGCATCGAGGGCACGGACATCGGCGACGTCTACACCGACCCGGACAACCCCGTGGAGCTTGAGCCCATAGAGATAGATCCCCCCACGCTCGCCATCGTCTTTGAGCCGTCAAACTCGCCCCTCGTGGGGCGCGAGGGCCAGATCGTCGGCGGACGCCAGCTCAAGGAGCGCCTTGAGCTTGAGCGCGAGAACAACGTGACGATGCGCATAGAGGAGCTGCCCGACAAGACGGGCATGGAGGTGTCGGGCCGCGGCATCCTGCACCTTTCGGTGCTCATGGAGCAGATGCGGCGCGAGGGCTTTGAGTTTCAGGTGGGCCGCCCGCGCGTCCTGTTCAAGGAGGACGGCCACGGCGGGCGCCTGGAGCCGGTCGAGCAGGCCGTCGTCGAGTGTCCCGGCGAGTATGCCGGCAAGGTCATCGAGCTCTTTGGCAACGTGGGCGGCACCATGACCAACATGGAGGCCGGCACCACCCAGACGCACCTCGAGTTCAAGATTCCCACCCGCGGCATCATGGGCCTCAAGAATCGCATCCTCAACGTGACGCACGGCGAGGCGGTCTTCTACCACACCTTCCTTGAGTTCGGGCCCTTCGCCGGCGAGCTTGGCGCCCGCCAGAACGGCGCCATGATTTCCATGTCAACCGAGAAGTCCGTCGCCTACGCCCTGGGCACCCTCCAGGAGCGCGGCCAGCTCTTCGTGGGCCCCGGCGTCGACTGCTACGAGGGCATGCTGGTGGGGGAGCGCTCCCGCCCCGGCGACATGGTGGTCAACATAGCCCGCACCAAGAACCTCGGCAACCAGCGCTCGTCCACGGCGGACATCTCGGTGCAGCTCACGCCGCCCAAGACCTTCTCGCTCGAGGAGGCGCTCGAATACATC
This sequence comes from Olsenella massiliensis, assembly GCF_001457795.1. GTDB lineage: Bacteria > Actinomycetota > Coriobacteriia > Coriobacteriales > Atopobiaceae > Olsenella_F > Olsenella_F massiliensis. Next base: position 359,671 of record NZ_LN898211.1, on the reverse strand, counting down.
ATGGACGACGAGCTCGTCGAGGTGACGCCCAAGTCCGTCCGCATGCGCAAGCGCATCCTCAACGAGACGGAGCGCCGCAAGTGGCGCGTGCGTCACGGCATGGTGGACAAATAGGCAGGAGGCCTGCGCGCCGCCTGCCGCCCGCTCACGTGGGGTCCCGCGGCCCGTCAGAGGCGCGGGACCCTTTGTGCGACCCGTACGATGAGGTGTTGCGAAAGAGTAGTACGCGGGCCCTCACGACGCATCCCGCTCGTCATCCTGCCGCCCCGCGCCCCTGCCGCGGCGACGCGCCCCTCGCCATGCCCGTCGGGCCGCATGTCCCACCTGAGGGGCCAGGTCAATGTCCACGGGCAGCATCACGTCAAACTTGACGGACCAGAGCCGTATGCCCACGACCACAAGGACGCAGAGGGGCACGGCATAGAAGCGGCTCACGTGCAGACCCAGCACGAGCAGGTAATAGCAGAGCGCCCCCGCAGCGGCGCAGACGGCGTACAGGTTGCTCTTGCGGAAGATGTGCGGCGTTTCGCCCAGGGCGATGTCGCGCAGCATGCCGCCTCCCACGCCGGTGGTGACGCCCATGAGGAGGCAGGCCCAGAACGAAAGGCCAAAGCTCATGGCCTTGCCGGTGCCCGTCGCCACGAAGAGCCCCACCGAGACGATGTCCACGACCATCAGCAGCCGCGGGGCCCTCTCCAGGACGCTCGAGAAGAGGTAGCCCAGCGTGCCCGCGAGGACCGTCAGGGGGATGGCGTTGGGGGAGTCAAGCATGTAGACGCCTCCCCGCTGCATGATGACGTCGCGGATGAGGCCGCCGCCCAGGCCGCACAGCAGGGAGAGGGCCACAAACCCCACGAGGTCAAGGTTGCGCCTGCGTGCCACCAAAATGCCGCTGAACGAGCCGATGAGCACGGACAGCAGATCGAGCCAGGTGGGAATCTGGGCGACCGTGTCGTAGGGAGCCTCGGCGATGAGGGGTGGGATCATGGGCCTGCCAATGTTGGGAGGAACGTGACGCGGGGCGTCGCCCGTGGCCGCGACGTGGGACAAAAGCGAGCGCACGACCCGGCCGGACGATTCTAGCACGCCCGCCCGTCCTGGCCCGCGGGTCCCGTTCCGTACGCAAGATGTGGATAATTAGTTTGTGCGCCCGCGGTGGCGCTGCCCGCCCTCGTTAGGTTATACTCACCTGTGCGCTTTTGTGGAGAGTTGTCCGAGTGGCCGAAGGAGCACGATTGGAAATCGTGTATACGCCTAAAGCGTATCCTGGGTTCAAATCCCAGACTCTCCGCCAGACCATACGCAGCGGCGCCCGCAAGGGCGCCGCTTCACCCTCGGAGGGGTGGCAGAGTGGTTGAATGCGGCGGTCTCGAAAACCGTTTAGCCCTTCGGGGCTACGAGGGTTCGAATCCCTCCTCCTCCGCCAGCGTCACCGGGCGAGCCTGTCGTTTCAGGCTCGCTTTTTGTATGCTTTAGGACTGTGAGGTAACGAGCGCGGGAAAGGACGTCGAATGAAGAGCACCGCATACTTCTCCCATGCCTGGTCCCTGCTCACCAAGGACAAGGGCTGGTTCAAGGTTCTGCTGATTTTGATGCTGTGGACCTTCGTGCCCGTCGTGGGGGCGCTTGTGGTGACCGGGTACGCCCTTGAGTGGGCCCGCCTCGTGTCGTGGAACGTCGAGGGCTCCCCCAAGCAGAAGAACATCGACGTCATGCACTGCATCAAGAGCGGGTGGCGGGCCTTCGTCGTCTCCCTTCCGTGGGCTCTCGTCGCGGAGCTTCTCGTCTTTGCGCTCCAGGCCCCCTTCCTGACCTCATCCCGCCCATATGCCGACCTTCCCCTGCCGCTCACCATCGTCACAAACGTCCTGCTGTTCCTGGTGGGCGTGCTCGTCGCCATCCCCGTCCTGCGGGCCACCATCTATCAGGACTTCAAGGCGGGCTTCCAGCTCAATCGCATAGCCGAGATGATACGTCGTGACGTCAAGGGGTTCTTCAGGCTCGCGGGCACCATGGCCCTCATGAGCGTCTGCGTCACCCTCGTGCTTGCCATCCCCGCGCTCCTGCTGCTGGGCGCGGGCATCTTCTATGTCTTCGCTGCGGCGGCGACCGCCGCGAACTACGGTCTGTCCGGGTCGATGGGCCCCCTCTTCGCCTCCCTTGCCCTGTGCGTCCTTCTCTCCATGCTGGCCGCCTCCTTCATGTCCCTCATGAACTATGTGATGGTGGGCCTGTGGATGCGCCAGTTTGACGTCATGTCCTGGGGTACGCGTCATGACCCGCTGCCCCCCGCGCAGACGTCGGCGCAGCCTGCGGCGCCCGCAGCTTTGGCGGCAGCGTCGCCCGTCCCTGACGGTGCGCAGGGGCCGGCGCAGGGTCAGACCGACGCGCCCGCAGGCGAGGCGCCCGATGATGCATGCGCCCCCCTTGAGCCGACCCCTGCGGGACAAGCCGCTTCCGTCCATGATGGCGCCCAGGTCGTGGACGTCATACCGCTCGGCGCCGCGACGTCGGCGGCCCCTGAGGATGACGGTGCCACGGCGGTTTCTGGGGACGATGCCACCGCGACGATTCCTAACGACGACGCCCCGTCGGCCCCTTGCGCTCCTCCGGCCCCCGGCGCCGACGGGCCGACCTTGGACGACCCTCTTGCCGGCGCCTCGGGCGAGACCCCTCCCGCGCCGGATGCTCCCGCGCCCGGCGACGGCCGCCCGCACATCTAAGGCGCGCATCCAGGGCGCACGCGGCCCCACGCCCCTCCAGGCCAAGGCGCCGAGGGCCCGCGAGGGCGTCGCCTTGAGGACCATGATCCCGGCGTGTCGAGGTCGGCGGGCCAACGTTCCGAGAACCTGCATATGTGGAGAGGTCATGGAGGCCCGTCGGGCCTCCATGTGCGTGCGCACGCCGTCTCCGCCGTTCTAGCTGCCGCCCTGAGCGCGCCGCCAGCATCCTGCATGGTGCGCGCAAGATGTCCGCGCGCCGCCGACGCTACCCTGCCTGCAGGAAGAAAAATGTGTGGGTGGTGTCCAGCGTACGTCACCTCGCAGACGGGCACGACGTCATGTGGTAGCATGCAAGGCTGATTCTTCCTGCCCCGGACGCACCTTCACCAACCGGGGCCGCCAGTCCAGAGGAGGTGACCACATGAAGGCTTATGAACTGCTCTACTTTGTCGATCCCGCCGCAACCGAAGAGACGCGCGCCGGCGTCAGCAAGCGCATTGACGTTGCCGTCACCGAGAACGGGGGCGCCATCGACAGCGTCGAGGATTGGGGCAAGCGCAAGCTCGCCTTTGAGATCGACGACCTGACCGAGGGTGACTACATCCTCATCAACTTCCACGCAGATCCCGCCCAGATCGCGGAGCTCGACCGAGTCCTGCGCATCAACGACGCCGTCAAGCGCCACATGATCGTGCGCCGCAGCGACAAGGACTAGGCATGGAGGCAGGGCCTTTGGCCTACGGATGAGAGGCAGGCAAGCATGAGCATCAACCGCGTGAACATCTCGGGCAACCTCACCCGCGACGGCGAGCTTCGGGCCACCGCGGGCGGCACCTCGGTGCTGGCGTTCGGCGTGGCGGTCAACGACCGCGCGCGCAACCAGCAGACGGGCAACTGGGAGGACCGGCCCAACTTCGTGGACTGCGTCATGTTCGGCGCCCGCGCCGACGCGCTGGCCCGCTACCTCACCAAGGGCACCAAGGTCGCCATCGAGGGGAAGCTCCGCTGGAGCCAGTGGCAGGACCGCCAGACGGGGCAGAACCGCTCCAAGCTCGAGGTCGTCGTGGACGAGGTCGAGTTCCTCTCCGCCCGCGGCGCCGAGGGCGCGACGGGCGGACAGCAGCGCCAGGGGCGCCAGCAGCCCGTCTACGGCGCGCCCCAGGACGCCGCCGCGACCCCCGGCGCACCTGCCGCCCCCCGGCCGCAGGTTCCCCCCGTACAGACGCCGCCCTCCGCGGACGTCTATGACACGGACATCCCGTTCTAGGATTTACGAGGCGGCACCAACGCCGCCAGAGAAAGGCACAAGACATGGCTAAGCAAAGGCAAGTTGAGCAGCGCCAGCCGCGTCGCAAGTACTGCCAGTTCTGCAAGGAGGACGTCGAGTTCATCGACTACAAGGACACCCAGCTCCTTCGCAAGTACATGACCGACCGCGGCAAGATCAAGCCGCGCCGCGTCACTGGCGCCTGCACGCAGCATCAGCATGACATCGCACTCGCCATCAAGCGCGCGCGAGAGATGGCGCTGCTTCCGTACACCGTCGCCGTGGTCTCCGGTCGCGGCGGCCGCAACCGCGGCTAGCGCGCAAGCAACAGGCAACTGGTCGGACTAGGTCCGACGATCAGGAGGAGTACCCATGAAAGTCATCCTTTTGGATGAGCTCAGGGGCAAGGGCGGCGAGGGCGACCTGGTAGAGGTCACCCAGGGCTACGCGGAGAACTACCTGTTCCCCAACAAGATCGCCCAGCCCGCCACCCCGGGCAACATCAAGCAGCTGGAGCAGCGTCGCAGCAACATCGAGAAGCGCGAGGAAAAGCGCATCGCCGACGCCGACGCCACGTGCGCGAAGCTCAACGACAAGTCGGTGTTCGTCGAGGCAAGGGTTGGCGAGAACAACCAGCTCTTTGGCTCGGTCACCACCAGCCAGATTGCGGACGCGATTCGCGACCAGCTCGGCGTCGAGATCGACCGCAAGCGCATCACGCGCACCGCGGCCATCAAGACCGCCGGCAGGCACGACATTGAGGTCAACCTGTACCGCGAGATCAACGCCAAGGTGAGCGTCCTTGTCGGTGCGGACGCGGGACAGGACGAGGCCCCCGCCGAGGAGGTCGAGGCCGGCGAGGCCCAGGACGCCCCCGTCGAGGACGAGGCGACCGAGGTGGCCGACGCCGCCGAGGCGAGCGCCGCCGAGGTGACCGAGTAGCGCCCCTGTCCTTGTCAACAGGGCGAAGTTTTTGAACAACGTGCCTTGTGGAGCTGAAAGCCGCACGTAAGAGGCTCGTAAACGTTCGGGGAGGGAACCTATGCCAGCAGTTTGGCGACGGTTCCCTCCCTTTTTGCGGACAATCTCCCATTCGTGACGTTTACCAGGTAAAACGTCACGAACGTCCGCATCATCCCAGGTAGTTGCCCCATATAAACCCTCAATCGCCGCCCTAGGCTTGTGTGGCGCCGCATATGTCGAAAACTCGACGCTCACAAAATAGCAAAAGTTGTTGAAAACGTAGAAAAGTGACAAACTGCACGGTACGGCGTGAGACCTTTAAACAAGCGCCAGGTAGCGCGCATGGTTGACAATACGGGTACGAAGGGGTTTGGATACCCATACCCACCGGCGTCCCTGATGGCGACCCGGGCCGCTGACGACGTATGGACGGGAGCGCATGAGCGACCAGTTTGCACCGTATGACGAGTATGACGCCCGTCAGGGGGCGCCCGCCCGGCAGGGCTCGGTCATGCCCCACAGCCCGGCGGCCGAGAAGTCCGTGCTCACGGCCATGCTCATGATGCCCGAGGCGCTGCAGGAGTGTCTGACCTCGCTGCGCGAGGGCGACTTCTACCTCTATGCCCACAAGCTCATCTTCACCGCGGTCTCCGAGCTCTTTTCCACGGGCAGGGCCATTGACGTCATCTCGCTGGCCGACCATCTCAAGAGCCAGGGAAAGCTTGACAAGGTGGGCGGCGCCAGCTACCTCATCGACCTCAACCAGGAGAGCACCGCTCTGGTCAGCTGGCCCCATTACGTCGAGATGCTGCGCCGCGACGCGACGCTCAGGGACATCATCGTCGCTTCGTCAAAGATATCGAGCTTGGCCTTTGACGCCCCGGAGGACACCAAGGAGGTCGTTGACGAGGCCGAGAAGCTCCTCATGGGCGTCACAGACCGCGCGGTCAAGAACAGCTACGTGACGCTCTCGTCCGCCATGGAAGACCTGTACGAAGAGCTGAGCGAGGCATGCCAGAACCCCGACGGCATCCTGGGCGTGCAGACGGGCTACCCCGGCATCGACGCGCGCCTCCAGGGGCTGCGCGCCGGCCAGATGGTGGTGGTGGGCGCCCGCCCGGGCGTGGGAAAGACCTCCTTCGCCCTCAACCTGGCCGTCAACGCCGCCGCCAAGGGCGCCTCGGTGGCGTTCTTCTCCCTCGAGATGTCAAAGATGGAGATCGCCCAGCGCCTCCTCTCGGCCCAGGCGAAGATACCGCTGTCCGCCATCCGCAGCGCCCGCATCAAGGACAACCAGTGGGACCAGATCGTCCAGGCCACCTATGAGCTCTCGACCTTTGACATCATGATCGACGACACGCCCGGCACCACGGTCACCGAGATACGCGCCAAGGCCCGCCGCATGCTCAAGGGCAAGGAGCAGGGCATCGTGCTCGTTGACTATCTGCAGCTTCTGTCGCCCCCGTCGGGCAGGCGCGCCGACAGCCGCGCCACCGAGGTGTCTGAGATGTCGCGCGGCATCAAGATCATGGCCAAGGACCTAGGCGTGCCCGTGGTGGCGCTCTCGCAGCTCAACCGCCAGGTAACGGACCGCAAGGGCCAGCGCCCCCAGCTCTCTGACCTGCGTGAGTCCGGCTCCATCGAGCAGGACGCCGACATCGTGATCCTGCTTGACCGCTCCATGAACGAGGAGGAGGCCGAGCGCCAGGACCGCCCCGACCTTGGCGTCACGGACTTCATCATCGCAAAGAACCGCTCCGGACCGCTGGACATCGTGCCCCTCATGTTCCTGCCCAGCTCCACCAAGTTCGTGGAGGTGGACACCCGGCACTCCGAGTGACGGACCGCCCGCGCCGCCCGCCGGAGCCCAGGACGTCCGACGGGACGGCCCTGCCCGCCGCGTGAGGCCGCGACGAAGGGCGCGCCCTCAGGTGGCCGTCGCGCGCGCAGGTGGCCTATAATCGTGCCGGTAGCGGGGCGCTCGCCGCAGGGGCGACGAGGCGCACACCATATAAGGAGACAGCATGCCAGCATCAGTTTTGGTCGGCACCCAGTGGGGCGACGAGGGAAAGGGCAAGGTCACCGACCTCATCGCCGGAGACTTTGACGTGGTGTGCCGCTACGCCGGCGGCGCCAACGCCGGCCACACCGTCATCGCCAACGGTCACAAGCTGGCGCTGCACCAGGTGCCCTCGGGCGTCATGTATGACGGCACCTTTCCCGTCATCGGCAACGGCTGCATCGTTGACCCCGAGGTGCTCCTTGGCGAGATCGACATGCTCAAGGACCAGGGCATAAGCTGCGACGCCCTCAAGATCTCGGGCAACGCCCACATCGTGATGCCCTATCACAAGGACCTGGACGGCGCCCACGAGAAGAAGCTCGGCTCAAACCTCATAGGCACCACCAAGCGCGGCGTCGGGCCCACCTACATGGACAAGATGAACCGCACGGGCCTGCGCGTCCAGGACATGCTGGACGAGAAGATCTTCCGCCAGAAGCTCGAGGCGGCGCTCGCCTACACCAACCCCATCCTCGAGAAGGTCTATGAGCTGCCCACCTACACCGTGAATCAGATCTGCGAGACCTACCTGCCCTTTGCCGAGCGCATCCGCCCCTACATCGTCGAGAGCTCGCTCTTTCTCAACGAGCAGCTCGAGGACGGCAGGAACATCCTCTTTGAGGGCGCGCAGGCGACCATGCTCGACATCGACCATGGCACCTACCCCTTTGTCACGTCGTCCAACTGCACGGCGGGCGGCGCGGTGACCGGATCGGGCGTGGGGCCCACCCAGATCCAGCGCGTGCTGGGCATCGCCAAGGCCTACCTGACCCGCGTGGGGTCGGGCCCCTTCCCCACGGAGCTCTTTGACGAGGTGGGAGACAAGCTGGGCGAGGCCGGTCACGAGTACGGCGTGACCACGGGGCGCAAGCGTCGCTGCGGCTGGTACGACGCCGTGGTGGTCAACTACGCGGCGCGCGTCAACGGCCTCACCGACCTGGCCATCACCAAGCTCGACGTGCTCGGTTGCCTCGACCGGATCAAGGTGTGCGTCGCCTACGAGTGCGACGGCGTCACCTATCGCACGGTCCCGGAGCACCAGAGCGTCTTCTATCACGCCAAGCCCGTCTACGAGACGCTGCCGGGCTGGAAGTGCGACATCTCGGGCGTGAGGAACTTCTACCAGCTTCCGCGCGAGGCCAAGGACTACATCGACTTCCTCGAGCAGCTGGCGGGCGTGCGGGTCTCCATCATCACCGTGGGTCCCGACCGCGAGCAGACGATCGACCGGTACTGGAACTAACGGTGCGCGCCCCCGTCTCCGCTCCCTCCACAGGTGCCGCTCGCTTTGCCATCGTCTGCGACGCGGCCTGCAATCTTGCCCCCGAGGCCCTTGCGGCTGCGGGGGTGAGGACGCTGTCCCTCTCGGCCGCGCCGCAGGGCATGCGCCGTCGTGGTGGCCTCGACGTGGAGGCGCTCGATCTGCTCTCGCGCCTTGCCCAGGCAAAGGGCGAGGACAAGGGCACGTCGCTGGTGCCCGGCGAGGATGACCTGGTGGGCGTCCTGAACGAGCTTGCCGATGCAGGAAGTGCCAACGTCCTCGTGCTTCACGCGGCACGCGCAGGCCATAACGTCTCCGCCGTGGTCCAGCGCGCGGCCCGGCGCGTGTCGCGGGTCAACACCTGCCTCATCGAGCTGGCCTGCCCTCCCTCCCAGGTGACGCTCGTGCTCGCACGCCTGGTTGCCGACCGGGACGGCGGAATGAGCCCTGCTCAGGCGACCCAGCGGGCCGTGGAGCTGTCACGCGCCTCTCGCCTGGCGATCATTCCCCTCAAGGACCCGGGGGTCTCCACCGCGGACACGGTGAAGCTGGCCCTGCGCAAGAAGATCCTGGGCGAGGCCAACCGCCTGCGCCTGCGCGCCACAGGCACCCGACGCATGCTCGTCTCAGACGAGAGCGGGCAGATGCGCGAGCTCTCGCGCTCCACCGAGCTCGCCCGCCTTGCCGGCAACATCGCGCGCACCATGAGCACGTATTCCCGCCAGGTGGGCCCGCTGACCTATGCGGGCCTGCGCGCCGGCGACTCGTGGCTGCTCGCCGTCATCGAGAAGCACCTTGACACCAACGAGTTTCAGAAGGAGTGCGCCGGCGTCCTTGAGGCCCATCCCGACACCCTCGCGAAGATGGGCAGCGGCGCCGCGGGCGTCGTCTACGCCCCGTCGCGGCTCCTTTCCGCCGACGAGCTGAGGGCGCTGATACAGCTTCAGGACGTCGCCGGCCCCTCGTTGACGGAGCCGGCCTCGGTGCCGGGGACGAATCCCGACGCACGGCGCCCCCGCGCCACGAGCGACTCCGGACCCAACCAGGACCCCGACCACGGACTCGACCCCGACCCAGCGTCATAAGGACGGTCTCATGAGCGCAGCAGACGGCACGGTTGACATCCTCCTCGTAGGCTCCGGCGGCAGGGAGCACGCCCTGCTCACCAAGCTGGCGGCCTCGCCGCGCGCGGGCAGGCTCTGGGTCGCCCCCGGCAACGGCGGCATGCTCCAGATGGCCCAGAGGGCAGACGTGGACGCGTCTGACGGCGCCGCGCTCGCCGCCTTCGCCCGCGAGAGGGGCGTGGGCCTTGTGGTCATAGGTCCCGAGGCCCCCCTGGTCGCGGGCGTGGCCGACGTCGTGCGCGCGGCCGGCATCCCGGTCTTTGGCCCCTCGGCGTCCGCCGCCCGCATGGAGGGCTCCAAGGAGTTCGCAAAGGGCGTCATGGCCCGTGCGGGCGTGCCCACGGCCGCGTGGCAGAGCTTTACGGACGAGGACGCCTGCGCGGCCCACGTCCGCTCGCTCGGGGGCCCGTGCGTGGTCAAGGCCGACGGCCTGGCGGCGGGCAAGGGCGTCATCGTCGCCCAGGACACCGACGAGGCCCTTGCGGGCGTCCACGAGTGCTTCTCGGGCGCCTTTGGCGTGGCGGGCTCAACCGTCGTGGTGGAGGAGCTGCTTGAGGGCCCGGAGTGCTCGCTGCTGGCCCTCACGGACGGCAGGACCGTTGTGCCCCTGGCCACCTCGCAGGATCACAAGCGCGCCCTGGACGGCGACCGCGGTCCCAACACCGGCGGCATGGGCGTCTACTCTCCCGTCCCCATCCTGCTTCCCGGCGAGTTCGAGCGTATGGTCCAGATAGAGCAGCGCGTCGTTGACCAGCTGCGCGACGAGGGCGTCACGTACAGCGGCTGTCTGTACGGCGGTTTCATGCTCACCAAGGACGGTCCCAAGGTGCTGGAGTTCAACGCCCGCCTTGGCGATCCCGAGACCCAGGTCGTGCTGCCCCGCATGCGCGCTGACCTGGTTGACTGCCTGTTGGCCTGCGACGCGGGAACCCTGAGCCCCTCGATGGTGGCATGGGAGGACGACTGGGCCGTGAGCGTGGTGCTCACGAGCGCGGGATATCCCGGCTCCTACGAGAGGGGCAAGCTCATCAGCGGCATCGACGAGGCGGAGGCGCTCCCCGGCGTCACCGTGTACCACGCGGGGACGCGCCTCGACGAGAGCGGCGCCATCCTCACCGACGGCGGGCGCGTCCTTGACGTGACGGCCGTGGCGTCGAGCTTCGAGGACGCGCGCAACAGGGCGTACGAGGCCTGCGACAAGATCAGCTTCGAGGGCAAGACCTATCGGCACGACATAGGCATCAAGGCCATCAAGGGCCGCGAGCGGCTCTAGCGGACCTGCCAGTCCCCACAGCCGACCCGCGCCAAAGGAGATGTCATCGATGAGCGAGGACACGCACGTCAGCGGTCCAAGAAGGGATTTTCTCGCAGGCTCGGAGCCCCCCTCGCTTGACGAGGAGCTGTCCCACGCCGCAAAGGACGTTCGTGCGCGCGTTGACGCCCTCACCTTTGAGGGCGAACGCCCGTCGCCCGACCATCAGTCCGGCGCCCCTCTTCGCCGCAGCCTCGCGCTGGGCGACGACGATCCGCGCGACAGGGGCCTCGCCGAGCGCATCATCGGCGAGGACGTCGCGTGGAAGGGGCAGTTCTTTAACGTTGACGTGCTGCTCGACCGCCTGCCAGACGGTCGCGAGGCGCGCCGTGACGTGGTGCGCCACCCGGGCGCCGTTGGCGTGGTTGCCCTTACGGACGAGGGGCGCATCTGCCTGGTGCGACAGTACCGCGCGGCGCTCGACCGGGTGACGGTCGAGATCCCTGCCGGCAAGCTCGCGCCTGGCGAGGACCCGCTTGAGGCGGCACGGCGGGAGCTTCGCGAGGAGACGGGCCTCACGGCAGGCAGGATGGCGTTTCTCACCACGCTCGTCCCGTCGGTGGGGTTCAGCGACGAGCGCATTCACCTGTACATGGCGACGGACCTCACGTTTGCGGACTCCGACCCAGACGCCGACGAGTTCATCAACGTGGACCTCGTGGAGCTGCGCGAGCTGGTCGAGGCGGTGCTCGACGGGCGCATAGAGGATGCAAAGACCGTGGTAGGCGCCCTTGTCTGCGACGCCATAGCCCACCGGATGGTACCATCTCAGAGTGGCGTGGGGCCGCAGGGGCGCGAGGGCGCCCCCAACGACCGGTAAGGTCGGCGTCATCGCTCAACGGAGCGACGCGGCACCACTATACTGGTTCGCGTGCCCGCAGGCGACACCGGGCGACGCCCTTTGTGTCGCCGCGTGGTCACAGGCAGGAGAGTTGCATGGCTGGCAGAAAGAGGGCGCTGGCGCCCATCCCCAAGGGTACCCTCAACGCGCACGAGGCCGAGAGGCTCTTCGGCACGGTTGATGACACGGGCCACACCAACGAGGAGACCGCCCTCGCCCAGGACAGGCTGAGCGGCTCTCGCCGACATGGCGTCAACGTTGACCCGCTTTCCGACGCCGACCCCTCCGGCTCCACGGTCGGCCGCAAGATCACCCGCACCGCCGTCGCCTTCGTCATCGTCCTGTTCGTCGGCGTCGTCTCGCTCCAGCTGGTCACCACCCTCGTGCGTCGCGCGACCACGGCCGACCTGGCGGAGAACGTCAACATAAACACCGTGTACCAGGCCCTGGACCATGGTGTGGAATGGGGGACGGGCTTCACGCAGTTCCCGACCGACTTCAGCGTCCAGGAGGCCGACGAGAACACCCACCGCATCGAGGTCACGGTGACGGACACCTCTTCGGCGAACGCGCTCGAGTCCTTTGCGGGCTCGCAGATCCAGGCGGCGGCCTTCTCGGTCAACGCGCTGCTCAACCAAAACGTCAACACGGTGGTCTACCACGTCAACGTCTATCAGGACGATGCGGGCAAGATCAAGCAGGCCGGGCTGTTTGGCTTGCTCAAGCCTGCGGGGAGCCTCAAGACGCTTATGACCTTCACCTGGACCAAGACGACGACCGCGAGCGGCGTGCGCTTTAACTGCGCCATCTCGGGCGTGGACTCCCAGACGGCCGAGCAGCTGCACGACAGCATCACGTCGTCCATCACCCCCAACGCGATCTTCTCGAGCATCCTGGGGACCGGCGACGCGAGCGGCTCTGCCGCCCCGACCGCCGACTCCTCTGCGGGCGCAGACGCGACTTCAGAAGCGCCTAGCCCAAAGGCCCAGGAGCGCTCGTAGCGAGGCCCTCGACGACGGCCGTCACTCGACGCCCGCTGTGAGGTCCCGCCGCAGCCCCGTTGAGTTGCGGCGGGACTCGTCCAGGCCAGCTAGGCGACGAGCGCCGTCACCTTGCCAAGGACGCTCTCAAAGCTCACGCCGCGCAGCTCAAAGTCAGGCTGGACCCTCGTGACCACCATGGCGTCGTGCACGAAGGCGCCGGCAAAGGCCACGGCGTCGTCAAGGCCGCGCCCCGCCATGACGGCGGCGAGCAGGGACGACGCGTACAGGTCGCCCGTCCCGTGAAGCATGAAGGGCAAGAGCTCGCAGGCAAACGCCCGGGGCGCCCCCGCGCCCTGCGCCTCCATCAGATAGTTGCGTATCATGCCGTCGCCCCGGACGACGCCCTTGATGATGACGTTCTTGGCCCCCATCTCAAGGAGCGCCGCGCCCAGCCTTGACACCTGCTCGTCGCTGACGTCCTGACCCTCGTAGGGAAGCCCGGTGAGGATGGACGCCTCGGTGAGGTTGGGAATCAGGAGGTCGGCGCCCGGCACGAGCGTGGCCGTGGCACGGCACATGTCCTGCGTGTAGGTTGGGTAGGTGGTGCCGCCGTCGCCCATCACGGGGTCCACGACGCGCAGCGCCCCCGGGTGCTCCGCATACAGGCGCCGTATGGCGCCCACCTGCTCCGCGGAGCCCAGGAACCCCGAGTAGACGGCGTCGAGCGCCACGCCCTCCTTTGCCCAGGCGTCAAGGTACTCGTCGAGGATGGGGGTGGTGTCGTGCATGTAGAAGTGAGGGAACTTGGTGTGCGCCGAGAAGAGCGAGGTGGGCACGGGGCACACGTCACAGCCGGCGGCGGACAGGACGGGAATGGCCACTCCCAGCGAGCATTTGCCATACCCGCACAGGTCGTGCACGGCGGCGACGCGCGGAATGTAGCCGTCCGAGCGAACGTACAGATACTGGTCCCTTGCTTCTGACATGAATGCTCCTCACATGGACTTGTGGACCGATGCTTGGCAGCAAGCATAGGCGTTGCGCGCACGGCTGGCAACGCGCCCGGACGCGCAGGCCGCACCGTGTCGCGCGGGTAACGTTGCGGGCAACGCCGGCAAATGTGAAAAGACGCGTCAAAGAAGTGCACGTATACTGGTGCTGCACATGAGGCGAGCGAGCCCGCGTCGAGCCCGCCGCCGTCTTGTCCCGCAGGCAGAGCCCTTTGGAGGAACGCATGGCAGACAGCGAGCAGAAGCCCCTCGTGGGAATCATCATGGGATCAAAGTCGGACCTGCCGACCATGGAGGCTTGCACCAAGCAGCTCGAGGCGTTCGGCGTGCCCTATGAGCTCGTCATTGCCTCGGCCCACCGCACGCCGGACAAGGTTCACGCCTGGGCCTCGTCCGCCCGCGATCGCGGTCTCAAGGTCATCATCGCGGCCGCCGGCAAGGCGGCCCACCTGGGCGGCGTCGTCGCGGCCTTCACCCCGCTGCCCGTCGTGGGCGTTCCCATGAAGACGAGCGACCTCGGCGGCATGGACTCCCTGCTCTCCATGGTCCAGATGCCCTCGGGTGTGCCCGTCGCCTGCGTCGCCATCAACGGCGCCAAGAACGCCGCCATCTACGCGACGCAGGTCCTCGCCACCTCCGACGAGAGATACGCCCAGGTCATGGCTGACTTCAAGCGTCAGATGGCGGAGGGCTAGCGGATGGGCCAGGGCACGAGCAAGCACCTGCGCCACGCTCTTATACACGTCTAGACACGTCTCGCTGGTGTCGGTTAATTTCGGGAGAAGGAGGCTGTAGACGTGAGATGGGCGTTGCTGGCATTCAGGCGTGTGCTCTTCCAACCTCCAACCTCCCGGCCACACGCGACGAGCAGGGGAGCGGGGCGCCCCAGGTCCGAGCGGGAGAAGAGCGTGCAGAGGGGGGTGTTTTTTTTTTTCAAGCAGAAGACGGCATACGAGATATTGGCGTGACTGGAGTTCAGACGTGTGCTCTTCCGATGTCTCGTCCGCGAGCTCAAAGGCGCGGCGCTTGTACGGTATCGTGACGTTGAGGCCGCGCCAGCCGCCGTTGCGCACGAAGTCAGCGACATCCTGGGGCTCGCGCTCGAAGAGGCCGTAGGGAGCGGAGCCCAGGCGCGCGTGAATGGCGGGCGACCAGCTGTGCGCGAGCGTGCGCCCCAAAAGCCCAAAGCGCCGCTCGCCCGTGCCGGCCATGCTAGGAGACCTCCGCGTAGCTTCCGAGGTGCCGAAACTCCTCGCAGACGTCGCCGAGCTCCTTGACCAGCCGCCTGAACGCGGGGGAGGCGGCGGGGCACGCGACGTCAAAGTAGAACATGAACTCGAAGTCGCGGTCGGGGATCGGACGGCTCTCGAGCTTGGTGATGTTGATGTCCAGGGCGAAGAAGATGCCCAAAACCCGGTAGAGGGCGCCCGGGCGGTGACGGACCACGAGCATGAGCGAGCTTCTGTCGGCGCCGGGATAGATGGTGAGACCCTTTGCGATGCAGGCGAAGCGCGTGTAGTTGTTGTCGTTGTCCTGGACGTTTTTGGCGAGCGCCCTGAGGCCGTAGAGCTCCGCGCACTCGCGCGAGGCCAGCGCGCAGACGCCCGGCTCGTCGCTCTGGGCCACGAACCTTGAGGCCAGGGCGGTGTTGCGCGTCACGTGCACGCGCACGCCCGGCAGCGTGGCGAGAAACGCCTCGCACTGACGGATGGCCTGCTCGTGGCTATAGACGTCCGTGACGTCCTGGAGCCTGGTTCCAGGCTTGGCGAGGAGATTGTGGTTCACCTTGACGCGACAGCTCCGCACGATGTGGACGTCATGGCGCATCATGAGGTCATAGACCTGGTTGACGGTGCCGGCCGTGCTGTTCTCCAGGGGCAGGATGCCAAAGTCGCAGGTCCCGGCCTCGACGGCCTCGAACACGCCCTCAAAGGACCCGACGTAGCCGATCTGGGCGTGGCTGAAGATGCGCTCGGTCGCGATCTGCTGGTAGGCGCCCTCGACCCCCTGGGTCACCACGAGCGCGTCGGTGGGAAAGAGCGCGGGCGCCACGGCCAGCGCCTCGTCGATGGCCTCGATGGCGGGCGACGTCGCGCCCAGTATGTCGCCCTGCCGCGTGCGCGAGGCCTCCATGAGGAGCTCCATCAGGGCGGCGGCATGGCTTTTCAGGTCCTCGGGCACCCGCCGACGGGCGTCGGCGACCACGCGGCGCTCGCGGGCGCGGTCAAGAACGGTCAGGTGGTGCGCCGCCTTGTAGGCGGCGACGTCCGCCGCGAGCTCCGTGCGCCTCACCATGAGGTCGAGCAGGGCATGGTCGATCTCGTCGATCTTGTCGCGGACGTCCTCGAGTTGCTCCATGGCGTCAGTCTCCCAGTCAGTCGTGGCGGGCGGTCGCGGCGGGTGCCGGCTCGGGCGGGTACGAGAGCCAGGCGTCCAGGACGACGAGGGCGCAGAGCGCCTCGACGACGGGGACGGCCCTCACGGCGACGCAGGGGTCATGGCGACCGCGCACCGCGAGCTCGGCGTCCTCTAGCGTGGCGAGGTCCACCGTGCGCTGGGGAGCGGCGATGCTCGGGGTGGGCTTGACGCCCACCCTGACCACGACCGGCGCGCCGGTGGTGATGCCGCCCAGGATGCCGCCGGCGTTGTTCGTGACGGGCCGAGGCCGGCCCTCGCGCATGCGGTAGGGGTCGTTGTTCTGGCTCCCGCGCAGCTCGCTCGCCGCAAAGCCACGCCCAAACTCGACGCCCTTGACGGCGGGGATGCCAAAGAGGGCGCGGGCAAGGAGGTTCTCCATGCCGTCGAACGGGGGGGAGCCGATGCCTGCGGGCAGGCCCGTGCCTGTCCCTTATACGCAGCTAGAGGTGTTAGAGGGAGAGGGCCTCAAGGCCGGCCGCGGCCGCGGCGGCGCCGTCCGCCTCGACGAAGGGCCCGAAGGTCTCCGCGCCGCTTCCCGCATCGGCGCCGAGGTCCGCGCCAGGCGTCGCACCTCACTCCGCCCGCAGCGCCCGCAACGTCGCCTCCACGGTGCTCATCGTGGTGGGCGTCGTGATGCTGCTCGTCGCGGCGGGACTCTGGGGCTTCAACCAGTGGCGCTACCACGAGGTTGACGTAGAGCAGCAGAAGCTCGCCGCCTACGCCACCGTCTGGGACCAGCCCAACCGCGCGCCCGAGGTTGACTGGGCGGGCCTCAAGGCCATCAACGACGAGGTCGTGGGCTGGCTCTACGTGCCGGGAACCACCATAAACTACGCGGTCTACCAGGCCGACGACAACGAGCGCTATCTGCGCCACTCGGCCGAGGGCAACTACCTGCTGAGCGGCCAGCTCTTCCTCGACTATCAGAACGCCGCGCCCGGCATGACGGACGCCCAGAGCATCATCTATGGCCATCACCTGCTCAACGGAACGATGTTTGAGCAGATTGCCGCCCTGGACGACCAGGCGGCCTTTGACCGGACCGATACGGTCTGGTACGTCACCGAACAGGGCGCCTACGAGCTCGAGCCCCTGCTCATGTACTACGCGCGCGCCGACGACCAGACCGTCCGCACGTTTAACTTCGCGTCGGACGACGAGCGCCGCACCTACCTTCAGGGCCTGCTCGACAAGGCCGTCACCAAGCGCCCCGACGCCGCGCAGGTCGTCCAGGGCGCCAGCCACGTGCTGTCGCTCGTCACCTGCAACTATTACAAGGAGTACTACACCGAGGACGGCACCAACGGCAGGAGCGTGCTCGTGTGCGTTCCCAAGGACGAGGCCGTCGTCTCGGCTCCGTCCGACTGAGAAACCACCTGAGGCACCACGCCCGCATGGCCGCCCCCGGCGGCCCGCGTGTGGGCACGAGAGGAGCAACGGCATGGGCTCAAACGAGCAGAGGCATGTGAGCTACGCGGACGCCGGCGTTGACGTGGACGAGGGAGCCCGCGCCGTCGAGGCCATCAAAGACGCGGTGCGCTCCACCACCCGCCCCGAGGTCATAGGCGGCCTGGGAGGCTTTGGGTCGTGCTTCTCGATGGCGGGCTTCAAGGACATGGAGGACCCCGTGCTCGTCTCGGGCACGGACGGCGTCGGCACCAAGCTCGCCATCGCCCGGCTGCTGGGGCGCCATGACACCGTGGGGCAGGACCTGGTCGCCATGTGCGTGGACGACGTCGTCCCCGTCGGTGCGGAGCCGCTCTTCTTCCTCGACTACGTGGCGGTGGGCAAGCTCAAGGCGGAGCAGATGGCCCAGATCGTCGCCGGCATCGCCGAGGGGTGCCGGCGCGCGGGCTGCGCCCTCGTTGGGGGCGAGATGGCCGAGCATCCCGGCGTGATGGACCCCGCGGACTACGACCTCGCGGGCTTCGTCGTGGGCGTCGTGGACCGTCCCAAGATGCTCGGGCCCGACAAGGTCCGCCCCGGCGACGTCATCCTGGGCCTGCCCTCCAGCGGGATCCACTCCAACGGCTACTCCTTGGTGCGCAAGGTCCTCATAGAGGGCAAGACGCCGCGAGAGCTCGAGCGGCCCCTTGACGAGCTGGGAGGGGAGTCTCTGGCCGACGCCGTCATGCGTCCCACCACCATCTACGCGGGCGCCCTCGTGCGCGCCCTCAAGGCCGGCGCGCCCATCCGCGCCATGGCGCACATCACGGGCGGCGGCATCACTGAAAACCTCAACCGGGCGCTGCCTCCCTCCGTCGATGCGGTCGTTGACCGCGGCGGCGCGGCGGGATGCTCCTGGGACGCCTGTCGCGCCCCCTCCTGGGACGTGCCTCCCATCATCGACTGCTGCGTGCGCGCGGCGCGGCTCACGCCCGACGAGGCCTACAAGACCTTCAACATGGGCGTGGGAATGAGCCTCGTCGTGGCCCCCCAGGACGTAAGGGCGGTGCGCTCCGCGCTTGCCGCCGAGGGCCTCCCCTCCTTCGTCATGGGAGAGTGCGTGCCGGGCTCCGGCGCGGTGACGTACCGATGAGCGCCCCCAAGCTCGCGCAGGGACCGCAGGCCGTCCCGTCCGCGCCATCCCCTCAGCCCCCGCAGCCCGCGCAGGGGCCGGACGTCTCCGCGCCCCTGCGCCTCGGCGTCCTGATCAGCGGGGGCGGCACCAATCTCCAGGCCATCATCGACCGCATCGCCGCAGGTACGCTGAACGCCCAGGTTGCGATCGTCATCTCCTCGCGCCCTGGCGCCGCCGGCCTCAGGCGCGCCGAGGCCGCGGGCATTCAGACCATGAGCCTCTCCAAGGAGCTCTACGAGGACCCCCTCGTGGCCGACGAGGCCATCGCCACCGCGCTGCTTCGGGCCAAGGTTGACTACGTGATCATGGCGGGCTACATGCGTATGGTCCGCTATCCCATCCTGCGCACGTTCAAGAACCGCGTGATCAACCTTCATCCCGCCCTGCTCCCTAGCTTCAAGGGGGCCCACGCGATCCAGGACGCCTACGACTACGGCGTCAAGGTGACGGGCGTCACCGTTCACGTTGCCGACGAGCGCTATGACTGCGGGCCCATCATTGCCCAGCGCCCTCTTGAGGTAGAGGAAAGCTGGACCGTCGATGAGCTTGAGCGGCACGTCCACGATCTTGAGCACGAGCTCCTTCCCGACGTCATCCAGCTTCTGGCCGAGGGGCGCGTGAGCGTGAGCGCCGACGGAAAGGTGTGCGTCCGCCAGGACGAGCGCCCAAACGCCTGACGCCTTTTGCCCAGACGCCTGACGCCTTTTGCCCAGACGCCTGACGCGCAAGCGCTGCAGCCGCCCCCTGCCGGCTTTTTGCCTGCCGCTCAGGAAAAAAAGCAGCTGAATGGGCAATCGGGTAGGTCCCGGCGTCTGATGTATGCCATACTGTAACTTGGCTTATTGTCAGAAAACTGGGGCTTAAATATGAGACATTCTTCGACTCGCCGCCTGATTCATCTGCTACTTATGGTTTTGGTTCCCGTTGCCGTGCTGTCCCTGCTTGTTGCGCCGGCTCTCGCCGAGGTGCTGGGCGCTACCGAGTCTGCCGCCCAGGAACAGTCCTCCGCTCCGTCGGCAGGAGATGAGTCCGCCGCCGATGACGCTGCCGGCGTAGTCGCGACCGGCACCACGGACGGAGACCCGGCATCATTAGACGCGGCTGCCTCAGACAAGGACGCGCCCGAGCAGGGCCAGGCGGTAAGCGCTCCCGCCGTGCGAGCGCCCGCCCAAGCGTCGTCCTTTGACTTCAACATCAACTGGACCAACGCCGCGGGCCCCAGCGTTACGGCCTACAGCTACGACGAGGCGGCCGACCCCAACCACACCAACCTCATCTTCCACCCCGTGAACAACCGTGGCTCGCTCACGGCGACGGCGTCCGTGTCGCTCAAGATCAACGCCCCCGCAAATGAGACCTTCCCTCCCGGGAGCATCAAGATCACCGTGCCCGCGGCCCTCTATAGGGGCTGGGACGGCACGAGCAACGTGAACTACGATATGTACAACGGGGGAAGGTATAATCCCACGCTCAAATGGCAGCTCGTGGAGGCACCCCAGACCTCTGCGAGCGCCGACTTCAACTACGTGGACAACGGCGACGGCACGCTTACCATCACCAACTACAACACCCTTGCAGGGGGCGCTCAGTTCTACTTTGAGCAGGGCTTCTCGTTTACGGCAAGCCACGTGAAGGTGGACGGGGCCGGCGTGACGCATGCGTCGTATGATGCCACCCTCACGGTTGACCAGAACAATGACGGCAGCAACGAGACGTCCATTGCCAGACAGCTTACGAGCGAGCTGCATAACAAGAACAGTGATATGAGCATAGCTCTCAAGCACGCTGACCTCACCCCAGACGATGGGGTCTACCTCGCTTGGCAGGACATTTGGGGAACCAAGCCCGCTGACGCGGACCAGTACTTCTACGTGATCTGGCATGCAGACGTAAAACGTCCTGCCGACAACACCATTCCCTATACCTACATGTTCAGACAGGAGCAGCAGGACGGCGAGCTCATCGGCATCCAGCGCTATGGCCGAAATAAACATGGCTTTGAACGTCCTGAATATCTCAACGGCAACACGGATAGTTCCTATAGGGATATCACCAAGGAGGGCTGGCGCAGCTACACGGACGAGCCCAACGTGGGCATGCTCAAGCAGTTTGACCCCGAATACCGGAAGGCAAACCCGTGGTCTGAGAACTGGCTCTGGAACAATGGATATGAGGCCACCTACAACACCGTCCGTTACGCGCTTTTGGAGCGCTACCCCATCTCGCTGCTTGAGGAGGCCAAGGCACGGGGCGTGGACCTTCAGCACGACGGCCTTCCCGTGCACAACAAGGTCTCCGTCCAAGAGACGCAGTCCAACGGCGTGACGCGTGATAAAAAGTATGCCGAGGCAGATACTAACGTGTATGTACGGCCCTATGGCGGAGAGCTGGGCATTACCAAGAACTCTCGCATATCGAGCGAGTATGACTGGTACCAGTTTGCCCAGACGTTTATCACGCAAGATCGTGATGCCGCCCTCACCAATCAGTCATGGCCGACGTTCACCACGCGGGCAACGTTTCAACCCCCGACCACTCCCACCTGGGACGCGGCAACCAAGACGTACAGCGTTACGCCCTACGTGGCTGAGGTGGAGGAGGCAACGCCTCGAGTCGTGACCGAGAACAAGTTCCGAGATCGCCGCCCGGCCAGCGAGGTGCTGCCCACGATGACCGAGCTTGAGGATGCGGACTACAGCTACTCGTCGGTGTCCTTTGGGCTCTCTGGTCAAGACGCAACGCCGGGAGCCCAGGGAACATGGCAGCTTGTCTCGGGACAGGGATTTGACGGTCAGAAGCTCGGTACCACCGACATTCTCATTCGCAAGGCGGGGTCAACTGACTATGAGCTGTTTGGTACTCTCAGCGTAAGCTACACGGGCACGACGCCTACCTACACCTTCACGCCCGCTGACGGCAGCGAGCCCACCAAGGGTTCTACGGTGACACTTCCCGACTCGGTCGTGGGTCTTAAGTATCGTGTGCGCAGCCAGTACTTCCGCACCTCCCTCACGGCCGCCACTACGCTGACCTTGCATCCCTCCGCACATCTCAAAGGCCTGATTGCTGCAGACATGCAGGCAGAGCAGCCCACATCCCTCGCCACGAGTGCCTCGCTGCGCCTGTTTGAGGGCGGACAGCAGAAGGGCAGCATCAACACGCTCTATCAGGACGCTCGTGTTGCCGCCGCACGGCTCAGAGGTCTCACCTTTACTACGTACCTTGAAAAATCGCAGCTTGACGGCACATACTTTATAGACGATGCCGCCACGGGCGTTCAGACGCGCTGGGTCAACGCCATGTTCAGAACCTACTCCTCGCTGTGGGGCTCGGGCTATAAGGACAAAAGCTACCTTCAGCCCTACATTGTCACGTCGGGCGTGTTTTATGACCTGCTTCCCGCCGGAACCTCGGTGGACGCCTCGCAGGTGCAGATGTTCATCGACCCTTGGGGCAACGACAGGCTCCCCAAGGACGCCTATTCTGTGCGTTTCCAGGAAAACTGGGAGGGCTCGGGCCTTACGATGATGATTGTTGAGGTCACGGTACCCGACGAGATGACGGGTGCCGCCAAGCTGCGTGAGCATGGGTTTGGGCTGCGTCTTCGCTACCCGCTTGCAAACTCCTACCACAACGTGGCTGACCGCGGCAACAAGGTGCTCAACACCGTCGCCTTCCACGACACGTCAGGCGCTACCAAAAAAGACCTGTCGGGGGCGTTTACCAACCCCAGCTACCTCAATCGGCAGTACTACCAAGACCTCATCAAGGATGACCCCACAGAATGGGCGTTGCAGCAGACCTATATTGACTACAACCCCGTCACGGTCAAGCAGTCGGGCGTCACCAAGAAGGTTGCCAACGACCACGACAAGCTCTACGGCAACCAGACGAGCGAGTATCTGGGCAACAAGTACTCCTACCAGCTCTCCTTTGGCGCGTCCAACAGCACCCGCACGGATAGCCTTGTGTTCTATGACATCCTCGAAAACGGTTCCACAACCGAAAGTAGTGCCTGGAGAGGCACGTTTGACTGGGTTGACCTGAGCTCCATCAAGGCAAAAGAGTCGTGGAATCACCCCGGTGAGACCTGCGCTCCTGTGGTGTACTATGCCACCAAGGTGCCGACTGCAGCTCAGATGGACATCTCCAACACGAGCGTGTGGAGCACCACCGAGCCTGCCAACAAGGCCAGCATCAAGGCCATTGCCATAGACTGCACCAAGACGAACAAGGGCAACGACTTCTCGCTGAACTACGGCACCGGCGCCAGCGCATACGTGCACATGGTGGCACCCACAGACGAGGCGCTCGTAGGCAGGCAGGCAGTCAATCCCGTGTGTGCGATGGCTCGCACCTTTGTGGGCCAGGCTGCATCTGCAAGCGACAAGGTCCAGCCCTACGAAGCTTCTGCCAAAATCAAGCTTTTGGGCTATGACCTTGAGCTTCACAAGGCGTCCGAGCCCGCCACGGGCACCAAAGACGCGCCCACCCAGATTGACAACACAAAGGGCACGCCCGTGACCTACACCCTCACGGTCACCAACAAGGGCACGGAGCTGGCGCTCAGGGACATCGTGATACAGGACCCCATCCCCGAGGGCCTCTCGGTGCTGCGCGACCAGATCAAGGTGACCTGCCCCGAGCTCAAGCTTACCAACGCCACCCTGACCACGGCGACCTCGGTGTCCGCCTCCGAGAAGGACGGCACGCTCACCCTGGGCGTCGGCTCCCTGCCGGCGGGCGCCACGATGACGCTCAGCATCCCCACGGCCCTCACGGGCGACCTCGTGCGGTCGACGACCTTCGTCAACACGGCGCGCATCACCTCCGTCGAGGGTCACGACAAGGACATCCCCTCGGAGACCACCTATCACAAGGCAACTAAGACCTACACCCTAGACTACGTGGTCTCGCCCGACCCCGTCTACGGCACGCCCGGGGACAGCACCACACCCGCAAGCGTCAGTGACATCGAATATGACGCCACCCAGACGCTGGCACAGGCGCTCACGACCACCCAGTCGGGGGCCACCAAGGACGGCCAGGAGGTCCAGGGCTACTGGACGTTCGCGGGCTGGACGCACGAGCAGGGCGGCACGGACGTCATCACCACGCTCAACATCCGCAAGGACGAGACCGTCTACGGGCGCTGGGTCTTCGTTCCCACCAAGGACCTGACCGTCACCAAGACCTGGGCGGGCATCTCGCCTTCGGGCACGGCCAACCTCTTCGTGACGCTCGAGCTCCTGCGCGACGGCGTCGCCACCGGCGCCACCCAAACCCTCAGCGCCGCCGGAAACTGGCAGGCCACGTTCGGGGGGCTGGTGCTGTACGACGGCGCCGGCAAGGCCTATGTCTACACCGTGCGCGAGCAGGGCGAGAAGGACGGCACGCTGACGCTGGCGTCCAAGGACTTTGCCGTGACCTACGGGGCGGACGGCCGCTCGGTCACCAACACGCTCGTCAACCCCAAGATTCAGATCAAGGGCTCCAAGGTCTGGGATGACGCCAACGACCAGGACGGCATCAGGCCCGAGAGCGTGACTGTGAGCCTGCGCGCCAACGGCAAAGACACGGGCAAGACCGCCACGCTCACGGCGACGGACTCCTGGGCCTTCTCGTTTGAGGGCCTTGACACCTACGACGGCGACGGCAAGGCCGTCTCCTACAGCGTTGCGGAGACCGCGGTGCCTAAGGGCTATAGCTGCTCCGTCACGGGTTCGCAGTCCAAGGGCTTTACCATCACCAACACCCACAAGCCGGCCGAGCGCACCATCAACGTAACCAAGACCTGGGTCGATGACAACGACGGGCGGGGCCTGCGTCCCGCGTCCATCACCCTGAACCTGCTGGCCGACGGCACCAAGGTCAAGTCACTGGCGCTCGTCGCCGGCCCGGACGGCAGCTGGAAGGGCAGCTTTGGCTCCGTGCCCGTAAACGCTGGCGGCAAGGCCATCACCTACACCGTCACCGAGGACGCGGTGGAGCACTACGAGGCTACGCAGCCGGCGACCGTCGAGAAGGACACCGCCTCGATCACCAACACTCTTACCGGCACCGTCACCATTCCCGTCCAGAAGAAGTGGGTGGGCCCGGCCGCCAAGAGCGTCACGATCCACCTGCTTGCCGACGGCAAGGAGGTTGACGCGGTCACGATGGACGAGGCCTCCGGCTGGCGCTACGAGTTCAAAGACCTTCCCGAATACACCAATGGCGTGCCCATCGACTACGCCGTGACGGAGGACCCCGTCGCCGGCTACACGACGAGCGGCGTCGAGGGTAGCGCCCTGGAGGGCTTCACCGTCACCAACACCTACGCCCCCACGCCCACGAGCTACGAGCCGTCCGCGCAAAAGCGCGTCGAGGGGCCGGCGCCCGCCACGCCCGACGACTTCGAGTTCGTCCTGAGGCCCACGGACCCGTCCTTCCCGATGCCCGCGGACGCCGCGGACGGACGCAAGGTCGCGCACGTGACGGGCGAGGGCACGACAACGTTCGGCAAGATCGCCTTCACGATGCCCGGCACCTACACCTACACGCTCGCCGAGACCAAGGGCGACGCCGGCTGCGCCTACGATGACGCGACGTACACGCTCACGGTGACGGTCGAGGACGTGGGCGCGGGCGTCCTCGAGGTGACCGGGAGCACGACGACCCTCACGAGCGGCGGCACGGCGCGGGACGCCAAGGCGGGCTCGGCGCCGGACGGCGCGGACGCCACCTTCACCAACGTCTATCCCGAGCCGAAGCCCGCCCAGGTCGCGCTTCCCAGGACCGACGACGACACCAGCCCCGCGGCGAGCTACCTCGCCGCCTGCGCCCTCGGCCTCGTCGCAGGCGGGGCGATCCTCGCCCGCAGGGGGCGCCGGCGCGGGTAGCGCCCGGCCCGGGCGGCACGATGCGGCTCCGGCTTACGTGAGGCCGGGACCCGCGGAAACCTGAGATGGGACGCGGCGGTCGGGAAACCGGCCGCCGCCCTCCTTGATGCTCCCGCTCACCGCCCTCCGGCGCCGCCCCCTCGCGTCGTCACGCGGGGCTACCTTTCTGTAACCCCGTCCGACAGCCGATCGACGGCATCGACGTACTCCCGGGGAAGCTCGTCGTGAATGTCATGGCGCGAGGCGTACCCCTCAATAAGCTCGCTTCTCGCTATGAGCGCGTGAACGCGCCGCGCGTCGCTCTCGTCCATCGCCGAGATGAGGACCCCCTGCCGGTCGTAATAGCTCGGGGCGGTCGCGCTTGACGGGGCAACGTGGAGGATGAGCGTGGGACAGGCTATCTGCCGCAGGGCCTGCTCCTGATCAAATCCGGCAAACCAGGAGAAGTCATAGAAGGCGTCCCCAAAGCGCAGGTCATACGTACCCGTGCCATCCTGGAGGTTGCGCGTCAGAAAGACCAGGCTGTTAAGGCCGACTTCGGGAGGGTAGTACCACACGATGGGCATGACGCCGCCGCCCTCGTCTATGCGCTCGGAAAACGGCCGCTTGACCAACGGCTCCCAGGTGTCGCCGTCCCCGCTGTCAAAGAGCGTGCTCATGTAGGTGTGCGAGAGGTAGTAGCGGGTGTAGTTGGTCTCTTCGTCCTGGGTGAGAAAGTCGTGTATCGTCCGGAACTCCTTGTACGAGAGCGTGTTCTGCGCCCGGCCCGGCTCCGTCGAAAAGAAGGGGCCGTCCTCAAGCAAAAGGCCGCTCACCTGGCCTGGGGCGGCAGCTGCGACGGCGGCGGCAATGAGGGCGCCCGAGGAGTGGCCCGCGACGAGCGTCCTTGCCCGGATGACGTTACCCATGAAGCCAACGAGGTCGTCGCGGATGGTGGTGATGTTGTAGGCGTTGGGGTCCTTGGACGATCCGCCATGGCCGTAGCAGTCCACGGCAAAGACGTGATAGCGGCGCGACAGCTCGGGCAGGACCTTGGCGTAGTCCTCCTTGGAGACCATCTGCCCATGGATCAGAAGCAGCGGCTCGCCGGCGTCCGGACCCTCCAGATAGGCGATCGTGCGCCCGTCGGGGGTCTGGTAGGTCTTCTCGGCAAAGCCAAGCTGGGTGCCACGTGACGTCATGAACCGGTCGTTGCCGTAGTCATAGCTGAGCGTGTGCCAGGCCAGGCCAGCTGCCGCGAGGCAGAGCACGGCGCTAACCGCCAGGATGACCCTGAGGGCCCTCATGGGAGATCGGACCCCTCTTCCATGGCGCCGTGAACCCGCAGGAGCGCCTCTTCCATCTGCGCGCCGCTCAAGAGCGCGATGCCTCGCCTGACGTCACCTAGCAGCAGCACCGTGTCTCCGCTGGCGATGTTGAACACGTCACGGGACTCCTTGGGAAGAACAATCTGCCCCTTGGTGCCCACCTTTGCCGTCCACACGTACAGCCCCCGGTGCCCGTCGCCCTCGTCAGGTGAGGGCTGGTCATGCGTTGACGCTGCGACCTGTGCTTTCATGGGCATCCTCCCTTATGTGACAGGGTCCCTTTGTATGAAAAACCCTACGTTTCATACAAAGTATACGCAAGGTGCCGCAGGGTTGCCCCCTCGTACCTAGCGCGTGGCGTATAATTGACGCAACACGCAGAGAGGTGCGGAAATATGAATAATCTTGTGATTATAGGCGGAGGAATCTCTGGCTTAAGCGCCGGAATCCTAGCTCAAGAACAAGGTTATAAGACGCTAATCCTCGAAAAGAACCAGATGGTCGGCGGTGAGTGCACAGGCTGGAATCGCCAGGGCTATCATATCGACAACTGCATACATTGGCTTGTCGGATGCAACAAAGAAAACCCCCTGCACCAGCTCTGGAGCGAGCTGGGCGTGCTGACCGCCGATGTTGACCTTTACTACGAACCAGCCTTCTATACCTTGCAAGCCGAAGGCAGAACCCTGACGTTTGCCAGGGACCTTGAAAGGAGCAGGACGGAGCTTCTTTCCGTCGCGCCGGAAGACGCACGGGAGATCAATGTCTTCTTCGATTCGGTGCGACAGCTTGAGTGCGTACAGCCACCCTGCGAGACGTCTGTGGCCCATATGAACGTGTTCCAGTTTCTAAAAATGGCCATGGGCATGAGGGGGGGCCTCAAGAGCCTATCAGACCTATGGGAGCCTGACGATTGCCGAGCTGGCAGAACGGTTCAACAATCCCTTGATCAGGCGCATGATGGGCGCCTTTTTTCCCAAGGACTTCCTCGCGATCACCTTGCTTACCTCCTACGCCTTTTATACAAGCGGCAGCGCCGGCATACCGCAGGGCGGTTCTGTCGGAATGGTCAGGCGAATGTTGGAACGCTATCAAAGCCTGGGCGGCTCAGTTGAGCGCAACGCCGACGTGACCGCCGCCAAGGTTGACGAGCGGCGTCTATGCGGCGTGCAGCTAAAAGACGCCCGGACGATCACCGGCGAGGCCTTTATATGGGCCGCCGACCCGCACCAGCTGTTCTATAAGATTCTGTCCGAAACATATCTGGACAGGAACCTAAGAACCATGTATGAACACCCCGAAGGGTATGTGGCCAACACCGGCTACCAGGCGGCCTTTGGCGTCCTGGGAGAGGGTGACCTGCATCTTCCCAAGGGGTCGGTGGTGTTTTCCTGTGAGCCCTACACGGTGGCCGGAGAAAGCAAAGACCTGTGCGGCATACGGCTGTACGATTACGACAAGACGCTGTTTCCTGCCGACAAGCGGGTGATTCAGTGCAACGTGCTCTTGAATAACGGCACATTTGCCTACTGGAGCTCCCTGTCAAAGACAGCCTATGAGGAAGAAAAACGCGCCCTGGCTGAGACCCTCAGACAGCGCATCGAAAGTCGCTTTCCCGCAGTAAGGGGAAGGCTTGTCCTGCCGAGCACCTACAGCCCGCTGACCTTTGCCCGATGGTGCCATGCGTATCAGGGGGCCTACATGAGCTTCAACGCGCTCAAGGGATACAAGCCGCTGTACGTCAAGAGCACCGTACCAGGCCTGAGGAACCTGTTTCTTGCCAGCCAATGGGTTCAGACCGGCGGCGGGCTGCCCCTCGCCGCCGCGAGCGGAAAGTTTGCGGTGCAGGAACTGATGAAGCGCTGCCCGCCGCCAACGGCCTCCGGACGTCATCGATGACGGGCATGTCCCTGAGGCGGCGTCTGTTCCCGACAACATCGTCTGTTCCGGTGGCGCCCAAGTCGCCCGTCAGGAGAGCCGAGCCTCGTCACCTCTCCCGCGACATCAGCGCCACCGTCTCCACGTGCTTGGTGTGCGGAAACATGTCCACCGGTGTCACGCCGGTCACGCGGTAGCCGCGCCGGCGCAGCTCGGCAAGATCGCGAACCTGCGTCTGGGGGTTGCAGCTCACGTACACGACCGTCCTCGGCGCGCAGGCCGCGACGCTGGCGATGAACGCGGGCGTGGACCCCGCGCGCGGCGGGTCCATGACCACGACGTCAAACCTGCCGTCCCCGTCCGGCGTGGCCCCTCCGGCGGCGCCGGCGGTCCGGCGCAGGTATTCCGTGGCGTCGGCGTTCACAAAGGTGCAGCAGTCCTTCAGCCCGTTGGCCGCGGCGTTGCGCCGCGCGCTCGCCACGGCACCCGAGACCTGCTCGACGCCCGTCACGTGCACCTGGGAGCGCCCTGTCTCCCGCGCGGCCTTGGCCAGGCAGATGCCGATGGTGCCGCAGCCGCAGTAGGCGTCAAGGACCCTCTCGCCCCCAGAGAGGCGCACGCCCTCGACGACCAGGGAGTACAGCAGCTCCGTCTGCCGCGGGTTCGTCTGGTAGAAGCTCGTGGGACCTATCTCAAACGTGCAGCCCAGCAGCCGGTCGCGCATGACGCCCGGGCCGTACAGCGTCCGGCAGCGCTGGCCCAGGATGACGTTGGTGCGTCGGGTGTTGACGTTCTGGACGATGCTCGTGAGCTCGCCGTGGCGCTTGAGCAACTCTCGCACGAAGCGCCCCGCGCGGGGGAGCCGCTCGCCGTTGGTCACCAGGGTCAGCAGCGTCTCGTCCGTGGCATGGCCGCAGCGAAGGACCGCGTGCCTGAGCACGCCGGTGCCGCGATCCTCGTCGTAGGCGGCAATGCCCAGGCGCTCCGCCACGCGCGCCACGTCGTTGAGGACCGCTCGCGCCCGCTCGTCCTCCACCAGGCAGCGCTCGCACCAGACGATGCGATGCGATCCTCCCTCATAAAAGCCCGTGCGCATGCGCCCCTTGGGACCGGGGGCAAAGGGCGCGGCCGCCTTCATCCTGAAGGCGCGGGGGTCCTCCATGCCGCGGACGGGCGCCACCCGACAGCCGTCCTCGCGGCAGATGTCCCCAAAGAGCCGCTCCAGGGCCTCCTGCTTGCGACGAAGCTGGATGGGATAGGGCACCGAGAGCCACTCGCATCCTCCGCAGCGGCGGGCGATGGGGCAGGTGTAGGTGCGGTATCCCATGTTACGACCTTCCGACGCGGCCTGGCCCGCGTCGGGGCTTGCCGTACACTAGACGCGTTGCACCCACCATTCTAGCCTGCGCAAAGGGGACGCGATGAGCGCATCGTCCATGACCGCCTGCGACGCGGCCGAGCATCACGCCGGCATGACCGGCCTGCACGAGGAGTGCGGCGTCTTTGGCATCTGGGCTCCCGGTCAGGACGTGTCGCGCATGACCTACTTTGCCCTGAGGGCCCTACAGCATCGCGGCCAGGACTCCGCAGGCATCGCGGTGGGCAACGGCAAGACGGTGCTCGTCCGCAAGGACCTGGGGCTTGTCACCGAGGTCTTCAAGGACGAGGACCTCCAGGCCATGCAGGGCAAGGTGGCCATCGGCCACTGCCGCTACGGAACGGCGGGCGCCAAGGGCTGGGAGTCGTCGCAGCCGCACCTCTCCACCATCGGGGACGTGGTCATCGCCCTGGCCCACAACGGCACCCTCGTGAACTTTGACGAGCTGCGCCATAAGCTCATCGACGCGGGCATCCCGTTTCGCTCGGACACCGACAGCGAGGTCATGGCCCGTCTCATAGGCTACTTCACGAGCAGGACGAGCCACCTGAGGCAGGGCATCCGCCGCACCATGCAGCTCGTGCGCGGCGGCTACGCCGTGGTGCTCGTGCGCGAGGACGCGCTCTACGCCTTTAGGGACCCCCTGGGCATCAGGCCGCTGGTCCTTGGCAGGCTCGGCGAGGGCGAGTGGGTGGTCGCCAGCGAGACCTGCGCCCTGTCCATCGTGGGCGCCCGCTTCGTGCGAGAGGTTCGTCCCGGCGAGGTGCTGCGCGTGTCGGACGAGGGGATCTCCAGCGAGGAGGGCGTCGCCCAGCGGGGCGAGGCAACGTGCATCTTTGAGGACGTGTACTTTTCGCGCCCCGACTCCGTGCAGGACGGCAGGTCCTTCTACAAGGTCCGCCACGAGATGGGCCGCCAGCTCGCCCGCGAGGCGCCCGCCGACGTCGACCTGGTCATCAGCGTTCCCGACAGCGGCACGCCGGCGGCCGAGGGCTTTGCCGCCGAGGCGGGCCTGCCCTTTGGCACGGGGCTCATCAAGAACCGCTACGTGGCGCGCACCTTCATAGCCCCCACCCAGGAGCTGCGCGAGCGGGGCGTGCGCCTCAAGCTGACGGCCCTGGCCGACGCGGTGGCCGGCAAGCGCGTGCTCATGGTGGACGACTCGGTGGTGCGCGGCACCACGTCCAAGCAGATCGTGCGCATGCTGCGCGAGGCGGGCGCCACCCAGGTGCACCTGCGCTCGGCGTCGCCGGAGGTCGTGTGGCCCTGCTTCTACGGCATCGACACGGCCACGCAGGACCAGCTCATCAGCGCCAACAAGTCCGTCGAGGAGGTGCGCGACTACATCGGCGCCGACTCGCTGGCCTTTCTCTCGATCGAGGGGCTCCTGGCCTGCGTGCCCGACCGCGGCTACTGCGCGGCCTGCTTTAACGGCCGGTATCCCGTGAGCATCCCCAAGTCGTTCTACGAGGAGAAGTTCCTGCCGGGATACACGCCAAACGTGGTCGAGGCCCGCCCGGCGCGAGCGGACGGGCCTGCCGCAAAGCCCCCAGCGACGCCATAGGCGCCACCCGCGCCGGCCCGGGGCGCCAGGCGTTTTGTCGCCAGAGGAGCCTGGCGCGCCAGCCCCGCACACCGGAGACCATCAACACGTTCACATGACGAGGAATGGAGAACCATGAGCGCAGTAACGAAGATCGGCATCATCGGCATGGGCCACGTGGGAGCGCACGTGGCAAACGCGATTCTCTATCAGGGGCTGGCGGCGGAGCTCTACTGCGTTGACGTGAAGGAGAGCAAGGTCGCCTGCGAGGTCAACGACCTGCAGGACGCCATGCCCTTTTACCCCCGACAGGCGCGCGTGTACAACTGTCACGACCGCTACGAGGACCTCATGTGCTGCGACGTCGTGGTCAACGCCGCAGGGCACATAGCCCAGGCCGCCGGCAACCGCGACGGCGAGCTGTTCTGCACCTCGGACGAGACGGCGTCGTGGGCGCCCCGCCTCAAGGGTTACGAGGGCGTCATCGTCACCATCGCCAACCCCTGCGACGTCGTGGCCACCCTCATCTGGAAGCTGGCGGAGCTTGACCCGCGCCGCGTCATCGGGTCGGGCACCGCGCTCGACTCGGCCCGCCTGCGCCACGCCCTTGCCGACGTCACGGGCTACAACCCCACCTCCATCACCAGCTGGATGCTTGGCGAGCACGGCGCCTCGCAGTTTGCCGCCTGGTCGCACGTGTCCTTTGGCGCCACGCCCCTGGCCGAGCTTGAGAGGAGCGACCCCGAGCGCTTCACGTTTGACAAGGACGCCATCGAGGACGCCGCCCGCCAGGGCGGCTACGTGACCTACGCCGGCAAGGGCTGCACCGAGTACTCCGTGGCCAACGCCGCCACGGAGATCGTGAAGGCCGTCATCCAGGACTCCAAGCTCATCACCCCCTGCGGCGTCCTTCTGGACGACGTCTACGGCGAGAGCGGCATATACACCTCGCTGCCCGCCGTGGTCGGCGCAAACGGCGTCGAGAGCCTCTTTCCTTTGGCCCTGGACGAGCGTGAGCAGGAGAAGTTCCACGCCAGCTGTGCGCACATCCGCGAGAACGTCGAGAAGGTCCGCCGCTGGTAGGGGCAATCTGACGGGCAAACGTCGCGCCTGCGGCGCCCTTGCCCGCGCCGCCCGAAACGTGGGGTTGGCAATCCGGGGCCATGGATATGTTGAAGGCATCGTGTCGTACTGATGCCCTGCCCCCGCATGGGGCGAGACGGGCTTGAGGAGGGAACATGGCTGCAAGCACCAAGGTAAAGAACCTCGCTCTCGTGGGCCAAGGCGGCGTGGGCAAGACCATGCTGGCCGAGGCCATGCTCCACCTGACGGGCAGGACGACCCGCCTGGGCGGTCACGCCGGCACCAAGCCCACGCTCGACTATGACACCGAGGAGGGCGCGCGCGGCTTCTCCATCTCGACCACCATCGCGCCGGTGGAGTATGACGGCTGTCGCATCAACGTCCTTGACGCCCCCTGCTACCCCGACTTCGTGGGCGACGCCTACGGCGCGCTGGCCGCCGCCGAGACGGCCGTCTTCGTCGTGGACGCCGCCTCCGGCCCCGGCACGATCACCACGAGGCTCTGGTACGCGGCGGAGGACCTCTCCATCGCCCGCGCCCTCTTCATCAATCGCCTCGACCGTCCCGACGCCGACTGGGACACCGCCCTTCTGACCGCCCAGGAGCGCTACGGCAACCGCCTTGCCGCCGTCACGATGCCTATAGGGTCGGGCGACGCGTTCGCGGGCATCATCGACGTGATCCATCTGACGTCGCGCCATCTCGAGGACGGCAAGCCCGTGGTGAGCGAGGTGCCCGCCGACTACCTGGACGCCGCCCGGCATGCCCACGACCAGCTCGTGGAGCTTGTGGTGGAGGCCGACGACGAGCTCATGATGAAGTACCTAGAGGGCGAGCCCGTCACCACCGAGGAGCTCGAGGGCCTGCTCGCCAAGGCCATCATCGACCGCGTCTTCGTGCCCGTGTTCGCGGGCTCCTGCGTCAAGGAGGAGGGCGTCATCGCGCTCATGGAGGGCATCGCGGCGTGGTTCCCCACCATGGCCGACTACGGCCGCGTCCCCTTGGTCAACGGCGAGGAGCTGGACATCTCGCCGGACGACGACAGGCCCGTCGCCTTCGTCTTCAAGAGCCTCCAGGACCAGCAGAACGGCAAGCTGTCCTTCATCAAGGTGCTGGCCGGAACGGTGAGGCCGGGCACCGAGCTCACCTGCGCCCGCACGCGCAAGTCGGAGCGCCTGAGCCACCTGTATCAGATGATGGGCCGCGAGACTCGCGACCTGCAGGAAGTCGCAGCCGGCGACGTCTGCGTGGTGCCTAAGCTCGACGCTCTCACCGGCGACACGCTCTCGGTCACCGGCAAGGTCGAGGCGGCCGCCTTCCGCTTCCCCAACTCGCTGTATCGCGCGGCGATAGAGGCTGACGAGCGCGGCAGCGAGGGCAAGCTGTACGCCTTCCTCGAGAAGAGCGCCGACGCCGACCCGACGCTGAGCGTCACCAGGGACGAGGACACCGGTCAGACGGTGGTGTCCGCCATCGGCGAGGCGCAGGTCTCCGTGCTCCTCGACCGGCTGGAGGAGCGCACGGGCGTCAAGGCTCACACCGTCAAGCTGCGCATTCCGTATCGCGAGACCATCCGCCGCGTCGCCAGCGCCCAGGGGCGCCACAAGAAGCAGACGGGCGGCGCCGGCCAGTACGGCGACTGCTGGCTGCGCGTGGAGCCCAACCCCGGCGCGGGCTACGAGTTCGTGGACGAGGTCGTGGGCGGCCACATCCCGCGCAACTACATTCCCGCCGTCGACAAGGGCGTCCAGGAGACCATGACCGACGGCGTCGTCGCGGGCTATCCCATGATTGACATCAAGGTCGCCGTGTACGACGGCTCCTATCATCCCGTCGACTCCAACGAGATGGCCTTCAAGACGGCGGCGCGCATCGGCTTCCAGAAGGCCGTCGCCCAGGCCGAGCCCGTGCTGCTTGAGCCCATGGCGCACCTGTCCGTCACCGTGCCCGACAGCTATGCCGGCTCCGTGATGGGCGACATCTCGGCCTCGCGCGGTCGCGTCGAGGGCATGGGCGCCACCTCGGGGCAGGGGGCCCAGGCCGGCCACACCACCGTCGAGGCGACGGTTCCGTATGCCGAGGTCACCGACTACGCCACGCGCCTGCGCTCCCTCTCGCGCGGCACGGGCGAGTTCGAGATGGAGGTGTCGGGCTACGAGCAGGTGCCCCACGACGTCCAGGAGGAGCTTGCCCAGGAGTACGCCCGCCGTCGCGCGGAAGGCAGGTAGCGTCCCGGGCGCGCTCCGGTGAGACGCGTGGGGGAGGGCGTTCTGGCCGCCGCGCCAGGGCGCCCTCCCTTCTCGCCTAGAATCTAGGGAACACGCGCCACGGGACATCTTGGGAGAAGGGGCCGCATGGCACAGCAGGACCTCAAGTCGCGGACGATCACGTCCCTGTTCTGGAAGCTCTTTGAGCAGGGGGGCTCCGCGCTCATCCAGATCGTGGTCCAGGTGGTCATGGCGCGTCTGCTCTCGCCCACCCAGTTTGGCTCCCTGGCGATCATGCTCGTCTTTGTGAACGTGGGCAACGTCATCGTGCAGTCGGGGCTCAACACGGCCATCATCCAGGCGCCCGACATCTCGCGGGACGACTACGACACCGTATTCTGGATGAGCCTCGTGGTCTCGGCGGCCCTGTGCGCGCTCGTCTTCTTTGCCGCCCCCGCCGTCGTGGGATTCTATCGCATGCCCGACATGCTGTGGCCGCTGCGCGTGCTGGTGCTGGTGCTGGTCATCAACGCGTTCAACGCCATCCAGGAGGCCATCGTCGCCCGCAACCTGGAGTTTCACAAGACCTTTCGCTCCACGGTGAGCGCGGCCGCGACCTCCGGCGTCCTGGGCATAGGCTGCGCCCTCATGGGGGGCGGGCTCTGGGCTCTGGTGGCGCAGCAGCTGTCCTACCAGCTCACCAAGTGCGCGGTGCTCGCCGCCCAGATCCCCTGGAAGCCGCGGGCCGTCTTTGTTCCCCACCGGGCCCGCCGCCTCTTTGGCTTTGGCTGGAAGCTCCTGGCGTCAGGCCTGCTCGACCAGGCCAACCAGAGCGTCTCGGACCTCGTCATAGGCCGCGTGTTCACGGGGTCTCAGCTGGGCCTGGTGTCACAGGGCAAGAAGTACCCCCAGCAGCTGGGCACCCTCCTCGACAGCGTCATCCAGCCGGTGATGCTCTCCGCCGTGTCACGCGTGCAGGGCGACGTCGCCCTGGTGCGTCGCCTCATGCGTCGCGCGCTCAAGACGAGCACCTTCTTTGTCGTGCCGGCCATGACGGGGTTCGCCCTGGTGGCCCCCCGGCTGGTGCCGGCGCTCCTCGGCGCGCAGTGGGAGCCCGCCGTGCCCTACCTTCAGCTCTACTGCCTCGCCTATGCGCTGCTGCCCATCCACACCACCAACCTGCAGGTGCTCAACGGCATGGGTCGCAGCGACGTGTTTCTCAGGCTCGAGGTCGTCAAGGTGGTCGTGGGCCTCGGCATCCTGCTCGTGGCCGCCTTTGGGCTCAGGAGCATCGACGCCATCGTGGTGGGGGCGGCCCTCTCCAACGTCGTCTGCACCTTCATCAACGCCTTCCCCAACAAGCGCATCGTGGGGTACTCCTATCTTCATCAGCTGCGCGACATCGCTCCGGCCTTTGGCCTGGCAGCCGCAGCGGCGCTCTGCGCGACGCCGCTGGGCGCGCTGGCGCTGGGACCTTGGGTCACGATCCTGGCGCAGCTCGTGGCGTTCTCTGCCGTCTACCTGCTGCTGGCTGCGGCGCTCAGGGTGGAGGAGCTCTCGTATCTCGTGCGCACGGCGCGCGAGGCGCTTGGCGCCCCGAGGGGCCAAGGCGGCCGTTGACGTTCCGGCGCGACCGCGCCGAGATTCCGCGCCCACCGCCCGTGCCGGCGCCGCCGCCTCGTTCTGCTACCATGGACGAGGAAGCCTCCCTGCCGGGGCGGTCGCTGCGCCCCGCCGCCCCGCCGCTACGAAAGGTGCGCCCAGGCGCATGAACATCGCAATCTCCATAGTGGTGACCGTCCTTCTCACCATCGCCAACGGGTACTTCTCCATGTCAGAGATGGCGCTCTCGACGGCGCGCAAGGCCCTGCTGGACCACGACGCCGAGGAGGGCGACCAACGGGCCGCCATCGCCTCCGTGGCCGTCGAGGACCCGGCGCACTTCCTTGCCGCCATCCAGGTTGCCATCACCCTGCTGGGCTTCTTCAGCTCGGCCTTTGCCGCCACGAGCCTGTCGGGCCCCCTGGGCGCCCAGATCGCGCTGTGGGGCGTGGAGGCCCACCTCTCCGAGGCCCTGGCGACGGTCCTGATCACGCTCGTGGTGTCGTACTTCTCCATCGTGGTGGGCGAGCTCGTCCCCAAGCGCATCGCCATGGCGGACGCCGAGGCCGTGGCAAAGCGCGTCGTCGGCCCGATCAACGGCTTTGCGGTGCTCACGCGCCCCCTCGTGGCGCTGACGGCCTCCACGGCAAACGGCCTCGCCCGCCTGCTGCACATCAAGAGCACCGACGACAGGCAGGACGTCTCCGAGGACGAGATCCGCTACCTGGTCAGGGGCTCCGACGAGCTCACGGACGAGGAAAAGTCCATGATTCACGACGTCATAGACCTGGGCGACGCCAAGGCCCGCGAGGTCATGATCCCGCGCGTTGACGTCACGTTCATGGAGGATGACAGCTCGGTGGGCGACGTGCTCGCCGTCATGCGTCGGACGGGCTACTCGCGCGTTCCCGTGTATCACGAGGACCTTGACCGCATCGTGGGCATAGCCCACATCAAGGACCTCATCGGCCCCGTGCTCGACGACCACGCCCAGGCCGACAGCATCCGTCGCCACATGCGCAAGCCCGACTTCGTCCCGGACACCAAGGACATCATCCCCCTGCTCTCCGAGATGCGCAGCGCCCACGACCAGATGGTCATCGTCGTGGACGAGTACGGCGGCACGGCGGGCGTCATCACGGTCGAGGACATCGTCGAGGAGATCGTCGGCGAGATCGAGGACGAGTTTGACCCCGACAACAAGTACCTCACCCAGCTGGGCGCCCGGGAGTGGCTCGTTGACGGGCGCTTTCCCATTGACGACTCCATCGAGCTGGGTTGGCCCATCGAGGACTCCGAGGAGTACGAGACCATCGCCGGCTTCGTCATCGACGTGGCGGACGGCCTGCCGCGCCCCGGAGACGAGTTTGTGATCGACGGCTACACGTTTCACGTGCAGTCCATGCGCGGCCGGCGCGTGTCCATGCTGCGCGTGAGCGCGCCCGAGCCTCGTGACGACGAGATCCCTGAGGATGCCGACGCCTCACGGGATGCCGACGCCGCCTCATAGGCCCCTCGCCGCGCCCACGGGGCGTGGTGGCGTGGGCATTGGTACAATGGCTGCGTACAAGCGAGCGCAAGGGGAAGGTCCCGTCCCATGGCACTTTTCGAAATCAAGCGCGTCAAGGTTGGCCTCGAGAACCTGACGGCGCGCATCTACGTCACGCAGGATGCGCCGCTCATGACCAGCGACGACCTCGTTGCCACCACGCGCATCTACTACCTCATGCCGCACATCGTGGAGCATGTGTGCATGGGCGACCGGGACGAGTCGTTCAAGGGGGTCATGGGCGACACCGAGATTGCCCACCTGCTTGAGCACATGACCGTGGAGCTCCTCTCTCAGTCGAGCGCCTCCGCCGACATAAGCTCGGGCAAGACCTACCCGGTGGAGGGGGACGACCGCAGCTTTGACATCGAGCTCTCCTGTCCCGACGACGTGCTGGTCATGGGGGCGCTCTCGAGCGCCGTGTGGATAGCCAACTGGGCCTTTGGCGGCGGAGCCGAACCGGCGCCCGACGTCGAGGCCATCGTGTCGGGGCTCACGAGCATGGTCCAGAACATCGGCGAGATTCACGAGGTGACCTACCGCCAGGAGGTGGAGGACGCCCTGAGGGCCGAGGTTGACGCCGAGTATCAGCGCGCCCTCGCCCAGCGCGAGGCCGAGATCGCCCAGCGCGAGGCCGAGATCGCCGAGGCCCGCGCGGAGGTGGAGGCCGAGGCCCGCGCCCGCAAGGAGGCGGACCGCCTTGAGGCCGAAGAGGAGGCCCGCCGCCGGGCCCAAGAGGAGGCCGCCGAGCGCAAGGCGGCGACGCCGTCCTGGGCGGTGGACCTTGACGAGTACGAGGCACAGGAGCGCCTGCGCGCCCAAGAGGAGGCGGACGCCGAGGCGGCACGCCAGGCGGAGCGCGAGGAGGCCGAGCGCCTTGAGGCCGAGACCCGCGCCCAAGAGGAGGCCGAGCGCCTTGAGGCCGAGCGTCGCTCCCGGCAGGGGCGCCGCGACCTTGCCGAGCAGATCGCCCAGGAGCAGGCCGCCGCGCAGGCGGCCGCGGCGCGCGTCGAGGCCAGGGGCGACGCCGCCCGGCCAAGCGACGAGCCTGACGCGACGTCGTCGATCGAGGACGCTCCCTCAGCCGACGGCCCCGAGTCGTCAGATGCCGCCCAGGCCGACGGGAGCACTCTCTCGGACACCGCCCGCATCCCCGCGCAGCGTCCCGGGGAGCGCGTGGACGTTGACGTTGATGCCGACGCGGAGGACGAGCCCTATGACAGCGAGTTCGCGGAGCTGCTGATGCATCCCCAGCCCCCTGCGACAGCCCCCTCTCCCTTCACCCAGCAGAACCTCGTCGCGGGCGAGGTCGCGGCCATCCGGGGGGACGAGGGCGCCGCGGCAGGTGACGGCGTCGCAGAGGACGACGACGGCACGGCGGACGAAGCGTCGGAGGACGCAACGGCCGCCGCGGACGAGGGTGAGAGCGACGACGAATCCGACGTCGCTCCCGAGGAGTATATTCCCGGTCCCCACAGAGTGAGGTGATCATCTCACGGCGACCGATCGTCCCGTGGGCGTCGCATGCACGCAAGGTGCGAGCGGAGGTTTTGAGGGCATCCAACTTTGGCCGAATGAGCTTGACTAACGACAGGAGGACGTCATGAGCGCAAGGGGAACACTTGGATTTGTCGTCGGCAGCATCTTTGGTGCTGCGGCTGGCGTGATGGCAGGACTGCTGCTGGCGCCCCGAACGGGCTCCGAGAGCCGCGCCCGGGTGGCCGACGCCATGAACGACGCCTGGGACAGCGCGGTGGACACCTACGAGCGCAGCTCGCGCGTCGTGGGAGACAAGATCAACAGCGTCCGGCCCAACGTGGACGCCACCACCGACGAGCTTCGCGCCAAGGTTGACTTGGCTCGCGAGCGCATGGACCAGCTGAGGTCGTCGCTGTCAGACGCGGTCAGCACGACGTCGTCCCAGGTCCAGGAGGCCGTCAACAGCGTCGCGGAGAAGGTTGCCGAGGGCGTGGAAGACGTCAAGGACAACGTCCAGGAGGCGGCGTCCGTCCATGTGGAGATCGTTGACGGCGACGCCGCGACGGCCGAGGACCCCAACGACGTCGAGGAAGGCAAGTAAGCGGGCACGTAGGCGTGTGAGGGGCACGGTCATGGCTTCTGCCTGCGGGCGGACGAGGGCGGCGCTCACGCCCCGTCCGCCCTCTTCTGTCCGACGCGGGCACGAGGGCTCTCTGGGCGGGCGGCCATGGGGCATATGAGGAGGCGCGCATGACGACGAGGCTGAGTGACCTCGACAGGCTCAAGGTGGTCGTTCCCAAGGGCGGCGGGGCAGGCAAACGCTTTGGTCGCGTGAAGACGGCGGTCTTCTCGCCCGAGGGGACGCGCGTGGTGGGCGTCATGGTCCGCCGCCCTGACATCGTCGGCATGATCAAGCGCCCCGACGTCTTTGTGGCGCTCGACGCCCTTGAGCGCCGTGCTAAGACGCTCGTCGTCACCAACCTCGAGGAGGGGACCGACCAGGCGGCCCAAACGCGCCTGGGCCTTGACTGGGACCGCTGCATCATCTGGTCGGGCATGGACGCACGCACCGAGGGCGGCCGCGAGCTGGGCTTTGTGAGCGATGCGTCGTTTGACGCCACGACGGGGCAGGTCGAGTGCTTCTTCGTGGGCGACGGCGGCGTGGCGCAGACGCTCGTTGGAGCCCTGCCCATTCCCGCCGCGCTCGTTAGGGGCTATGCGAAGGGCTACATGGTCGTGGCGGACGAGGTCGCCTCGTCCGAGCTCACGGGCGGCGTGGCGGCCAAGGCCGGGGAGGGCTACGCGCGCGCCAAGGTCCGCGGCGCCGCCGTCGCCAAGAAGGCGGATGACAAGGCGGCTCGCGCGCTGGACAAGGGGAGCAAGACCCTGGGCCGACAGCTGGGCAGGACCAAGGGCATGTTCGGCTCGTTCATGGACGAGTACAAGCGCGCCAGCAAGTAGCTTCCGCAGTGCGGCCGCGACAGCCAGGCGTCGCCGAGAGCTCTCTCGGGCGTACCCTCGCGGCCGTCCTGCGCCGCGCGCTAGTAGCCCAGGGCCATGAAGACGAACATGACCACCGTCAGGATGATGACGGCGACGATGGTGAACCAGGTGAGTCCGCTCCACAGTCGTCCGTTGGCGTGCTCGCCCATGATGTGGCGGTCGTCGGCGATGGTGACCATGCACAGCAGCAGCACGGGAAGCAGCACGCCATTGATGACCTGGGACGCCATCATGATGCCAAAGAGGTCCGCGCCGGGCAGCAGGACGAGGCCCGCGCTCGCCAGCGTGATGAGGGCGATGGTGCCGTAGTAGACCGGCGCCTCCTGCCAGCGCCGGTTGATGCCGCGCTCCCACCCAAAGGCCTCGCAGAGGGCCCCTGCGGTGATGCCGGGCATGACGCAGGCGGCCAAGAACGAGGCGCCGACGAGCCCTGCGGCAAACATGGCCGACGCATAGCGCCCGGCCAAGGGCACGAGGGCCTGGGCGGCGTCGGCCGCGTCGTTGACCAGGATGCCGGCGGGAAAGAGGACCGCTCCGGTCGTCAGGATGATGAACCAGGTGATTATCTCCGCAAAGATGGCGCCCGACACGTTGTCGGCCCGCTGCCCGGGGATGTCCGAGGCGTCAAGGTTCTTCTCGACGACGTTGCTCGCCACCATGAAGATCATGTAAGGCGAGATGGTCGTTCCCACGTTTGCCACCAAAAGCGAGATATAGCTGGGGTCTGCGGACGCCTGCGGAACGAGGGTGCAGCGAAGGGCCTCTCCCCAGTCGGGATGCGCCATGACCCCGGCAACGATGTACGTGACGAACACGAGGCCAATGGCCAGGAGGATCTTCTCGATGTGACGGTATGACCCCGACACGGCCAAGAGCCAGGTGGTGATGGCGGCGATGGGAACCGAGGCCCAGGTGGGGACCCCAAAGAGCGCCATGCCCGAGGCAATGCCCGCAAACTCGGAAAGCGTGACGGCAAAGTTGGAGACGATGAGCGACAGCATGGCGACGGCGGAGATGCGAATGCCAAAGCGCTCGCGAATGAGGGAGGCAAAGCCCTTGCCGGTGGCGCAGCCCATGCGGGCGGAGGTCTCCTGCACCACGATGAGCAGCAGGCACATGAGGGGCACCGTCCAGAGCATGCCAAAGCCAAAGGTGGCTCCCGCGGTGGAATAGGTGGCGACCCCGCCGGCGTCGTTGCCGGCCAGCGCCGTCAGGATGCCCGGACCCATGGCGGCGAGCAGCGCGAGCCTGCCCGCCTTGCGGCCCCCTCGGTCGGTGGCGGCCGCCATGCTACAGCCCCAGCCCCGCCACGAGGGCGAGGGTGATGGCGCAGAACAGCGCGACGGATATGGCCATGGCCAGAAGCTGGAGGGCGATGCCCGAGGTCTCGGCGCCCTTCTCGTCACGCGAGCGCAGGACGCTCAGGCACACGGGGGCCAAGAGGAACGACGCGAGCACGCTCGCGGCGGCGGCGCCAAAGCTCAGGACGGCCAGCTGACCCGCCTTGACGCCGCCGGCGTCCTGTCCAAACAGGGCGCTGAGGACGCCGACGGCGACGAGCGACTCGAAGGCGGCAAAGACGAGTCCCAGCCCGACGCCCTTCAGGGCGAAGCCTGCCAGCGACGGCGAGTCCTCGTCATCGGGGTCGTTCTCGATGAAGAAGTTGGTGGTGTAGCTCACCGAGTCGAGCGCCGCGATGACGGCGACGGGCAGGGCGGCCCCAAGGGCAAAGACGAGCTCGCGGCGGCCGTCGCCCACAAGGAGGGCGAGGGCGGCGAGCCCGACCATCCAGGCGAAGAACCACAGCTCGTTGCGCAACAGCCAGAGCAGGCCGCTGGTGCCCTTGCGTCCGTCGGCGTCGCCGCGCCCGCCGCCGGCGATCTGAAGATCCTCCTCGTGCTCCTCCTCGAGGACGTCGAGGGCGTCATCAACCGTGACGATGCCCAGCAGGTGCCGCTCGTCGTCAACGACGGGCATGGCGAGCAGGTTGTACTTGGCGATGTCGAGGGCGACGTCCTCCTGGTCGTCGTCCGGGCGGGCGCACACGAGGTCGTCGTAGGCGATGTCGCCCAGCTTGGCGTCGTCGTCAAAGGAGATGATGCTGCGCAGGCTCACGACGCCGGAGAGGCGACCCTCCTCGTCCTTGAGGTACACGTAGTGAACCGACTCGAAGGCCTCGTCAAGGGAGCGGATGGCCTGCTTGGCGTCGCCCACGGTCGCGTCCTCGCCCAGCCACACCACCTCGGAGGTCATGATGCGGCCCGCCGTGTCCTCGCGGTAGCCCAGGAGCTGCCTGATGGCGCCGCGCTCCTTCACGCCCATCAGGCGCAGGAGCTTCTCGGCCTTGTCA
This sequence comes from Olsenella massiliensis, assembly GCF_001457795.1. Lineage (GTDB taxonomy): Bacteria > Actinomycetota > Coriobacteriia > Coriobacteriales > Atopobiaceae > Olsenella_F > Olsenella_F massiliensis. The sequence continues at coordinate 316,366 of NZ_LN898211.1, read as the reverse complement.
TAGTCAAGCTCCGAGACGAGCTCGGCGGCGTCGTCAGGGTCCATCTCGGAGAGCAGGCGCGAGGCGGCGGTGACGTCCATGTCGCCCATGAGCTCGGCGGCCATCGAGTCGTCCTCGAGCTCGGCGATGGCGTCGGCGGCCCGCTCCTCGTCAAGCTGGGCAAAGACCTGGCCGCGCAGGCGGGGGTCGAGGCGCTCTATGATGTCGGCGATGTCGGCGGGGTGCAGCTCGTCAAGCGTCTTGTGAGAGACGGACAGCTTGACGTTGGAGAGGTCGCGGTCGAGGAGGTCCATGTAGTTCCAGGCGATGATGCGCTCCGGCAGGGGCTTGCCCAGGGCACGCGACGCCCTGACGACCAAAAGCTCGAGCGCGGGGGAGAGGGAGCGCAGGATGCCGCGGACGCCCACCTCGGCTCCCAGCAGACGCAGCTGGGACGAGCTGGTGTCAGAGAGCTTGAGGTCGTTCACGCGCACGACGCGGGCGCCGCGGGTGTCCACGATCTGCTTGTTGAGCAGGTCGCGGGCGATGAGGACCTCGTCGGGCTGAAGGTAGCTAAAGCGTATGTCAGTGGCGATTACCTTGAGGCGGACGTCGCTCTCGTCAAACGAGTCGACGTACTTTCTCCAGCTGATCATGAAGGGGGTCCTGCCGGGCCCCTCGACGGCGAGCGACGTGACGCGGGGAAAGACCTCACCGGTGGCGATGCCAAGGTCGTTGACCCTGCCGATGCGCTCTCCGTTGAGGTCGTACACGGGGTTTCCCACCAGTTGGGACAGGTAGATCATGCGAGCTCCTTAGTTGGTCTGGCGCGGCGCGCCTCGCACGGACGCGCGGGCCGTGGCGTTCGGGGACACCCCACGATGAGACCAACAGGGAACCATCGAGGGGTCAGCGACTGTGAGGTCGAGGTTTCATCAAGGACCCTTCTCCTTGCTGACGGGACGGGCCGCACGAGCGCCTTGCGCCGACCGGCCGCTCCTCATTGTACACGCGGGCATGCCGGTGACGAGGATGAATACCAAAGCCTTACGAGACGCTGTCCAAGAGGGGCGCCCCCGTCCTCGCCTCTCGCCGCCTCTGCCGGCATGCAGGGTCGTCGAGCGTCTGTCCCCGGCTTACAGGGCTCGCAGGGCCGCAACGCCCTGGCGCGCGATTCCGGCGAGAATCTCGGGGTCGTCGGTGTCCGTGATGACCGCGCAGAAGTCCGTGACGGTGGCAAAGCGAAAGCGATGGCTCATGTGGAACTTCTGCTCCTCCGCCAGCAGGAAGGGGTAGGACGCGTTATGGATGACGCGCTCCTTGACCTCGCCTGCGTCGATGGAGTCCGTCGTCACGGCCGCGTTCGTCAAGTTGACGCCGTCGGCGCCGATGAACGCCTTCGAGAAGAGCAGCGGCTCCAGCAGACTGATGGTCGCCGATCCCAAAAAGCCATTGAGCTGCACGTTAAGGTAGCCGCCCGTGCTCACGAGCGTCACGTGGGGCTTGCCCGAGAGCCGCTGGATGACCTCCATCATGTTGGTGGTGACGATGACGTGCTTGTCGCCCTGGGCAATCAGGTCCGCGAGCAGGGCGTTGGTGCGCGAGACGTCAAGGAAGACGGCGTCCCCGTCGTTGATCTCGAGATAGGCCCGACGGGCCACCGAGAGGCGCGCCTCCTGGCTCACCATGTCCGGGCGCCCCCGTGAGGCGGAGACGGGCTCGGTCGAGGGCGCGGGATTGTCCCACGGCCAGGGCCTCGTGCCCGAGGGGAGGGTCGTGGGGACGAGGCTGGGGCCACCTATGAGCTCGTTCTCGTTCGCGTGCGCGTCGTCGGCACCGGCGGCCTGGCCAAACGCTCCCTGGCCCAAAGGACTCCCCTGGCTGGGCGTCCCTTGGTCAGATGGGGGGCCAATGCGCCTGGCGCCCCCGTAGTAGCGCTCGCAGCGACCTTCGCGGACGAGTTGCTGAAGGTCCTTGCGGATGCTGTCGACGCTGGCATGACAGAGCTCGGCCAGCTCCTCCACGGTCGCAGACCCCCGCTCCTCCAGCAGGGCGACGATCCTCTCTCTACGCTCGCGACGGAACAAGGTGCGACACTCCCGGTCTCTCAGGAAAACGAACGAAGCCGCCTGAGGCACGCAGTACCCTAGACAAGCACTACCTTAGGCAAGCTGTCCCGCTCGCGGGAAACAGGTACCTGATTCTAGTACAAACCCCACATATGACCGTTCCGCCTGGAGGGCCGGACGGTCAATTAATGGAATTTTCTTGACAAGAAAAGGAAAATCTGGAATATAATGTGTACGCATTACGAAGATAGTTGGAAATACCAGCTTAGAGACCGGCAGGGCGACAGGGGGTCTTGGCCGGGCCGGCTCAACGATCAGGAAAGGAGGAAGTGGCATGGGAGTGACGATGAGCGACATGCTCCAGCGCGAGAACGTGCAGATCGTCGAGGCCTGCAAGGACTGGGAGGACTCGATTCACGTGGCCGTCCAGCCCCTCGTTGACGGGGGCTACGTCTCGAGCGCCTACATTGACGGCATCATCGAGAACGTCCACAAGTTTGGCCCCTACTTTGCGCTCGCCCCTGACCTGGCGCTGCTGCACGGGCGTCCCGAGCAGGGAGTCATCAAGCAGCAGCTTGCCGTGACCATCTGCCGCAAGGGCGTCGAGTACAAGCCGGGCGAGCCCGTCCGCGTGCTCGTGACGCTGGCGGCGCAGGACCCCAACTCTCACATTGACGTCATGCGCATCCTGGCGACGATGTTCGCCGACCCCGCGAACATCGAGAAGGCCGCCACGGCCGCCACGGCGGACGAGGTGTATCACCTGTTCGTAGACTTTGGCGCCTAGCGCCCAACCTTTCGTGCCGAGCGCCCCGCCGGACGAAGGCGTCGTGACGGGACGACACGAACAACCCACTACCACAAGGAGGAGGAATAATGGCAGTACTTGGCTTCGTCATCAACATCCTGTCAACGCCCGCCATTCTCGTCGGCCTGCTGGCCCTGCTGGGCCTGTGCCTGCAGGGAAAGCCCGTCGAGGACATCATCAAGGGCACGCTCAAGACGATCGTGGGATTTTTGGTGCTCTCCGCGGGCGCCGCGTTTTTGCAGTCTGGGTCCCTGCTCGCGTTTGGCGAGATCTTCAACTACGCCTTTAACATGCAGGGCGTCGTTCCCAACAACGAGGCCGTCGTCGCGGACGCCCTCACCAACTTTGGCACCGCCTCGGCCATCATCATGGCGCTGGGCATGGTCTTCAACATCGTCCTCGCCCGCTTCTCGCGCATGCCCTACATCTTTCTGACGGGCCATCACACGCTGTACATGGCCTGCATGATCGCCGTCATCCTGGGCGGCGCCGGCGGCCTTACGGGAGTCGAGCTCTATCTGGCCGGCGGCTGTCTGCTGGGCCTCATCATGGTCCTCTCCCCCGCGTACTGCCAGGTGACCTTCCGCAAGGTAACGGGCGGCAACTCCATAGCCCTCGGCCACTTTGGCGGCATCGGCTACTGGCTCTCGGGCCAGGTCGCTCGCGTCCTGTTTGGCAAGGAGAAGAGCAAGAGCACCGAGGAGATCAACTTCCCCAAGCGCCTCATCTTCCTGCGTGACACCACCGTGTCCATCGGCCTCACCATGATGATCTTCTTCATCATCGTCACGGGCATCGCCATCGCCCGCGGCCTGCTCAGCGCAGTTCCCGCCGGCATCACCGCCGACGAGCTCGCGGCCAGCTACCCGCAGTTCGCGCACCTCGCCGTCCTGCTCAACATCGGCCAGGAGACCACGACCAACTGGATCGTCTGGTGCGTCACCTGCGGCCTCTCCTTTGCCGGCGGCGTCTATGTCATCCTGTCGGGCGTGCGCCTCATCATCGGCGAGATCGTCCCCGCCTTCAAGGGCATCGCGGACAAGATCGTTCCTGGCGCCAAGCCCGCCCTCGACTGCCCCGTCGCCTTCACCTATGCGCCCAACGCCGTCATCATCGGCTTTTTGAGCTCCTTCATCGGGGGCATCGTGGGCCTGCTCATCCTCATCGGCTGCAACGCCGCCCTTCCCGTGGCCCTGATCCTGCCGGGCGTCGTGCCCCACTTCTTCTGCGGCGCCACCGCAGGCGTCTTTGGCAACGCCGAGGGAGGCTGGAAGGGCTGCGTGGCCGGGTCCTTCGTCCACGGCCTGCTCATCACCTTCCTGCCGGCCATCTGCATGCCCGTGTTCACCCAGCTGGGCTATGTCGGCAGCACCTTCTCGGATGCCGACTTCTCGTGGATGGGCATCATCTTCGGCAACATGGTCTCCGTCACCGGCGGCCTGGTCCTCACGGTCGTCTGCGTCGCGCTGTACCTGCTTCCCATCGTCTACAACTACGTCGCCCCCAAGAAGGACGCGGCTGGCGAGTAGACGTCGTCGTTGGGGGCGGGCCTGGTCCCGCCCCCTTCCGCGCGTGGGTAGACTCACGTCATGGATCGCCTGTGGCGCCGGTCGCACCCCGGCGCCACCTGACCAAAGGAGAACGTCATGGCAATCAGGAGGATCATGTGCGCCTGCGGGTCGGGCCTGGGATCGAGCCTCATGGTTCACATGAACACCGAGGAGGTCCTCAAGAAGCTCGGCCACGGGGACATCGAGGTTGACCACACCACCATCTCGGACATCAACCCCACTGCCGCCGACCTCTTCATCGTGGGCGGCGACCTCGCCGACTTCGTGTCGAGCATTCCCGACGAGAAGAAGGTCGTCCTCAAGAACATCGTTGACAAGGCCGAGCTCGAGGAGAAGCTCAAGGCGCACCTGGCCTAGCCCTCGCAACAATAGACGATAGATTCGCCTGGCCCGCAGCGGCTCTTTGCCTACGGTCCCGTTTTCATGGGTTTGTCCTGCCTCGTCGGCAGGGCCGGCCCACGCTTGCGCGAAACGGGGGCGTGCACGCGCGTGCGGACGCCAGAGGGGAGGAATCGTGAACGAACAGACCGAGCGGGCGGCGACGCTTCTTGCCGCCAAGCTGCGCAAGGACGTGCTCGTCATGCTCCGACACCGCGGCTACGGGCACGTGGGAGGCTCGTTGTCGCTCGTCGAGCTGATGGCGGACCTCTACGCCCACCACCTGAGGCATGACCCCGCCGATCCGACCTGGCAGGGACGCGACCGCATCGTCCTCTCCAAGGGACACGCCGGGCCGGTCATGTACTCGGTGCTGGCCGAGAGGGGCTTCTTTCCTCGAGAGTGGCTTCTCACCCTCAACGACGGCGGGACGCGCCTTCCCTCGCACACCGATCGACTCAAGACGCCGGGCGTCGACGCCACCACCGGGTCGCTCGGACAGGGCACGTCCGAGGCGGCGGGCATCGCGCTGGCGCTCAAGATGAAGGAGTCGGCGGCGTACACCTATCTCATCGTGGGGGACGGCGAGCTCAACGAGGGCCAGTGCTGGGAGGCGTTCCAGTTCATCGCCGGGCGCCGGCTGTCGCGTTGCATCGTCTTCATCGACGACAACAAGAAGCAGCTGGACGGTCCTACGGCCGCGGTGCTGCCGGGCTTTGACCTCGCGCAGAAGATGAGCGCGTTCGGCTTCATGACGCAGCGCGTCGACGGCCAGGACATACGCGCCATAGACGCCGCCATAGACGCCGCCAAGGCAAACGACGCGAGCGCCAACTGCATCGTGCTCGACACGACCAAGGGCGCCGGCGTCGCCTATTTTGAGCGGGCGGCCGACAACCACTCCATGAAATGGAACAACGACGAGATACGACGGGCGACCGACGAGGCCGTCCTCGCGCTCGAGGCTCAGATCAAGGGGGGCGAGCAGGATGTTTGAGCTCTCACGACAGGTGGGCGCCGCAGGCAAGCCCTATCGCGACACGTTCGCGGACACGCTCATCGACCTCATGCGCGAGGACGAGCGCGTGGTGATGTTCGAGGCGGACCTCGGCGGCGCGTCGCTCTCCACCAAGATTCGGGATGCACACCCCGAGCGCTACGTCCAGGTTGGCATTGCCGAGGCCAACATGATGGGCATGGCGGCGGGCCTCAGCTCGGAGGGTCTCGTGCCGTTTGTGCACAGCTTTGGCCCCTTCGCGACGCGCCGCGCGTTTGACCAGATATTCATGGCGGGCGGCTACGCGCACAACACGATAAACATCTGGGGCTCCGACCCCGGGTTCACGGCGGGCGCCAACGGCGGCACGCACACCACCTACGAGGACGTCGCCCTCATGAGGACCATTCCGGGCGCCGTGGTCGCCGACGCCGCCGACGCCGTCCAGATGGCCTGGACGCTCAAGGCGTTCGCGGCGCGCGGCGGCATCAACTACCTGCGCACGGGCAGAAAGGAGTCGTTCCAGCTGTATGCGGAGGGATCGACGTTTGAGCTGGGGAGGGGCAACGTCGTCCGTCCGGGCGAGGACGTCCTGGTGGTGAGCGCGGGACAGCTGCTCAAGGACGCGCTCGCCGCGGCGGACGCGCTTGACGACGCGGGCGTCTCCTGCGAGGTCATTGACATGTTCTGCATCAAGCCGCTTGACGTCGACCTGCTCGTCGCCGAGGCTGCGGGCAAGCGGGCCGTGGTGACCTTCGAGAACCACGGCGTCATAGGCGGCCTGGGCGAGGCCGTCGCGTCCGCGCTGCTCGAGGCCGGAGTCACGCCGCCGTTCAGGCGTCACGGGGTCGTCGAGCGCTTTGGGTCCGTGGGGACTCCCGGCTACCTTCAGGAGGAGTACGGCCTGACTGCGGCCGACCTCGTCGGCACGGTGCGCGCGCTGCTCGGGTAGCATCCGCGCCATCGCAAAAACGTCGTGAAACGGCACGTCCGGAAAGGCCGCCCGCGGGCGGCCTTTCCATCAAGGGCCTCGCTTGACGACGCACGACAAGAAAGGCCCCGCACCACGAGGGTGCGGGGCCAGACGTGCCCTTGGGGGCGTGCGGGCTAGAACTTGACCTGCGGGGACTGCCGCGCCGCGGCATCGGTGACCTCAAAGCCCTGACGCATCTTGAACTTGCTGCCGGCGACGATGTTGCCGGGGAAGGTCTCGATGGCGTTGTTGTACTCGAGGACGCAGTCGTTGAAGCTCTGGCGGGCATAGACGATGCGGTTCTCGGTGTCGGTGAGGTCCGTCTGAAGCTGCTGGAAGTTGGTGTTCGCCTTGAGCTCGGGGTAGCTCTCGGCCACGGCGAACAGGCTCTTGAGCGTTCCGGAGAGGACGTTGGACGCCTCCATCTTCTCCTCGGGCGAGGTGGCGGACATGACCGCCGAGCGGGCCCTGGTGACCGCCTCGAAGGTGCCGGACTCGTGCGCCGCGTACCCCTTGACCGTCTCGACGAGGTTGGGGATGAGGTCGTTACGACGCTGGAGCTGCGCGTCGATGGTCTGCCAGGCGTTGTCGCAGCGGTTGTCCTTGGTGACGATGCCGTTGTAGATGTTGATGAACCACATGACCAGAACCGCGGCGACGGCAAGCAGGGCAATGATGACGAGGGGCATGGCGACCTCCATCTCGTTGGCCGGGATATGGCTGGCCCGGCATCCAATCAATGGTTACGGCCCATTATAGCATCGGCGCCCGCGCGCCGGCCCAGGACCCCAGGACGTTCGGGCGCAGGCCCTTAGGGACGTGCGGAGGCAGAAAGAAGGCGCAGATGGCGGAGGGGGAGGGATTCGAACCCTCGGAACGGGGATGCCGCTCGACGGTTTTCAAGACCGCTGCAATCGACCACTCTGCCACCCCTCCGACGGGCGACGGATATATCCTACAACATATACGCCCTGCCCCCGAGAAAGGACGAATCGCGGTGCCTCTGGATGACGAGCGCTACATGCGCCAGGCGCTTGCCGAGGCGCGCCTGGCCGCCCGCGACGGCGAGGTGCCCATAGGGGCCGTCGTGGTGTACGAGGCGGCCAAGGACCCTGCCAGCCCCTCCTACGTCAGCCCGGAGCGGCCCGCCGCCTCCTGGGACGAGGCGCCCGAGCCCGTCGTGGTCTCGCGCGGCCACAACCGTCGCGAGCGGGACGAGGACCCCTCGGCCCACGCGGAGTTCCTCGCCATGGTGGGGGCGGCCCGCGAGCTGGGCCACTGGCGCCTCTCGGGATGCACCGTGTATGTGACGCTGGAGCCCTGCCTCATGTGCGCGGGCCTCATGGTCAACGCTCGCATCGACCGCTGCGTGTTTGGCGCGCCGGACCCCAAGGGCGGGGCGTTGGGGTCGCTCTATGACCTGAGCCGCGACGAGCGCCTCAACCATCGCTTCGACGCGACCGGCGGCGTGCTGGCGGACGAGGCGTCGGACCTGCTGAGGGACTTCTTTCGCGAACGGCGCCGGGAAGCGCGCTCGGGGCGGGGGGAGGGCCGCCGCCCCTAGGCATGCCCACACGACGCCCGGGCGCGCTGCGAGCGGACGGTCTCGACCCGTCAGGCCGATGGCCTTGCTCGCCAAATCGTCCGGCGCACGCATTGGTAACTGTGCGACAATCCTCCCATGTCGCCCGCACGCGTGATGCATGGCATGAGGTCAAAGCGCCCCGTGACGCCGCCTTGGTCACGCTCGTGAGGACGGCGCTCGGCAGACATGAAAGGGTGGCGGAGAGGTTCGATGCGCTCATGGTTCACGGCGGGTGACGTTTCGGACGCGTACGCGCGCATCAGGGACCGCGTCAGGCGCACGCCCCTTGAGGAGTCCGTCTACCTGAACACCGAGGAGCGGCGCTACTTCTTCAAGCTCGAGAGCCAGCAGCTGGGCAAGAGCTTCAAGGTCCGCGGCGCCCTCAACACCATGGCGCAGCTCACCGAGCTCGAGCGCGGGCGCGGGGTGGGCACCGTGTCCACGGGCAACCATGGCGTCGCCGTGGCCTATGCGGCGCGCGAGCTGGGAATCCCTGACTGCCTGGTGGTCGTCCCCGTGGGAACGCCCAGCTCAAAGACCGACCGCATACGCTACTACGGCGCTCGCTCCATGGCCCTGGGCTGCGACTACGACGACTCCATCACGCTCGGCATCAACTACATCGACCGCAACGAGATGTTCTTCGTGGACCCCTACGAGTTCGAGCCGCGCGTCTATTGCGGTCAGGGGACCATCGGCATCGAGATACTTGAGCAGAACCCCGACATAGACACCATCGTCGTGCCCGTCGGCGGGGGAGGCCTCATCACGGGCATCGCCCTGGCCGCCAAGAGCATACGGCCCGACGTGCGCATCGTGGGCGTGCAGACGGCGGCGTGTCCAGCCATGTACCAGTCGCTCAAAGACGGCGTCTGCTACGGCCGCTACCCGACCGCGGGCGACACTGTGTGCGAGGCCATCGTCGGCGGCGTGGGGCAGATCGCCTTTGACATGCTGCCCGCGCTCATGGACGAGCTCGTCCTCGTGACGGAGCGCTCCATCCGCGCCGCCTTCAAGTACATGATCGAGCGCGAGCAGCTCTCCCTCGAGGCGGGCAGCGCGATGGTGGTCGCCGCCGTGCACGACCATCCCGAGAAGGTCGGCGGCCGCAACGTGGCCCTGGTGGTGAGCGGCGGCAACCTTGACGTCGGCACGCTCACGACCATCCTCGCGGAGGACTTCGGCGAGCTGGAGTATCGTTAGCCCGTCGGCGCCTAGACGACCTGAAAGACGAAGAAGTCCAGGTAGTGCGTCTCGGGCATGCCCCACAGGATGGGGTGGTCAGGAGCTTGCTGTCGCTCCTCGACCTGCTTGAGCTGGACCTGCGCCCCGTGAGCCGCCTCGGCGACGGCCTGGGCCAGGCCGTCGCGGGTCATGAAGTGGCTGCAGCTGCAGGTGGCGAGATAGCCCCCGCGCGGCAGCAGGCGCAGGGCGGCCTCGTTGACCTCGCGATAGCCGCGCGCGGCGTGCCTGATGGTGCGCCGGCTCTTGGTGAAGGCGGGCGGGTCGAGCACGATGAGGTCAAAGGGGCCTCCCTCCGCGCTCGACAGCGTGGGGTCCCCCACCATGCGAGGCAAATACTCCAGGACGTTTGCGCAGGTAAAACCCACGTTCTTGTTTGCGCCCCGGCCGTCTTCCAGCCAGCCGTTCCTGCGGGCGTTCTGGCGTGCCAGGTCAAGCGCCGTCTGACTCACGTCCACGAAGCGCACGTAGGACGCCCCGCCGGCAAGCGCGTTCAGGCCAAAGGGCCCCACGTGGCAAAAGCAGTCGAGCACGCGCCTGCCATCCGCGATCTGGCGCACCGCCCGACGGTTGTACTTCTGGTCCAGGAAGAAGCCCGTCTTCTGACTGTTCTCGAGGTCGATGTCGTAGGCGATGCCGTTCTCGTGCGCGAGAACGTGCGCGCCCGCAGCCGCCGATGCCCCGCCTGCGATGCCGGGAATTCCCTCGTACCAGCCCTTATAGGCCCCAAGGCCCTCCTTGGCCCGGGAGGGGGCGTCGTTGCGCTCGAATATGCCGCGGATGCGCACGCCGTCGTCGGCGAGGACGTCCAGCAGCAGGGGGTAGATGACGGGCCTCAGACGCTCCATGCCCACGGTGCCTACCTGCGTCACCAGCACGTCCTCATAGCGATCGACCACCAGGCCCGGCAGTCCGTCCGCCTCGGAGAACACGATGCGGCAGCAGTTGGTGTCAGGCTCGGCGCCCGGCAGGAGGCGACGACCCATCGTCGTCTTTCGGTGCTCCCACGACCACCGGAGGCGCCGCCTCCAGAAGGCGTCGTCAAAGCGGTCGTTGGCGTTTCTGCTCACGATCCTGACCCGCAGCGTCGAGGCGGGCGAGAAGAGGCCCGCCCCCTGCCAGGTGCCGTTTTCCTCCAGCACGTCCACGACGTCGCCGCCGACGGCCAGCCTCCCGTCCGCCGCCGGCTCCAGGCGCATGACCTCGCCAGCGTATACCCACAGGTGGCCGCCCTTGAGCGCGCGGGCTGCCTTCTTGGTGACGATGACGCGCGGGAACTGCCGTGCCTGCTTCATGATGGGAGCTGCCTTCCGCCGTAGGTGATGGGCCGCCCGGCCTGTCGCGCGGCCTGCCCCGCCGGGGCCGGGGGCTAGTAGTGCCTCCCGTACCTGCCGCCGCGGCTTCGCCCGCGCGAGCCGCTGAAGAGCCTGCGCGTGGGCTTTTCGGTCGAGCGCGTGGGATTGGGCAGGATGCGCCCCTCGTCGTACGAGAAGCCCTCGAGGTCCCATAGGGGCACGAGCTTCTTGGTAAAGTACTCGATCTCGCGCAGGGGGCTTATCTCGTCGGGCGCCACGAACGTGTACGCGTGGCCCGTCGCCCCGGCGCGCCCGGTCCTGCCGATGCGATGGACGTAGTCCTCGGGGTCCATGGGCACGTCAAAGTTCACGACGGCGTCGATGCCGCTCACGTCGATGCCGCGGCTCATGACGTCCGTTGCCACGAGCACCTGGAGCTTGCCGGAGCGAAACTCGCTCAGGGCGCGCTCGCGCGCGCGCTGCGGCCGGTCGGCGTGCATGACGCCCACGCGCCTGCCGTTGGCCTTGAGCTGCGTCTCAAGCATGTCGGCGCGCATCTTGGTGCGGCAGAATACCAGAACGCGCTCGGGCACCTGCCCCGACGCGCCGCCCCTTGCCACGAGAGCCTCGAGCAGCGGCAGCTTCTGTCCCTGCGTCACGCAGCACAGGTGCTCGTCAACGGTGTCGGCGGTCTCTCCCACGCGGGCGATCTCGATCCTCACGGGGTCGTTGAGCATGGCGTCCACGGTGCCCTTGATGGACGGCGGGATGGTGGCCGAAAAGAGCAGGGTCTGCCGCTCGCGCGGGCAGGCGGCGACGATGCGCCTCACGCTGGGCCAGAAGCCCATGTCGAGCATGCGGTCGGCCTCGTCCAGCACCAGGCAGCGGACCTCGTCAAGGCGCACGTGCTGATGCTCGAACAGGTCGATGAGACGACCCGGCGTGGCCACGAGCAGGTCGCAGCCGGCCTCAAGCTCGCGAATCTGACGGTCAAACTTGGTGCCGCCCATGACGACGACGGCCTTCTGCCCCGTCTTCTCACAGACCACCGAGACGACCCGCTCGATCTGCGAGGCGAGCTCCCTGGTGGGGGTGACGACCAGCGCAAAGGGGCCAAAGGGCCGCGCGTTGGGGTCGGCGGCGCAAGCGTCGCGAGACGGCGCCCCCTTGCGTGAGGACGAGCGCCGCCGGCGAGCCTTGCGCCTGTCGGCGGGTCGTGAGGGCGCCTTCTCGGTCGGGTTCGCGGCATCGGCCGTGCGCTGCGGCCGAGAGGTCCCCTCGCCGCCCTCCCCGTCACTCGCCGTGGACCGGCGCCGATGGTGCCTGCGCCGACGACGCGGCAGCCTGCCCTCGTCGTCCACGCGAATCGAGACGGATCCGGGACCCTTGACGGCGTCGGCCAGCACGTCCGGACCGCCCTCGCCGGCCCCGGCAGGCGTCGGGCCCGCGGCGATGTCGTCCGGGGCAGGTGAGGCCCCGGATGGCGGGGTGTCGCCTGTGTCCCTCTCTCCCTCGCGCTCAAGGCGCGCGCGGCGTGAGGCGTCGGCGATCACCTGGAGGATGGGCAGGGCAAAGGCAGCGGTCTTGCCCGTGCCGGTCTGCGCGGATGCGACGACGTCGCGGCCTGCCAGGATGTGGGGGATGGACTCCCGCTGCACGGGGGTTGGCGTCGCAAACCCCAGCGCGGCGACGCCCTCAAGTATCTGCTCGTTTAGCCCGAGCTCGGCAAATGTGGTATCCATGCCCATCAGTATCACCCATTTGCGCCCGTCGCGCAGCCGTCACCCGAGCAAAAGCTCGATTCGCCAGCTAACCTGCGCAATAGTGAATGTGACTGACTGATGGTTCCCAGGGCGGTTCGACCGCTCTCGCGAGAAGGAGACAAACGATGAGGTTGCAGCTGACGCTCGACGTCCCCAACGTGGAGGACTGCCTCGATTTGGTCTACGCGACGCAGGACGTCGTTGACGTCGTCGAGGTGGGCTACCCGCTGCTCGTGGAGGAGGGGCTGTCGCTCGTGCGCCACGTCAAGCACGCCTTTCCCGACAAGCTGGTGCTGGCCGACGCCAAGATCTTTCACAGCGGCGGCTACGTGGCGCGCACCTGCTTCTCATATGGGGCCGATGCGGTGTCGGTGCTGGGGGTCGCCTCGGACGAGGCCTTCCGGGCGGTGCGCCGCGTCGCGGACGCCTGTGGCGGCACGGTCATCGCCGACCTCGCGGGCGCCGGCAAGGTGGCTGCCCGTGCGCGTGAGCTCGTCGCCCTGGGCATCAACGCGTTCGTGGTCCCCTCGGGGCTGAGCCGCGTCGCCGACGAGAGGAGCCTGGTGTCGGATCGGGGGGAGGGCGGCGACGCCGCCCCCCTGAGCGACCTGCACGACCTGAGGGAGTTGCTGCCCCAGGCGGAGGTGGGGGTCGTTGGAAACGTCAACGCCGACACCATCGACAGGGTCGTCGCCGAGAGGCCCAGCGTCATTCTCGTCGGCCGCGCCATCGTAAGCGCAGAGGACCCGCATGAGGCGGCCCTGAGGCTCAAGAGGCGGATGGGGGAATAAGGCGCGAGCCTATCGCCCGTCGCGTCCGCACGGCGTCATCTTGCCCGTGCACCTGCTGCCATGCGTGCCTGCCGCGCGCCGCCCTTTGGCTCATCGCTATACTGGTAATCCGAGTATGGCGAGCCGGAGGTGCCATGGAATCTCTCTATCGGAAGTACCGTCCGCAGACCTTTGCGGACGTGGTGGGCCAGCAGCATGTCGTGTCCACCCTCGAGCATGCGGTGCTCGAGGGGCGTATCAGCCACGCCTACCTGTTCTGCGGCCCTCGCGGCACGGGCAAGACCACCATGGCGCGCATCCTCGCCAAGGCCCTCATCTGCGAGCGGGGCGCGGGGCACCTTCCCGACGGCAGCTGCGAGCAGTGCCGCCTCATAGCGGCGGGCGAGCATCCGGATGTGCTGGAGCTTGACGCCGCGAGCCGCACGGGTGTCGACAACGTGCGCGAGGAGATCATCAACCGCGTCGCCTTCGCGCCCGTCCGCGGCCGTTACAAGGCGTACGTCATCGACGAGGTGCACATGCTCACGACGGCGGCGTTTAACGCGCTGCTCAAGACCCTTGAGGAGCCGCCTCCCCACGTGGTCTTCGTGCTGTGCACCACCGACCCCCAGAAGGTGCCCGAGACCATCCTCTCGCGCGTGCAGCGCTTTGACTTTCGCCCCATTGGCCACGACGCCATCCTCGCCCATCTTAAGGAGGTGTGCGGCAGCGAGGGGTTCGATTATGACGAGGCGGCCCTCGACCTGGTGGTTCGTCATGCTCGCGGCGGCATGCGCGACGCGCTCTCCACGCTGGAGCAGCTCTCCACCTTTGGCGGGGGCAACGTCTCGCTCGACGCCGCCCGCGACCTTTTGGGCGAGGTGACCACCTCGCAGCTCGTGGAGCTCTCCTGCGCCATCGCGCGCCGGGACGTGCCGGGCATATTCGACAAGGTCTCCAGGCTCGTGGACGACGGGCGCGACCTGCTGCAGTTCTCCCGCGAGCTCGCCGCCCACCTGAGGGACGTGTACGTCGTCAGCGTCGCGGGCCCGGACGCCCTGGCGCTCGACCTTGACGACGAGGGGCGTGCGCAAAGGAGTGACGAGGCGCTCGCCTTTGGCTCTCCCGACCGCGTCGCCCATGCCCTCGCCGTCCTGAATGACGCCTCAAACGAGATGCGCGTGGCCACCAACCAGCGTCTGACCCTAGAGGTGGCGCTCACCCGCATCGCCCGCCCCCGGGCGGACCTGACGCTCGAGGCCCTTGCGGATCAGCTTGCCCAGCTCGAGGGGACTGTCGTGGCCCTCTCGGCACGCCTTCGCGGCCAGCCTTGTCGAAGATGGACGCGGCATACCCCTCGTAGTCATAGGTCTGAACCTGGACCCGGCCGTAGTCGGGCGCGAGGGCCTCAAAGAGGGCGAGGTAATCGGTCTGCGCATGCCACTCGAGCATCTGAAGCAGCAGCTTGCGGTCAACCACGGAGCAGTCCAAGAAGGCGGTGTCGCCAAACTTGACGCCGTGCTTGACGCCCGTGACGCGCCCGTCCTGACGGACCCTCCTGACGTGCCAGCCTCGCCCGTCCCGACGGACCGTCCCGACGTGCCAGCCTCGCCCGTCTCGCCCTCGCCCGCCGCGTCGCCTGAGAGGGCCGCCGTGACGGATGCGGGCGAGCTTCAGCGCAGATGGCGGCAGGTGGTGGACGTCCTGCTGAGGACCAACCCCTCGCGCGCCTCGCTGCTGAGGGCGTCCGTCGCCCGCGAGGACACCGGCGGCAGGCTCCTGATCCAGCTTCCCAAGGGCTCCTCGTTCGTCATGAACATGCTCGAGCGCACTGACGTGCGTCAAGGCGTCGACGAGGCGGTGGCATCCGTCTTTGGCGCGCGGCAGCTTGCGTATGTCGAGGCACACTCCACGGGCCTCGGCCTCGCCCCGACGGCGCGGGGTGCGTCGTCTCCGTCCGCGCGTCCAGCCCCGGCGGGCGACGACCGACCCCGCCCCGACGCAACGCGCCCCGTCACGGACGCGCCGGGTGTGCCTCCGCTGGCTCCCTCCACCCCCGCCGGTCCGGTGACTCCCGCGCGGACGGCCTCCGCCTCTGTCGGGCAGACCCAGGCCCCCGCCTATGAGGAGGTGCCCCTGGAGAGCTATGGGGAGGTTCCCTTTGAGGAGGAGCCGCCCCGCGAGCCGTCGCCCCCCACCTCTTTCGCCCCCGCCCCCTCTCGGGCGGCCGGGACCCCGTCGTCTTCGAGCCAGCCGGCGGCCGGCGCCCCCGCCCCCGCGCCGCAGGCGACGTCATCGACGCCTGAAGGCATGGAGGGATTGCTCGCGATGCTCACGGAGGTGTTTGGCGAGGGCGTCACGGTGAGCGTGGAGAAGCCCGGCGGCGACGACGGCGCCATGGGGCGGACTCGTCGCGAGTGAGGTAAGCTGAGGCTCTCACACGCGTCAGAACCAGCGTCCGAGGAGGACTCCCATGAACATGCAGCAGATGATGAAGCAGGCGCAGAAGATGCAGAGGCAGCTCGCCGACGCCCAGGACAAGCTCGGCCAGATCGAGGTCTCCGCGTCTGCCGGCGGCGGCCTGGTCAAGGTCACCGGCACGGCCGACATGCGCATCACGTCCGTTACCATCGACCCTGACGCCCTTGACCCCGAGGACGTCGACCTGCTGCAGGACACGGTCGTCGCGGCGGTCAACGAGTGCCTCTCGAGCGCCAAGGAGGCGGCAAACAGGCAGCTGGGCGCCGTCACCGGCGGCATGAGCATGCCGGGGCTCTTCTAGTGTCGCTGCTAGGAGATGCGGGCGGGCTGCGCCCGTCCGAGGACGCCCGTGCGCTTCAGCGCCTGCTGGACGAGCTGGGGCGCCTTCCCGGCATCGGCCCCAAGTCCGCCCAGCGCATCGCCTACTGGCTCCTCGAGTCGGACGTCGAGACGGCCCGCCGGCTCTCGTCCGCGATCATGCAGGTCAAGCAGCAGGTGCACTTTTGCCCCGTCTGCTTTTCCTACGCGGTGCGCGACACCTGTGACATCTGCGCCGACGCGTCGCGCGAGCGCTCCGCCATCTGCGTGGTCTCGGAGCCCCGCGACGTCTCGGCCATCGAGCGCACGGGGAGCTATCACGGCCTCTACCACGTGCTGGGCGGCGTCATCTCGCCCATGGACAAGGTTGGCCCCGACCAGCTCCACGTGCGCGAGCTGCTCGCCCGTCTGGCCGACGGCGGCGTCGACGAGGTCATCCTGGCAACCAACCCCGACGTCGAGGGCGAGACGACCGCCACCTACCTCGCGCGGGTCATCGCCCCTCTGGGCGTCAGGGTGTCACGCCTCGCCAGCGGCCTGCCGGTCGGCGGGGATCTTGAATACGCAGACGAGGTGACCCTGGGCCGCGCCATCGAGGAGCGGCGTACTATATAGGCAACACGCCGGGCCAGCCCGGCGCCAACGCGCAAGGAGGTCTGGCAATGGCCCAAGACGTCAACGCCGCCCCCCGAAGGGGGAAGCACGCCGCCCACGCAAAAACGGACAGGGCACGGCTCTCTTCCAGCCTGCCCACGGTCGGCCCCCTGGACGAGCAGGGCGCCCCGCGCCCCATCGGCGTCGACCCCCAATCGACGGGGGCGTTCAGCCGCATCGCGTCGGGGGAGGGCGCCACGGTGGAGACGAGGGACAACATCGGGAGGATATCCCCCGACTCCACGTCGTCATGGAGGCGGACGGGGCTGGGAGACGACATGCGCCTGACCGGCCGTAACCGCCCGCGGGTGTCGGGTCGCTCGCAGGGAGGGCCCGACGACGCGCCCTCCCTCATGGCGCAGCTGCGCAAGCACTGGCTCATCATGGTGGCGGCGGGCCTCATGATCGTGCTGGGCCTCCTCTTCCTGCGCAGCTGTCTCGTCGCGCCGCCCGCCGAGCCGGACCCCCAGCAGGGGACCCAGCAGACCCAGACCGCCGCAGACGGCACCCTGACCTACCAGGGCACGACCTTCTCGCTGAGGCGGCAGGACGACGGCACGTACGCCCTCGTGGGCCAGACGCCAGACGCCCAGTCCGGCGAGACCTACATGCAGCTGTCGGGCACGCCCGTCCAGCTCGTGCTCTACAACGGCGCGATCATCATTCCGGAGAACCTTGACGGAAGCTGGGACGTGCTCGCCTACACCGTGGGCACGGGCTCGGTGGGCGCGCAGGTGGTCGATGCCGACGAGCGTCCGGTGGGCGGCCAGGGCCAGATCGTCAAGGTCGAGCTCTCGGGGTCGGACCTGCTGGTCACGGATGACGCCGGCACCACGACCGCCGTGTCGCTCGCGTAGTTATGGAGCGCGGATGGACGAAACTTTTTCATGCTTTGCCCTAGACAGTGGGGAGGGCTTCTGGGTAGAATAGCTTCCGCACCAAATGAACGGGGTGTTAGCTCAGCTGGTTAGAGCGCCGGCCTGTCACGTCGGAGGTCGAGGGTTCAAGTCCCTTACATCCCGCCATGCCTGATCAGAGGGTCCCGTCGGGGCCCTCTTTTTTGTCGCGAGACCTGCCGCTTGCTGGCGACCTGCGACCTTCGACAAAGAATGCGGGGCATATGCGCCCATTCGTTACATTGCAAAAAACAGGTCAATTGCGCCACGGTAAAATGATTGCGCCACGGTAAAATGATACTTATGTAATACTCTTTACATCTATGTGACGAGGGGCCCGCCGCCCCACGGGGACCGCGAGGGAGACTCATGGCATCAGCTGCCGACCAAGGCACGGCCGCGCGCGTTCCGCACGGTCATGACGACGCGCCGTCGGCACTCGTGCGCCTTGCCGTGTTTGACTACGACGGCACCATGATCAGCGGCCAGTCGGGCGCCCTCCTGTCGCGCTGGCTCATCGCTCGAGGCATGCTGAGCCCCCTGCGCGCCCTGCGCCTGGGATGGTGGGGCGCTCGCTACTTTCTGCATCTGCCCTACCGACAGGACGAGGCGCGCGAGCAGATCTTCGGGGCGCTGTCGGATCGCACGCCCCAGGAGATACGTCGGATCATGCGTGAGTTCCATGACGCGGTGCTGCTCAAGCGGTATCGCCAGGAGGCCATCGACGAGGTGCGCAGACGCAGGGAGGAGGGCTGCGTCACCCTGCTGGTCTCGGCCACGTTCCTCGACATCGCACGCGCGGCCGCGCGGGTCCTGGGCGTGGACGGCTTCGTCGCCACCGACATGGAGCAGGACGCGGACGGCAACTACACGGGAAACGTCAGCGGCACGGTGGTGGCCGGTCCCGAGAAGACGAGGGCGGTCGCGGCGTGGGCCGACGAGCATGTTGGCAAGGGCAGGTGGACCATCGCCTACTCGTATGGCGATCACCACTCCGACCAGGACCTCATGACTGCGTCCGAGAAGGCCTACGCCGTCTGTCCGGGCAAGACGCTCAAGCACGTGGCAAGTCGCCGCAACTGGGACGTGCTGGACTGGAAATAGCGTTCGCTCGCGAGGGCGTCTTGCGCCTCGCGAAGGAGGGAGCACGAGGTGGAACTCTCAAAGAAGCTTGACTATGCGATGCGCATGGTCGCCGAGCTGGTGGAGAACGAGGGGGAGACCATCTCGGTGCGCGTCGCCGCCGAGAATCGCAGTGTGCCCTACACCTTTGCCCGCTCCATCCAGCGCGACCTCGCGCGCGGGGGCATCATCGAGAGCAGTCGTGGCTCGCGGGGCGGCATGCGCCTGCTGGTGGACCCTCGGACCACCACGATTCGCTCCATCCTCGAGTCGCTCCAGGGGCCCATCAAGGTGTCGGTGTGCGACCACGCCGGCCCCGACGGCGGCTACTGTCCCTTTGCGGCCGAATGCCACTTCAACCCGGTCTGGTGCGAGGCGGAGAACATCCTGCGGTCGTACTTTGACGCCATGACCCTGCACGACGTCATCATTGAGCACAAGCATCCGGTGCTCAGCAAGGGCAACCGCTTTGAGCTGGTGAGCCCGCAGGGGCAGAAGTAGGGTCCCGCATGGCCGTCGTCTCCGATGCGCGGCGAGCGCCGTTCGACCGTGCCGCCTGGTCGGCCTCGCTGGGCCCCTCCCTCACGGCCTTTCGCGCCCGGGTGCGCGAGGAGGGGCGCAGGCTGTATCGGGACCTTCCCTGGAGACGCACGCGTGACCCCTACGGCATCTGGCTGAGCGAGGTCATGCTTCAGCAGACGCAGGTGTCGCGCGTCGAGGGTCGCTGGGAGGCCTGGCTCGCGCGCTTCCCGCGCGTCGAGGACCTGGCCGCCGCCCAGAGCGCCGACGTCCTCGCCCTGTGGCAGGGCCTGGGCTACAATCGGCGCGCCATCGCGCTTGGGAGGGCCGCTCGGCAGGTCATGGCCGCCGGCGGCGTCTTCCCGCGCGAGACGGAGCGTCTGCTTGAGCTGCCGGGCGTGGGGCCGGCCACGGCGGCCGGCATTCGCGCCTTCGCCTTTGATCTGCCCGGAACCTATCTTGAGACCAATGTGAGGTCGGTCTTTCTGCACGAGCTCTTTCCCGGCGTCCAGTCGGTGAGCGACCGCGAGCTCGCCCCGCTGGTCGGGGCCACCTGCCCGCCCGACGACGCGGACCCGTCCGACGACCCGCGCAGCTGGTATTACGCCCTGCTCGACTACGGCGCGCACCTCAAGCGCACGACCACGAACCCGTCGAGGCGCTCGGCGGGCCATGGGCGTCAGTCGGCCTTCGAGGGCTCGCGTCGCCAGAAGCGCGCGGAGCTCGTGCGACTGCTGCTGGCGGGGCGCGACGAGGGGGCGCTTGCCACCACGACGCTCGCGCGCCGGCTCAACGAGGTCGAGCGGGCCGCCGGTCGTGCCGAGCTGGACGTGGGGCAGGTGGAGGGCCTGCTTGGGGAGCTTGCCGCCGAGGGCCTCTGCAGGCGGGAGGCGTCGGGCTGGTTGGCGTAGGCATGCGCGGCCCTGCGCGGTGCGCACGTCCCGTGACGGGCTAGGTCGCGTGGCCCTCCTCGAAGGCGGCCGCCGCCATGCGGCAGCGCTCCCGCTCGTCTGCGCCGCGGGGATGCTCGGCCACAAAGCGCGCAAAGCCCTCGACCGAGAAGTCGTCCCACCTCTCGATGTCGCCCAGCGCCTTGAAGATGCAGCTTGGGACCTCGCCCAGCGAGAGGTTCTTGCGTATGCAGCCGTCGCAGCCCAGCCCCTTCGCCAGGTTGTTGGGGTTGTTGGGGTTGAGGGGGCAGGAGACGTCGTCGCAGCTGCAGAAATGCCTTGAGTCGCTCACGCTAGGCCCCCTTCCCGCGCCGGCGTGCGCCCCCGGTCGTCCGTGACGCGCGTGACGTCCGGGGCCGGGGGTTTCCGTTTGCCTTGAAGGCGACCGGGCAGATGTCCACGCAGCGGCAGGCGTCGCAGCGGGGGCTCTGGGCGGAGCAGACCTCCCGGCCAAAGTGAATCCACTGCTCGTTGACGGGCGCCCAGAGCTCATGGGGAAGCAGCGCCAGCAGGTCCTGCTCGGCCTGGAGGGGGGTGGGGGCGCTCGTGAACTTGAGCCTGGTGGCGATGCGGAACACGTGCGTGTCGACGGCTATGCCGTCCACGATGCCAAAGGCCTTGTTGAGCACGATGTTTGCCGTCTTCCTGCCCACGCCCGGAAGGCGGACGAGCTGCTCCATGGAGGCGGGCACCGCGCCGCCGAAGTCCGCCACGATCATCTGCGAGGCGCTGACGCAGTGGGACGCCTTCGAGCGCCAGAAGCCGATCGTGCGGATGACCTCGCCCAGCTCCGCAACGTCCGCGCCGGCCATGGCGGGCGCGTCGGGCCAGCGACGGAACAGCTCGGGCGTCACCTTGTTGACGGCCGCGTCGGTGGTCTGCGCCGAGAGCATCACGCAGATGAGCATCTCAAAGGGGTTGGAGAAGGCGAGGGCGCTCTGCACGTCGGGATAGGCCTCGCCCATGCGCCTGCAGAACTCCATGGCCCGCTCGCGCCGGGCAACCCTTGACTCGCGTGGCATGGCGCCCCCTCGCATCCCTCTTGCCTCGACTGCCTGGTCTCTGCCAGAGACTGTAGCAGCTCGCCTTCTCGCGTGGCAAGGCGCGAGCCTGTCGTGCGGGTGGCCCGGCAAATGTCGCCGCTGCCGAGAATGCCCTTTGGCCCGCCTCGCCCATGAAATAGAATCAGATGCACCTGCACGATTTCGGCAGACGTCAACCATCCGGGGAGGCACCCATGGGCACGCCCATCGAAGATCTGCTCATCACCAACGATGACCTGTACATGATGGGAGAGGGCCGATGGTATCGCAGCTACGAGAAGCTGGGAAGCCACCCGGCCGAGACGCTGGGCGTCGAGGGATACTACTTTGCCGTCTGGGCCCCCGACGCCAGGAGCGTCCGCGTGATCGGCGATTTCAACGACTGGGACCAGGAGGCCACCTATCTGGAGCCCACGAAGACGGGGGCCATCTGGCGCGGGTTCGTCGAGGGCGTGCGCGAGGGACAGCTCTATAAGTATCTCATCGAGACGCCCGAGGGCGACCTGCTCTACAAGGCGGACCCCTACGCCAACTTCGCCGAGTGCCCTCCCGGCACCGCCTCGCGCACCACGGACATCACCGGCTACGAATGGGCCGACGACGCCTATCTCGCGTCACGTCGGGACCGCCGCATGATGAAGGCGCCGCTCAACATCTTCGAGGTGCACCTGGGCAGCTGGAGGCGGCACGACGACGGCCTCGCGGGCAACGGCGACGCGGACGCCGACGACCACGCCGGCTCCTACCTGAGCTATGACGAGCTGTCCGAGGACCTCGTCTCGTATGTCAAGAAGATGGGCTACTCCCACATCGAGCTGCTCCCCGTCATGGAGCACCCCTTTGACGGGTCCTGGGGGTACCAGGTGACGGGCTACTTTGCGCCCACGAGCCGCTACGGGACCCCGCGGCAGTTCAAGCACTTCGTCGACGCCTGCCACCAGGCGGGCATCGGCGTCATCCTGGACTGGGTGCCCGGCGGGTTCTGCCGCGACGAGCACGGGCTCGTGCACTTTAACGGCCACAAGCTCTACGAGGAGGAGGAGCATCCCGACTGGGGCACCTACAAGTTCGACTTCACCCGACCGGAGGTCTGCAGCTTTTTGGTGTCAAACCTCCTGTACTGGATCGGCGAGTACCACATTGACGGCATACGCATGGACGGCGTCACGTCGATGCTCTACCTCAACTTTGGCATCGACGACGCCCACCTCAAGCGCTTCAACGAGAAGGGGACGGAGGAGGACCTTGCCGCCATCCAGTTCGTGCGCGCGTGCAACGACGCCGTGGGCGCCTATTACCCTGGCGTCATGATGATCGCCGAGGAGTCCACGGCCTGGCCGCTCGTGACCTATCCGAGCTCCGACGGCGGCCTGGGCTTCCACTTCAAGTGGGACATGGGATGGATGAACGACACGCTGCACTACATGCAGACCGACTTTCCCTGGAGGCCGGGCAACCACAAGCTCCTGACCTTCTCGACGATGTATCAGTTCAACGAGAACTTCGTGCTGCCCCTCTCGCATGACGAGGTCGTGCACGGCAAGTGCTCGCTCATCACACGCCAGCCCGGCGACTACTGGCGGCAGTTCGCGGGCATGCGCTCGCTCGCCCTCTACCAGATGACGCACACGGGCGGCAAGCTCAACTTCATGGGCAACGAGATTGCCCAGTTCATCGAGTGGCGCTACTACGAAGGCATCGAGTACTTCCTTACCGAGCAGTACGACAGCCATGCCCGCCATCAAAGGTACGTCGCGGCGCTCAACCACTTCTACCTGGAGCATCCGGCACTGTGGCAGAACTCCTTCACCGCCGAGGGCTTCGAGTGGATCGACGCCGACAACGCCGACCAGGACATCATCACCTTCGTCCGCAAGGGGGACGAGTCCAAGGACGACCTGGTCATCCTCATCAACTTTGACGTGAACCCGCACGAGGAGTTCCGCCTTGGCCTGCCCCGGCCCGGCTACTGGCGCGAGGTCTTCAACACCGATGACGTCGCCTTTGGCGGTTCGGGCGTCACCAACGAGGGCGTGCGCTTTGCCTCCGAGGACGTCAGCTGGAACCGGCGCGAGAGCTCGCTCGTGCTGAGGGTGCCGCCGCTCGCGGGCCTCATCCTGGCCTTTGACGGGCCGCTTCCCAAGCCCAAGGCCCCGGCGAAGCTCAAGTCCAAGACGTCCGCAACGTCCAAGGGCCGCCCGTCGTCAGCGGCGTCCGGGGCGTCTAAGGCGGCGGCCAAGAAGGCCGCGCCCGCCAAGAAGGCGGCGACCAAGAAG
Source organism: Olsenella massiliensis (assembly GCF_001457795.1). Taxonomy (GTDB): domain Bacteria; phylum Actinomycetota; class Coriobacteriia; order Coriobacteriales; family Atopobiaceae; genus Olsenella_F; species Olsenella_F massiliensis. The sequence goes on along the minus strand of NZ_LN898211.1, from coordinate 292,677 downwards.
GCGACCGCCAAGAAGGCGACCGCCAAGAAGGGCAAGTAGCCGCCCCCGGCCAGGCGACCCTGCGCCCGGGGCAAGGTGTCGGGATGAAAAAGACCGTCGCGCCCTGGGCCAAACGGGGCTGAAAGATGTAACAATAGGGTCGTTGTGGCAGGCGAGTTGCCCGAGGGGGGCTCGCCTGCCTGCTGACTGGTGACACAAGGAGAGGTGACGATGACCCAGGAGCCCTTTTCCAACGAGATTTTCGCGGACGTTGACGACTTTGTGAGGCAGTATCGCGAGTCCTGCCAGACGACCTTTGCCAAGACCTACGAGAAGCTTGATGAGCGCGACCGCTACTTTGCCCTCGCCAGCCTCATAGCCCGCAAGTCGCGCAACCTTCGCGTGGCGTCGAGCGCCAATGACGAAAAGGACGTCTACTACTTCTCGATCGAGTTTTTGCTGGGCCCCCTGCTTGACAACTACCTGCTCAACCTGGGATGCCGCGACATCGTGAAGGCCGGCTGTCGTCAGCTGGGCACTGAGCTCGATGCCCTGGAGGAGCAGGAGGTTGACCCCGGCCTGGGCAACGGCGGCCTGGGGCGCCTGGCCGCCTGCTACATGGACTCGCTGGCGGCGCTGGGCATCAACGGCCATGGCAACGGCATGCGCTACCGCTACGGCCTCTTCCGCCAGGAGATAGAGAACGGGCGCCAGGTCGAGAAGATGGACGACTGGCTCCAGCACGGCTACGCCTGGGAGACGCGCAACGACGGTTCCTCCGTCCTCGTGCAGTTTGGCGGCACCGTCGTGCGCCACGAGCAGGACGGCCGCTACTGGTTCACCCAGGAGGGCGGACAGCTCGTCAAGGCCGTCCCCTACGACGTGCCTCTCATCGGCTACGGCGGGACCACGGTCAACAACCTGCGCATCTGGAGCGCCGAGCCCGCGAGCGAGGACTTTGACCTTCAGGCGTTCAACGCCGGCGACTACGCCCAGGCCATGCGCTTCCAGTCCGACGTCGAGGCCATCAGCCAGATCCTCTATCCCAACGACGCGGGCGAGCACGGCAGGCTCCTGCGCCTCAAGCAGGAGTACCTCTTCGTGAGCGCCGGGCTCCAGACCATCCTGCGCGCCTTTGAGGCCAAGTACGGGCCGGACTGGGAGCACTTTGCCGACCATATCGCCATTCACACCAACGACACCCACCCGGCCATGTGCGGCCCCGAGCTCATGCGCATCCTCGTGGACGAGAAGGGCGTCGATTTTGACCAGGCGTTCAAGATAGCCTTCGACACCATCTCGTACACCAACCACACCATCATGCCCGAGGCGCTCGAGCGCTGGCCCATCGGCGTCTTCCGCGAGCTTCTGCCCCGTCTCTACATGATCATCGAGGCGGTCGACCAGCGCTACTTCGAGCACTTCCCGCGCGACCGTGACAACTGGCAGGACCTGCTGCGCGACACCGCCATCCTCTGGGACGGCCAGGTGCGCATGGCCAACCTCTCGGTCATCTTCGCCCACTCGGTCAACGGCGTCTCCGCGCTGCACACCGGCATTCTCGAGGAGAGCACCCTCCGCTCGTTCTATGAGCTTGAGCCCCAGAAGTTCAACAACAAGACCAACGGCATCTCGCATCGCCGCTTCCTTGGAAACGCCAACCCCGCCTATGCCCGCCTGATCTGCGACAGCATCGGCGAGGGCTGGCTCAAGGACGCCTCGGAGCTCTCGCAGCTCGAGCGCTTTGAGGACGACCCTGCCTTCCAGGAGGAGTTCGAGAAGGCGCGCAGCTGGAACAAGGCGCGTCTCGCCCGTTACGTCAAGCGGGAGACGGGCGTCGAGCTTGACACCTCCATGGTGTTCGACGTACAGGTCAAGCGCTTTCATGCCTACAAGCGCCAGCTGCTCAACATCATGAAGGTCATGAGCCTGCGCGAGCGCCTGCTCGCCGACCCCGGCTTTGACGTGCGTCCGTGCGCCTTCATCTTCTCGGGCAAGGCCGCCCAGAGCTACGCCTTCGCCAAGGAGGTCATCAGGCTCATCAACGCCGTCGCCGACGTCGTCAACGACGACCCGCGCGTCAACGACCGCCTCCGCGTGGCGTTCGTGCCCAACTTCGCGGTGTCAAACGCCCAGCTCATCTATCCCGCGGCAGACATCTCCGAGCAGATCTCGTGGGCGGGGTCCGAGGCGTCGGGCACGTCAAACATGAAGCTCATGATGAACGGCGCCATCACGCTGGGCACCTATGACGGCGCCAACGTGGAGATCGCCAAGCTCGTCGGCGACGACAGCATCAAGATCTTTGGCCTGAGGACCGAGGAGGTCGACAGCCTGCGCTCCTCCGGCAGCTACTGGGCCTGGGACGTCTACAACGGCGACCGGGACGGCATCGGTCGGGTCGTGGACAGCCTCACGGACGGCACCTACGCGCGCCTCTCGGGTAACTTCGAGGCGATTCGCGACGAGCTCATGACCCGCAACGACCATGACCTGGTCCTCGCGGACTTCCGCTCGTACGTTGACGCCTGGAAGGAGCTCACCGCCGCTTACGGCGACCGTCGCCCCTGGTGCCGACACGCCATCCACAACACAGCTCGGTCGGGGTATTTCTCCAGTGACCGAAGCATCCGCGAGTACGCGGCTGACATTTGGCATATTGGTGCATAGGAACCAGTCCAGAAAGGTATGAAGGGGGAGTGGTCATGAGCAAGAAGGAATGCGTCGCCATGCTTCTTGCCGGCGGACAGGGAAGCAGGCTTGGGGTGCTCACCAAGGATGTCGCCAAGCCCGCCGTCTCTTTTGGCGGCAAGTACCGCATCATCGACTTTGCGCTGTCCAACTGCGCCAACTCGGGCATCAAGACGGTGGGAGTGCTCACCCAGTATCGTCCGTACCTCCTCCACTCGTACCTCGGCACCGGTGGCGCGTGGAACCTCGACGAAAGCGACGGGGGCGTCTCCATCCTGCCACCCTACGCCACGCAGTCGGGCGGCGCCTGGTATGCGGGCACGGCGGACGCCGTGACGCAGAACATCGGCTTCATCGAGCAGAACGACCCCGAGTACGTGCTCATCCTCTCGGGCGACCAGCTCTATCGCATGGACTATCAGGAGATGCTCGCCAACCACAAGCGTCACGAGGCGGACCTCACCGTCGCCGTCATGCCGGTACCCTGGGAGGAGGCCTCCCGCTTTGGCATCATCACGCAGGATGCCGACGCCCGGATCGTCAAGTTCACCGAGAAGCCCAACAAGCCCGACTCGAACCTGGCGTCCATGGGCATTTACATCTTTGACGCCAAACTGCTGGTTGACACCCTCAAGGCGGACGCCGTCGACCAGTCCTCCGAGCACGACTTTGGCAACGACATCATCCCCAAGCTCCTTGCCGACGGCAAGCGGCTCTACACCCATGAGTTCAACGGCTTCTGGCGCGACGTCGGCACCATCTCGTCGTATCACGAGACGAGCATGGACCTCTTGGGCAGCCATCCTGCGTTCGACCTGTTTGACGCCGGCGCGCCCATCATGAGCAACGCCTCGACAAGGCCGCCGGCCTACGTTGGGCCCCACGGCGAGATTGACGACTGCCTCGTGGGCAACGGCGCCCGCATCTTTGGCAAGGCCGTGCACTCCATCATCTCGACCGACGCCTGCATCGGCGAGCGCGCCATCGTCGAGGCGTCGGTGCTTTTGCCCGGCGCCTGCGTGAAGGACGGCGCCCATGTGGTTCGCGCGATCCTGGGCGAGCACTCGACCGTCGAGGAGGACGTCGTGCTCGGCAGCGTGGACCAGACCAGGGATACGGCGGTCATCGGCAACAACGTCGTCGTCGGAAAGGGGGAGGAGTAGTCATGGAGAAGATTCTCGGCATCATCACGGCTAACTACTCCACAAAGTATCCGAGCGTTCTCTCCGAGGTGCGCCCGGTGGCGTCCCTCCCCTTCCTGGGTCGCTACCGCGTCGTCGACTTTGCCCTCTCCAACATGGTCAACTGCGGCATCCGCACCGTCGGCATGATCATGCCCTACAATTACCGCTCCCTGATCGACCATGTGGGGTCGGGCCGCGACTGGGACCTCAATCGCAAGAAGGGCGGCCTGTTCATCCTGCCCGGCTCCGCCTTCGGCACCTCGCGCACCGGCTCGCGCTTCCTGTTGCGCGACCTGGCCCACAACAAGGTGTACATGCAGCGCGGCAGCTCGGACCTCTGCATCATCACCACGGCGAGCTTCGTCTACAACATGGACTACCGCGACCTCGTCGCGGCCCATCGCGCGTCCGGGGCCGACATCACGGTGCTCACCAAGAAGGCCTCCGGCAAGGACGTGGACGTGTGCGGCTTTGCCGTTGAGGACGGGCGCGTCACGGGCGTCAAGCACGGCGTCAAGTTTGGCGACACCGCCTTCTTGGACTGCTTCGTGGTTGACCGCAAGCTGCTGCTTCAGATGCTCGAGTGGTATGCGCAGACCGATTACCTCGACCTCTTTGAGGCCCTCGCGCCCGACTACGGCAGGGTCAAGGTTCAGACCTATGACTACGAGGGGTATGCCGCGGCCATCTTCGACAAGGATGCCTACTTCCGCGCCAACATGGACCTGCTTGACCCCAAGATCTCCGCCGAGCTCTTCCCGGAGGGGCGGGCCGTCCGCACGAAGGCGCATGACAACGCGCCCGCAAAGTTCGAGGCGGGTTCCCACGTGTCCAACTCCCGCATCTCGGGCAGCGCGCGGATCCTGGGGTCGGTCACCAACTCGATCCTGGGTCGCGGCGTCACCGTCGAGACGGGCGCGAGCGTCAGCAACTCCATCGTCATGCAGGGCTGCGTCATCGAGACGGGCGCGCGCGTGGAATACGCGATCGTTGACCGTAACAACGTGGTCCCCGCCCATACCGAGCTGCGCGGCACCCCCGACGCCCTCTTCATCAAGGACAAGGCGGAGGCATAGCTCACGCCACCCGCAGAAGGAAGACTCATGGCAACCAGCGTCAGACGCAGGATCAAGATACTCTTCGCCGCCTCGGAGGCCGTCCCGTTCGTGAAGACGGGCGGCCTGGGCGACGTCGCCGGCTCCCTGCCCGCCGCACTCAGGGCCAAGGGGGCCAAGGTGTCGGTCATCCTCCCCAAGTACTCCTTCATTCCCGAGGAGTACCAGGGGCGGATGAGGCACATCGCCGACTTCTACGTGCCCCTCTCCTGGCGCAGCGTCTACTGCGGCATCGAGAAGCTCACGCTCGACGGCATCGACGTCTACTTCGTCGACAACGAGGCCTACTTCAAGCGCGAGAGCGCCTACGGCTACTTTGACGACGGGGAGCGCTTCGCGTTCTTCTCGAAGGCCGTCTGCGAGGCCATAGAGCTCCTTCCCGAGCTTCAGGTTGACGTCCTTCACTGCAACGACTGGCAGACGGCCCTTGCCCCCGTGTTCCTGCGGGAGTTCTACCAGGCGTCGGAAGCCTGCCGCAACGTGAAGACCGTCTTCACGGTCCATAACGTCAAGTTCCAGGGACAGTACTCCGACAAGGTCCTCGCGGACATCCTGGGCCTCGCCGACAACCCCACCGCGGCGGGCCAGCTGTACTGTGACCGCGACTCCATCAACTACATGAAGGGCGCGCTCTGCTATACGGACGTCATCACGACGGTGAGTCCCAGCTACGCCAGCGAGCTTCAGATGCCCTTCTTCGGCGAGGGCATGGACGACATCTTCCGGCGCCGCTCCAACGTGCTCAAGGGCATTCTCAACGGCATCGACCAGGACGCCTGGAACCCCGCCACCGACGAGCTCATCCCCCTGAAGTATGACGCCGACTCCCTCGAGCTCAAGGCCCAGAACAAGCAGGCGCTCCAGCGGGAGCTTGGCCTGCGCGAGGACCCCGAGCGCCCGCTCGTGGTCATGGTGGGGCGCCTTACCAACCAGAAGGGCCTGGGGCTCGTGCGCTACGCCATGAACCGCCTCATGGAACGAGGCGTCCAGGTGGCCGTCCTCGGCACGGGCGACAAGGACCAGGAGGAGGCGTTCAAGTACTTTGACTGGACCTACGGCGACATGATGAGCGCCCGCATCGCCTTTGACAACGCGCTCAGCCATCGCATGTACGCCGGCGGTGACATCCTGCTCATGCCGTCCGAGTTCGAGCCCTGCGGCCTCTCCCAGATGATCGCCATGCGCTACGGCACCCTGCCGGTCGTGCGCGAGACCGGCGGCCTCCAGGACTCCGTCGAGCCCTACAACAAGTTCACGGGGGCAGGCACGGGCTTCCGCTTTACCAACATGAACGCCGACGAGATGGCCGATTGCCTGCTGGGCGCCTGCGAAGTCTTCTGGACGGATAAGGAGGCTTGGACTAAGCTACAACGGCAGGCGATGGGCACCGACTTCTCCTGGAGCCGCGCGGCCGACGAGTACCTTGGCATCTATCACGGCCTGCACCCGGAAATCATCAGGTACGACCAAAAGAGGTAGGCGTGAGGGCCAAGCACGTAACGTCAGAGCTTTGTTATAGGAATCCTTTCGGCGCCGTCCAGTCGGGGGGCGCCGTTTCGCTGTCGCTGGACGTGTGGGACGAGCCGGCGGCGACCGCCCGCCTGCGTCTCTGGGTGGACGAGCGGGGCGAGCGCCTGCTTGACATGCGGGGTAGGGTCGAGGGTGACCACCTGCGCTTCTCGGTGACCTTCGTGCCCGACCGCCCCGAGGTCGTGTGGTACAGCTTTCAGGTGCAGGCGGCCGACGGGGCGGTGTGGCGCTACGGGGCGGCTCGCGAGCACGCCTGCGGGGAGGGGGCCTTCGCCTACGGGGAGCCACCCTCGTTCCAGCTGACCGTATACGACGCGGGACGCGGGCGGCTGCCCGCCTGGTACGCTCAGGGCGTCGTCTACCAGATCTTTCCCGACCGCTTCGCGCGGGGCGCGGGCTGGCGCGAGCAGGTGGAGGGCGACCTTGCGACGCCGTATCGCGGGCCCGAGCGGCGTCTCGTCGAACGATGGGACACCTACCCGAGCTATGAGCGCAACGCCGACGGCAGCATCGCCGCCTGGGACTTCTACGGGGGCACGCTCGAGGGCATCCGCGAGCGCCTTGACTATCTCCGGGGCCTGGGCGTCTCGGTCCTCTACCTCAACCCCATCTTTGCGGCAAGCTCCAACCATCGCTATGACACGGTTGACTACCTGCGCATAGACGGAGCCCTGGGAACCAAGGAGGACTTTTGCCGCCTGTGCGCGGACGCCGAGGCGCGGGGCATCTCCATCATCCTGGACGGCGTGTTCAACCACGTGGGCGCCGACTCCAAGTACTTCAACCGAGCTGGCGTGTTTGCGGAGCCCGGTGCCTTCCAGGGCGACGCCTCGCCGTATCGCAGCTGGTTCACGTTCAGGGACGACGGCAGCTACGACGCCTGGTGGGGCGTCGAGGACCTCCCCGCCGTGCGCGATGACAGCCCCGAGTTCCGTGAGCTCATCTGCGGCTATAACGGGGTGGTGCGCACGTGGCTGCGCCTGGGCGCCCGTGGATGGCGCCTTGACGTGGCTGACGAGCTTTCGGACGAGTTCATCGAGGACATCAAGAGCGCCGCCCTCGCCGAGAGGCCCGACGTCGTCGTCATCGGCGAGGTGTGGGAGGACGCCTCCCACAAGGTGTCCTACGGCAGGCTCCGCCACTACTTCCAGGGCTCGGAGCTTGACGGCACCATGAATTACCCCCTGCGCAGCGCCCTGCTGGGCTTTGTCACCAACAACCGCACGGCGGGCGAGCTTGCGGCAACGCTCCAGTCGCTTCACGAGAACTACCCTCCCCAGAGCTTTGCCGGCGAGCTCAACCTCCTGGGCAGCCATGATCGCAGACGCCTGCTCACGGTGCTGGGCGACGCCCCCCAGGCGGACGAGCTGACCGACGACGAGCGCCGCGTCTTTCGCCTGGGCCCGGACGAACGCTCCCGGGCCGTGAGCAGGCTCTGGGTGGCCGCGCTCCTCCAGATGTGCCTGCCGGGCGTCCCGAGCGTCTATTACGGCGACGAGGCGGGCCTTGAGGGCTACGCCGACCCCTACTGCCGCGCCACCTTCCCCTGGGGCCACGTCGACGAGGACTGCTTTGCCATCTATCGCAACGCCATCGCCCTGCGGCGGGCGCTGCCGCCCCTCACGGACGGGAGCTTTGAGCCCTTCTCGCAGGGGGATGACGTCTTTGGGTTCTGGCGCCGCGGCGAGGGGGGCTCAGTCTGCGTGCTCGTGAACGCCTCGCTCACGGAGTCGCACGTCGTCCGCATCCGGGTGGACGCCCCCATTGCGGACGACGTGGTGAGTGGCGCGCGCCAAGAGGTGCGTGACGGCCAGGTGGAGGTTCGCCTCTGGCCGCTGGGGACCGCCGTCATCCACCCGCACGAGGAGGTTCGTCTCCAGAGGCCCCTCGAGCGCGGGCTCGGCGTGATGTGCCACATCACGTCGCTGCCCAACCTGGAGCGCCCCGGGCATGCGGGCACGCTCGGCGAGCCCGCCCGACGCTTCATCGACACGCTCGCCCGCGCGGGCGCACGGTACTGGCAGGTGCTGCCCGTCAACCCGACGGACGAGTTTGGCTCGCCCTACGCCGGCCTCTCGGCCTTTGCCGGCAACGTCTCGCTCATGTGGGGCATCGACGACGATGACGGCCCCTCCGTCCTGCCCACGGACTTTGAGGGGACCTCGGAGTTCCGTCGCTTCGTCGAGAGCAACGAGCGCTGGCTTTTGCCGTACGCCACCTTCCGCGCCATCAAGGACCGCATGGGCGACGCCCCCTGGCAGGAGTGGCCCAGCCGCTATCGCAGCTGGCATGCGGGCCTGCCCGCCAGGCGGGAGCTCAAGAGGGGCGTCCGACGCGTCCTGGGACTGCAGTTTGCCTTCATGCGGCAGTGGGGCGAGCTGCGTCGCTACGCCCATGAACGGGGCGTCGCCATAATCGGTGACATGCCCATGTACGTCTCGGCCGACTCCTCGGACGTATGGGCCGAGCGCGAGCTGTTCTCGCTGGGAGAGGACGGGCGGCCCGCCGAGGTGGCAGGATGTCCGCCTGACGCCTTCGCGGCGGCGGGGCAGGTGTGGGGCAACCCCACCTATGACTGGGAGCGTCATCGGAAGGACGGGTTCTCATGGTGGCTCCGGCGTCTTGCGCGCGCCTTCGAGCTCTATGACTACGTGCGTCTCGACCACTTCCTGGGCTTCTCGTCGTACTTCAGCATCCCGGCGGGCGCAAGCGCCTCCGAGGGCCGTTGGAACTACGCTCCTGGGCTTGAGCTCTTCAAGACGGCCCACGAGCGCCTGGGCGCCCTGCCGGTGGTGGCGGAGGACCTGGGCTCCGTGACGCCGGCGGTGCGGGCGCTCACGGCCCTGACGGGGTTCCCGGGCATGGACATCATCCAGTTCCAGGACGCGGACGTGCGCGAGGGCTACCATCCCGCCGCCGGCTCCGTGGCCTACAGCTCCACGCACGACACCAACACCCTCCTGGGGTGGGTGGTGCGGCGCTACGGCCTTCACATGACCGATTCTGACGACCGTCACGCGGCCCTGGACGTGGCCCGCAGACTGCTGAGCGCCTGCGCAGACGCGCCGTCCGATGTGGTCATCCTGCCCTTGCAGGACCTGCTGCTCTTGGGCGAGGGCGCGCGCATGAACGTGCCGGGCGTGGCCTGCGGCAACTGGCAGTGGCAGGCAGAGGTGGGCTCGCTTGACGCGGCCCGCGAGGTGCTCCACGAGCTCGTGAGCGAGAGCGGGAGGTAGGAGCCACGCCCACAGGGTCGCTCGCAGACGGGGGTCGGCAGGACGGGCGCATGTGAGGGCAAGCTAGGACACTTTCCTTTCGTTTGGTTGGAACGTAATGCTTATCAATCGTGTTTCAGAACTGCTCTTCTCGGCGCGGGAGCTCGCGTCCGTCAAGGCAGACCTCGAGGCGGGCCGCGACGCCAACCTCTCCGTCGCGCAGAGCGCCAGGCCCCTGGTCGTCGCCTGCGCCTGGGCCGTCCGCCCCCGCCCGACCCTGGTCGTCGTCTCGGGCGAGGAGGCGGCGGACCGCATGGCCCGTGCGATCGCCGCCTGGGTGGGGGCCAAGGACGTCCTTCGCTACCCCGAGCGCACGGACCTTCCCTGGTCGGAGCGCGACCCCGATGACGCCGTCATCGGCGCTCGTGCGCAGGCGCTCGCACGCCTCTCTGCCGGCGACGACTGCGTCGTGGTGGCGAGCGGACGCTCCCTTCTCAGGAGGGTGCCGCCCGTGGGGTCGGGCTTCTTCGCCTCCTGCACCTTCGCCGTGGGAGACCAGCTCGAGACGGACGAGGCGGCGGCGCTTCTCGTGGGCATGGGCTATGCCGACGCGGGCTCGAGCAAGGACGTGAGCGCGCCGGGCAGCTTCCACCTGCACGGCGACGCGCTCGACGTGTTTGCCGCCCAGGCGACGGCTCCCGTGCGCGTGGAGTTCTTTGGCGACGAGGTTGACCGCGTGCGGCGCATGGTTCCCTCCACGGGACAGACGATCGGCGAGCTCGAGGAGGTGGCCATCAGGCCCTGCCGCGAGATCGCGCTCACGCCGGCGACCGTCGCCGCCGCACAAGAGTCGCTTGCGGCCCGCGCCAAGAACTCGACGCGCATCGCCGCCGACCTCGAGCTCATCGAGAGGGGCGCCCGCGCGCCTCAGCTCGACAAGTACCTTCCCGACCTGTACGGGAGCTCCGCCAGCCCCCTTGAGCACATGTCCTCGCGCGCGCTCGTCATCCTCTCGGAGCCCCGAGCCCTCATCGACGACTGCCAGCGCGGCTTCGATGACGTGGCCGGGGCGGCGCAGGGCGCCCACGAGTCGCTGGAGGGGCTCTACACGAGCCCGCGCGACCTCGACTTCGGCAGTCAGCAGCGCCTCTCGCTCTCCTCGCTCGCGAGGGCCAAGACCGCCGCGACCTCGGGGCTCATGGTGGAGCAGCCCCACATCGCGGGCGGCAACGCCAAGCTCGTCGGCCGCCTGCGTCAGCTCGTGCAGAAGCGCGACGCCGTCGTGTTCGCGGTGCCCGACCGCGCCGCCCGCGAGAGCGTCAAGCTCACCCTGGTGGACGAGTCGATTCCCTTCGAGGAGCGGCTCTCGACCGGCGCGTCGCCAGACGCGGGCCCGCTTACGGGGGGCGTGGTCACCGTCGTGGACGCCCCGGTGCCCGCCGGCGTCGTGGTGCCCCCCGCGCACCTTGCCGTGCTGTCCGTCAGCGACCTCAGCTCGCGTCTGGCCTCCCGGCGCAAGGCCAGGCGGGTCGATCCCACGGCCGTCACCTTTCCCTTCAAGCCCGGCGACTACGTGGTCCACGCCACGCATGGCATCGCCCTGTTCACCCAGATCGTGCGCCAGGAGGTCGCGGGCAGGGAGCGCGACTACTTCCTGCTCGAATATGCGGCGGGCGACAAGCTCTACGTCCCGCTCGAGCAGGTGGACCGCCTCACGCGCTACGTGGGGCCCGACGGCGCGCAGCCGCGGCTCACGCGCCTCAACACCGCGGACTGGTCGCGCGCCACGGGCAAGGCCCGCTCGAGCGCCAAGAAGCTCGCCTTCGACCTCGTGGACCTCTACACGAGGCGATCGGCCGTGGCGGGCTTCGGCTTCTCGGCCGACACGCCCGCCCAGGCCGACATGGAGGCCAGCTTCCCTTACGCGATGACGCCCGACCAGGCCTCCGCCATCGCCGACGTCAAGGCCGACATGGAGGCGAGCCGCCCCATGGACCGCCTGCTCTGCGGCGACGTGGGCTTTGGCAAGACGGAGGTGGCGCTGCGCGCCGCCTTCAAATGCTGCCAGGACGGCAAGCAGGTCATGGTCCTGTGTCCCACGACCATCCTCGCCCAGCAGCACTTCGAGACCTTCTTCGCGCGCTTTGCGCCCTTCGACCTCAAGGTGGCGGTCCTCTCGCGCTTTGTGAGCCCCGCCCGGCAGCGCCGCGCCCTCAGCGGCTTTGGCGACGGCAGCGTGAGCGTGCTCATCGGCACGCACCGCCTCCTCTCCGCCGACGTGAGTCCCCATGACCTGGGGCTGGTCATCATCGACGAGGAGCAGCGCTTCGGCGTCCAGCACAAGGAGCAGCTCAAGAACATGCGCGAGCAGGTGGACGTCCTGACGCTCTCGGCCACGCCCATCCCCCGCACGATGCAGATGGCCATGAGCGGCGTGCGCGACATGAGCCTCATCATGACGCCTCCCCCCGGCCGGCTCCCCGTGAAGGTGAGCGTGGGGGAGTGGGATCCCGACGTGGTATCGGATGCCATCCGGACGGAGCTGGGGCGCAAGGGGCAGGTCTATTACGTGAGCAACCGCGTGACCACCATCGAGGACGCCGTCCAGCGCGTGATGGAGGCGGCCCCCGAGGCGCGCGTGGGCGTGGCGCACGGCAAGATGAGCGCCGACGCCGTGGAGGACGTGATGCTTCAGTTCCAGGAGCACGAGATCGACGTGCTCGTGGCGACGACCATCATCGAGAGCGGCATCGACAACCCCCACACGAACACGCTTGTCATCGAGGACTCGCAGCGGCTGGGCCTCGCCCAGCTCTACCAGCTCAAGGGCAGGGTGGGTCGAGGTCGTCAGCAGGCCTACGCCTACTTCATGTTCCCCGCCGACGGCGCGCTCACGCCCGAGGCCACCGACCGCCTCCTTGCCATTGACGAGTATCAGGACCTGGGCAGCGGCATGCGCATCGCGATGCGCGACCTCGAGATTCGCGGCGCGGGGTCCCTGGTTGGCGCGGAGCAGCACGGCAACCTCTCGAGCGTGGGCTTTGACCTCTTCACGCAGATGCTGGGAGAGGCCGTCGCCGAGGCCCGCGGCGAAGGGGGCGCGGTGGAGCTTTCCGAGGTTATCATCAACCTACCAGCCGACTTCTTCCTCGCGGAGGAATACCTGCCCGAGGTGGACCAGCGCGTGCTCGCCTACCGTCGCCTGGCCGCCGCCACGGAGCTCAAGACGGTGGACGAGCTGCAAGCGTCGCTCGAGAAGGAGCGCGGCGCCCTGCCTCTTGCGGGCAAGAACCTCTTTGACAGGGCCCGCATTCGCATACGGGGAGAGCGCCTGGGCGTCACGAGCGTGTCCGTGTCGGCAGGCAGGCTCATCTACCAGGGACTTGACCTCACCCGACCTCAGGCCGTCAGGCTCAAGCAGCGCCGGGGCATATATCAGACAAAGAGCAGGCGCCTCTCGTACCCGTATCACGCCGGCAAGGAGGAGCTGCTGCCGGCGGCCCTGGGCGTCTTGGAGGAGATAGGCGGCGCCGACGAGGCGGACGAGTAGGCGCGAGCGAGGCGAGGAGGACGCATGGCAGACGGATCGCAGGCGGCGTCGCGGGACGCGGGCCTCTGCGCGGGGTCCCTGGACCGGCAGGCCCAGGAGGCCGACGAGTAGACGAGGGGGCGCGCGGGCTGCCCGGGGACGCACGCGGAGTTTGACCGGCTGGTGCGCACGATATGGCGGCTGCGGCAGCCAGACGGCTGCCCCTGGGACAGGGAGCAGACCCATGCGAGCCTCTCTGCGCACCTGGTGGAGGAGGCCTATGAGGCCGTCGAGGCCATCGCGGACGGCGACGTCGCCCATCTGCGCGAGGAGCTGGGCGACGTGCTGGAGCAGGTGCTGCTCCATGCGCAGGTGGCCGCCGACGAGGGCGCCTTCACCGTGGACGACGTCTGCCACGACCTCAACGAGAAGCTCGTGAGACGACATCCCCACGTCTTTGGCGCGCGAGCCCAGGACATGACGGCTACATCCGCCGACGCGGTGCTTGACATCTGGGACGACGTGAAGCGTCAGGAGCGCGAGGCCAAGGGCGCATCCGACGACGGCGAGACGTCAGGTCTCCTGGATAGCATTCCCGTCTCGCTCCCGGCGCTGCTGCAGTGCCAGAAGATATCAAAGCGCGCCGCCGCGGCGGGCTTCGAGTGGGAGGACGTCCGGGCGGTATGGTCCCAGGTGCAGAGCGAGCGCAGGGAGTTCGAGGCGGAGGCGCCAGGCAGCGAGGCGGCGGCGGAGGAGTTTGGCGACCTGCTCTTTGCGCTGGTCAACGTCGCCCGACACGAGGGCATCGACGCCGAGGGCGCGCTCGCCAGGAGTAACCGCAAGTTTCGCCGTCGCTGGGCGTTCATGGAGCGGCAGGCCCGCGAGCGGCAGGTCTGCCTGGACGAGCTGTCCGTACGGGAGCTCAACCAGCTCTGGGACGAGGCCAAGCGGCAGGAGCGCGGCGCCTAGGCTCGCCGGGAGCCGCCCGCCCACGGGGAGCCGTCGGCCTCACGGAGAGCTGTCGGTCCTACGGAGTTCGTGCCGGCTGGCCCTCGTCCCTCTGCGGCTTTGGTATAACTAGGACACGGGCGCCCGCAGGCCATGTTGGCACCTCTCCCGTCGGGTTCGCCCGTCGGGGAGGAAAGACGCGTTCCTGCCCAACCGACGATGAGACGAAGCAGAGTGGCATGAGCACTGACGAGCGGCACAATCCGGAGGAGCGGGCGTCAGCGACGTCGTCGTCGCCCATGCCGACCGAGCCTGCCGCTGCCGGCGCGTCCAGCGGGCTCGAACGCCCTCATCGCGGGACCAGGCGCGTGCGAGGAAAGATCGACAACAAGCCCCTCAAGACCAGGGGGGACTTTGACGATCTCGACTACCGGCAGCCTCGAAGCCGCCGTACGGCCACCGTGCCCAGACCCGGCACGGCCCCCTTCGTCGCGCGGGAGAAGACGCCTGGCCACCCTGCGCCGACGGCCGCTCGCGCACGCGCCGACGCGCGGGACCATGCGAAGGCGAACGGTCCCGGAGCCGCACCTCCCACGCCCTCGCTCAAGCGTCGCGCGGAGCATCTTCGCACCTGGGTTGGGGCGCATCCCCGCCGCTGCGTCGCCCTCGTCGCGCTGATGATCGCCCTCGTCGCGCTATACGGACCTACGCGCGACTACTACGTGGCCCGCAGGACGGGCGAGGTGCTCCAGCTCAAGTATGACCGAATCCTCTCGAAGAACGAGGCGCTTGCCAGCGACGTCAACCGCCTGCAGACGCGTGAGGGGATCGAGGAGGAGGCACGCAGGCTCGGCTACACGTCCAAAGGCTCCGACGCCGACGACTCGGGCGAGCATGCCGACGGCTCCACCGGGCAGGACGTCCCGCCGCAGACGGCCGACCCCTCGGCGCCCATGACGTACCCCGACGACCGCAGCTGGTATGTCCAGGCGCTAGACCTGGTGTTTTGCTATGACCCGGAGGCAACATGGAACGCGTAGCCTGCATTGACGTGGGCACGGTGACGGCTCGCCTTGCCGTGGCAGACCTCGAGGGCGGCATCGTCCGTCGTCTTGCCAAGAGCTCGACGATCTGCAACTTGGGCGAGGGGCTTGCCGCCTCGGGCCGCATCTCGTCGGCTGCTCGGCGTCGGGTGAGCGCCTGCGTCGACGGGTATCTTCGGGCGGCGCGATCGGCGGGCGCCGCGCACGTCTGCTGCACGCCCGGCTCTTATACACATCTAGATGTGTATAAGAGACAGCGCTTCACCTGTCCAACCCCAAGGACCTCTGTGGCCTAGGTGGGGGCGGGGCGCCGTCACGTTCAGAAGCGAGGGAGGCAGGTTCTGTCTCTTATCCACATCTAGATGTGTATAAGAGACAGCGAGCTGCTGGGCGCCCTGCGGGGTCGTGGCCTTGACCCCGAGGTCATCCCGGGCGAGATCGAGGGCCTCCTCACCTTTCTCGGCGTCGCCCAGGACCTTCCGGGCGAGCGCCTGCTCGTCGCCGACAGCGGGGGAGGCTCGACCGAGCTTGCCCTGGGACGCCTTGACGAGGCGGGAATCCCGGACGTCGAGCGCGTGTGCTCCACGAGCGTCGGCTGTCGTCGCATGACGGAGCGTTTTCTGCTGCGGGAGGACCCACCCGCCTCGCAGGACGTCGCCGCCGCCCGCGCCCACGCGGCGCGGGTCTTCGCCAAGGCGCTCAACGAGGGCGACTACCTGCGCACGAGGCCGCAGCGGCTGGTGGCGACAGGGGGCACCGCGACGAGCCTCGTCGCCGTCAAGGAGCGCCTCGTGCCGTATGACGCGACGCGCGTGCACCTTGCCGCGCTCACCGCGCGCGACCTTGAGGCGCTTCTCGACCAGCTGGCGGGCCTCAGCGTCGCGCGTCGCGCCGAGCTTCCCGGCCTGCAGCCGCAGCGGGCCTCGGTCATCGTGGCGGGGGCCGTCGCCCTGGCGGCGCTCATGGAGACGACCGGCTTTGATGAGCTGACCGTCAGCGAGAGCGATCTGCTCTTTGGGCTCGCCATCTGCGCGGGGCGGGCGCAGGAGGGCAGGGGGACGCCCGTGGGATGGACGCCCAGCCTCACCAGGCTCTAGCGCCTGGTCGTGCTAAGCTGCCAGTGCGACGGTTGCCGACGCGCGGGGGCGTGGCGGAATTGGCATACGCAGGAGACTTAAAATCTCTCGCCGCAAGGATTGTGGGTTCGAGTCCCACCGCCCCTACCATGCGCACTCTGGCAGTGAGGTGCCGCGGGTTCGCAGCGACGACGAGAAGCACGAACCCGCACGACTGAGCATCGCGCGGGTTCGCACATTTGACGGTTGGTGCCCCCAACGAGACTCGAACTCGTGTCGTCGCCTTGAAAGGGCGATGTCCTAACCACTAGACGATGGGGACGCGGCGCTTAGTATATCAGAGCGCGGCCTTAGGAGATCCCTGCCATCCTTCGCCAGGACGCGGCGTCAGGCGGCTCTCGCCATCCTGCCAAGGCGATGTGTTGATTCTCTTCTTCTCGCGACGCCCGATGCGGCCCAGGTCCTTCGGTACGTATCATGTATCAGGCTTGTATAGTCTATCTTGTATATCACTTGTCCAGCTTATGGACTCCAGCGGACGGGCCCGTTGACTCCTGGACAAGAAGGAGGGAGGAACGATGTCGCGTCAGAGGCCGTTCTTTCCCATGCCGGAGGGCGTGACGGGCCATGCGGGCGGCACGGCTGCGGGCGACGTCCCCGCGAGCCCCCTCTATCTGCAGATCAAGCTCATGATGCGCGACAAGATTGACGCGCGCACGTGGAGGGCGGGCGAGGCGATCCCGTCGGAGGCCGAGCTTTGCGCGCAGTTTCAGGTGAGCCGGGGAACCATACGACACGCGTTGAGAGAGCTCGCCCTGGAGGGCTACATCATCACCAAGAAGGGCAGCGGAAGCTTCGTGGCGCAGGGGGGGCTGCCCCGTCCCGCGGCCCATGTTCCGCTCTCGTTCGCCACGCTCCTTCACGAGCGCGGCATACAGTTCACGACGCGGGTGGTCACGCGCGAGGTCGTCGGCGCCCCCCGATCGATCGCCGCTCACCTGGGCGTTCTTGTCGGTGCGCCCGCGCTGTTCATGCGTCGCGTCCGCAGCGTGGGCGGCGATGCGATCGTGTGTCAGGAGAGCTGGTCAAACTTGGAGGTATGCCCCCGGCTCGACGAGGCGGACTTTGAGCGCGAGTCGCTCTTTGACGCCGTGCAGCGCTGCTCCGGAAAGAGGGTCGCCGCGTCAAACGTCCGGTATCTCTCCTTTGAGGCGGGGCCGGGACATGCGGCGCTCCTGTCCTGCGCCCCCTCTGACGCCCTGCTGGGGCTTGAGCAGGTCATTAGTTTGGATGACGGTTCCGTCGTCGAGTGGAGCCTCACCAGCCTGAGGCCCGGGACCTCGATCGTGGCGAGCGCCCTGCCGGACGACGTCACCCGAGGTCACCTGGAGACGGACGCCATCGTCCGGGGCGGCGATCGGCTGCAGGGAGGCCCGGGCAAAGAGGCGGCCCTCAGGCGACGGCTTGAGCTTCAGGCGCTGCAGGTGCGTCGTGACGTCGTGTCCCTGGCCCATCGCTATGAGGGCGTCCCCTTTCACCTGGGGGGAGCCCTCTCCATGGTCGAGATCGTGGTGGCCCTGCTCCTGCGGGTCATGAGGACGGGCAAGGACTCGACGCCGTGGGAGGAGCGCGACCGGCT
Organism: Olsenella massiliensis; assembly: GCF_001457795.1. Classification (GTDB taxonomy): domain Bacteria; phylum Actinomycetota; class Coriobacteriia; order Coriobacteriales; family Atopobiaceae; genus Olsenella_F; species Olsenella_F massiliensis. The sequence continues at coordinate 274,728 of NZ_LN898211.1, read as the reverse complement.
CGTGCTCTCCAAGGCGCACGCCTCCGTGGCCCTCTATCCCGCGCTGCTCAGGGCGGGCCTCATCAGCCAGGACGACCTTGACCGCGGCCTGTTCGGTGAGGGGGCGGTGCTGTTCAAGCACCCCCAGCGCGACCCCTCGCGCGGCATCGAGACCTCGGGCGGAAGCCTGGGGATGGGCCTGGGCTACGCGGCGGGCCTCGCCCTTGCGCTGCGACGCACCCATCCGGGCGCGCGGACGTTCTGCATCGTCGGGGACGGCGAGTGCGAGGAGGGCTCCGTCTGGGAGTCCGCCGCCTTCGCGGGCTTCAAGCGCCTGGAAAACCTCACGGTGATCGTCGACGCCAACGGCATGCAGCTTGACGGGCCCACGTCAGAGATCATGGACAACGGTCCCATCCAGCGGAAGTTTGCCGCCTTTGGCTTTGAGACCCAGGAGGTGGACGGCCACGACGTCATGGCGCTCGTCCGGGCGCTGTCGCTGCGGACGGACCGCCCGCGCGCCATCGTCGCCCGCACGATCAAGGGCAAGGGCGTCTCGTTTGCCGAGAACAACGTCATCTGGCACGACAACGCCCTGTCGCGGGACGACTACGAGCGTGCCATGGGCGAGCTTGACGCCCGGGAGGAGGCCGTCCGTCATGGCAGAGGCTAAGGGTCAAACCACGAGGCGGGCGGCGGCGTCGGACCTGCTGGTGTCCGCCGAGGACGCGCGGCGTCTGGCGACGCTCTCCCACAAGGACGTCTTCGGGGAGGTCATGGGGCGCCTGGCGACGACCGACGCGAGCCTGTCCGTCGTCGTCTCGGACTACGGCCGCAGACTCAACCTGTCACGGTTTCGGGAGCTCTGCCCGGAGGGCTTCGTGCAGTGCGGCATCGCCGAGCAGAACCAGGTCGAGGTCGCCTCGGCCCTCGCCAACGAGGGCCTCACCACCTTCGCGCCCTCGTACGCCACGTTCATCACCTCGCGCGTGCTCGACCAGGTGAGGGTCAACCTGGGCATCATGGCGTCCCCGGTGACGCTCGTGGGAGTGGGATGCGGCTGCGACGCCGCCATCCTGGGAGCCAGCCACATGGCCCTCGAGGACCTGGGCGTCATGCGGCAGATTCCCGGCATGACGGTCGTGAGCCCCTGTGACAACGCGGAGTTCGCCGCGACCCTCCTTGAGCTGGGGCGCGCACCGCGTCCCGCCTACGTGCGCATGAACGAGGCCTGGGGGGCCAACCTTCATCCCGGGGGCGTGGGTCGCGCGCCCGGTCGCCCGCACCTCCTGCGCCGAGCCGCGGGCGCCCGCGTGGCCCTGGTGAGCACGGGCACCATCAGCTGTCGCGCCTTGAGGGCGGCCGAGCTCTTGGCCGCCGAGGGCATCGAGGCGAGCGTCCTCGCCCTGCCCACCGTCAAGCCCCTCGACGCGGGGGCGATCGACGCACTGGGGGCGCCCGCCCTGCTGGCGAGCGTCGAGGAGCATAGCGTCGTGGGTGGGCTGGGGTCCGCCCTCGCCGAGGTCCTCGCCGAACACGGCAGGGGGACCGCCCTGCTGAGGCTGGGGCTTCCCGACCGCTATCTTGAGGCCGACGCCCGCGACGCGGTGCTTGCGCGCGCCGGCCTTGACCCTGCGGGCATCGCCGCGCAGGTGCGTGACGGCTACAGGAGGGTGCGCTAGCGCCCTCTGCGGCGCGGGGCGCTAGAACTCAAACCCCGACCTCCGTGCGAAGGCGGCGGCGGACTCGGTCATCCCCGGCACCGACTCAACCCAGCTCACGAGGTCGGGCACGTCCACGATGATGGCGTCGGCCTCGTGGACGGCGAGCGTCGCCTCGTCAAAGCCGTAGGGTGCGGTGGCGGGGCGGTCGGGCATGTAGGGCTCCACGTAGACGGGGCGAAGCAAGGCAAAGACGCCGCCCTCGCAGAGGCGGTCGTAGCCGGCGAGCGCCCGCCGGGCCGCTGCGGGCCGCGCCAGCTTGAACAGGAGTATCAGCCGTGCGAGGCCCTGCCATGCGTCGCCTCGCCCCCCGAAGCGGGCGACGAGCGCCTCAAAGCCGGGCTCGTCCTCCAGGCGCGCGCATGCGAGCGCGGCGGTGTGACGGGCGCCCAGGCAGTCAAGGGGCGAGAGCCGCAAGAGCTCCAGGGCGCTCTTGCGCGCCCGGTCGTATCGGGCCGACTCGAGGTACGTCCGACAGATTGCGGCCTTCACGCGCAGCGCGGGACGACAGAGCACGTCGGACCACGGGTCTGCGCCCCGCCCGCCGTCGGCGGTCTCGAGGGACGGCAGGGCGTCCCGCTCGAGCCCCTTGAGCTGCCACAGGAGGTCGTCGGGGTCGAGGTCGCGCGCGATGAGCGCGCAGAGCCGCGCGTCAACGCAGGAGGGGTCCTGGCGCAGGATGGCGGCGCACGCCTCCTGCAGCGTCGAGAGGCGGACCTGGCGGGCGCGCAGATACTCCTCGTCGTCACGTGACTCATCCGCGCCGACCGACGCGGCGTAACGGTCAAGGGCGCGTCCCAGCAGGGCCATGGACTCATCTTGGGGGGCGCCCGCGAAGCGCTCTGGGTCATGGCGCACCGCAAGGAGCAGCTCGGCATAGGCGGCGTCGGACAGGCCCCGCCCCCTCCTCTGTCGCTGCGCGATGCGCAGGACGTATTCCTCCCTCGCGTCCATCAGGCGCCCCGCTCCTTTGAGGGGGCCGAGCCGCCCTCGTCACGTCCGTCCTGGGCCTGGGCGTCCCTGAACTCGTCGAGCTCCCGACGTTCGCGGGGCGAGAGCTCCTTGGCGACCTCGTCCATGACCCACGCGCCAAAGCTGCCCCTGCCACGTCGGTCGCGCCCCTCTTGCAGCAGCACGGTTGCCTCGGAGACCGCAACGATGAGCTCGTCCTCGCTCAAAGGGGGCAGGGCCAGCCGTGCGAAGACGCCGTCGGGCAGCTCCTTCTGCAGATAGAGCGTCGCGCGCGCCTGGGGGTATCCCTCGCAGACGCCGTGCAGCCATGAACGCGCGCGGGCGAGGTCGTCCTGCTTGTAGGCGAGCGCGCAGCGGGAGAGCTGGAGCCAGGCGTCCTGCGGCCGGCGGGGACGGTCCAGGTCCATCGCGCCGACGCGCCGCTCGAGCTCGTCGAGCCCCGTCGCATCCTCCAGCTTGGCGAGGGCGAGGGCCTGCGTAAAGCGGGCGTCCGCCGCGTCCGAGGGGTCAAGCGCCAACAGCCTCTCGCAGGCGTCGACGGCGGCGTGATTGTGGCCGCAGATCAGGGCCTTGGACGCCAGGGACGCCAGCCATCGCAGGTACGGGGCAAGGGCAAGGAAGGCCCCGAACGACGAGCGCTCATGGTTCCCCTCACAGAGGGCCCGCTCGCGGCGCTCCTCGCACTGGAGCCTCACCTGCTCCTGCCCCTCGAGGAGGAAGGCGTAGAAGGGCTCAAAGCCCACGATCAGGGCGGCCTGCCTCATGCGTCGGGCGTCGGCGTTGGCGGGGTCCAGGGACAGCGCCTCCTCGAGGAGGGTGTGGGCCCTTGAGACGATGCCCTCGGCGTCAGCGTCGTCGGCAAAGGGGAGCTCATAGTCTATGAGGTGGGCGGCATCCGCCATCAGATGGAAGGAGCGCTCCTCGTCGCTCTGGGGAAGCAGGTCGCTCTCCTGGTTGTAGAGACGCCCAAAGCGAGCGAAGGCGCGCAGCGCGTCATCCGCCTCCTGTCCGTCCAAGGTTCGGACAAAGCGCAGGGCCATCCTCTGATAGTCCTCCCTATGAGGGTCAAACGCCATGTGCCCGTGCCCCCTTGAAGACGTGAGTGGCTGCCGCTCGTATGCCCCCACATCCTACCCGACTTGCCTCGTCGACACGCGCGCCGCGGCTCGATGACACATCCACGGCGCAAGCTCGATTTTGCGTGGTGAAACAAGTTGGTTACAATAGGTAATTGTATGGCAGATGACATGTTTGCCATGCGTCCGGGCCTTAGGCCGGGACGTCGGACCGTTCGCAACGTGAGGGGGATTTACATGGGACGCTTTACCAATCCGCGTGACCTGTACTTTGGCGAGGGTGCCCGACACGAGGTGAAGAACCTCAAGGGCAGCAAGGCGGTCATCGTCTCGGGCGGCAGCAGCATGCGGCGCGGCGGCTTTTTGCAGGACGTGCAGGCGGACCTTGAGGCCGCAGGCATGGAGGTCAAGCTCTTCGAGGGCGTCGAGCCGGACCCCTCCGTTGACACGGTCATGCGCGGCGCCGCCTTCATGCAGGAGTTCGGCCCCGACTGGATCGTCGCCATCGGCGGAGGCAGCCCCATCGACGCCGCCAAGGCCATGTGGATCAAGTATGAGTACCCCGAGACCACGTTCGAGGACATGTGCAAGGTCTTCGGCCTGCCCAAGCTCCGCACCAAGGCCCACTTCTGCGCCATCTCCTCGACGTCGGGCACGGCGACCGAGGTGACGGCCTTCTCGGTCATCACCGACTACGAGAAGGGCATCAAGTACCCTCTCGCCGACTTTGAGATCACGCCGGACATCGCCATCGTCGATCCCGAGCTCACCTACACCATGCCCGCCAAGCTCTGCGCTCACACAGGCATGGACGCGCTGACGCACTCCCTGGAGGCCTACGTCTCCACGGCCGCCTCGATGTTCACCGACGCCAACGCCCTGCACGCCATCCGCGAGATCACCCAGTGGCTGCCCGCGTCCTTCGAGGGGCAGAAGGAGGCGCGCCAGCACATGCACGAGGCGCAGTGCATCGCGGGCATCGCGTTCTCGTCAGGCCTTCTGGGCATCGTGCACTCCATGGCCCACAAGACCGGCGCCGCCTTTGAGGGCGGGCACATCATCCACGGTGCCGCCAACGCCATGTATCTGGGCAAGGTCATCCAGTGGAACGCCAAGGACGCCCGCGCGAACGAGCGCTATGCCTTTGTCGCCAAGGACATCCTGCATCTTGAGGGCAGCACCAACGACCAGCTCGTCGAGAACCTCGTCCAGTACATCCGCGGCATGAACGACGCGCTCAAGATTCCGCAGTCCATCAGCAACTACGCCAACGGCGGCATCAAGGCCGACGAGACCGGCGAGCCCGTGATGGTGCCCGAGAAGGAGTTCCTCGAGAAGCTTCCCTCCGTCGCCGCCAACGCGGCGCTTGACGCCTGCACGCCCGAGAACCCCCGCGAGACCAAGCCGGAGGACTTCGAGAAGATTCTCAAGTGCTGCTACTTTGACGAGCCGGTCAACTTCTAGGGTCGCACGGACGAAGATACGCATGGTTTTGCAGGGGGCGCCCCGGGTGATGCCGGGGCGCCCCTCGTCATGCGAGGGGACGCCGCCCACAAGGCCGCGAGCGCGGGCAGCCGACCGCGCGCGTAGCGAGACCCGCGAACGATGGCCAGGCTCAGGAGCCGGGCGCTAGCGCAGGGCGAGGAGCGTGCGCAGGGCCTGGCAGAAGCCGTCGGTGGAGCCTGCCGCCGAGACGAACGCGCTACCGACGCCCGCGAGCGCCGCCTGTGCCTTGGGGTTGTCGATGCCGTTGCGCATGAGCATGAAGGTGCCCACCTCGCGGGCCATGCGGCAGTCGGCCGGCGAGTCGCCGCAGGCCAGGCACTCGTCGGGGTCCCATCCCTTGAGCTCGATGTAGCGTCTCACTGCCGAGCCCTTGTCGAGGCCGCGAGGCATGACGTGGTAGGTGTGGACATCCTCGACCTTGCCGCCCTCGAAGGAGGGCAGGATCGTCGCCCCCGTTATGCGACTCACGAAGCCGTTGTCGGCCAGGTAGAGGGGGAGCCCCGTCTCGTCTAGCATGGCCTGCGCCTCGTCCTCGACGACGGCGCCCCTGAGCGCGACGGTGACCTCGCGGTACTGATAGCCGATGTTGTTGTCGTGGTAGGTCTCAAGGCAGTCATACCAGCGCTCGAGCATGCGGTCGATGACGCCGGTCTCGGTGATGACGTCGTGGGGCGTCTTGCCGGAGGCCTCGTCGTAGGGCATGTCGGCCGTGAAGTAGTGCCAGGTGCCCGCCCCCGCCTCGCTCAGGCAGAGGATGCCGCCCATCTCGCCGATCCATCCGTCCATGCCCAGCAGACGTGCGTCCTCGCGGGCCATGGCGCGGTTGCGCCCGGTGCAGGTGATGACGTCAAGGCCCGCCCGCCGCGCGTCCACGAGCGTGCGGGCAAGCTCAAAGGAGGGAGTCCCGTCGCTGGCGACGAGGGCGCAGCTCGAGCTCAGCATGGTGCCGTCGGTGTCCGAGAACACGTGCCTGACGCGCGAGAGACGATCCGCCAGGTCCTCGGGAAGAGACGAGGCGTCGGTGGGGAAGGTGGGAAGTGACAGGGCGGGCATGTGCCCTCCTTTCGCTGGGCCGTGCGTCCGGGCGGGCGCGGCAGGCTCCTCTGGGTCAGGACGACGTCGTCGCCAGGTGGTCCGCGACCGCCCGCCTGAAGAGCGTGGCGTCCGTCTCGCAGGGCACAAACGCGTCCCCCTCGTGCTGAAGGGTCTCGTCCCCCTTTGCCAGCAGGCAGACCAGGGCGCCCGTCGGGCTGGAGAACGCCAGGTCAACGGCACGACGTATGGCCGCCTCGCGGTCGAGGACGATGTCGTGGGGCGTGTCGGGGGGCGTCGCCTGGGACAGCTGGGCGCAGATGCTCGCCACGTCCTCGCAGGCGGGGTCCTCCTCCGTGTAGATGAGGTGGTCGGCCCAGCGCGCCGCCTCCCGGGGCAGCTCGACGCGCCGCTCGAAGGCCTTGCCGCCCGGGGCCCCAAGCACCGCGATGATGGCCCTGCCGGCGAACTCCTCGCTCATGGACGCAAAGAAGCGCTGGTACGAAAGCTTGTTGTGGGCGTAGTCCACGATGCCCGTCACCCGGGGGTCAGCGGTGGGGAGCAGCTCCATCCTGCCGGGGACCACGGCGCGCGCCAGCCCCCGGGCGATCTGGTCGGGACTTGCGCCCACGTCCTCGCAGGCCGCGATGGCGCACAGGGCGTTCTCGACGTTGAAGCTCCCGGGCATGGGCAGCGTGAGCTCGCGCTCCCATCGAGGGGTGTGCGCCACAAAGCGCAACCCGTCCCCGGTGGAGGTCACGTCGCGCGCCCAGACCTCGGCAAAGCCAGGCGCCGCATGGGTCCCGGCCGAGAAGCGCGTCACGCGCTCGCAGGCCGCCGCCCTCGCCGCGCGCTCGACCCTGGCGGCATGGTCCATGTCAAGATTGACCACCGCTGTGCGCGACTGGTCAAAGATGCGCAGCTTGCTGTTGAAGTAGTCCTCGAAGCTGGGGTGCTCGGCCGGCGAGATGTGGTCGCGACCAATGTTGAGGAAGCAGCCCACGCTCAGGCCAAGCCCCACGACGCGCTCATACTTGAGCGCCTGGCTCGAGACCTCCATGACCAGATAGGGAAGGCCCGCGGCGACCGCGTTGGCAAGGTGGCGCCAGAGGTCGGGGGCCTCGGGCGTGGTGTTGACGCTCTCAAAGCGCTCCACGCCGTCAAAGGTCTCGATGGACCCCAGGATGGCGGCGCGCGCCCCTCCGTCCGTCGCGCCCGCGTCCAATATGGAGCGAATCATGTAGGTGCAGGTGGACTTGCCCTTGGTGCCCGTGACGCCGATGATGCGGAGGTGACGCTCGGGGTGCCCCCAGGCCTCAGCGGAGACGAGGGCCATCGCCCGTCGCAGCTCCTTGTCAGGCACCACGAGGGCGCAGGCGTCGGGGGCGACAACCGCAAGCTCGGCGGCGCGGCTCTCGGCGCAGAGGTATGCGCCGCAACCCGCCGCGAGCGCGTCGGCAAGATAGGAGGGCCTGAACGCGGCTCCCTTGCAGACGAAGAGGCGGCCCGCCCCCGCGCGGCGCGAGTCGCAATCCACGCCGCAGACGCCCTCGTCGTCTCCCTGCGGGCAGCGCGCGAGCCGGGCGTCGATGCCCTCCTCGCGAAGCAGGTCGGCCAAGGCGGTCAGTGTGGTGTTCGTCTTCATGGGGCTAGTATAGCCCGCGCGGGCGTCGCAAGACCGGCTCGTCTCGCGCCTGCGCCCGCCACGGGTGGCCTCGCGCGTCCTTGTGCGGCGCCTGGCTGCCTGACGCAGCCCCGTGACGGCCGGGGGCGCCTGTCGCGCTGTGCTACACTCCTGGTGCGCACGGGCGATTGGCGCAGTGGCTAGCGCAGGTGCTTTACACGCACAAGGTCGGGGGTTCGAATCCCTCATCGCCCACCACGAACGCCCCGGGCCTCGCATGAGGCCCGCTTGGCGTCGTCGAGAAGAGGTGCCATGCCCCAGAACCCTGGCGCCCCGCTGTCATGCGGGCGCTCCCACGACCGACGTCCCGACCAGATGAGGCCCGTCAAGCTCACGCCGGGCGTCATGAAGCACGCGGACGGCTCCTGCCTGGCGGAGTTCGGGGACACGCGCGTCATCTGCACCGCCGTCATCGAGGAGGGCGTGCCGCCCTGGCGCAGGGCGTCGCGGCAGGGTTGGGTCACCGCGGAGTACGCCATGCTCCCCGCCGCCACCAACACGCGCGGCAAGCGCGAGTACCGCGGCAGGAAGGGCCGGTCGATGGAGATCGAGCGGCTCGTGGGCAGGAGCCTGCGCGCCGCCGTGGACCTCAGGCGCCTGGGCGAGCTCACGGTGACCTGCGACTGCGACGTCATCCAGGCTGATGGGGGGACGAGGACCGCGTCGATAACCGGAGCCTGGGTCGCCCTGCATGACGCCCTCATGAGCTGGGTGCGCTCTGACAGGATCAAGCGCCTGCCGCTCACGGGCCAGGTGGCGGCCGTCAGCGCGGGGCTCGTCGGGGGCCAGGCCCTGCTCGACTTGGACTATCCCGAGGACAGCCACGCCCAGGTGGACCTCAATCTCGTGGGAACGGACTGCGGCGGCATCGTCGAGGTGCAGGGCACCGGCGAGGGCGCGACCATGGGGCGCGACCAGCTTGACGTCCTTATCGACCTGTGTCAGGCGGGCGTGGCGCAGCTCGTCCGCCTGCAGAGGGACGTGACGGGCTTCGAGCGTTTTTCATAGACATCTGGGCCGCGACGCGGCATGACGCAAGGAGACCTCCCCATGACAGACCTCGACCTCTCGACGCTTGACCGGGCCACGACGGTGGTCGTCGCGACGGGCAACGCCCACAAGGTGGGCGAGATCACGGCCATCCTCTCCCCAAGGCTCACGGACGCGCGCTTTGTCGCCCTGGGCGACCTGGGCTCCTATCCGGACCCCGTGGAGGACGGCGCGACCTTTCATGACAACGCGCTCATCAAGGCCCGCGCCGCCCTGGACGAGACGGGCCTCACCATGGCCGTGGCCGACGACTCCGGCCTCTGCGTTGACGCGCTGGGAGGGGCGCCCGGCATCTTCTCGGCGCGCTGGGCCGGCGAACACGGCAACGACGACGCCAACAACGACAAGCTCCTGCGCGAGATGGCCGACGTCCCAGAGGGGGAGCGGACCGCCCACTTTCACTCGTCCGTCGTGTTCGTGAGGCGTGACGAGGACGGCGAGGAGGTCATCTCGGGCGAGGGGGACTGCCCCGGCAGCATCGGTCTCGCGCGGCGGGGGAGTCACGGGTTTGGCTACGATCCGCTCTTCGTGCTCGACGACAGGCCGGGCGTCACGATGGCCGAGCTGGACGCCGGGCAGAAGAACCAGATCTCGCACCGGTATCGCGCGCTGGCCGACCTTGCCGCCAAGCTGTGAGTGGCCCCCATAGGCACCATCGTCAGCGATGACGTCATGCCATACCGTTCGAGCAGGAAGGATGCACGCAATGAGAATCGTCAGGGCACATGATTACGACGACATGAGTCGCAAGGCGGCCAACATCATCTCCGCGCAGGTGACACTCAAGCCCGACAGCGTCCTGGGGCTTGCCACGGGATCCACCCCCCTGGGCATCTACGCCCAGCTCATCGAGTGGTATGAGAAGGGCGACCTGGACTTCTCGCAGGTCTCCACCTTCAACCTGGACGAGTATCGCGGGCTCGCCCACGACGACCCCCAGAGCTACCATCACTTCATGCGCGCCAACTTCTTTGACCGCATCAACATCGATCCCGCCAACACGCACGTGCCGGACGGTTCCAACCTCGACGCCGAGGGGGTCTGCGCCGCCTATGACCGCAGCGTGGCCGATGCCGGCTACCCCGACCTGCAGCTTTTGGGCATCGGGCGCAACGGGCACGTGGGCTTTAACGAGCCGGGCGCGGTCTTCTCGAAGGGAACCTATTGCGTGGACCTCACGCCCAGCACCATCGAGGCCAACAGCCGCCTGTTTGACCGGGTCGAGGACGTTCCGCGCCAGGCCTATACGATGGGCGTCCAGACCATCATGTTCGCCCGCAGCGTCCTGGTGGTCGCCAGCGGCGAGGAGAAGGCCGACGCCGTGCGCGCCATGTGCCTGGGTCCCGTCGACCCCCAGTGCCCCGCCTCCATCCTGCAGCTGCATGCTGCCTGCACCGTCATCGCGGACGAGGCGGCGCTCTGCAAGATGCCCGCCTGACGCCAGGCGCGACGTCGCGAGGGCGCAGGCACGCCCCTGGTCTTGACTCATGCCCGCAGCGCCCCGGACGGCCGTCCGGGGCGCGTCAGCCTCAGGTGAGGGGGCAGGTCACACGTCCAGCACCAGCGGGGACTTGGGATAGCTGTTGATGACCTCGCAGCCGTCCTTTGTGACGATGACGAGGTCCTCGATGCGCACGCCCATCTCGCCCGGAAGATAGACGCCCGGCTCTATGGAAAAGCACTGGCCGGGCCTAACGGGCTCGTCATGGGTCGCGGACACGTCTCCCGGCTCGTGGTCAACCAGGCCGATCTGATGCCCCAGCCTATGCGTGAAGTTGGGCCCAAACCCCGCCTCCTCGATGACGGCGCGGGCGCAGCGATCTATGTGGGCAAAGGTCACGCCGGGGGCGACAAGCGCCTCGGCCGCCTCGTTTGCCCGGCGGACCGCGTCATAGACGGTCAGCTGCCGTCTTGTGGGCGCTGCCGTGAAGAAGGTCCTCGTCATGTCCGAGCAGTACCGCCGGCGCCTGCAGCCCACGTCAAAGAGGACCATGTCCCCGGGCCGCAGGGTCGTGTCGTCCGGCTCGTGATGGGGGTCCGCGGCGTTGGCCCCAAAGCTCACGATGGGCGAGAAGGAATGGCCCTCGGCGCCCAGGCGACGATACTGCGCCAGCAGGCCCTCGGCGATCTCGCGCTCGCTCACGCCCACCCTGACCTGCGAGGCAAGCCAGCCCATCGCCTCGTCGTTCACCAAGCTCGCGGCGCGCATGAGCTTCTGCTCCCGGGGCGACTTGATGGAGCGCGCCTCGTCCACCGCCCGTGACGCCAGCGCCCAGCCGTTGCCGGCCCCGGCCTCCATGAGGGGGAGCAGCCAGCGCGCCTCAAGGGCCTTGTCCACGCCCAGGCGCGCGTCGGCGTCAACGCGGGAGGCCACGAGCGGCACGGGGTCGTCCGTGTCGGAAAAGGTCACGACCTCGTCGGCCGCGCCCTCAGGGTCGGGAAAGAGGCGGTTGGCAAAGAGGGTGCCCCGCGCCGCCCCGCTCGCAGGGTCCCTCGTGACGAGCAGGCCGAGGAAGCGCTCAAAGGGTTCGGTGTGATAGCCCGTGAGCCACCAGATGGAGAGAGGGTCGCAGACGAGCATCTGGGAGAGTCCGAGATCCGCGAGTCCTCGCAGCACGGCATCTGCGCGTGAGGTGTCCATATATGCAGGCTCCTATCCCTTTCATGAACGATTGGCGACGGGCACGACGACCCATCGTCCATGGCCTAAACTATATCCTTGCACCTATTCTGGCGCCATTTTGGGCATTTTGGCGCTCGCTTTGGAGGACCGCATGGATTCAGAGGCATCACCGGCCAACAGGGTCGACCGGATTCGCGACGAGCTCACGGAACTGCGGGGCAATGCGCTGCGAGTTCGCGCCAACCTGGGCCGCTCGCGCATCGTGGAGCGCACGGGAACGCTCATCGGCACCTATGACGCGCTGTTCATCATTGAGGTCGAGGAGCGCCGCGGACGTACCTCTCGCCAGTCGTACCAGTACGTCGACGTCCTCACCTCGACGGTCGAGCTCTACGATCCGGACACGGGTGAGCGCCTGCTGGACTTCACCGGCCTGGAGTAGGCGACGTGGCCCGCTCCGTCGTGCTGCGCGCACCTGCGAAGGCCAACCTGCACCTGGGCATCTATCCGGGACGGGACGAGCGGGGCTACCATCGCGCGGACTCGATAATGGTCGCGCTCAGCGTGGCCGACGAGGTTCGGGTGAGCGAGCTCGATAACGCCGACGATGGCGATGCTGCCGCCGACGACCTGCTCCCCCGACTCACACTGAGCGAGGACGTGGGGGTGCCCGCCTCGCGGAACACGGCCTGGGTGGCCGCCCGCTGTCTGTGCGAGGCCTTTGGGCGAAGCCCGCGCTATGCCGTGCGCCTGACGAAGCGCATTCCGCCGCGCAGCGGCCTGGGCGGCTCCTCCTCAGACGCGGCCGGAACCATCCTGGGACTCTGCCGGCTCTGGGGCATGAGCCCAGCGCAGGCGGCGGGCGACGCGCGCGTGGTGAGGGTTGCTCGTTCCGTCGGCGCCGACGTGCCGTTCTTCCTGAGGCCCGACCCCACGCTGCTTGTGGGGAGGGGCGACGTCCCCGCGCGGTCGTTCCCGAGCCTCGCGGGCGTGCCCGTCGTGCTGCTGCGGCCCCCGTGCGGCGTGAGGACGCCCGAGGCGTACCGGGCGTATGACGAGGAGCCGAGCACGCCGCAGGACCCGGGGCCCCTCGAGGAGGCGCTCGAGCGCGGTGACGTCGTGCGCGTGGCGACGTCGCTGCACAACAACCTGGCGCCCGCCGCCGAGCGCCTGGTTCCCGCCTGCGGCGAGGCGCTGTCCTGGCTGCGGGGCCAGAGGGGCGTGATGGGCGCGCAGCTCACCGGATCGGGCAGCTGCGCGTTCGCAATCGTGGACGGAACGCCCGCCGCTCGGCGCATCGTGCGCGCCGCGCGCGTCTGGCGCCCCGGCTGGTGGGCAATCTCGTGCGAGACAGTTGGATCTGGCACGCAGTTCTGCTAGAGTGGCTCCGTTACGGGACGTAGCGCAGTTTGGTAGCGCGCACGGTTCGGGACCGTGAGGTCGCTGGTTCGAATCCAGTCGTCCCGACCAGAAACAACAGGCCAGAGGCATAAAGCCCCTGGCTTTTTTATCTTGGGCACAAGCTGGGCATGAGCATCGTCTCCGACCTGAGCAAGCTACGTCAATTGCGCGAGTCGATCCATGCCTCACGCATCTCATGCTGTTTTGGCCAGCTCTACCTGTCGAACGTTAGCAGTGGACGACTGGGGTGACTCAGCCCCGTATAGCCGTTCGTGGCCGCTTACTTTGCACTGCGGCCGGCAGCCCATCCCTCTGCAACCGTACATGGGCGGCCCCTCTTTGCCAGCGCAGCCATATTAGAGAGCAAGCATGCCGGGTGACGCCTCGCCGCCGTGGTAGACTTTGAGCGCTGACGACCTGAGGAGACGTGTCATGCGTGACAAGCTGAAAAAGCTCATCGAGGCCTACGAGGAGCTCGAGAAGAGGATGATGGATCCGGCCGTCGTGTCGGACCCCAAGGAATACGCGCGCATCGCCAAGGAGCATGCCAACCAGTCCGAGCTCGTGGAGAAGGCCCGCGAGTACCTGGGCGCGCTCGACGACATCGACGCGGCCAAGGAGATGCTGCGCGAGACCTCCGAGACCGATGAGAAGGAGATGCTCCAGGCGGACATCTCCGAGAACGAGGCGAAGCTTCCGGGGCTCGAGGACACCATCAAGGTCATGCTCATCCCCGGCGACCCCAACGACGAGAAGGACACCATCGTCGAGATCAGGGCTGGCGTCGGGGGCGACGAGGCGGGCATCTTTGCCGGCGACCTCTTTGCCATGTACGAGCGCTTCGCCGCCTCGCGCAGGTGGAAGGTCGAGGTCCTCTCCGCCAGCCCGTCCGAGGCCGGCGGCTACAAGACCATCGAGTTCAAGGTCCTGGGCGACAAGGTCTACTCCGTGATGAAGTACGAGAGCGGCGTCCATCGCGTCCAGCGCGTCCCCAAGACCGAGAGCCAGGGTCGCATCCAGACCTCCACGGCCACCGTCGCCGTGCTTCCCGAGGCCGATGACATCGACATCGACATCAAGGACGAGGACCTGCGCATTGACACCTACTGCGCCTCGGGACCCGGCGGCCAGGGCGTCAACACGACCTACTCGGCCGTGCGGATTACGCACCTGCCGACCAACACCGTGGTGCAGTCGCAGGACCAGCGCTCGCAGATCCAGAACCGCGAGGTCTGCATGCAGATGCTCCGCGCCCGCCTGTACGAGGTGGAGCTTGAGCGCCAGCAGGCCGAGCAGGGCGCCAGCCGCCTTGCGCAGATCGGCCATGGCAACCGCTCCGAGAAGATTCGCACCTACAACCAGCCTCAGGACCGCGTGACCGACCATCGCATCGGCTTCAACGGCACCTATAACGGCGTCCTGTTGGGCGACACGCTTCCCTCCGTGATCGAGGCCCTCGCGGCCGCCGACCGCGCCGAGAAGCTCGCACAGGCAGTCTAGGCAGGGCGCTCGGGCATGGACGGGCAGGAGAGGGGGGCCGGCGCGCGTCCCCGGGCCGACGAGGCGTGGACCGTCAAGCGCATGCTCGACTGGACTCGCGACTACCTTGAGGCGAGGGGGGACGACCATCCCCGCCTCTCGGCGGAGTGGCTCATCAGTGACGCCTGCGGCCTGTCGCGCATCGAGATCTACACGAAGTTTGACCACGTGCTGACGTCGGCGGAGCTCGACGCCATGCGCTCCGGCGTCCTCAGGCGCGGCCGGGGGGAGCCCCTGCAGTACGTCACGGGCGAGATGCCCTTCAGGCACATCGTGGTGCGCTGCGAGCAGGACGTGCTCATCCCGCGCCCCGAGACCGAGGTCCTGGTGGACGCGGCGCTTGCGGGCGTGGACGCGGCGCGGGCGGCCGGCCACGCGGCCCACGTGCTCGAGCTGGGCTGCGGCTCGGGCTGCATCGCCTGCTCCGTGGCCTGTGAGCGCCCGGGCACCAGGGTGGTTGCCACGGACCTCTCGCCCCATGCCGTGAGTCTGACCAGCCGCAACCGAGACGCCCTGGGCCTCGCGCGCTCGATAGACGTCATCGGCTGCGACCTGGCCGAGGACGTGGACGCGTCTCTCATGGGAACCTTTGACGTGCTCGTCTCAAACCCGCCCTACATTCCCAGCGCCCTGGTTCCCACCCTGCCCGCCGAGGTGTCCGCCTTTGAGCCGACGCTTGCCCTGGACGGCGGGAGGGATGGCTTGGACGTGTTTCGTCGCATCCTCGCGCTGGCCCCCGCGGCGCTGCGGCCGGGCGGCCTCATGTGCGTGGAGCTCTTTGAGGGCAACGTGGCCGCGGCGGCCGAGCTCACGCGCGCGCAGGGCGGCTGGGCGTCGGTCGAGGTGCGCCAGGACCTCACGCGCCGCCCCCGCGTGCTCGCCGCCCTGCGGGAGGGAAGCCTGAAAGAGGGAGGAACCATGGTGGAGCGCACCAAGGTGCTCGGCGTCAACCAGGACGACCCCAGCCCCGTGCTCGTGCGGGACGTGGCGCACGTGCTCTTGGAGGGGGGCGTGGTCGTCATGCCCACCGACTCCGTCTATGGCATCGGCTGCGCCGCCATTCCCCATAACCCCGCCCTCGGGCGCATCTTCACGATCAAGCGCCGCGACCCGGCCCAGACGCTGCCCTGGCTCGTCGCGGACGTTCGCGACCTGTCCATCTATGGCGACGACGTTCCCGCGTGGGCCCAGGTCCTCGCCCGGGAGCTTTGGCCGGGCGCGCTCACGCTCGTCGTCAAGGCGAGCCGACTCGTTCCCCAGGAGTATGCGCTCGCCTCACCGGACGGTGGCGAGCCCACCATCGCCCTGCGCTGCCCCGCCTCCGCGCTCGTGCGCGGCGTCGCGCGGGAGCTGGGCGTGCCCCTGGCCACCACGAGCGCCAACACCCATGGGGAGGCCTCGGCTACGTCGGGCGCCGAGGTCGAGGAGCGGCTCGTGCGGATGGCCGACCTCACCCTGGACGCGGGCCCGGCGCCGCTGGCGGTGGCCTCGACGATTGTCGACTGCACGGGGACGGAGCCTCGCATCCTGCGGGAGGGCGCCATCTCACGGGATCGAATCTTTCACTTGCTGGGCCTGTGACGGTCTCTGCCTCGTCGTCAGGACGCCCCCCGGAATCCGTCACGCCTGACCGATGCCCTGACGGACGTCCTGGCGGGCAGGTGCCATGCGCTACACTGCCCATAGGAATGCCCAATCTGGGCAGGGTGCCCGCCGTCGTAGCGAAGGAAGACGTCATGAGAATAGCCATTGGGTCTGACCACGGTGGATTCGACCAGAAGGAGCCTCTCGCCGCATACGCGCGCTCGCTGGGCCACGAGGTCATTGACATGGGCCCCGCGACCGGGGGCCGTTGCGACTATCCCGACTATGCCGACAAGGTCGCTCGCTACGTCGCTGCCGGCAAGGCCGACCGCGGCATCCTCATCTGCGGGACGGGCATCGGGATGGCCATCACGGCCGACAAGGTGCCCGGCATCCGCGCCGCCGTCATCCAGACCCCTCAGTTTGCCCAGCTCTTCCGCGAGCATAATGACGGCAACGTGCTCTGCATCTCGGGGCGCTTCACGGAGCTCGACGTCAACAAGGAGATCGTTCGCATCTTCCTGACGCAGGAGTGGGAGGGCGGTCGTCATGCCGTCCGCGTCGAGAAGGCCATGCGCGAGAACGACCCCGACTTCCATGGCGTGGGAGAGGATTTCCAGGCAGAGAACTAATGCTTGAGGGGCCCGGCTCGCCCGTACCATAGGTGGTGCTGCGTGTCCCCGTCGGAAAGGAACATGGATGACAGACTATCTCGCGGGCCTTCGCGCCCAGGACCCTGCGGTCGCGGAGCTCGTCGGCGAGGAGCTCGCTCGCCAGCGCGACTCCATCGAGCTCATCGCTTCCGAGAACTTCGTCTCGCTGGCCGTCATGCAGGCCGTGGGGACCCCTCTTACCAACAAGTATGCCGAGGGGCTGCCCGGCAAGCGCTACTACGGCGGCTGCTGGGCGGTGGACAAGGTCGAGAACCTTGCCATCGACCGCGTCAAGCAGCTCTTTGGCTGCAACTTTGCCAACGTCCAGCCTCACTCGGGAGCCCAGGCCAACTATGCGGCCGAGTCCGCCTTTGCCAAGCCCGGCGACGCCATCATGGGCATGGACCTCTCGAACGGCGGTCACCTGACCCACGGGTCGCCGGCCAACTTCTCGGGCAAGCTGTTTGACGTCCAGAGCTATGGACTCGACCCCGACACCGAGCGCATCAACTACGACGAGGTGGCAGAGAGGGCGCAGCGCTGCCATCCCGCCGTCATCATCGCTGGCGCCTCCGCCTACCCGCGCCTGATCGACTTTGAGCGCTTTGCCAAGATCGCCCATGACAGCGGCGCGATCCTCATGGTCGACATGGCCCACATAGCCGGCATCGTCGCCGTGGGCCTGCACCCCAGCCCCATCCCCTTTGCCGACGTCGTGACCTCCACGACCCACAAGACCCTGCGCGGCACCCGCGGGGGCATCATCCTGTGGAACGACCCCGCATACTCCCGACGCCTCAACTCCGCCGTCTTCCCCGGCTCGCAGGGCGGCCCGCTCGAGCACGTCATCGCCGGCAAGGCCGTCGCCTTTGCCGAGGCGCTCCGGCCTGAGTTCAAGACCTACATAGGGCAGGTGCTCATCAACGCCAAGGCCCTGGGGCGCGGCATGGAGTCTCGCGGCATTCGTCTGGTCACGGGCGGCACGGACAACCACCTGGTCCTCGCCGACCTCACGAAGGTCGCGGACGGTCAGGTCAGCGGCAAGGATGCCGAGCAGGCCCTCGAGCGCGTGGGCATCACCGTCAACAAGAACACCATCCCGGGCGAGCGCCGCTCGCCGTTTGTCACGAGCGGCATCCGCGTGGGCTCGGCGGCCGCCACGACCCGCGGCTTCGGCGAGCAGGACTGTGAGCGCATCGGCGAGCTCATCGGCGACGTCGTCGCACACATCGATGACGAGCGGGTGCTCGACCGCGCGGAGGCCGAGGTCAAGGAGCTTCTCGCCCCGCACCCCCTGTATCCCGAGCTGGGCTAGAATCTCCTCGGCGCACCTGACGCCCCGGCGCTCTGCGGCACGTCACGCGCGTCCGGGCGCCCACATGAGAAGAGAGGACTTCGCGCATGGATTTTGACACGAGTCGCCTGACGATCATCGACCACCCCCTTGTCCAGCACAAGCTGCACATCCTCAGGGACAAGGGCACGTCCACCAAGCAGTTTCGCGAGCTGGTGAGCGAGCTGGCCATCTTCGAGGGCTACGAGGCCATGCGTGACTTCCCGCTCGAGGACGTCGAGGTCCAGACGCCCCTCGAGACCACGGTCTGCAAGCGCATCGCGGGCAAGAAGGTTGCCATCATCCCGATTCTGCGCGCCGGCCTTGGCATGGTTGACGGCCTGCTCTCCCTCGTGCCGGCGGCGCGCGTCGGGCATGTGGGGATGTATCGTGACCCCGTCACGCACGAGCCCCATCAGTACTACTGCAAGTTTCCCCCCGACATCGAGAGTCGCACCTGCCTCGTCGTCGACCCGATGCTCGCCACGGGCGGCTCGCTCACGGCCGCGATCCAGTTCCTACGTGAGGCGGGCGTCAGGGACGTGCGCGCCCTCACCCTGGTGAGCGCCCCCGAGGGCGTCAAGGCGGTGCTCGACTTTGACCATGACGTGCGTCTGTACACCTGCGCCCTCGACCGCGAGCTCAATGAGTCCGCCTACATCCTGCCTGGTCTGGGCGACGCGGGCGACCGCATCTACGGGACGCTCTAGGCGGGAAAAGCGCGCCTTTGGGCATCGCGGCTCAAGGCGCTTGCGTGGCAAGCGCCGGATGGGGAGTCCTTGTGGATTTTGGGTGGTGGTCGGCACAGAAGAACCAGACGCGCTGGGCGCACGTCATGCGCCGCTGGGTCGGCGGGGCGCTGGTGCTCTGCTCCGTCGTCCTGCTCATCCTGCTCATTGAGTTCTTCGTGGGAGAGCCCGACCCCGCGCCCGCCGTCATCATAGTCTCCGCGATCGTGCCGCTCTGCTTCTTCTACGCATACGTTCTCGTCATGCCGGACGACCTCACGCTCACGGCGACGGACCGCACCCTTCAGATTGCCTCGCACCTCTTGGCCTATGCGCAGCATGGCCTTACCCCCGAGATGGCCCAAGGCATCTGCGAGACGATCCTGCCGGAGACCTTCGCCTCGGCCATCTGCATAACGGACGGCCGACAGATGCTGGCGAGCGCCGGCAAGAACGCTGACCACTATCCGCTGGGAAGTCCGGTGAGCGAGGCCACCACCAGGGCGCTCGAGAGCGGCAGCGCCAGCATCTTTCAGCGGGACGACCTGCCCCCCTCAGACGTCTTTCCGCTGAGGGCGGGCATCGTCGTGCCGCTCTCGGTCCACACGCACGTGGTGGGCACCATCGAGCTGTACTACACGCGCGTCAACCAGATAGACCAGCGTCAGATTGCGCTCAGCACGGGCTTTGGCGAGCTTCTCTCGTCCCAGCTCGTCTCCTTCGAGCTCGAGCAGCAGGCCAAGCGCTCGATGCGCATGGAGCTCAGCGCCCTGCAGTCGCAAGTCGATCCCCACTTCCTCTTCAACACCATCAGCGCCATCGTGTCGATAGTGCGCGTTTCACCCGACCGCGCCCGCTCCCTGCTCATAGACTTCTCCAACTACTATCGACAGACCCTGGGAGACTCCGACGAGCTGGTGAAGGTGAGCCAGGAGGTGGAGCAGGGGGCACGCTACATAAACCTCATGCAGGCACGGTATGGGGCCGAGCGTCTGAAGGTCTCCATGCACATCGACGACGCGACGCGCGACCTGCTCGTGCCCCCCTTCATCGTTCAGCCCATCCTGGAAAACTCCGTCAAGCACGGCATGCGCGAGGAGGAGCCCCTGCACGTCGTCGTGACGAGCAAGGTGCAGGAAGACAGGCTGACCATCTGCGTGGAGGACGACGGCATCGGCATGTCCGAGGACGTCCGCGCCTCGCTCTTTGACCCGGAGCGCCGCCCGGAGGGCGGTGAGGTGGGGCAGCACCATCAGGGCTGCGGACTTGCCCTGTGCAACGTCCTTGCCAGGGTCAGGCTGTCCTACGGGGCGGATTCCGGCATAGAGGTGGAGTCGCAGGAGGGCCGGGGCACGCGCGTGACCATTTTTCTTGTCGGAAGCCCCACCCCATCCGAGGGGACGGCACGCCCTCTTGGGCAGGCCTCCTGAGTGCGTCTGCGCGCGCTGCGCTAGGATGGCTGCTGGACGCACATGACCCTGGTCCGATTTTGCAATCAGAGGTGACGCATGGCAGGCTGGAACATTCTCATCGTGGACGACGAGCCCCCCATCCGGGAGGAGCTGCGCTGGCTGCTCTCCCAGGACGGACGGGTGGATCAGATATACGAGGCCGGAGGGGTGACTCGCGCCGTCGAGCTGATCATGGCGGGCGGCGTGGACGTGGTGTTCCTCGACATATCGATGCCCGGACCCAGCGGCGTGAGGCTCGCGGAGTTTCTGCGTGACTTCAAGTCGCCGCCGGTCGTCGTGTTCGTTACCGCGTACGCCGAGCACGCCGCCCACGCCTTTGACCTCAACGCCGCCGATTACGTGCTCAAGCCTGTCGAGGCGTCCCGCCTTGAGCAGGCCCTCTCCAAGGTTGAGAGCGTCATCAGGCAGCGCGACAGCGAGTCGTCGGGGCGTGACTTGCGCATCGCCGTCGAGGGGGACGGAAGCAGGATGTTCTTGCTCGCGCGAGAGATCACCTACGTCGAAGCGTGCGGCGACAATGCGGACGTCCATGCGCGCGGCAGGCTCTATCTGGCCAAGACCTCGCTGAGCTCCCTCGAGGAATCCCTCGCCGAGGAAGGTTTTTTGCGAGTCCACAAGAGCTTCGTCGTCAATCTGGCGCGCGTCGAGGACGTGAGGGCCTTGGGCCAGGGGCTGATGGAGCTCACGTTGACGGGCGAGGATCGTGTCATACCAGTCTCTCGCCGCCGGGCCTCCCAGCTAAAGGCGGCACTGAGCATAGGCTAGCGAGGTCCCTGGAAGCCGGGGTTCTTCCTGTCGTCCCCTGGGCGAAGGGGCGGCGGGGGAGACGTCCTCCCGCCCGCATTCGCGGGGCGCGTCAGCATCCGGTGCGCCCCGCGTATTGCCAGGCCCAGAATGACCCACGCAACCATGACGAGCCACTCGCCGGCGCTGGGACCCTGGGGGCTCATGGGCAGGAACATGAACGCCGTGATCACGCAGCCCGAGAGACAGGCCCAGATGATGGCGGGACGTCCGCCGGGGACGCGATAGGGGCGCGGAAGGTCGGGCTCGGTCCTGCGCAGCCGGAGGCAGGAGAGGGACAGTATCGTCGATGCCAGCACGATGGCCCGTGCCGACACGTTGGTGATCGCCACGAGCGTGTTGGGGCCAAGGAGGGGCCCCGCGAGGGTCAGGACCGTCATGACGATGCAGGCGATGCGCGGGACCCCATGCTCCTCGTCAAGGGTTCCCAGGCACGACGGGAGCTGATCCTTGCGTGCCATGGCAAGGATCAGGCGCGTGGAGGCGCCAAAGAAGGCGTTCATGGGCCCCAGGGTTCCCAGGGTTGCTATCACCAGGATGACGGCATACAGCAGAACGTCGATGCTCTCCAGGGCGGCCAGGGCGGGGGTGGGAGACTTCACGAAGTCGACCCATGGCAGGATGGTCCCAAAGGAGTAGATGCAGACGACGTAGAATCCTCCCGACGCGATGAGCGTAAGCGGAATGATCTTGCCGAACGTGCTCCAGTTAAGCCCCTCGGAGGCCTCCTCGGCCTGCTGGGGGATGGTGTCGAAGCCCGCGAAGAAGAACGGCGTCATGACCAGGACGGCGAGGATGCCGCCCAGGAGGCTGGTGGCCTCGGTGTCGCCCCCGGCGGTGTTGGAGACCTGCGAGAACACGGGCATGGCGTTGCTGGATGACCCGGTGGCGAGCGCCACGACCATGGTCAGTGCCATGCCCGCGAGCAGGACCTTGGCAAGCGAGACGGACAATCGCGCGGAGCTGCCAGACCCCAGAAAGTTGAGCCGCACGACCAAAAGCGACAGACCCACCGCGATGACCGTCGGCCAGAGGTAGACGTCGGCGCCCAGGATCGTGTAGAGCCTGACGGACGTGAGCCATGCCAGGTTGGGCATGTGCGAGAAGTGCTCCGTCAGCAGGGTCGATATCGCGATGGCCTCCCAAGGACAGATGATGCAGTTGCTCAGGGTCAGCATCCATCCCGTAAAAAACGACAGGGTTGGGCCAAAGCTCCTGTCCACGTACTCCACAATGCCGCCCGAGATGGGTATCGCGGCCGTGAGCTCGCCAAACACCGCCCCTACGGGGACGAGCAGCACCATGGCAATCAGAAAGGCGATGATGGCCGGCATGGGGCCGCCGCCCACCACCATCCAGTTGCCTACGAGAAGAACCCAGCCGGTTCCGATGATGGCCCCGAAGCCCATGGTAAAGAAGTTCCAGAGCGAGAGGCTCTTGCGCATGCCCTGCCCCATCGCCCCGTCCCGCCTGTCGTCATCCATGCCGCCTCCCCTTGGCGCGTCACCCGCCACTGCGAACATGAGGCGGCCCTCGCATAGGGTATCTCAGACGCGAATGATGCGGGACGCAGGGAAAAGTTAGTTAAATATAACTTAAGGTTTTCTGTCACTCACCGTCCGTTGCTCGGGACTTTGTGCCCGATGGTCTTGCGAGACACGGCGCCTGTGGGCCTGCGACGCGCGCCCGGAAAAAAACTTCTTACTCTCTCCTACGTGCGCACGCCGCACAAGGGGCCTGCGCAACGTCGGCTCACTTACGGATAGGGAGGGATGTATGTCAGAAAAGGAGATAACACCCGCCGGTGCCGGTGGTATGAAGAAGGAGCTGACGCTCTTCAACTTCTTTACCATCGGGTTCGGGGCCATCATCGGAACCGGCTGGGTTCTTCTCGTGGGCAACTGGATGGTGATGGGAGGAGGTCCGTTTCCGGCGATAATCGCCTTCGTGCTCGGCGCCATCTTCCTGGTTCCCATCGGTTGCGTCTTTGGCGAGCTCACGGCCGCGATACCCATCTCGGGCGGCATCATCGAGTATGTCGACCGCACGTATGGGCGCAAGCTCGGCTTCCTGACGGGTTGGATGCTCCTGCTCGGCAACGCGCCCCTGTGCCCCTGGGAGGCCATCGCGATATCAACCCTGCTCACGGACCGCTTTGCCAAGTTCCCCGCCCTTAACTGGCTCACGTCGGTCAAGCTCTACACGATCCTGGGAGCCGACGTCTACCTCTGGCCGACGGTCATCGCCCTGGGCTTTGCGGTGCTGGTGATCTTCCTTAACTTCAAGGGCGCCGGAGCGGCCGCCAAGCTGTCAGGCTTCCTGACCAAGGCCCTGCTCGCGGGCATGATCCTTGCCATGATCATCTCGTTCATGACGGGCTCCCCGGACAACGCCATGCCCGTGTTCTCGCAGGTCTCCAACACCGCCGGGGGCGACACCGAGGCCACCAGCCTCCTGGGCGGCATCCTCGCCGTCCTGGTCATGACGCCGTTCTTCTATGCGGGCTTCGACACCATCCCCCAGCAGGCCGAGGAGGCCTCCGAGGGGCTCGACTGGAAGAAGTTCGGCATCATTCCCGCGCTCGCCCTGCTTGCCGCCGGCGGCTTCTACGTCATCTGCATCTACGCCTTCGGCTCCATCATCGACTGGCACGAGTTCGTCGTTCCCGCCGTCCCCGCCCTCGCGGTGCTCGAGCGCATAAACGTGTTCTTCTACGTCGCGATGCTCATCATCGCCACGCTCGGACCCCTGGGACCCATGAACGCCTTCTTTGGGGCGTCGAGCCGCCTCATGCTCGCCCTGGGGCGCAAGAGGATGCTGCCTGAGGCCTTCGCCGAGATCGACTCCGCCACGGGCGCGCCCAAGACCGCCAACATCGTTCTTGCGGGCCTCACGCTCGTCGGCCCCTTCCTCGGGCGCAACATGCTGGTCCCCCTGACCAACGTCGCCTCGCTCGGCTTCATCTTCGCCTGCACGATGGCCGCCTTCGCCTGCCTCAGGCTGCGCAAGACCGAGCCCGAGCTCCCCAGGCCCTACAAGGTCAACGGCGGCATCGCCGGCATCTGCGCCGCGATCCTCGCAGGCCTCATCATCATCGGCCTGATGGTTCTGCCCTTCAGCCCCGCCGCCCTCAACAGCATCGAGTGGACGATCACCGTCGCGTGGGTCGCCGTGGGCTTCCTCATCTTCTTCGCCTTTGGCGGAGCAAGGGCGCTGGTTCAGGCACAGGACCAGGAGCTGGCCGAGGCGGAGGACTAGGACCGTCGAGGGCACGCATGGGCACCACCGTCCCCTTGGGGGCGTAAGCACCAGACACTGTCAGCACGCACGTCTAGAACGCACGAATTGGAGGAAGAAATGGGCAAGTACGCATTTGTAGGTGGAAAGCTCGTGGACGGCACCGGTGCCGCCCCGGTCAACGACTCCCTCGTCCTGGTCGATGACACGAAGATCACCTACGCCGGCCCCCGCACGGAGCTTCCCGAGGGCTACGAGGTTCGCGACATCTCCGGCAAGACCATCATGCCGGGCCTGATCGACACGCACCTGCACTTCTCCGGCAACCTGACCGACGACGACAACGACTGGGTCATCGAGAGCGTGGCCCAGAAGCAGGCCGAGGCCGTCAAGCAGTCATACCAGTGCCTCATGCACGGTCTCACGACCGTGTGCGAGATCGGTCGTAACGGCATCGCCATCCGCGACCTGATTAACATGGGCGAGTTCCGCGGGCCTCGCATCTTTGCGACGGGCCTGGGCTTCTGCCGCACGGCGGGCCATGGCGACTCCCACAAGCTTCCGCCCGAGATCTCCAAGAACAGCCACCCCTGGGGCGACCAGGTGGATGGTCCCTGGGCGCTGCGTCACGCCGTCCGCCTTCGCCTGCGCGAGAACCCCGACGCCATCAAGATCTGGGCTACCGGCGGCGGTATCTGGCGCTGGGACTCCGGTCGCAAGCAGCTCATGAGCACCGAGGAGATCAAGGCCGTCGCCGACGAGTGCAAGGAGACGGGCATCCCTCTGTGGTCCCACTCCTACAACTCGGTGTCCGCCGCCTACGACTCCGTGCGCTTCGGCTGCGAGCAGATGATTCACGGCTTCGAGCTTGACGAGAAGACCATGGACCTCATGGCCGAGCAGGGGACCTTCTTCACGCCCACGATCGGCTTCCTGCCCATCTGGTACGCCACGTATCCGCCCGAGTACTCGCCCGTCCTCGACCAGTTCGAGGGCGACACGGTCACCGAGAAGGAGCTCCAGCGCACCTACGCAAACCTGCGCAAGGCAAACGAGATGGGCGTCACCATCACCACCGGCTCCGACTGCTTCGCCAACGCCACCCCCTACGGCTACGTCACCATCGACGAGATGTACGACTTCGTTGACAAGGCGGGCATCTCCATCATGGACACCATCAAGGCTGCCACCATCAACGGCGCGAAGATGGTCCACAAGGAGCAGGAGTTCGGCTCGCTCGAGGAGGGCAAGCTCGCAGACCTCATCGTCGTCAACGGCGACGTCGCGAGCAACATCCATGATCTCACCGTGGACAACATGGAGCTCATCATGAAGGAGGGCGACATCGCCCGCCAGAAGGTCGACGGGTACGACATCTACTCCCCGCTGGCCGAGTAAGCAGACCCCCATCCCCCCTGCGGGCCCCGCCGTCTGGCGGGGCCCGCGCCCCCCGAATTCCTAAAGGACCCGCGTCTGACCGCCACGGGCGCACGCCCTTCCAGGTCGCCGGGACGAGGCCCTGACGTTGCGCCCCGCCCAGCAGGATCGATGCTCCTGACTCCCTTCAGCAGGGAGCCATGCGTTCCGCGGAAGGGCACAAGCCGCCAAACTTGGCTAACATGAATAATGCGTGCGCTTCGGGAGACGAGTTCATGGGGGGTGCGTGTTGTCTTTGTGTTTTGTCGCAGGTGGTGCCCTGTTTGGCGTTTTGTGTGCCCTACCTGTGATTTTCGTACTTAGACGAGTGATTCTGGCGAGGCGCGCGGGCGGGATCGGTGTTCTTCTCGCCATGACCCTCGCCTTGTTCCTCCTGATGCAAACAGGTGTGTACCTGGTGTTTCTCTGGCAGAGGGCAGGGGTTGTCCCTTTTGGCGTCGCGACGGCCGTCTCGAATTTGCTAGCTTTTCTTTTTGTAAGCGCTACCATTTGCGATGAAGACGCATAGGGGATTCGTGTGCGCCCGCGGGGGTGGCAGCCGTATGATGCTAAGGGCAACAGTGGACTGCGCCCGCCGGTACGCATGAGCTACTGACGGCGTTAGAGGGAGATGATTTCTAGTGAACCCGCTTGACAAGCTCTCAGGCGAAATGGAAGAGCTGCTCGACGGCTTCATGACTCAGACGGTCGTCGGAGACACCACCGTCGGCCTGACCAACTACATCTTTTGGATGTGCGTCGCGCTGGCGCTGCTTGTCATCACCGTGTTCCTGTTCAAGAAGATGCAGGCAAAGAGCCTCGTCCCACAGGGAATCTTCGTGAACGGCATGGAGCTTGTCGTCGAGTTCGTTCGTGATGATTTGTGCGAGTCCATCCTGGGAGAGACGTGGAAGAAGCACTTTCCCTTTCTGGCGGCGCTCTTCTTCTTCATTGTCAGCAACAGCATCGTGGGCGTCATTCCCGGCTGCCATCCTGGCACGGGCACCATCGGCGTGACCGCGGCGCTCGCGCTCTGCTCCTTCGCCTACTTCGTCGTCCTGGGATGCAGGCGCATGGGGGTCGCAGGCTACATCAAGAGCCTCGCGCCCAAGGGCGTCGCCTTTCCCATGAACCTGCTGGTGTGGGTGATCGAGCTCGTCTCCACCTTCTTGCGCCTCGTCACCCTGGCCGTGCGACTCTTCTGCAACATGTTCGCCGGCCATGTCGTCATGGGAACCTTCGCCATCCTGGCCACCCTCTTCGTCGAGCCCCTCCTTCAGGAGTTCTCGCTGGTCGCGCTTGGCTATGTCGGGGCCTCGGCGTTCTGGGTCGTGCTGCTCATCATCATCTACCTGGTGGAAATTCTTGTCGGCGTCATTCAGGCATATGTCTTCACATTGCTCTCCGCCGTCTATATACAAATCGTCGAAAACGAGTAGTATTTGTCGGCCACATCTTAGCCAACCGCGGGGCCACGCCCGCCGTTTGCATAGCAAGTCATGGAACTCGCCCCATTCCGGGACGAATGACAGAGGAGGAACCGTGGGAGTTATCGGTTATGGTCTTGGTGTTATTGGTGCCAGCGTCGGTATCGGCATGGCGGCATTCGGTGCCACCACGTCTATGGCACGCCAGCCCGAGGTCCAGGGTCGCCTGTTTACGACCTTCATCCTCGCCTCGGCCTTCGTTGAGGCCCTGGCGCTCATCGGCTTCGTCGTCACGCTGATCGCCAAGTAGAGGCGTCGCGTACGGCAAGCGCCACAGTTGGAGGAATGTAATGAACGGAAACATGAAGGAGTCCGGCGCGAGGGTCGGCGTCGCCGTTGCCGCGGCCGTCGTGGCATCGGCGACGCCCAGCATCGCCCTTGCTGAGATCAGCGGTGCCGACATCCTGCTTCCGAAGGCAGCGGAGTTCGTCCCCGCGCTTATCGCGTTCATCGTCATCTGGTTCGTCCTTGCCAAGCTCGCCTGGCCGTCGATTCTCGACATGATGGAGAAGCGTCAGGCAAAGATCGCCGGCGACCTCGACGCCGCCGAGAAGGCCAAGGTCCAGGCGACCGAGGCGGCCAAGAGCTACGAGGCTCAGATCGCCAAGGCCCGCCGCGAGGCCGAGAGGATCGTCTCCCAGGCAAAGAAGGAGGTCGAGGAGGAGCGTTCTCGCGTTCTCGCCGAGGCCCACCGCGAGGCCACCGAGATCGTCTCCAAGTCTCACAACGCCGTCGAGTCCGAGCGCAAGAAGGCGATGATCGAGCTCTCCGGCCAGGTCGTCGACCTTTCGGTCGAGATCGCCAGCAAGGTGATCGGCGACAACTTGAGCGAGGACCAGCAGCGCAGACTTGCGGAGAAGTACCTCATGGAAGTGAGCGCCCCCCATGGCAACTAAGCTGAGTGACGAGGCCAAGGTCGAGGCGTACGTCCGCGCGCTCATCGAGGCGGGCCGCAGCGAGGGCAGGGCTAATGCCGACCTCGTCCAGTGGCTGCACGCCTGCAAGTTCTCCCCCGAGGTCCTCGAGACGCTGAGCACCATGGGTCGCGAGCACGACCTTGCCCTCGTCAAGGAGTTCTCCAAGAGGTACAAGGAGATCCTCGACTCGGAGGACGAGACCGTCTCGGTCACCGTCACCACGGCGGTCCCCATGGACGACGCGCTTCGCGCGAAGATCTGCGCCAAGGCGGAGGCAGACCTCAAGGCCCCCGTATACCTTGTCGAGCGTGTCGATCCCTCCATTTTGGGCGGCATCGTGATGGAGGTTCGTGGAAAGCGCTATGATGCCTCGGTTCGCGCCCAGCTTTCCAACATTCGCAAGACCCTCTCTTCGGCCTACGTCGGAAGTGGTAAGTAATGACAGACATGATCAGCTCCGCGGAAATCATGGACACGCTGCGCAAGCAGCTCGCCCAGATTAATGCGACGGTCGACAACCAGGAGGCGTCCGTCGTCTCCGAGGTGGGAGACGGCATCGCCCACGTCTCGGGGCTCAAGTCGGCCATGGCCGGCGAGCTTCTGGAGTTCACGAGCGCCCGCACGGGCCACAGCGTCTTCGGCCTTGCTCAGAACCTCGACACGGACGAGGTCGGCGCCGTCCTCTTCGGCGACGTCGATTCCATTCGCGAGGGTGACGAGTGCCGCACGACGGGACGCGTCATGGACATCCCCGTCGGTCGCGCGATGCTCGGCCGCGTGGTGAGCCCCCTGGGCCATCCCATCGACGGCCTGGGCCCCATCGACACCTCGCATCACCGCCCCATCGAGTTCAAGGCACCTGGCATCATGGAGCGCCAGCCCGTCTGCGAGCCCGTGCAGACCGGCCTGCTTGCCGTCGACGCCATGGTCCCCATCGGGCGCGGCCAGCGTGAGCTCATCATCGGAGACCGCAAGACTGGCAAGACGGCCATCGCGATCGACGCCATCGTCAACCAGCGCGACGAGGACATGATCTGCATCTATGTGGCCATCGGCCAGAAGGCCTCCACGGTCGCCGCGATCAGGGAGACCCTGTCGCGTCAGGGCGTGCTCGACAAGACCATCATCGTCGCCGCCACGGCCGCCGACTCCGCGCCCCTCCAGTACATCGCCCCCATGGCGGGCGCCGCGATCGGCGAGTTCTTCATGTACAACGACGTCGAGGGCAATCCCGCCGACGCCGAGCATCCCGGCGGGCACGTTCTCGTCGTGTATGACGACCTCTCCAAGCAGGCCGTCGCCTATCGCCAGATGTCCCTCACGCTGCATCGCCCGCCCGGGCGCGAGGCCTACCCCGGCGACATCTTCTACCTGCATTCCCGCCTTCTCGAGCGTGCCTGCAAGATGTCCGAGGAAAACGGCGGCGGCTCGCTCACCGCGCTGCCCATCATCGAGACCCAGGAGGGCGACGTCTCGGCGTACATCCCCACCAACGTCATCTCGATCACGGATGGCCAGATCTACCTGCAGTCCAACCTCTTCTTCCAGGGCCAGCGCCCCGCGGTCGACGTGGGCATCTCGGTGTCCCGCGTCGGTGGCGCCGCGCAGCTTGCGAGCATGAAGCAGGTCGCGGGCACGCTCCGTCTCGACCTCGCCTCCTATCGCGAGAAGCAGGCCTTCGCGCAGTTCGGCAGCGACCTTGACGCCACCACGCAGTACCAGCTCAACCATGGCGCCCATATGATGGAGCTGCTCAAGCAGGGACGCTACGAGGCGCTCAGCGTGTCAAGCCAGGTCATCTCGATCTTTGCCGGCAAGGAGGACTTCCTCGACGACATCGACATCGAGCACGTGACCCTGTTCCGCGACGGCCTTGCGAAGTACATGGACGAGAGGCATCCTCAGCTTTGCGCCCGTCTCCGCGCGGGCAAGATCGACGACGCCACCGCCGACGAGCTCAGGACTCACATCGGCAACTTCAAGAAGCAGTTCCTGGAGGAGTTCCCCAACAAGGCAAAGGCCCAGGACGTCTCCGTTGAGGCAGAGGACGCGCCCAGCCTGGTCGAAGCCCAGGATTCGCACCTGGCACAGGAGTAGCGAACGATGGCGAACCTTCGCGAGATATCAAGACGCATGAGCTCCGTCAGGAGCACCATGCAGATCACGCGCACGATGGAGATGATCTCCACCGCACGCATTCAGAAGGCCCTGGGACGTGCGGAGGAGGCCGGTCCCTACAAGGACGCCATCACCAACATGCTCGCAAACGTCGCCGGCGCGGGAAGCGACGGCGCCCACCCCCTGCTCATGCCCCATGCCACCGAGAGGCACGTCCTCCTCATCGTCGTGGCGTCTGACAGGGGGCTGGCCGGAGGCTTCAACATCCTGCAGCAGCGTGCGGCAGAGAGCGAGATGCACGCCCTCAATGCGCGGGGGATACGCACCTCCATCATCACCTGCGGTCGCAAGCCAACCGAGTACTTCACCTATCGCAAGATAAAGCCGGCGCTCTCGTTCGTCGGCAGCTCGTCCGAGCCCACCATCGACCAGGCGGACCGCATCGCGTCGTACGTGATGGACGGCTATGTCGCGGGAAAGATCGATCGCGTCGTGCTGATGTACTGGCACGCGAAAAATCGTGTCGATCAGGTGCAGGTGAGCGAGCAGCTCCTTCCCATCCGCAAGGAGAAGCTCATGATGCCCAACCAACCTCGCACGTCCGAGGCGATGTCGGAGGTCAAGCACGAGCTCTTTCCCAACTACTCCTTCGAGCCTTCGGCCACCGAGGTCCTGGGCTACCTGATGCCGGCTTACTTCAGGACGGTCATCTATCACGCGCTTCTCGACTCGGCCGCGGCGGAGCACGGTGCGCGCCGCAGGGCCATGCAATCGGCGACTGACAACGCGAAGGAGGTGCTGTCCACCTTGGGCCGCACCTACAATCGCGAGCGCCAGGGCGCCATCACCACCGAGCTCAACGAGATCATCGGCGGCGCTTCCGCATTGGAGGACAAGTAATGGCAGAAACCACAGGTCAGGAACGGACCCTCCTCGAGGAGGCCGCCTACAACCAGATGAACAGGAGCGTGGGCACGGGCAAGATCGTCCGCATCGTCGGCCCCGTCGTCGACGTCCAGTTTGACGGCAACGTCCCCTCGATCTACACGGCCCTCACCGTCGACGACCACACGCCGGTGGGCAGGGTCTCCACGGTGCTTGAGGTTGCCTCGCAGCTCGCGGGCGGCGTCGTCCGCACGGTGGCCATGTCGTCGACCGACGGCCTTCAGAGGGGGCTCAAGGTCAAGGACACCGGACATCCCATGATGATGCCCGTCGGGCCCTCCACCCTGGGTCGCGTCTGGAACGTCATGGGCCAGCCCGTCGACGGCAAGCCCGTCCCGGACGACGTGCAGTACTATCCCATCCATCACCCCGCCCCCGCCTTCGAGGACCTCACCACCACGACGGAGGTCTTCGAGACGGGCATCAAGGCCATCGACCTCCTCGAGCCGTACGTCCGCGGCGGCAAGACCGGTCTCTTCGGCGGCGCGGGCGTGGGCAAGACCGTGCTCATCCAGGAGCTCATCAACAACCTCGCCCAGGAGCACGGCGGCACGTCCGTCTTCACGGGCGTCGGCGAGCGCACCCGCGAAGGCACCGACCTCTACCTGGAGATGACCGAATCCGGCGTCATCAACAAGACCTGCCTGGTCTACGGCCAGATGAACGAGCCGCCTGGAGCCCGTCTGCGCGTCGGCCTGGCCGGCCTCACCACGGCTGAGTTCTTCCGCGACCAGGGCCAGGACGTCCTGCTCTTCATCGACAACATCTTCCGTTTCTCGCAGGCCGGCTCTGAGGTCTCCGCCCTGTTGGGGCGCATGCCCTCCGCCGTTGGCTATCAGCCCACGCTTGCCACCGAGATGGGCGACCTGCAGGAGCGCATCGCCTCCACCAAGGAGGGGTCCATCACCTCCGTCCAGGCCGTCTACGTCCCCGCCGACGACCTGACCGACCCGGCGCCGGCCACCACCTTCACGCACCTCGACGCCCAGACGGTCCTGTCGCGCTCCATCACGGAGCTTGGAATCTACCCCGCGGTTGACCCCCTTGCCAGCTCCAGCTCGGCGCTCGACCCCTCCATCGTGGGCGAGGAGCACTACCGGGTCGCCATGGCCGTCCAGGAGACGCTCCAGGAGTATTCCGACCTCCAGGACATCATCTCCATCCTGGGCATGGACGAGCTCTCCGAGGAGCAGCAGCTGGTGGTCTCGCGCGCCCGCAAGATCCAGCAGTTCCTCTCGCAGAGCTTCCACGTCGCCGAGAAGTTCACGGGCAACCCCGGCGTGTACTGCACCGTCAAGGACACGGTCCGCTCGTTTGCCGCCATCGTCGACGGCCAGTGCGACGACATCCCCGAGCAGGCGTTTCGCTATGCGGGGACGATCGACGACGTGCGTGCCAAGCTATGCGCGACCGACGCTCCCGCAAAGTAGGGAAAAGCCATGGCTGAGCTTACCTGTCAGTTCGTGCGGCCGGACCGGCTTCTCTTCGAGGGGTCGGTAGCCAGCCTCATCCTGGTGACCACGTCCGGCGAGCTGGGCGTCTGGCCGGGCCATGCCCCCGAGATCTGCGCCCTGGGCGACGGCGTCGTCCGCCTCCACCTGCGTAAGCAGGATGGGGGCGGCACCGTCAAGGTGGTCGTCTCGGGCGGCTATGCAGAGATCGACGACAAGGGCGTCATCATTCTTGCCGATCACGCCCGCCGCGTCGACGACATCGAGCCCGACGTCGTGCGCGACACGCGCGAGGCGGCCTTTGACGCCCGCGACGCCCTCCCCGAGGACGATCACCGCCGCGCCTATTGGAGCAATAAGATACAGTGGTGCAACCTGCTGCTCAAGGAGGCGCAGGAGGCCGGCGAAGCACACGCCTGATGACGGTGTGGCCTACGTTTCAGGAGGCAAGGTGGAAGTAATCAGGGTCGAGGGCGGCGCGCCCGTCGAGGGGGCGGTCACGGTGGAGGGCGCCAAGAACTCCGCCCTCAAGCTCATGGCGGCGACCCTCATGGCCCCCGGGGTGAACACCCTCACCAACGTCCCCAACATCGCGGACGTCCACGTCATGGGCAAGGTGCTCAAGTACCTGGGTGCCAAGATCGACGTCTTGGGCGAGCATGAGCTCAGGATTGACACCACCACCATCGACAAGTGGGAGGCCCCCTACCATCTCGTGGCGCAGATGCGCGCCTCGACGGCCGTGCTGGGGCCGTTGCTCGCCCGCTTCGGCAAGGCGGTCGTCGCCATGCCGGGCGGCTGCAACATCGGGGCGCGCAAGATAGACATGCACATCCTGGGTCTTGAGGCCCTGGGCGTCCACTTTGACATCGATCATGGCGACATCCACGCGACGACCCCCGGCGGCATGCGCGGCGCGCTCGTCACCCTCGACTTCGCGAGCGTCGGGGCCACCGAGAACCTCATGATGGCCTCCGTGCACGCCAAGGGGACGACGGTCATCGACAACGCCGCCCGCGAGCCCGAGATCGTGGACCTCGCCAACCTCCTCAACGAGATGGGGGCCAAGGTGCGCGGCGCCGGGTCGCCCGTCATCGAGATCGAGGGCGTCGGCGAGCTGCGTCCCGTCACCCATCGCGTCGTGGGGGACCGCATCGAGGCGGGCACCTTCGTCGCCATGGCGGGCCTCTGCGGAAGGCCCGTCACCGTGCGCGGCTTCGAGCCGGTCCATCTGGGGCTCGTGCTCAAGAAGTACGAGCTCATGGGCATTCGCGTCGAACGCGGTCAGCATCAGGTCACCATCAGCCGGGATGCCCCTCTCGCGTCCGTGGACATCCAGACGCTTCCCTTCCCGGGCTTTCCCACCGACATGCAGGCACAGACCATGTGTCTGCTCGCCCGCGCCTCAAACTCCTCGGTCGTCACCGAGAACGTCTTTGAGAATCGTTTCATGTTCGCCAGCGAGCTGCAGCGCATGGGGGCGGACATCAGAATCGAGGGGCATCATGCCATCGTGCACGGCGTGAAGGCATTCTCGGGGGCAAAGGTCAAGTCTCCCGACCTGCGCGGCGGCGCGGCGCTGGTCATGGCGGGCCTCGTCGCCGACGGGGTGACGACCGTCTCGGACATCCACCACATCGACCGCGGCTACGAGCGATTCGTCGAGAAGCTTCAGGCTCTGGGCGCCTGGGTGACGCGCGAGGAAGTCCCGGATCCTGAGACCGACGACGACTGACGTCACGCCGTCCGCCGCCACATGAGGTAGCATGAGAGGCAAAGGGACCCCTGCGACGCCCTGCGAGCGGGCAGGGCAGGCGGGGGCTACCACCTCAGGGGACCTCAGGGGTCGAGGATGTTTTGACGGGGGGCGGAGCATGGATGAGGTGCCAGGCGTCAGGCATGTGGTGAGACGGGACTCGCTCAGCGCCGGCGCGCGTGATCGGGAGTCAGGTGAGGAGCAGCCCCTTACCATGGCCAACGAGGACTATCTTGAGGCCATCTACCGCATCATGGAGGCGCAAGGGAGCTTTGACGGCGTGCGCTCCGTGGACGTCGCCGAGCAGCTGGACGTCTCCAAGGCGAGCGTCAACAAGGCCGTGAGCACCCTCAAGGAAGCCGGCTACGTGACGCAGAGCCACTACGGCCGCGTCCAGCTCACCGATCAGGGCAGGGCCTACGCGGCCCACGTGTGGCGCTGCCACAGGATGCTGCGCTCCTTCCTCGAAAACGACCTCGGCGTCGACCACGAGACCGCAGACGTCGAGGCCTGTCGCATGGAGCACGCGCTCTCCCTCGAGACGCAGTCCAAGTGGCTTGCCTACCTGGAGGATCAGGGCATCACGGTAGAGGGCTGAGCGCCGCCCTCGTTTTTGCCCACGTCAACGTTTGTGTCCAAGTTGTGGGCCGCCGCGCGCACACGCGCGATAAGGCGGCACGGCACGCCATCTGCGAGCCAGCCTTTGGCCGCCTCGTCGTCGCGGGGTATCCTTACGCAATGAACGAGTGCCGCCCGTCCCGCCTGACGTGGGGGCGGTCGTTGTGACATGGACCGAAAGGAGACGATTCGTGAAGGCAGTCATTCCAGCGGCTGGTCTGGGGACCCGCTTCCTCCCATCTACCAAGGGGACGCCCAAGGAGCTCTTGCCGGTGCTCACCAAGCCGGTCATCCAGTATGTCGTCGAGGAGGCGCTCGAGCCCGCCGGGGTTGACGGCGTCGTCATCGTGAACTCGCGCGAGAAGCCGCAGATCGAATCGTACTTCAAGGTGGACGGCGGTCTCGAGGACCAGCTTCGCGACCGTGGCAAGCAGGCCGAGGCGGACGCGGTTCATGCCGCAGGCTCGCTTCCCGTCAGTTTCGTCTACCAGGACGAGCCGCGCGGGCTGGGCCACGCCGTCCTCTGCGCCGCCGACGTCACGCGCGACGAGCCCTTCTTCGTGCTCCTAGGCGACTATTTCGTTCCCGACCGGCAGATGTGCGTCAACATGAAGCGCGTCTCGGACGCGCATGGCGGCGCCTCCGTCATCGCCGTGGCTCCCGTCCCGGCCGACCAGGTGAGTCGCTACGGCATCATCGCCGGGAGCTGCGTCGAGGGGCTGTCGGGCGAGGTTCCCGCGGACGAGGAGTCCGCCGGCGCCGTGTGGAAGGTGAGCGGCCTCGTCGAAAAGCCGGCCGTGCAGGACGCCCCGAGCCACCTGTTCATCGTGGGGCGCTACCTGCTCTCCGCGCACATCATGGACCTGCTCGCCACGCAAGGGGCCGGCGCCGGCGGCGAGATTCAGCTTACGGACGCCATGCAGCGGCTGCTGGCCGAGGAGGACATGTACGCCCTGGTCGTTGATCCCGAGGAGGGTTGTGACACCGGCACCCCGGCCGCCTGGGCGGCGACAAACGCCCGCATGGCCCTGACGGACGAGTCTGTCAGGGAGGCCTTCGTCGAGGCGCTCGGTCCCAAGGCCGCAGGGCTGCTGAGCGAGTAGGGCCCGTAGATGCGCGCCATCAAGTTTGGCGTCAACGGGTGGTTTGACCGCTTTGATCGCGCCTTCGACGAGGAGGGCGTGAGCTCCGTCGCGGCCGCCCTCGCGCGCCGGTGGGTCGAGCAGGGCGCTGTCGGCCCCATCTACGTGGGCTTTGACGGACGCAAGAAGTCCTCGGGGCTCGCCGCCGTGGTGGGGGAGGTGCTGTCTGGGGCAGGTCTCGCCCGTGGCATGCAGCTCGCCGCGCTGGGGCAGCGGGTAGCTCGTCTGGCACTCGTCGTAGTTGGTGCAGCGGATGAAGCGCTTGCCCGTCTTCTCGCTCTTGTGGGCCACGAGGTCCCCGTGACGACCCGCCGTCTTGCACGCGGCGCACTCTCCCACGATGACGTCGGGCTCGACGTTGGTGGGACAGGCGGGGTTGACGCAGAGCTCGTAGGCCTTGGAGCGGAAGGGCCGACACTTGATGCGCGGAGCGCCGCAGCTGGGGCATACGCCGGCATCGCCCTCCAGGGGCTCCACCTTGACGTTGGAGGGGACGGGATAGGTGACGTCACAGTCGGGCCAGCCCATGCAGCCGATGAAGCGGCCGCGCGTCTTGGCCGAGCTCTTCATGACCAGGTCCTTGCCGCAGCTGGGGCATACGCCCACCTTGGCGTCGGCCGTCACCGCGTCGGCGATGGCGTTCCCGAGGTCTTCCTTGTGCTCGATGAGGGCGTCGACCATGCCCGCGAGGAGCGCCCTCGAGTGCGTGACCACCTGGTCCTGGGTGTCGGCGCCCTCCGCGACCTTCGTCATGTCCGCCTCGAGCTCGGCCGTCATGTCGGGGCTCGTGACGTGCGGCGCGTAGGTCGTCAGCGCCTCGATGACGGCCATGCCCAGGCGGCTGGGCTCGACGGGGTCGTTCTTGATGTACTTGACGTCCAGCAGGCGCTGGATGATGCTCGCCCGCGTGGACTTGGTGCCCAGGTTGCGCTTCTCCATCTCCTGGATGAGGCGTCCCTGGCTGTAGCGGGCCGGGGGCTCGGTCTGCTTGGCGTCGAGCGTCATGGAGAGCACGTCGCAGGCGTCGCCCACGGCGAGGGCGGGCAGCAGCTCGTCCTTCTTCTGGCCGAAGCCGTAGATGGCCCTGAACCCCGGCTTGACGACGACGGTGCCCGAGGCCACGAAGGGCTCGCCGCCAACGTCGAGCGCAAGCTTGGTCGACTCGCTCACCGACGCCTCCGAGAGCGTCGCCAGGAAGCGGCGGGCTATGAGGTTGTAGAGCTTCCACGAGGCGCCGTCCAGCTTGTCGGGGTCGGCCGCCGCCGTGGGATAGATGGGCGGGTGGTCGGTCGTCTCCTGCTTGCCGCGCGTGGCCGTGAGCCTGTCCTTGGCGAGGAGCTCCTTGCAGCAGGGCCGGTACTGCGGCACCGCCGAGAGCGTCCTCACGCAGTCGCGCAGGTCGAGCGAACGGGGATAGACCGTGTTGTCCACGCGCGGGTACGAGATGAGGCCGTCCATGTAGAGCGACTCGGCCACGCGCATCGTGCGCGAGGGCGAGAGGCCGATCGACGCCGCGGCCGCCTGCAGCGAGGTGGTGTTGAACGGCGCGGGGGGACGGGTGGTGCGGCTCTTTGTCTCGACGCCCGTGACGCGGGCGCTCCGGGCGTCCTTGACCCGTGTTGCGGCCGCCTGTGCCGCGGCCTCGTCCTTGAAGCGCGCCGTCCGATGGGTCGCGCGGAACGTGGCGTCGTCGCCGCGCTGGCCGGCGGGCGCGAGCGTGCCCGAGAGCACCCAGTAGTCCTCGGGGACGAAGGCCTCGCGCTCGCGCTCCTTCTCGACGACGAGGGCCAGCGTGGGCGTCTGGACGCGACCGGCGGAGCGCACGTTGCCAAAGCCGCCGAAGCGCGCCATCGTGAGGTAGCGCGTGAGCACGGCGCCCCAGATGAGGTCTATGTACTGACGGCTCTCGCCGGCGTCCGCGAGGTCCTGGTCGAGCTCGACGAGATGGGCGAAGGCGTGGTCGATCTCGGCCTTCGTGAAGGCCGAGTAGCGGGCGCGCGAGACGGGCGTGGTAGGCGCCACCTCTCGCATCTGACGCAGGGCGTCCGACCCGATGAGCTCGCCCTCGCGGTCGAAGTCGGTGCCGATGACGATGGAGTCCGCCTTCTTGGCCAGGTTCTTGAGGGCGCGAATGATGCCCTTCTCGGCGGGAAGCTTCTCGACGGGGGCCCACACGAGGTAGGGAAGGCTCGCCACCTTCCAGCCCTTGATGTCGATGCCGTCCTTGAGGAAGGGCTTGCGCCTGCTGTCGTAGGGAGGCTTGGCCAGGGCGTCGGGAACGGCGGCGGGAATCACCTCGCCCTCCTCGCTGATGACATGCCAGCCCTCGGCGTCGTCATAGCGCAGCTCATGGGGAAAGTCGGGCGCCATGATGTGCCCGCGCAGGCCGATGGTGACCCACTCCTCGCCGTCATGCGCAAAGCGATAGACCGGGGTGTCATAGACCTTTTCGGCCTTGGGCTTGCCCACGCTGGCGAGCAGGCGCGCTATCTGCTGGGCGGCATCGTTCTTCTCTGTGACTACGAGCTTCAAGACGCTCGACTCCCTTCGGGCCCGGACGCTCAGACGACGGCGCGTCGCACCGTCCCTTGGGCTGCACACTATAGCAGACGAGGCGCGACGTCACAGGCCATTGCCCCGCATCGGCAAGCCTGCCGCGCGCCTTGCGCAACATCCCTCAAAGGCGCATGACGGGCGCGGCTCACAGCGGACGCGCTACGCCTCCTTCTCGAGCTTGTGCTCCCGGTACTGCTCGCGCGTCCACTTGAGCGACTCCTTGCCGTCCATGGCCACCAGGACGTAGCGCGCCACGACGAGCGCGGCCTCGTAGAGCAGGATCAGCGCCGCGAACATGAGGATCATCGTGACGGGCGAGGCGTCAGGCGTGACGACGCTGGCAAACACCAGCAGGCCCACGTAGATGTAGCGCCACTGGCTCCTGAGGGTGCTGTAGGGGACGAGGTGCAGCACCGAGAGATAGAAGATCACGATGGGTATCTGGAAGGCGACGCCAAAGCCGATCTCCAGCAGCATCATGATGTTGAGGTAGTCCACGGCGTCAGGGATGATCGCGGCGACGTCGGCGCTCTGGCTGATCATCCAGCCGATGGCGGCCTTCTGGATCACCAGGTAGCAGAAGACCATGCCCAGAAAGAAGAGGCCCACCATGGCGCCCACGGTGGGCACCACCCACTTGCGCTCGCGCTCGGTGAGCGCGGGCAGGAAGAACCCCATGACCTCCCAGATGATGATCGGCGAGCAGATGATCATGCCAAAGAAGAGGGCGACCTTGAACCTGATGGTGAAGCCGCCCAGGACGCTGAAGATGGCAAGGTCGCTGCCCTGCAGGGAGCTGCGGATGGGATCCATCATGAAGTCGATCAGGGTCGGCGTCGCCATGTAGACCACGATGGCCGTGGCGAGAAGCGAGACGATGATGATGGTCATGCGCCGTCTGAGCTCGCCCAGGTGGTCAATGAGCGGCATGCGCGCTGGTCCGATGGGCATGGTCACGCCCCCCTCTCGTCCGTGACGCCCGCCGCCGAGATGTCGGCGTCGGCGGGGTCGACGCGGTCGGCGTCAAGGTCGGCGTCGGCGTCTGTAGCGTCGCCCGCAGGCACGGGCTCGACGCCGTCTTCCTCCGATGCCGGCACGACCGCCTTCTTGGGGCTCATGGACCACAGGGCCGCCGCGCTCGTGTCAGGTCGCGACGCGGCCGCGTCGTCAGCCTCGTGGTGGGCCACGGCCGCGGTGGGTGAGACGTCATCGGACGCGTCGACGACGGGACCCTGCGCATCGCCGTCCTTCTCGGCTGCCTGGGCGCCCTCGCGCGCCTGGGCGGCCTCCTTCGCCGCGCGCTCCGCCTTGAGCCGCGCCTTGCGCTCGGCAAACGTCTCGTTGGCGCGCTTCTTGGGGACGCTCTCGTTCTCCAGGTCGGCGTCGTCGCCCAGGGCCGCCGCCCGCTTGGCCTTCCTCTCGTCGTCCGTCCCGTTCATGGCGTCGTTGAGAGGGTCCATGACCTGCGTCTGAACGACCTCCGTAAAGCCCTCCTGGGCACTTTTGAACTGCCTGAGCGCTCGGCCTATCGTCCTGCCCATGCCCGGGAGCTTGTCCGGGCCAAAGAGCAGGAAGACAAAGACGATGATGATGGCGAGCTCAGTTCCACCTATGCCAAACAAGCGTCACACCTCCTGCCGCCGTCGAGCGGCCCTCTTGCCGCGACCTGCTCGCGGCCTCGTCATCTTGCCTCGTCAACGCCCAGCTCCCCTGCCACGCCCAGCAGGGAGAGGACTCGCTCGACGTTGCGCTGGGGATGGGACACCGTGAAGCTCACACCTGACTCCTTCGCGCGATGCGCGGCGCCCACCAGCACGCCGATGCCCGTCGAGTCAATGTAGGAGACCTCTGCGAGATCCGCCTCGAGGGACGTCACCCCTTCGTCAAGCGCCTGGTTCAGGGCGTCCCTGAGCACGGCGGCGTTGGAGACGTCAATCTCGCCGGCGCATCCCAGAAGACGCGCGTCCGACGACCCTGACGGGGTGATGGAAATGCTCATGATTGCTCCGTTTCTCTTACTGTGCGGCCGTGCCCGCGCTGGAGTTCAGCTTGTCCAAGAGCGTGCCGCCCGGCGCGGGCGACGAGGGCGACCCCCCGGCTCCGTCATCCGAGCCGGCGCTGCCGGAGGGTCCGGACTTGGAGGCGAGGTAGGCCTCGTACTTCTGGGCGAGCGTCTTGGCCCCGTACTCGTCGTTGGGGTCAGTCTCCTCCGCCTTCTTGAACGAGTTCGTCGCCTTGGTGAGATCGCCGCCGGCCGCGTAGGAGACGCCCAGGTACACCCAGGCGGGCGCATAGTCGGGAGCGTCCTTGGCGACCTGCTCGAGAAGGTCGATGGCAGCGTTGACGTCGTTGTTGCCCAGCTGGCACTGCGCCACCTTGACCTTGACGGCGTCGGAGTCGTTGAGGGAGAGGTACTGCCGGTAGTGGTCGATGGCCTGGCCGTAGAGGTCCGCCACGTGCGCCTTGCCGGCGTCGTCCTTGGCGAAGCCTCGGGCGGCGGCGGCCCATGCGGCGTAGTCGTCGCCCAGGCCCAGGTGGCACGCCAGCTTGTCAGAATCGCTGGTGGCTGCCTCGAGCTTGGACTTGAGGGAGTCGGTGGTCGCGCCGTAGGTGGCGTCCACGTCAGACATGCTCGCGGGCGCCGAGCTGGCGCCCGACGCGTCAGAGGGGTCGGACGTGGGCGTCGAGGAGCTCGCGGGCGTCTTGGGGCCCGGGCTGGCAAAGATGAGCGAGAGCGACGGCAGCATCATGGACACGCCGATGATGACGGCGAACGCGGCGATCGCGATGTCGCGAAGGCGCTTCTTGCCGCCCAGGCGGTCGGTGAGCGACGGCTTGTAGACGACGTGCCCCTTGTCGCCGCCGTCGGTCCCGGCCAGGCGAACGCGGGCGGAGCTCCTCCAGCCGGCGCCCGTGGCACCGCCCCCCTTGCGCGCTTTCTGTGCCGTGCCCGGCGACGTGACGTGATGTGCCATGGAACGAAACCCCTCCCGGCGGGCGCCGCGACGTAAGGCCGAACGCCCAGGACGTATGAAAGACATGCGCGTCGGCCGTGGGACACGCAGCACTGATTCTACCTAATTACCGCCGACCCCACAGAGTGAGCAAAGCTTCGTCCACACCCCATGCCGCGGCCTATGCGCGCGCCTCCAGAACGAGGCGAGCGGCCACGAGCTTGACGGCCACCACAAAGACGTCGAGCGCGGCGGCCAGGTCGTCGAGCGTGGGGTAGGTCGGCGCGATGCGGATGTTGGTGTCACGGGGATCCTTGCCCGAGGGCCAGGTGGCGCCGGCGGGCGTCAGCTTGACGCCCAGGTCGGCCATGAGGGCCACCGTGCGCCTGGCGGACCCGGGACGGCCCTCGAAGGACACGAAGTAGCCCCCGTGGGGGTGGCTCCACTCGGCGACGCCCAGCCCGCCCAGGCCCTCGGTGAGCTTGCGCTCCACCAGCTCAAA
This sequence comes from Olsenella massiliensis, assembly GCF_001457795.1. GTDB lineage: Bacteria > Actinomycetota > Coriobacteriia > Coriobacteriales > Atopobiaceae > Olsenella_F > Olsenella_F massiliensis. The sequence goes on along the minus strand of NZ_LN898211.1, from coordinate 232,472 downwards.
GCGAGGTCGCACCACGGCGGCGTGCTTGGCCATGTGGGCCCGGACGCCGTCGAGGTCCTTGAGGAAGCGGGCATGGGCCAGCTGCGAGAACTTCTCGGCGCTCACGCGCTCCACGGCAAACGCGGCGCGAATCTCCGCCATGTCGTGGTCGTCGGCCGCCACGAAGGCGATGCCCGAGCTCGGGAAGGTCACCTTGGCGGTGGAGCCGAACTCGTACACGAGCGAGCCGGCGCTCTCCTGGGCCAGCGCGTCAAAGATGTTGAGCAGCCGGTCGTCCGTGTCGCCGAAGGCATGGACGGCGTAGGCGTTGTCCCAGTAGACGCGAAAGTCGGGCGCGGCGGGCCTGAGCGCCGCAAAGCGGCGGACGACCTCGTCAGAGTACGTGATGCCGGTGGGGTTGGCGTACTTGGGAACGCACCAGATGCCCTTGACGGCAGGGTCGCCTTCGACGAGCTCCTGCACCTTGTCCATGTCGGGGCCGTCGGCGCGAAGCGGTATCGCGACGTTGGTGATGCCCAGGTCCTCGGTGATCCTGAAGTGGCGGTCATAACCGGGGCTGGGGCAGAGCCACTTGACCTCGCCCTGCCGCCAGAACGGCTTTTGGCCCGCGACGCCGTTGGTGAAGGCGCGACAGACGAGGTCGTGCATGAGGTTGAGGCTCGACGAGCCCGCCACCACCACGTTGTCCGGGGACACGCCCAGAATCTGGGCGGCAAGCCGCCGCGCCGAGGGAAGGCCGTCGGGCGTGCCGTAGTTGTCCACGACGGCACCGTCGTCCTCGAGGGGCGTGGTCGAGCTGACAAGGTCGAGCATGGGACGCGACAGCGCCGTCTGCTCGGCGCTGGGCTTGCCGCGCGCCATGTCCAGGGAGAGTCCCCGGGCCCTGATGTCGGCGGCCTCGGCCTCGAGCGCCGTCACCCGGGCGCGCAGCTCCTCGTCGGAAAGGGCCTCGTACGCGTTGGGAGTTGCAAGCTCTGTCATGGACCTCTCCTTTTCGAAGGCCGTGCGCCCGTCGCAGCAAAGTATACTCCCCCGCAGGCATCCCAGCCGGCCCGCTCCGGCGGCGCGCCACGACGAGGAGGTCCCGCCTGACGGCGTGCGGCACGGGCGTCTTGCCCGAGCGGCACCGACGATTTGCTACCATGTGCGCCATGAGACGCGAGAACGCACGAGAGCGGCGGGAGCACCCTATGCCGATGTCAGACGACAGCTACGCCTCGCCGGACGACGGCGAGCTGCAAGGCCTGGTGGACGCACTCTTTGAGGGAGACCCTGGAAGGGTCGTCTCGAAGATCGACATCCTCATGCGCGCCGACATCGACGACCTGTCGGACGACTCGCGCGAGGTCATCGACCTGCTTCCGGGCGGGCGCTTCGCACGCGGGCGCCTCTGCGACCAACTGAACTCGATCATCACCGCCCACGGCTGGGGCTTCAGCCATGGGACGGTGGCCTAGCCCGCCCGAGCCCTCAAAGTCGCGCCGACGACGCCCATCCGGAAGGGCGAAGGCGTCACTGCCCCTCTGGCGCCGCCGCTCGGGAGCGCCTCCACCTGACGAGACGAACGACGAGCGGGTCTCCCACGCGCATGTACAGCATGCCCAGAAGGCCCGAGGCGAGCGAGGCGGCGAGGATGGCGCACTTGGCGACGTTGACCTCCAGGGGGTCGGCGAACGCGAGCCCCGAGATGAGGATGGACATCGTGAACCCCATGCCGCCCATGATGCCGACGGCGACCACCTGGTCCCAGCTGACGCGCCGGGGCAGGCGGGCAAACCCCACCTTCACCAGCGCCCAGGTCGTGAGGATGATGCCCAGCGGCTTGCCCGCCACGGCACCCAGAAACACCCCCAGGGCCACCGGGTCGCCCATGAGGCCGGCGACGTCAAGGCCCACAAGGCGCACCTGAGCGTTCACGAAGGCGAAGATGGGCAGTATCAAGAAGTTGACCGACGTGGCGATCGTGCGCTCGACGCGCTGGAGGGGCGGCGTCACGTGATGCAGGACCCTCTCGACGTGGTTTGCCGAGTCCGTGAAGGCATGCTGGCCCAGGACGTGCATGTCGTCGTCATAGCGGTCCTCGAGCACCTGCGCCTGGTTGCCCAGCCACGACCGAAGGCTGCTGAGCCTGACGTCCGAGCGCGCGGGAAGGAAGAACGCGAGGACCACGCCGGCGAGCGTGGCGTGGATGCCGGAGTTGTACATGCAGAACCACAGCGCGAGGCCCACGAGGAGGTAGGGCTTGGCCGAATACACGCGCGCCCGCGAGAGCGCGGCGAGCAGCACCACCACGATGAGTGACGCCGCGACCCAGGCCACCTGGGGCGTCTGGCCGTAGAAGAGGGCCAGGACCACGATGGCCACGATGTCGTCGGCTATGGCGAGCGTCTGGAAGAAGACCTTGGTCTCGGAGGCCACACGGTCTCCCAGCAGCGACATCACGCCGAGGGCGAAGGCGATGTCGGTGGCGATGGGCACGGCCCAGCCGTGCGAGGCGCCCCCGTGGTTGAACGCCAGATAGACGAGCGCGGGCACGCACACCCCGCCCACGGCGGCGAGCATGGGCAGGGCGGCCTGACGGGGACGGCGCAGCTGTCCCACCGTCATCTCGTACTTGAGCTCTATGCCCACGAGAAGGAAGAAGACGGCCATGAGAAAGTCGTTCACGAAGCCCTCGACGCTGATGCTCGCCGTCAGGGGGCCCACGCCCAGCGTCAGGGGAGCCTCCAGCACGTGATGGAGGGGCTCGTAGGCAGGCGAGTTGGCGACGATGACCGCAAGCAGCGCGGCGACGACCATCATGGCCGCGGCGATGGTGCCGTTGGACGTGATTGTCTCGAGGGCGGAGCGACTCTTGAGCCGACGCACGACCTTGGGCTCGCGTATGATGCCCCGCTGCTGGACGGTGGGATTCTTGGGCTGATGCGCGCCGTCCTGTCGGATGCCGGGACGTGCCTTGTCCATGTTCTTCCCCTCTACGTGACTACGTGACGCTCCGGCCCCGCATGAGGGGCCGCTCCCGAAAGACGTGCCGTTCCCGCGTGCGGGGCGGCGGCTGCGTCAGCCCTGACGACGGGCGTACGGCCTCTGCGGGCGCCTGCGGACGGACGCTGGGCGACGCCCTCGTTACACCTTCGACAAACCCATACAGAACATAGCAGGTTTGTGCAACCATAGACAGCAAACGAGGGGGAGACGCCTCCTTGCACGTCTGTCCAGGAGGATCCCATGAACGCCCAGCGCATCGCCATCATCACTGACTCCGGCACGGACACGGACCCGGCGTTCTGCCGCGAGCACGACATCCGCGTCATGCCGCTGCACATAAACTACTCGGACGGCTCCTCGTTCTCGAGCGGGGTTGACATCAGCTCGGCCGAGGTCGTGCGGCGCTTTGCGGACGAGATACCCAAGACCTCCCTGCCCTCCCCCCACGAGATCGAGACGACGCTGCGCAAGGCCAAGGCCGACGGATACGAGCGGGCCGTCGTCGTCACCATAGCCAGCGCCCTCTCCGCCACCAACCACACCGTCCAGATGGTCGCCGACCAGCTGGAGGACTTTCCCGTGCTCGTGATTGACACCAAGTCCATCGGCATGATGGCCGGCATGGTGGTGCGGCGCGCCACGGCGCTCGTGGAGGAGGGCGTGCCCTTTGCCGAGCTCGACGGCAGGCTCCAGGGCGTCATCGAGGACACCGACGTGTTCTTTGCCGTCAAGTCGCTCGACTACCTGCACGAGGGCGGCCGCATCAACGCGGCCATCTATCGCCTTGGCAGCATCCTCAACATCAAGCCGGTGCTCACCTGCAACAGGGAGGGCTACTACACCATGGCCAAGAAGGCCCGCGGCTGGGAGCGAGCCCTTGAGGCCATGGTGAGGCTCGTGGCCGAGAGGGCCAACCGCTTTGAGCGCGTGCGCCTTGCCGTGTGCTTCACGCAGGCGACCGCCAGGCTCCGCGACGTGCTCGAGGAGCGGGTGCGCGCGCAGGTCAAGGCCGACGTGGTGGAGTTCCTCTCGCAGGAGCTCCAGCCCGACCTCATGGTGCACACGGGTCCCGACCTCGTGGGCATGGGCGTGCAGGGCGCCTGAGCGCCTGCGTCGCCGCTGCGAGGCACAGGCGGCGACAGGAGCGCGCCCCGCCAAGACGCAGGCCGCGCGAGCCCTATCGACCTGTGCGGCCCTGGGCCAGCAGCCGGACCATGCCCTCGGTGATGAGGGCGCAGCGCTGCGCGGCCCGCCTCTCGAAGCTGGGATAGTCCACGTGGCTTGAGCCGTCCGCCCTGTCGCTCATGGCGCGGATGATGACGAAGGGAAGCCCGTTGAGCCAGCAGGCCTGGGCGATGCCCGCGCCCTCCATCTCGCAGCAGTCCGCGCCGAACAGCTCCTTGACGCGCCCCTTTACGGCGGCGTCGCCCACGAACTGGTCCCCCGAGGCGACACGGCCCGCAAGCGCTCGCGCGGGCGGGACCAGCGAGCGGGCCGCCTTAAGCGCGCAGGCGACGAGCGCCTCGTCGGCGGCGAACGCGGCGACGCCCAGGCCGGGCACCTCTCCCGAGGGATAGCCCAGGCGAGTGACGTCCATGTCATGCTGGACGGCGTCAGTCGAGACGATCACGTCTCCGATGTCGAGCTCGTCGTTGAGGCAGCCGGCGATGCCCGTGTTGATGACGTGGGTGACGCCGAAGAGCGCGGCGAGCGCCTCGGCGCACACCGCCGCGTTGACCTTGCCCACCCCGCACTTGACGACCACGACCCTTGCGCCCGCGAGGGTCCCCTCGCAGAAGTCCATGGCGGCATGGCGCGTGAGGGCGACATCCTCGAGACGATCCTTGAGATGGGCCACCTCCACGTCCATGGCCCCGATGATGCCCAGCTTCATGACGTCCCCTCTCGTGTCACGCGCGATCTTGCGCCGTCGGCCTCAGGCCTGGGCCCGACGCCGCGCCTCCGGTGCCGCCCGTCCCTGTCACGGCTCGCGCGTGGGGTAGGTGGTGTGGGCCTCGTCAATGTGCTCGAGCGTCTGCTCAAGGTAGCGTCGCGCCCACCACTGCGCCTGCGCCAGGTCGCTGTCATGCCAGTTTCCGCACTCCTCGGGTCGTGCGCCCGGGACGTCGCCCGAGAAGTCGCGCACGAACGCAAAGAGGCGGCGCAGCGGCGCGAGCACGTCCTGAGGCGTCGCGTCGCCAAAGACCACCAGGTAGAAGCCCGTACGGCAGCCCATGGGGCCAAAGTACGCCACGCGGTCGGCCCACTCGGGGTCATTGCGCAGGAACGTGGCGCCCAGGTGCTCGATGGCGTGGACCGCCGCAGTGTCCATGACTGGCTCCCTGTTGGGCGCCGTGAGCCTGAGGTCAAAGGTCGTCAGGTCAACGCCGTGCCAGCTGTCGACGCGGCTCACGTACACGCCCGGCTCAAGCAGCAGGTGGTTGACCGTAAAGCTCGCAATCTTCTCCATGGGGACCAAACCCTCCCTTCTCCGGGCGCGCGGCCCGTCCGCGCAGTCGTCAAGACGCCCCCAAGCATAGCCCAAGGGCAGGCGGGCACGAGGTGCCGCCTACGCCAGCCAGTCGCAGTGCGTCAGCGCCTTGACGATCCGGTCGCGCGCAGAGGCGGGGCTGACCCCCTCCAGCAGATGAAAATGGGCCGTCGCCGCTATGCTGCTCTCCGCGAACCCCTCAAAGCTGACCGACGGCGCGATGGAGGCGTCCAAGTCTCTTCCCAGGGCCATGACGCCGCGACGGATGACGTCGTCGCTCACGCCCTCGAGCGAGACGCCCCTGCGCACCAGCAGTCGAACGGCGCAGTCCGTGGCATTCCAGTCCGTGCTGCGGGTGAGGGCCGTGGTGTTGAGCACGGAATTGGGGATGACCTGCTCCGACCCGTCCCTTCCTTGCACGATGGTGTGGCGCCAGGTGACATCGACCACCTTGCCCGCATAGCCTCCCACGCTCACCTGGTCACCCGGCTGCACCACATGTCCCAGCATGAGGCCCAGGCCGGCGACGATGTTGGCGACGGTGGCCTGCATGCCCAGGGAGATGACGAGCGACCCCACGCCCAGGGCGGCGACGAAGCCCGTGGGGCTCACGCCAAAGACGGGCTGCAGCACGCAGAGGAACGCCACGAACCACAGGAGCCCGCGGACGATGTAGATGAAGATGGAGGCGGAGGGCACGCGCGAGGCGTCAAGGGCGGTGGTCAGTGCTCGCACGACAAGGCGCTGCGCCACAATCACGGCGAGGAGGACGGCCACAAGCAAGACGGCGCGGCTGACGAACTCCGCGACGCCCAGGCCCAGTATGGTCATGCTGCCGCCCCCCTTCCGACGCCGCCCGGTCCCCGTTTGCCCGGACATCTCGCGCAGGTCATCATTATTCCCTGAACCGCCACGCGACCCGCTCGCGAGGCGCTGTCTGTGGCCATCGCGTGGAGTTTCGTGAGGCGGCGAGGACCTCGCGCGAGGCGGAGCCCACGCGGATGCGCGACGCCTGCCCGAAGGGGCTTTGCAACAAATTCCGAGGGGGCTTTACAACAAATCAAAGTGATATCATAATGCAATCAGCCAAGCGTCCCGCGTCTGGTCGGGGCAGGCGCGCGGCATCAGAGGTGCCGCGCACGTCGGAAAGTTGCTTTTCTGAAGAAAGGATCGGGCATGAGCGTCGAGAAGAAGGCACACGCGGCGTCCGGATGGTTGATGGCGTTCGTCGTCATCGCCCTGTACGTGCTCTCCGTCATCAGCTTCATCATTACCGTCGGCACCATGGCAGGCTACGAAGACACCGGCCTGCCCATTCCCGTCAGGGCCTTCGTCATGCTGGGCCTGAGCATCGTCGTCTTCGTGCTCGCCATCATCCTGAGCAACGGGTTCTTCTCGCTGCAGCCCGGCCAGGCCCGCGTCTGCGTGCTCTTTGGCAGGTACGTGGGCACCGTGCGCGATGAGGGCCTGCGCTGGGCCAACCCCTTCTATGCCAAGAGCCTGGACAGCGCCGGCGTCACCGTCTTGACCGACGGCAAGGGCGTCTCCTTTGGCAAGGGCCATTCCCACGTCTCAAAGATATCGACCCGTGCGCGCACGCTCAACGGCGAGAGGCTCAAGGTCAACGACAAGATGGGCAACCCCATCGAGATCGCGACCGTCATCGTGTGGCACGTGGCGGACACCGCGAAGGCCTCGTTTGACGTGGACGACTATGAGAGCTACGTCTCCATGCAGACCGAGACGGCCCTGCGTCACGTGGCGAGCGTCTATGCCTACGACCACCTGGAGGACGAGGACGACAGCAGCGCCTCCATCACGCTGCGCTCCAACATCGAGGAGGTCTCCGAGGCCCTGAAGAGGGAGCTTGACCGCAAGCTGTCCATCGCCGGCGTGTCGGTGGACGACGCGCGCCTGACCCACCTGGCCTATGCGCCCGAGATCGCCCAGGCGATGCTTCGCCGCCAACAGGCCGAGGCGGTCATCGCCGCCCGCAAGAAGATCGTGGAGGGAGCGGTGAGCATGGTGGACATGGCGCTCACCCAGCTCTCCGACGACGGCATCGTCAACTTTGACGAGGACCGCAAGGCCGTCATGGCCTCCAACCTCATGGTGGTGCTCTGCGGCGAGTCCGAGGCGCAGCCCGTCCTCAACACCGGCTCGCTCTATCAGTGAGGCCTGACGCATGGCGGCGCGCAAACAATATCCCCTGCGCATAGACGCCGAGGTCTGGGAGGCCCTGGAAATCTGGGCCAAGGACGAGATGCGCAGCGCCAACGCGCAGGTCGAGCATGTCCTGCGCACGGCGCTCAAGCGCGCGGGGCGCCTGCCGAACCGGCCACGAGACGCAGGGCGCGCCCCCTCCCCCGGCGAGACGGGGCAAACGGGGGGCTAGGCCGGCGACGACAACGAGACTCGCGAGGGCTGGGCGGCGAGGGCTGCCTAGCCCTCGATCTTGACGATGGGCGCAAAGCCCTTCATGAGCTTCTTGGTCTTGCCCGTGCGCGAGAAGTACACCTCGATGGTGTCGCCTGAGGCCGCCCTGACCACGCCCGGGCCAAAGGTCTTGTGGGAGATCTGGTCGCCCACGGCGAAGCTCTCGGCAGCCTTGGCGGGATCCTTGTGGATGGGCGCGGGGCGGGAGGGGGCACCTCCCGTCGATCGCGTGCGCGAGCCAAAGACGTTGCCGCCGTACACCTGCGAGCCACGTCCCGACCCAAACGTGCCGTGGCGGTCGCCGCGCTTGGCCCAGCCCACGCCCGTGAGGCCTGACGACCCCACGCCCACGGCATGCACGTCCCGCTCGGGCATCTCGTTAAGGAAGCGGCTGCGCGGGTTGGCCTGCACCGACCCGAACACGTGACGCGTGGAGGCGTGGGTCAGGTAGAGGCGCTCCTTCGCACGGGTGATGGCCACGTAGGCCAGACGTCGCTCCTCCTCGATGCTGGCGGGGTCATCCTCCTTGCCGCGATGCGGGAAGATGCCCTCCTCCATGCCCGCGACGAAGACCACCGGAAACTCCAGGCCCTTGGCGGAGTGAATCGTCATCATCGTGACGGCGCTCGTCTGCCCGTCAAGGGCGTCGAGGTCCGAGCGCAGGGCCAGCCACTCCATGAAGGCGGGGAGCTTCTCGGCCGCCACGGGCGCGGGAGCGCTCGTGGCGGGACCTTCCGACGTGACGGCACGCATGGCCCTTGACGCGGTCAACGACGTCCTGGCACGCGGGCGCGACCCCAAGCGCCTGTCTCTTATACACATCTAGATGGTGGAAGGGGACAGACCCCCGCCTCCCTGAGCTGGCGCAGCGACTCGAGCGTCTCGGCGGCGTCCTCGTGCGTCTCGTCAAACTCCTGCGCCACCGAGAGGAACTCGCGGACGTTCTCGATGCGGCCGTCCGCCTCCACGCTCTGCTCCGCCTCATAGGCGCGGATGATGCCGGCCTTCTCGACGATGGCCTCGACCACCCGCGCGAGCTCGCCCGCATAGGACCTGCCCGCGTCCACCACGCCCGTGAACTCGGCCAGGCCGCCGCGCGCCTTGGCGCCCAGCAGCCCCGGCTCGGCGGCGCAGATGCGCGCCGCGTCCACGAACGAGAGGCCCTCCTGGGCGGCGTAGTCGCGCACGCGGCGGATGGAGGTGGTGCCCACGCCCCTGCGAGGGGTGTTGACCACGCGCAGGGCGCTCACGTCGTCGTTAGGGTTGACGACCAGCTTGAGGTAGGCCGTGACGTCACGAATCTCGGCACGGTCGAAGAAGCGCGTGCCGCCCACGATCTTGTAGGGCACGCCCGCACGCAGGAACATGTCCTCGAGGATGCGCGACTGGGCGTTGGTGCGATAGAACACGGCGACGTCGTCATAGCTGCGGCCGTCATCATGGAGCCTCTCGATCTCGGCGCCGATCCAGCGCCCCTCGTCGCGCTCGTCCGCCGCCTGGAAGACCTCGACCTTGTGGCCGTCGCCCCTGTCCGTGAAGAGGCGCTTCTCCTCGCGGCGGGAGTTGTTGCGCACCACGGCGTTGGCGGCGCTCAGGATGTGGCCAAAGCTGCGGTAGTTCTGCTCGAGCTTGACCACCACGGCGTCTGGGTAGTCCTGCCTGAAGCTCAGGATGTTCTTGATGTCGGCCCCGCGCCAGCTGTAGATGGACTGGTCGTCGTCACCCACGACCATGAGGTTGCGATGCTTGGACGCGAGCAGGTTCGTGATGGCGTACTGCACCGCGTTGGTGTCCTGATACTCGTCCACTGATATGTGGCGGAAGCGGTCCTGATAGCGCTCGAGCACGTCGGGGTGCTTGGACAGAAGCTCAAACGCCTTCACCAGCAGGTCGTCAAAGTCCATGGCGTTGGCCCGCCCAAGCCGTCGCTGGAGCGCGTGGTACACGCGGGCGCAGGCAAGCTGGAGGGGCGAGGTGGCCTGCGCGTCAAACTCGTCGGGAAGGACGAGCGCGTTCTTGGCCTGGCTGATCATGGACCTGACCGTGGGCAGGGGGTTCTGCCTGGGATCGAGGTCGAGCTCGTTCATGATGGTCTTGACCAGGCGCTTGGAGTCGTCGTCATCATAGATCGTGAAGTTGCCGTCATATCCCAGGCGTTCGGCGTCCTCGCGCAGCATGCGCACGCACATGGCGTGGAAGGTGCACACCCACATGCCGCGCGTGCCGCCCGGAAGCAGGGTCCCCAGGCGCTCGCGCATCTCGGCCGCGGCCTTGTTGGTGAAGGTGATGGCGAGGACCTCCCAGGGACGCACGCCCTCGTCGGCGATCATGTGCGCGATGCGATAGGTGAGCACCCGCGTCTTGCCCGAACCCGCGCCGGCGAGCACGAGCAGCGGCCCGCGGGTGGTCGTCGCGGCCTTGCGCTGGGAGGGGTTCAGGCTCGCGAGGTCCACCTCGCCCGACGTCGCGCGCGGTCGGCGGCGGGCGCCGGCGGCGCTGGCTTGTCGCCCTGGGCAGGCGAGGGCGGGGGCCCCACGGGCCTCATGGTGAAGAGCTTGGCCTGGAACTCGTTGAAACTGGGCATGGAACTCCTTGCACGTTGCGGTGACCGTCTCAGTGTAGCCCCCGGGGACGACGCCTTGCCCCATCCCCTCGCAACTTCGCATGATGAACGGACCATGACGCCCCGGCGTACCGTATGATGGGAGCCAATGCGAGAGGAGGCCTGCATGGCCCATAGGATTCTGCTGTATACGGTGGACGGCGACGCGCGACGCGCCGAGTCCTACCTTGCGTCCCGAGGGCTCGCGGACGCCTTTGATGTCACCAGCCTCGCCCATGCCCCCTTCACATGTCCGACGGCCGACGAGCTCGCCGGGCAGGAGGCCGTCCTGGGCGAGCTCATGCCCGTCTCGGGCGATGACGTCAAGCTCGTCGCCGACGCGGGCGTCAGGCTCGTGGTGAGCATGTCCGTGGGCATCAACCACGTGGACGTGGGGGGCCTGAGGGAGCACGGCGTCCTGGTGGCCAACTGTCCCGGATACTGCGCGCAGGACGTCGCCCTCCACGCCCTCTCCCTCATGCTCGACCTCATGCGTCAGACCACCTTCCTCAATCGCGACGTCCTGGCCGGCGGCTGGGACCCCCATCACGGCTACGCGATGCGCCGCACCCAAGGCCAGACCCTGGGCCTGGTGTACTTTGGCAACATCGCGCGGCAGATGGTGCCCCTTGCCAAGGCGCTGGGCATGCGCGTGCTGGCATGGGCCCCCACCAAGGACGAGGCATGCCTCGCGGCGGCAGGATGCGAGAAGGCCGCGACGCTCGACGAGCTGCTCGCGGACGCTGACGTCGTGAGCCTCCACTGCCCGCTCATCCCCCAGACCAGGGGCCTCATCGGCGCCCGCGAGCTGGGCCTCATGAAGCCCACGGCCCTCCTGGTCAACACCGCCCGCGGCGCCGTGATCGACGAGGACGCGCTCGTCGCCGCCCTCGACGCCGGACAGATCCGGGCCGCCGGCCTGGACGTGCTCACGAACGAGACACGTCGTGACCAGCGTCTCATAGACCACCCTCGCTGCCTGGTGACCCCCCACGCCGCCTTCGTGTCCGAGGAGGCCCTGGACACCCTCACCAGCATGGCCCTTGACGCCGTCATCGACGTCCTCGTGCACGGGCGCGAACCCAAGCACGAGGTGCGCCCCTAGCCAGGGGACGGCCGCCCTCGCGTCGCGACGCCGGCGTCAGGAAGGCCCGACGTCCCTGGCCCTCGAGCCAGGGGCCACCGGCCCGCGCGCGCGAACGTCGCCACGTACCCCGAAGGAGGGGTGAGCATGTCACGCCAACCCGACCTTGCGCAGCGCGTCGTCGCACGCTTCGTGCCCGACGCCACGAACGTCCTTGACCGGCGCACGCGCAACGCCTACGGGCTCCTCTCGAGCCTGAGCTGCATCGTCCTCAACGTCCTGCTCTGCTTTGTCAAGGGCGTCGCGGGCGTGCTCGCGGGCTCCGTCTCCATCGTGGCGGACGCCCTCAACAACCTGTCGGACGCCTCCAGCAACGTGGTGAGCCTCCTGGGCTTCAAGCTCGCAAGCCGCCCGGCCGACGAGCAGCACCCCTACGGACATGGGCGCTACGAGTACCTGGCGGGCGTGGTCGTCGCCGTGCTGGTGGTGGCCGTGGGCCTGCAGCTGGCACGGCAGTCCGTCGAGAAGATCCTCGCGCCCTCCCCCACGGAGTTTGGCTGGCTGAGCGCGGCGGCGTTGCTGCTCTCCATTGCGGTCAAGGCCTGGATGGCCCGCTTTAACCACCGGCTGGGCGCCCGCATTGACTCCACGGTCCTCGAGGCGACGTCCCAGGACTCGCGCAACGACGTGATCACCACCTCAGCCGTCCTTCTCGCCGCCCTCGTGTCGGCCCTCACGGGAGTTGACCTTGACGGCTGGGCGGGACTGGGCGTGTCGGCCTTCATCATGGTCAGCGGCATCGGCCTTCTGCGCGACACCATCGACCCCCTCATGGGCAACACGCCCTCGGAGGAGCTGGTGGCGCGCGTCCATGCCAAGATCGTGGGCTATCCCGGCGTGCTGGGCGCCCACGACCTGCTCATTCACGACTACGGACCGGGCCACCGCTTTGCGAGCGCCCACGTCGAGATGGCGGCGGACACCAGCGTGAGGGCAAGCCACCACGTGCTCGACCGCATCGAGGACGACCTCCTGCGCGAGGAGGGCCTGCGCACCGTGCTGCACTGCGACCCCATCGACGTGCACAACGGCCCCAACGACCTGCGCAACTGGGTGGAGGGACGTCTCAGGGAGATTGACGGGAACCTCAGCGTCCACGACGTCACCTACGTCCCCCAGTCGCGCGAGGGCGGCTCCCAGCTGGTCAGGCTGGACTGCTGGCGGCCGGACGGGCTCGAAGTCTCCGACGACGAGCTGCGCCGTCACATCGAGGATATCGTCCATGAGCGCCATCCCGGCGCCACCGTCCAGATCACCATCGACACGGGCTTCATCTCGCCCGCGGAGTAGCCGCCTGCCCGCAGGATGGCCGCCTGCCCGCGAGCCTCCCTTGGCCCCCGTGGCGCGTGAGGGCCCGCATCGGTAGAATGGTGCCGTCACGCACGCACGCCTGAGAGCAGGCATATCGCAAGGGACCCCGACATGACCGCCAACAGAACCCGCGTCCGCCGCCCCTCTCTGCTAGGTCGTGTGGCCCTGGTCGTCGCCTGCGCCTGCGCGGTCCCCGCCGCCGTGGCCCTGGCGGAGCCCGCCCGTCTTGAACAGGACGAGGCGGCCGCCCAGCAGCGGATAGAGGACACCGCCAGGGCCTATGACGACGCCACGCGGCGCGTCGAGGAGCTGCAGCGGCAGATTGACGAGAGCGCGGCGCACATTGACGCAATCAACTCCCGGCTCCCAGACGTGCGCAAAAGCGCAGCCGAGGGCCTGAGGGGTCAGTATCGGCTTCAGGAGGGGTCGCTTGACCTGATGGGGATGATTCTCGACGCCGACAGCCTGGGCGACTTCATCGAGTCAATGGCGTACGTCTCGTCCATCACCTCGCACAACGCCGCAAAGGTGCGCGAGCTCGTGGACCTCACGCACGAGATGGAGGCGACGCGCCAGGAGCTCGAGGACCAGCGCGCCGAGGCGAGCCAGCGGCAGAAGGACGCCCGCGATGCCCTCGACCAGGCCGTGACGGCCCGCAAGGAGCTCCAGAGACAGGTCGAGGAGCAGCAGGCCAGGGAGGCGGCCGAGGCGCGCGCTGCCATCGAGAAGGCGTCAGCCGCCGCCGCGCGGCAGCAGACCTTCACGAACGCCTCGGGCGCCGCAACGACCATAGAGATCCCCCGGGACGAGCCCGCGCCCAGCCCCGACGCGCAGGGAAACGGCGACGCGCAGAAACCCAAGGTCCCCGGTGGCTCTGACGCTGCCGACGTGAGCTGGCCGGCGGACAAGGCCGCCTTCGTGGACCAGTGGACCGCCCGCATCGACGCATTCTTGGCAGGGTCGCCCCTGGCGGGGCACGGCAGGACCTTTGCCGAGGCCGCCTGGGACAACGGCGTGGACCCGCGCATCTCGCCCGCCATATCAAACACCGAGAGCACGAAGGGGCGCTACTGCTTCAGGCCGCATAACGCCTGGGGCTGGGGAAGCTCGAGCTGGCCGGACTGGGACACCGCCATCCGCGCTCACGTGCGAGGCATCGCCCGAGGCTACGGCGGGTACCTGACGCTGGACTTTGCCCGCAAGTATTGCCCGCCCACCTACCAGTCGTGGTACGCGACCACGTTGTGGAGCATGCAGCAGATTTAGACCCGACGGCAGCAGCCTCGCCATCCGTTTCCACGGCCACGGGCCGACGTCGCACCGGTCGATGTGCGCTTAGCCAAAACACGCGCCACTGCCCTTAGCCAAAACACGACGCTTATATCAGAATAAGGGGGAAAAATCCCATTTTATTGATATATATGTCGTGTTTTGGCTAAGCACACGTCATGCTCAGCCGCAATCGCCTGATAATCGGCAATCTGGGGCGCTGACCAGCGCCAACCAGGACGCTTCACGACCGCGGCGCCCGCAACCAGGGCGATTCGGGCGCATGCGCCGCGGTCGGCCCCAGGCTCAGGGCGTCTCGCGCAGGCTCCCGATCAGCTCCCGATCAGCTCCCGATCAGCTCCCGATCAGTGTCCCTGGATGGAATCTATGAAGTCGCGGGCCCGCTCGGTCTGAGGATGCGTGAAGAATGCCTCGGGCGTGCCCTCCTCCAGAATCTGGCCGTCGGCCATGAAGACCACGCGGTGGCCGACCCGACGGGCGAAGCCCATCTCGTGGGTGACGACGACCATGGTCATGCCCCCCTGTGCCAACCCCACCATGACCTCCAGAACCTCGTTGATCATCTCGGGGTCAAGGGCGCTCGTGGGCTCGTCAAAGAGCATGACCTTGGGATGCATGGCCAGGGCGCGGGCGATGGCGACGCGCTGCTGCTGGCCGCCGGAAAGCTGCGCCGGCACCTTGGCCGCCTGCTCGCGCACGCCCACGCGCCCCAGCAGCTCGAGCGCGTCCCTCTCGGCCTCCTTGCGCGGCACCCCCAGAACCTCCACCGGCCCCATGGTCACGTTGTCAAGGATCGTCCTATGGGCAAAGAGGTTGAAGCTCTGAAAGACCATGCCAATCTCGGCGCGCATGGCGGCGAGCGCCCTGCCCTCCTGGGGAAGCGGCGTGCCCTCGATGAGAATCTGGCCGCCATCGATGGGTTCGAGCCGGTTGATGGTACGGCAGAGCGTGGACTTGCCAGACCCCGACGGCCCCACGACAACGACCACCTCGCCCGCGTGGACGGCAAGGCTGACGTCCTTGAGGACGTGCAGGTCTCCAAAGTGCTTGTCAACGTGACGCAGCTCGATGACCGGCGTCTGCTCGATGGTCTCAGGTGTCATGGCGCTCCTTTGCTTGCCCGGCGCGAGGTGGGCGGCAGCCTACAGGGACGTCTCGCCGGCCCGCGTGACGAGCGTGACGCCGCTTCGGGCGGCGATGAAGGCGGCGAGCTTGTTGATCAGGTAGTTGAGCACGACGTAGATGACGGCAACGACAAGGTAGACCGAGACGAGCGCCGTGTAGTTGTTGATGAGCACGCGGGCGTCCTGCATCAGGTCGGGATAACTGACCACGTAGGCCAAGGTGGTGTCCTTGACGACCACGACGAGCTGCGAGACGAGCGTGGGGATCACGAAGCGGATGGCCTGGGGCAAAAGAATCTTTGCCATGATCTTGCCTCTGCTCATGCCCAGCGAGAGGGCCGCGTCGACCTGTCCCTGGGGGACGGCGTTGACACCTGCCCGAAAGACTTCGGCCAGCACGCCCGAGGCGGCAAGTCCCACCGGAAGCGTGATCATCCAGAAGGACTGGAGCTTAATGCCATATTGCGGCACCACGAGAAAGAAGAAGTAAATCAGAAGCAGGCTCGGCACGCCGCGAAAGAAGTCGATGACCACGCGCGAGAGCACCTCGACGACCCGGACGCCGCAGGTGCGCCCCAGCATGAGGACAAGGCCCAAAACCAGGGAGAGGATGCCGGAGGCCGCGGCGACCTTCAGGGTCCCCACGAACCCGTTGGCCAAAAAGGCCCAGGTGGTGGAGCGCGTGAAGAAGAGCCAGTACCGCGGGGAGAACTGCCCCTTCAGATAAAACTGCCTGAGCACCACGGCGACGAGCGCCGCCACGAGGATGACGCCCACGACCGTGCAGGCGCGCATGAGACGTCGCGTCCGGGGGCCGGGCGCCTCGAAGAGGACGTCGCGAATGGCCGTGGGGGCAAGTCCGGCGCTCCCGGGGGCGCGCCCCGTGTCCTGGGCGCTCATCGGAGTATCCTCACACGCCGGTCTATGCGATTGCCCACCCAGCCGATGACGACGGACGTGAGCGCATAGCCGAGCGCGCTGATGGCAAAGGCGGCGATGCCGCCCGTGGTGTGCGTGTTGATGGTGCTCACGAGGCCCGTGAGCTCGTTGGGGCTCAGCGGCACCTGCGACCCGAGCGAGGTGGTGAGCATGACGGCGATGAGCAGGTTGGTCATGGGGAGCACGACGGAGCGCAGCGCCTGGGGAATCACCACCTGGCGCATGATCTGACCAAAGCCAAAGCCCAGCGAGCGCGCCGCCTCGATCTGGCCCACCTGGATGGTGTTGATGCCGCTCATGAAGTTCTCGCTGCCAAACGCGGAGGCCACGAGCGACACGACCACGATGACGCTGGTGAGGTAGTCGAGCACCAGGCCCAGATGGGGCAGGGAGTACACCACCAGCACCAGCAGCGACACGCCAGGGATGTTGCGAAAGACCTGCACGTAGCCGTCGCCGAGCACGCGCAGGGGCTTGATGGGGCACACGCGCATGACGGTGACCACCAGGGCAAGCGCCATGGCGACGAGGTAGGAGACGGCGGTCATGCCCCACGTGGTCAGCAGGGCCGTCAGATAGCGTCCCCCGTATTGGGAGATGAGCTCAGCGAATCCCATATGTCACCTTCCCCCGCCTCGTGTCTCTCGGCCCCCTTGGGACGCGCACCCGCATGCACGCGCCCGCACGCACGCGCCCGCAAGCGCGAGAGCTCGGGCGCCCGCAAGCGCGACCGGCGCCTTGGGCCACAGTAGCACGCCTGCCTCGCCGCAGCGCCCTTGCGAAGCAACAGCTCAATAGAACGTTACATAAGAGCGGCTCCCGCGGATAGGTACGGGAGCCGCCCTCGCCACAGGCAGCGCGTTCAGACCTGTGCAGAGACGCTGCCAGACGAAACCAGAACCAGGCGTGCGCGTGCGCAGAGCCGTCGAGCCTGCGCCCGACGCGCACCCGCCCGCCATGCGCCGCGCTAGGCGATTGCCGGAGGCTGCGGCGCCGTCGCCTGGCCGGTGCGATTGCCGATGCAGATCTTCCACAGCTTCTCCCAGCTGCCGTTGTCCTCGACGTCCTGAAGGAAGGCGTTGACGAAGGCGACGCCATCCGAATCGAGCGGCAGGCCGATGCCGTAGGAGTCGTTTGGTCCAAAGGGCTCGCCGACAAGCTTGAAGTCGTCCGGCTGCTTTGCGACGGTGCTCTCCTGCATGGTGCGATCGACGACGTAGGCGTCCACGCGACCCTGTATGAGGGCCTCCTGCGCCTCGGCGCTCGTCTTGAAGAGCTGCTGCTTGGCGTCGGGGCAGGTCTGGGTCATGATGTCGGGACCCGTCGATCCGGACTGGACGGCGACGTTCTTGCCCGCGAGGTCCTCGATGCCGTTGATGTCGGCGTTGTCCTTGGCCACGAGGATGCCCTGCCGCGAGTTGTAGTAGGGGCCCGCGAACGAGATGACCTTCTTGCGGTCGTCCGTGATGGAGTAGGTGGCGAGTACGCAGTCAACCTGGTTGTTCTGCAGCACCGACTCACGGGTGTCCGAGGTGACCTTCGTGAGCTCGAACTTGGCCTGGTCGCCCAGGACGTAGCGCGCCAGGAGCTGGGCGAGGCCGGCGTCAAAGCCGTAGAGCTTACCGTCCGTGTCGTCAAGCTGCGAGAAGAGCGTGGACGTCTCCACACCGCCCACCAGGAGCCTGCCGCGGTCCTTGACGGCCTTGGCCCATGCGCTGGCCTCGACGGCGGAGGCATCGGCGACGGTGCCGGCGTCCAGCAAGCTCGCGAAGGCGGCGGTGTCGATGGAAGTTGCCGCCGACGTGGTACCGGCGTCGCCCGACGGCGCGGGGGCAGATCCGCCATCGCCGGAGCAGGCCGTAAGGGCGAGGGCCGCAGCGCCGGTGAGGGAGGCTCCGACGAACGAGCGACGCGTGAGGGCAACGCCCGCAACGGAGGAGGGCTGGCTGTTCTTGCTCATGTGACACACCTCTTCTGTCGAGTCCAACACGGGAGCCGGACATCGATCCCGGCAGCGACCGCCTGCTGGCATACCCCGCCCATCAAGGCGTCAGCCTGTCGTCAGACGCGCAGGTGGGCAGCCGACGGACGACCGCATGATTTCCCGTTCGATACGGCGGATATACCCCCTCATGGCATAACCGATACAAAAAATCTCACGATTGCGGGCAAACAACGTCACCCACATGGGCGTCCACGCGGGCTTCTCCCACGCGGGCGCCTTCCTCAGACGCGTTCCAGGCCGCATGCTCATCGTGCCTCTCGGCTCAGTTTTGGCGCGAATTTCGGCGAAAAGCGAGTCAGTTTGCAAGATGAGCGCAGCTGCGGGGGCGCGCAGCCTCGACTGGCCGCGATGCGGCGCGTCAGCACGCAGGTCGCATGCTCATCGTGCCTCTCGGCTCAGTTTTGGCGCGATTTGCGGCGAAAAGCGAGTCAGTTTGCAAGATGAGCGCAGCTGCGGGGGGCGCTGCGGGCATGAGCGTCACGGACAAGCGCGGAGTGGAGTGCGGCATCGACAACAGGCCGGTGCGCGAGACGTGCGCGACGTCCCCTTGCGAGACATGCGGGCACCCGTCCGGCGTCGCCGTACGGTCACGCCATCAGAAAATAGCCTATGACGGCCACGCCGAGGGCGATGCGATACCACCCGAAGGGCCTGAAGTCGTGGCGCTTGACGAATCCCATGAGGAAGCGAATGGCGGCAAGCGACACCAGAAAGGCCACAAGGCAGCCCACGAGCAGAATCAACGTCTCGTCCGGGGCAAACCCGTTGCCCTTGAGGACATACTTGACCAACCTGAGCCCGCTGGCCCCCACCATGACCGGCACGGCCAAGAAGAAGGTGAACTCAGCCGCCACGGCACGGGAGCAGCCCAGAATGAGGCCGCCGATGATCGTGGACCCCGAGCGCGAGGTACCGGGCACGATCGAGAGGACCTGGAAGAGCCCTATGCCGATGGCCGTGCCCCAGCCAAGCTCCTGAAGCGATCTCACGCGCGCACGGGCGTCCGCAAGCTGCCCGGCGCTGGTCGCGTGGCTTGCGCGCGCGCCGACGACGTCCGCGGGGGCCGCAAGGTGCGCGGGCGCAGGGCCAACGGGAAGCTTGGCCTCGCGAGCTCGACGACCTTCGATGACGATGAAGGCCACGCCGTAGACGATAAGCGCCGCCGCGATGACGAAGGGGCTGCCCAGGTGCCTCTCCATCCAATTGTCCAACGGTATGCCAATGACGGCGGCGGGCAGACAGGCGACGACGATCTTCGCCCAGAGAGACCAGGTGAAGCGCCGCTCCTCCTTGCTCTTGTCCCTGGCGAGGGGGTTGAGGTCGTGAAAGAACAGGACGACCACGGCCAGGATGGCGCCCAGCTGTATGACCACCAGAAACATGTCCCAGAAGTCCTGGCTCACGCCAAGGCTGACAAACTGGTCAAGCAGAAGCATGTGCCCCGTGGACGAGATGGGCAGCCATTCGGTAATGCCCTCGACGACGCCGTAGATGGCGGCCTTGATGAGTTCGAGCAGCACGTATGCCTCCTAGCGGCAAAGATGCGGACGACGGACGAGCAACGGCCCCGGAGCGGCCCTTACGCCTCAGGCACGTCTTCGCAGGCGGAATGGGGCCTGCCAGCCTCTCATGATGACGCTCGCCGCAGGTGCAGGCACGGGATGGCAGACACGCTCACAGCCCCACCACATCGAACGAGGGAGCCCACGACAGCGCCACAGACATGCGACAGGGCCGAGCGCTCGCCCTGTCCGCCCGGACGTTCCCCGCCTGCCGAGCCCTGCCCGCAAAAAGACCCGTCCGCCGCTCGCGGAGGGAGGGCGGCGCGCCGGGGCGTTATGTGCCGGGGCAGGCGTCCCCATGGGTAGACTCTCCGTTAAGGCCGCTCCCTGGGAGGGTCTTGACGCGGCTGACGGATACGACCTCAGGAGGCTCGCATGACTGACTACAGGCGACTGGGCTACGACAAGATCTTCGTCACGCTGGACGGGACCGAGACGCAGGACAAGGTCCTCGAGCGCGCCATCATCATGGCGGCAAACAACAACTCGGAGCTCTACATCGGCCACGTGATCGACTCCACCGCGCTCGAGACGGCCGGCACCTACCCCACCGAACTCATCCAGGACCTTGAGAGGGGATTTCGCGACTCCATCGCCGACGCCGTCCGGCAGGCCGAGGACGAGGGCCTCATCAAGAAGGTAGAGGTCATCGTCAAGGCCGGACGCATTCGCGAGACCCTCAAGGATGAGATGATCGACGTAATCCACCCCGACCTCATCATCTGCGGGGCCCGCGGGCTCTCGTCGATCAAGTACGCGCTGCTGGGGTCCATCTCGACCTTCCTCACCCGTAACGCAAAATGTGACACGCTGGTCATCAAATAGGGATGCCGTGCGCTAGGCGGTCAGGAACACCATGAGGATGATCATGGCAAACCCCACGAAGTCCGTGGGCAGAAACTGCGTGCCCACGATGAGCACCGTGCTGAGCGTGGCGACCACGGGCTCCGAGGTGCCGAGCATCACGCCCCTGACGGACCCCACCCGATTGACGCCTCCCAGGTAGAGCGAGTAGGCGCCAAAGGTGCCGAAGAGCATGGAGAACGCGACGATCGCCCAGCCGACCAGGTCGAGGTCGGGCATGCCCTCCCAGGGACGCACCACCGGGCAGAGCAGGATGCCGCTCATGAGAAATGCCAGGCCGTTGACCGTGAAGTTGCCCCAGCGACCGATGAGCCTGAGCGGCTGAACGGCGAGAAACGTCGCGGCGAGCGCACACGCGAGGCCCCAAAGCAGGCCGCCCAACGGCAGGTGCAGGGAGCCGGGGTTGCCGCCCGTGGCCAGCAGAAAGGTCCCCCCAAAGGCGAGCGCGGCGCCCAGGGCCTCCCGTCGGCGCGGCAGACGCCGATTGACCAGGCAGACGTAAAACATGGTCAGAAGGACGCCCAGGTTCTGGAGGACCGTGGCCGTGGCCGAGTTGCTCGCGTTGATCGCCTGCATGTAGGCCACCTGTGAGAAGAGGATGGAGCAGACGGCAACCGAGAGGATGGCCAGCAGCTCACGACCGCTGTGCAGGACCTCCCCGACCTTGCCCGGCGTGCGCAGGTGGGCCAGCGCGAGAAAGAGCCAGCAGGCGGTCAGCTGCCGCACGCACACGAGCCACAGCGGGCTCACGCCATAGCGGCTCATGAGGAGGCCCGAGAGGGTCCCGTTGAGGCCCCAGCAGGTGCCTCCCGCCAGCACCATCAGCGTTCCCCTCAGCATCCGGCGCCCGTCGAACCTCGTCGCCACCGTCCGTCCCCCTCTCTCGCCCCTGACGCATGTCCGGCCCGTGAGCCGCTGATTATCCTACGTCGCGCACGGGCATCCTACAATGAGCGCACGAGAGATACGGACGACGACGCCTCTCTTGCCTCCACCCTGGCCCTGCGGCACCCGCGAGCGGACCTCACGAGCCCTTGCGCCCGGACGTCCCCGCGACGGCGCCATCTTGTCACAGACTTTGCGAGAGGAAGCCTCATGCCCCAGCACCAGCAACCCCTGGACGTTCTGCACGCCCTGCCCGACCTCGCGGTGGGAACCCGTCACGCGGGATTCACCGTCACCGGCGTCGAGCCTCTCGCCGAGCTCGAGGGCGCGGCCTACGTGCTGCGCCACGACGGCACAGGCGCGCGTCTCATGTGGATCGCGACGGCCGACACCAACCGCTCCTTCTCCATCGCGTTCAAGACGCCTCCTGCCGATGACACGGGCGTCTTTCACATCCTGGAGCACTCGGTGCTCTGCGGGAGCGACCGCTTTCCCGTGAAGGAGCCCTTCGTCAACCTCATCAAGACCTCCATGCAGACGTTCCTCAACGCCCTCACCTTCCCGGACAAGACCATGTATCCCGTGGCATCCACCAACGTCCAGGACCTTGAGAACCTCATGGACGTGTACCTGGACGCCGTGCTGCACCCCGCCATCTACCGGCGTCCCCGCATCTTTGAGCAGGAGGGCTGGCACCTGGAGCTGACCGGGGGCGCAGAGGGGGGTCAGGGCGATGCCGCGGCCGGGGGCGAACAAGGAGGCGCGGTCGGACGCGAGCGTCTCGTGTACAACGGCGTCGTCTATAACGAGATGAAGGGCGCCCTCTCCGACCCCGACGAGGTCCTCATGGAGGCGCTCATGCGCCAGCTCTTTCCCCGGAGCGCCTACGGCTTTGAGTCGGGCGGTGACCCAAGGAGCATACCCGACCTCAGCTACGAGGACTTCCTGGACACCCATGCCCGTCACTACGACCTCGCCAACAGCTACACCATCCTCTACGGCGACCTTGACATCGAGCGCGAGCTCGCCTTCGTGGGCGCGCGCTTTGACGCGGTGACGCCGCGGGCGGCGGGCGCTCCCAACCCCCTGCGCATGCAGGAGCCCGTGGCCCCGGCGTCCCTGACGATCACCATGGCGACGACGCCCGACAACGCCTCGGTGGGCGTGGCCTACGTGCTGGGCACGGCGGCTGACCGCGAGCTCGTGCTGGCGACGAGCGTGCTGATTGACGCCCTGTGCGGCTCCAACGAGGCGCCCCTCAAGCGCGCGGTCCTTGACGCGGGGCTTGCGGACGACTTCAGGGCCATCCTCATGGACTCCCTGCTCCAGCCCCTCGTGGTCTTTGAGCTCAAGGGGGCGAGGGAGGCCGCGGCGACGGCGTTCCGGCCGCTGCTCGAGAAGGTCTGCCGCGAGCTCGCAGAGGGCGGCATCGAGCGCGGGCGCCTTGTGGCCTCGCTCGCCCAGACCGAGTTTGAGCTGCGCGAGGGCGACTGGGGCTATCCCGACGGCGTCGCCCGCTCCATCCTCGCGATGGCGAGCTGGCTCTACGACGACGAGCGCCCGGTGGACTACCTGCGCTACCAGGACGCCATCGATGCCATGCGCGCCCGCCTTGACGAGGGCTACTTTGAGGGCGTGCTCCGAGACCTCGTGCTCGAGAGCCGCCATTACGCCCAAGTCGAGCTGGTGCCCGTGGACGATGAGCCCGCAGGGGACGACGCCCGACGCCGCGAGGCACGGCTGGCAGAGCGTGCCGCGCGTCTGGGCGCCGACGAGCGCCGGGCGATACATGACGAGGTCGCCGCGCTGCGCGCGGAGCAGGAGGCGCCGGACAGGCCGGAGGACCTTGCAAAGCTGCCGCGTCTGGGCATCGAGGACGTCGCCGACGCCCCGCGCGAGACGCCCCCCGAGCAGGCGGACGCCCCTCTCCCCTGCCTGTACCACGACCTGGCCACGCACCGCATCGATTACGTCTACCACTACTTTGACCTGCGTCGCCTTGAAGCGGCGGACCTCCCCTACGTGGGCCTCCTCACGGAGCTGCTGGGAAACCTGGACACCGCCTCGCACACGGCATCCGAGCTTGACACCCTGGTCGAGGAGAAGCTGGGCAGCTTCTCGGTGTTCACGGACAGCTACGGCAGGGATGACGACCCGCTCTGCGCCCGTCCGGTCCTGACCGTCGCCGCAAGCGCGCTGTCCGAGAACGTCGACTCGCTCGCCTCCCTGCCCGCGGAGATCTGGGGCACCACCTCGTTTGCCGACACCGGCCGCATCTTTGAGCAGCTGCAGCAGCGCCGTGTGGCCCTGGGGCAGTACTTTGCCTCCTCAGGTCACAGCGCGGCCCTGGCACGGCTCTCCACGCACTTCTCCAACGCCGCCAAGGCGACGGACCTCATGGGGGGCGTGAGCTACTACCTCTTCCTCAAGGACCTGCTGGAGGCGTGGGACGAGCGCAAGGACGCGCTAAGGGAGCGACTTGAGGGGCTGAGCCGACGCGTCTTCACCTCCGACGAGGTGGTCGTGAGCTTCACGGGCCCGCGTGAGGACCTCGAGGCCTTCTGGGCGGCAGGGGGTGCCCTGGGGTTGGCCCCCGCCGGCAAGAGCGCAGCGTGCCACCGTCTTGACCTGGGAGAGCCGCGACAGGAAGACGAGGCCGTGGTCATTCCCGCCAACGTCTGCTTCGTGGCCGCCGGCGCCCCCCGCTCCAGCCATGACGCCGTGAGCCTGGGCGCCTGGCAGGTCGCGGACAGGGCCCTCTCGTTTGACTACCTCTGGAACGAGGTTCGCGTGAAGGGCGGGGCCTACGGGGTGGGCTTCAGACGGACGACGTCGGGGCTTAGGCAGTTCTGGTCGTTCCGCGACCCCGGCGTGACGGACACGCTCGCGCGCTACGACGCGGCCGGGGACTGGCTGGCATCGTGGGACGGCTCGGCCGAGGAGCTCGAGGGCTATGTGGTCTCTTGCGTGGCCGGCCACGACGGGCCCCTGAAGCCGCGCCGCCTGGCACGCCGACAGGACGGCGAGCACCTCATGGGACGCCCCGCAGGCTGGCGCGACCGGATTCGCGCGGAGATCCTGGCGACGCGCGCTGCCGACCTGCGCGACGCGGGAAGGGCGCTGAGCGACCTCAAGGACAGTCGCAGCGTGTGCGTGTTTGGCCCTCAGGAGGCCGTCGGGACGTTTGCGCGCAAGACCGTCATCTAGCGGGCATCGCATCCCTTCTGGCCTCGTCGGCCGCGGCGGGGCGCCTCCTCGTTTCGCGCCCTGCCGCTATCCCGTGACGACGAACGGCTCGGCGGTTCGCCGGTAGTTCCGCTCCAGGTACGCCCTGTGCGAGAGGAACGCCGCGTCCGTGAACGACTTTGCCCTCTGGGGGCACAGGCGCACGCAGGCCTGGCACTTGATGCAGACGCCCGCCGCCGCGGTGGGGTCCTGCGCCGGGATCGTGCCCATGGGGCAGGCGGCGGCGCAGATGCCGCAGCGGTCGCAGCGCCCCAGGTCGGTGACGGGCAGGGCCCTGAGGAACTTTGCCGGCGCACCGTCCAGGCCGAGCGGCACATAGTAGGGTCCCACCGCGCCAAGCCCGACGGCGGACGCATCGAGCGTCCGCAGACCCCTCACGGCGGCGGCGGCCCCCCGCACGAGCTTCTTGATCGCATCGTCGTCCGCCTGGGTGGGATGCTCAAGGCCGATGTCCGCAAAGGCATGGCGCGTGGGGATGGCGGCCGCCCCCGCCACGCAGAAGCCCGCCTCCTCAAGCACGCTCACGAGCTCTGCCAGCGAGCTGTCAAAGCTGCGATTGCCAAAGGTCACGAGGGCGAGCGCGCGTGCCCCGCCCCCGTCGAGCGCGCGGCGCCAGTCCGGAAGGATCTTGTTGGGCACGCGGCCCGCGTAGGTGGGGCTCGCGACCACCACCAGGTCGTCTGCCGAGAAGTGACGGTCCCTCTCACGCTGGCGGGACGTGGTGAACGAGTCCGAGATTGGCGTTCCCAGGCCAAGCTTGCCGGCGAGCGCCCTGCCAACGGAGAGCGCAAGCTCCCTGGTGCCGCCCGTGGGGCTAAAGAACAGGCAGGTCAGACGCTGCGGCTGTGCAAGGCTCATGGCTGCTCCCCCGAGGCTGGACGATGGGGTCACGGCGCGGCGGCCCCTCTCGTGGCAGTGTAGCGCGAGCCTCTCGCCCGCTCGGCGCGTCGTCGGCCGGCGGGGCTGCTACCATGAGCCTCAGGCCAACGCCCCGTGCCCCCTGCCCACGCTCGCCCCTTGGGAGTCACATGCGCCTCTTTCCTCAGCCGCCTGCGGCACCGACGATGCGCCGCTATCAGTCGCAACATGCCGACCACCTGCGCCCGTCCGTCCTCGCCCTCGCCCCCGACGACGGCGCCGAGACCAACCTCATCAAGGTGTATCCCGACGTCCTGCACCAGGAGGTCCTGGGCTTTGGCGTCGCCGTCACCCAGGCGAGCGCGCACGTCTTTGCCGGCATGCCCGAAGACGCCCAGGAGCGGCTGCTCGACGCCTGCTTCGGCCCTGACGGCGCAGGCTACACGCTCTGCCGCACACCTATCATGAGCTGTGACTTCTCGACGGCGCCCTATGACTATCACAGCGGCCTGCTGGACGCGGGCAACAGGCGTCTGGACTTTTCCGCAGATGACGCCGGCATCGTCCCTGTGCTCAGACGCATCAGGGACAGACGGCCCGAGCTTGAGCTCGTCGCCACGCCCTGGAGCCCACCCGCGTACATGAAGACCACGCTCAGGCGAACGTTCGGCGGTCGCCTGAGGCCTGCCTTCCATCAGCGCTGGGCAGGCCTGATGGCCCGCTACGTGGAGCATATGGGCGAGCGGGGCCTCCCCGTGACACGCCTGACGGTGCAGAACGAGCCCGAGGCCGTGCAAACCTGGGAGTCGTGCCTCATGGACGGCCGCCAGGAGGCTCGCTTTGCGGCGGAGGCGCTCCGACCCGCGCTGGAGCGCCGGGGCCTGGGCCGCGTTCGCATCCTGGGCTGGGACCACAACAAGCAGCGGGCCGTCGAGCGGGCGCGCACGGCCTTTGAGGACGCCGACAACCCCGACGCCCTTGACGGGCTCGCCCTGCACTGGTACGCCGGCGACCATTTTGAGGCCGTCCGTCACGTACGCGACACCTGGCCGCACAAGGAGCTCCTCGCCACCGAGGCCTGCGAGGCCTTCTGCGGCTCCGGACGCGGGCTCTCGGCGGACGACGAGCTGTCCGCAGCCGAGCACTATGCCCATGACCTGCTGGGAGACCTCAACGCGGGCGTGGGCGCCTGGCTGGACTGGAACATGCTCCTTGACGAGAGGGGCGGCCCCAATCACGTGGGCAACTACTGCGCGGCGGCGGCGTTCTTCGACACGACGGGCGGGGGCTTCGGGGGAACGTGCGCGGACGGGCTGCAGCTGACGGACACGCTCGCCTGGGTCAGCCACGTGACGCGCTTCGTGAGGCCGGGCGCACGCGTGGCGCTCGTCTCGCGCTGCGCGGACGACGTGGAGGCGACGGCGGCGGTCAACGAGGACGGCAGCCTCGTGGTGGTGCTTCTCAACCGCAGGGGGCAGGACGCCTTCCACAAGCTCTGCATCGCCGGAACGCGCGACCTCCCCTCGCGCTGCGCGCCGCTGAGCCTGCCCGCTCGCTCGATCACCACGCTGGTGCTCGAGGGGGTCTACGGCCCCGCGACCCGCGCCGCGTCAGGACCGCCCCCGGGAACGCGCTGATTCTCTGGCCCATGTGGGCCAAAAGGTGTTGTAATAGAGGCAGCATGCGGCTCTTGCCCGCCCGCCGGGCGAAAGCCTCAGACTCGACGGACTCAAGACGCGAGTTCCAAGACGAAAGGAGCCACCATGGCCGAGAACGATGGACGTATGCATCTGGTGATCGTGCGCCACGGCGAGAGCGAGTGGAACCTCAAGAACCTCTTCACCGGCTGGACGGACGTGGACCTCACCGACACCGGTCGCACCGAGGCGGCGGCCGGCGGCAAGGCCCTGCGCGAGGGCGGCTTTGACTTTGACGTGTGCTACACGTCGCTGCTCAAGCGCGCCATCCACACCCTCAACATCGTCCTCGACGAGATGGACCGCGCCTGGCTGCCCGTGTACAAGACCTGGCGTCTGAACGAGCGCCACTACGGCGCCCTCCAGGGCCTCAACAAGGCCGACGCCGCCGCCGAGCACGGCGACGCGCAGGTCAAGATCTGGCGCCGCTCCTTTGACATCCAGCCGCCCGCGCTTAGCGCCGGCGACGAGCGCGATCCCCACACCCAGGCGATGTTCCGCGACGTCCCGCGGGAGGACCTTCCCTACACCGAGTGCCTCAAGGACACGATCGCGCGCGCCTGGCCGTACTTTGAGCAGGAGATCAAGCCTCAGCTCGAGGCCGGCAAGCGCGTCCTCATAGCCGCCCACGGCAACAGCCTGCGCGCGCTGGTGATGCAGTTTGAGCACCTCACGCCCGAGCAGATCCTTGAGGTCAACATTCCCACCGGCGTCCCCTGCTCCTACACCTTCGACAAGGACTGGAACGTCATCGACAAGCACTACATCGGCGACCCCGAGACCATCGCCAAGAAGATCGAGGCCGTGGCCAACCAGGGCAAGGCCAAGAAGTAACCTCGCCGAGCGCACGTAGGCCAAAGCGACAAGGAGGCCCCCGCCCATCGGGCGGAGGCCTCTCGCGTCATCTGACGGCACGCGGCGTGCCGCTCACGCCCCTACCCCGCGAGGCGCCCGGCCAGCTCGGTAAGCTCCTCCAGGTCGTCTGCCTCGGGCTCAAGGTGCACGATGCAGCTTCCCACCACGTTGACCCCGGCGTCCTCCGCGCTCGAGACCCAGCTTTCCATCCATTCGCCGCACCCCCAGTCATAGCTGCCGAACAGCGCGACGGGCCGCTGCCCCAGGCGGGGGACGCAGGCGTCCCAGACCTCCTCGAAGTCGGGGTCAAGCTCCTCGCTGCCCATGGCAGGGCAGCCGAACGCCAGGGCGTCGTAGGCTCCCACCATGTCGGCCGAAAAATCCGCCACGTCAAAGACGTCGGCGGACGCGGCCTCGGCGAGGGCCTTGGCCATGGCCTGCGTGTTGCCCGTCTGACTCCAGTACACGATTGCCACCTTGCTCATGCTTCCTCCTCAGAACGACGTGCTACCAGGTGCATGCTTGCGAGAGGCAAGCAGCGTTGCCAATGAGGCGCCTGCGGCGTAGCGGCGCTTGAGCTGCGCCTCACAGCGCTCCAGACGCTCAAAGAGCCGGCGGGCGGCGGCCTCGTCACCGTAGGCGCGCCAGGGGCCGCGGCAGGTCTCTTGACCGCCATGCAGATAGCCCTTGACGTCTTCCAGCGGATAGCCCAGGACCAGGCCCAGCTCATGAGGAAAGTCCGTGCGCTCGCGCCGGTAGTAGGCGGCGAGCCGCCTGGCCAGCGACCCCATGAGGCCTGCGGGGCTCTGCGTGGGGTGACGGTACGCCGCAAGCAGCCTGCGATTCTCGGGCCGCGTGAGCAGCTGGGCCACGGCACGCTCGCTGTAGGCCAGAAACATGACCCGGTCCCTAACTCGCTCCAGCGCAAGGAGGACCAGCCCGTAGCGCGCAAGCTCGCGCGCGTAGACGTCGATGACCTCGGCGAGCTCGCGGGAGGGCGAGGCCGCCGACGCGCTTCTCAGGGAGAACAGCGCCGCAGGCTTCTGCCCGCCTATGACGCCTGCGGCCGACCGGACGAAGGTGCGGGCAAAGGCGTGGCAGAGTGCGCTCTGAGAGGCGCTGCACCCGGCGATCGGCATCGGCGTGCAGCACACGGTCATGGCCTCGCGCCCGCTCATGTGACCTCCTCGACGTGACGCTCCCGTTTGGCGGGAGCCGTGGGGACAAGATGCGCCGCCAGCACGGGAGAGGGGGATGCTGGCGGCGCTTTGGGACCCGTGCGCGGCGGGGAGAGGGTCCGCCGCACCAGGTAGGGGAAAACGAGGTCGTAAAAGTTAACTAGCATTTACTTACAAGACCAATGTAAACCATGACTTACTTTTTGCAAGCCCCAACGCCCTGCAGGCGCCATCCCCTGCGTTTATCCATGAGTCCTCCACAACAAGGGGCGCCCATCAAGACGGCACGCACGCGCCGACCGACTCCAGGGTGGCGCAGGGGCAGGCACGTCTCGTCGTTACGTTCTTTGACGTCCGCGAGTACAGCTTCGCCTGGTTGCCTTGCGCTCCCGCCGCGCGGGTCCGTCCGGGCCCGCTACCACCCCAGGACGCGCTCCCGAGCCCCGTTTACGTCCAAGACGCCCTCGGCAAACCCCTTGCGCACCAACTTTGGGGGAAGATGCTCGTCATACTTGTCAAAGACGGGAAGCTCGCCGGGAAAGAGCAAACACGCAGGGTCGATAGTGGCCGAGAAGACCTCCTGCAGGGCCCCCACGAGCTCATCCTTTCCTGCGGCCATCCTAAACTGCAGGTAGTAGGGACGGCAGGCGTCCACGCCCTTGATGCCCAGGCTGGCCGGCATCCTGAGCTTGAGCAGGCGCTCCAGCGCCAGAAACGCGTAGGTTCCCAGCCAGGGGAAGAGGGCCCAGGTGTCACCGCCCAGGTTGACGAGGGGGTGCTCCGCCACGCCGCCCTCGCGTGCCTCAAGGCGGGCGGCGCCCAGGCGTGAGCGCGCGTTGTCGCGCAGGTAGGCATAGTCGCGCGGCTCCCTGAGCACCTCCCTCATGCGCTCGAGGACGTGCGTGTGAATGTCGCCGGGGCATTCGCCAAAGTAGGCGGGGACCTTACCCTTGACCTCCGTCACGTACACCAGGCGCTTTTTGTGGTCGACCTCCTCCACGATCCAGACCCTGCCGGCAAGGGCGAGCTTCTCGCCTGCCGGCGGCGGCTGCACGACGGTGCCCAGCTCCTGGGACTCCGAGCGCACGGCGTACTCCTCGCTCTCGACGAAGACGCCGTAGAAGCGAAAGTCGTTGACCACGCGCTCCCCGGCCAGCCCCACGATGAGCCCGCCGGTCTCGGTGCGCTCTATCTGGTCGGTGGAGACGAGATGGCGCAGCAGGACGCGATAGTCGTCAAGGCTGACCTTGGCAAACGGCGACAGCGAGAGGACCCGTGCCGCCAGGCTGGCGGGAGTCTGCTCGCCGTCTGCCGCCAGCGTCGCCATGGTCTGGTGATAGAGGAGGCTGTAGAAGCGCCGCCGCTCGCGGGGAGGCTCCACCCAGCGCTCTTCCAGATACAGCTGGACGAGGGCGATGCCCTGGAGCAGCTTCCATGGCAGGCGCTCGGGCAGGAGGCTGCGCGGCTCGCTTTGGTCCTCGCGCATGACAAACCACATCTCGGGCGGCTGGCCGCGCCGCCCCGTGCGCCCCATGCGTTGCAGAAAGGCCGAGACCGTGAACGGGGCGTCCATCTGGAAGGCCCGCTCCAGCCGCCCGATGTCAATGCCCAGCTCGAGCGTGGAGGTCGTGCAGGTGGTGAGGCTCAGGTCATCCGCTCGCATGAGCTCCTCGGCAGACTGGCGAAGGCTCGAGGAGAGGTTGCCGTGATGGATCAGAAAGCGGTCGGGCTCGCCGTTTGCCTCGCAGTATGAGCGCAGGGTGGACGTGACGGCCTCGCACTCCTCGCGCGAGTTGGCAAAGACAAGGCACTTTCTGCCGCGCGTGTGCTCAAAGACGTAGGCGAGGCCAGGGTCCGCCAGTGCGGGCGCAGGGGGACCGTCGACGTCGGGCGCAGGAGGCGCCGGCTCCCGCAAGATGGGCGCCTGACTGGCGGCCTGCGGGCCCGAGGTGTAGAAGTGCTCCATGGAAAGGCGCCAGGTCTGGCCCGCCTCGCGCACCTGGGGCACCACGGTGGGCCGCCCCGTGCCCGCCCCCAGGATTCGCGCCGTCGCCTCGGCGTCGCCGATGGTGGCCGAAAGCCCGACGCGACGCGGGCTCACCCGCGCAAGGCGCGAGAGGCGCTCCAGCAGGCAGAGCGTCTGCGCGCCGCGGTCGCCCCTCAGCAGGGAGTGAACCTCGTCTATCACCACAAAGCGCAGGTCGCCAAAGAGGCTGGGGATGGCGGCGTGACGACGGAGCAGCAGGGCCTCCAGGGACTCGGGCGTGATCTGCAGGATGCCCGAGGGGTGCTTCATGAGCCTGGCCTTGTGCGAGGACGAGACGTCGCCGTGCCAGTGCCACACGGGGACGCCGCCCTGCTCGCAGAGGTCCATAAGACGATAGAACTGGTCGTTTATCAGGGCCTTGAGCGGCCCCACGTACAGGCAGCCCACCGTGGGGGACGGTCTCTCCCAGAGCTGGGTCAGGATGGGAAAGAAGGCCGCCTCGGTCTTGCCGGAGGCCGTCGCGGAGGTGAGCAGCACGTTGGCGTCGGTGTTGAGGATGGCGTCGGCGGCGGCCACCTGAATCGCGCGCAGCGACTCCCAGTCGTGCTCGTACACGAACTCGCGGACGAACGGCGCGAGACGGTCAAAGATGCGAACGTCCGGCATGGCACGGGCCTTTCTGGTCAAGATGGGCGGCGACGGTCCCCGCTAGATGGTGAACTCGGCGTACCCTGCGGCGGCGTCCGGCCCGGCGGCGTCCCTCTCGTCCGGGCTCGCCAGCGTTCTGAGGACCCCCGACCCCAGGAGCCCCTCCACGGTCGCGTCGGCATCCTGGCACATGATGTCGAGCATCTCGATGAAGTCGCGAATGACCTCGCGCGGCGTCACGAGCGTCTCGGCCCCCACGCGCGAGAGCTCCAGCTCGAGGAACCGAGCCAGGTCGTCCTCGCCCAGGCGCCGCTCGTAGCCAAAGAGCCCCGCATGAATGTCCGCGAGCTTCTCCACCAGCACCAGCAGCTCCTCGGGCGCGAGCGGCGTCAGCCGTATGACCGGCGCCATGAGGTCCACCCTGCCCTCCCGGCCAAGGCGCCCCTGAGTCAGGCGGCTGCGCAGCGCCTCGTACGAGTAGAGGCCGCGCCGGCGGTCCTCCACGCACTGGGGCGTGCCGCTCATGATGACGCCCAGGTGCGACGCCCGCCCCTGCAGCGTGTCGTTGTACATGGTCAGGATCTTCTCGTAGTTGTACTGACGGCTGATAGCGTTGGGAATCTTGTACAGGTTGACCAGCTCGTCAACGAGCACCACCAGGCCCTCGTACCCCGCTTGGCGCAGGAAGCACGCAAGGAGCTTTATGTAGTCATACCAGTCGTCGTCGCCGATGGTCACGCTGACGCCCAGGTCGGCGCGGGCCTCGGCCTTGGTGCGGTACTCGCCGCGAAACCAGCGGACCACGTTGGCCTTGGTGTCGTCGTCCCCCGCGAGCTGGGCGTCAAAGTACGCCGCGAGGACCTTCGCGAAGTCAAAGCCGTGCACCATCTCGTGCAGCCGGTCCACCACCACGAAGATGCGCCTGCGCACCTCGTCGGCAAAGCGAGGGTCGTCGGGCAGCGTGCCCGCGGCCGCCACCTCAGACTGCACGCCCGAGATCCAGCGGTCGAGGATGAGCGTCAGCGCGCCGCCCTCGGGCCGCGTCCTGGTGGACAGGTTGCCGATGAGCTCGCGGTAGGTGGCCAGCCCCTGACCTCTGCCACCCTGAAGGCGGCGCTCGGGCGAGAGGTCCGCGTCTGCCACGACGAAGTTCTTGCCCATGGCATGGTTGCGAATGGTCTGGAGCAAGAAGCTCTTGCCGCTGCCGTAGCGCCCCACCACGAAGCGAAACGAGGCCCCGCCATCCGCCACGATGGCAAGGTCCCTGAGCAGGGCGTTGATCTCGGGCTCCCGCCCCACGGTGATGTAGGGCAGGCCGATGCGCGGCACGACGCCCCCCTTGAGGGAGTTGACGATCACCGTGGCTATGCGGCGAGGAACGCGGGGGTGCGCGGCTCCCGGCGCCGCGCACGTCGCCCCTGGCCCCGCGCCCCTGGTCGTCGCGCCCCCGGCGCCGAGCGTGACATCCTTGTCACCCCTCATGACAGCAGCTCCCTCACCTCATCGACGTAGTCTTCCACGAGCCTGGGCGCGTCGTCGTCAAAGGCGACGACGGTGTCGCCCACGACGTCCAGAAACGCCTCGTTTATCGTATCAAGTTCGAGCGACATCACGACGCCCTCCCGCGCCAGCTCGCAAAGGGCGTCATCGTCGGGCGGCTGCCGAAGCAGCGCGCCCACGATCCGGCGCTGCGTGGGCGAGAGGGCCACGGCGCCGCCTTCGGGGGCGGCCGGCCTCGACGTGGTACCGAGGGCAGCCGGGCCAAAGGCGGCCTCGCTGGCGACGGCCGGGCTCGGCTCGTTGCCGAGAGCGGACGGGGCGAAAGCGGTCGCGACGACCGGCCGTGAGGGGCCTTCCTCCCGCTCCTCGTCGGTCAGCAGCGCCTCCCTCGTCCGCCCCGCCGAGGCGCGAATCCGACCGAGCGCCCCGCGGTCGATCGTCACCCAAGCCGCACGGGCGGCGGTGCGACGGGAGAGGCAGGCGTCCATCTCGTCCTCGATGATCCTCTGCACGAACTTGGGCGTCGCCCTGGGCTTCAGGGCGGGAAGGTCGCCCGTCCTCTCGCGCAGGGCCACGTCGACGGCATGCAGGACCGCCCCCAGCTTGCGACTGGGGGCGTGCGCCTCGCAGGGCCGTCGCAGCGTCCAGCGCCCGTCTTGGCACGCGAAGACCTCCCCCGACGGCAGGCTCACGCGCGCGTCGGGATGACGCGCGGCCTCCCAGAACACGGCTGCTGAGAACATGAGGTACGGATGCGTGACGGGCGCGCCGAACAGCCCCTCGACGAGGTTGGTCCTGCGCCTCACGCGACAGTGGTCCACCAGGCGGGCGAACACGGCGGGCAGGACGTCCGCCAGGACGTCGCCATGGAGCCGCATGGCCCTGGACCTGAGGATGTGGTAGGTGGACGCGGCGTCCAGCGCCCGTACCAGGTCATTCCGCGAGGGCAGCGCCCGGTCGGGCGCGACGGCGTCCTGGGCACGCGCGACGTCGTCCCAGCCCACGGGTCGCCCGCCGCGCTCCTGCGCGAGCAGCGCCGACTGGGCGCGCGCCAGGACGCTCACGGACGAAAGAAGGCCTCGCCCCTCTCCCGTCACGCTTCCCGACGCCTCCGGGGTCAGGGCGGCGCGCACGTCCGCGGCGGACAGCTCGTGATAGACCGCATAGTCTCGCATCCAACGCGGCAGATACCGCCCGAGCGCCGCGCCCTCCGCCGCCTGGCCATAGCCTTCGAACAGCCGTCCGAGCTCGTGCAGCGTCGCTGCGCCCGGAGCCGCCCCCACGCCACAGATGAGCTCGTAGGCATGGATGAACACGAAGGTGAGGGGCGCCCGGGGAAGCTCGCCTGTGCGAAAGAGCGCCCTCCAGGTGAAGTAGCCGCGCAGCACCGCGTCCGGCAGGTCCTCGTACGTGGGATAGTAGCTCACGAAGCTGCCATGAAAGGGCAGGTCGTCCTCATAGGCCGCCATGAGGGCGGCCTGTCGGTAGAAGAGCGCGGCGCCCCCGTGGCAGCGCCCGTCCTGCCCCCGCCCGCGGGCGAGCGCGCGCATCCTGCGCAGGTCGTCAGGCAGATCGACCGACGGGGATGGGGACGCCTGCGCAAGCGAAGGCGCCAGCCACGACGGACGAGGCCTTTGGCCAAACGGCGCGGCGGCGCAGGCGTTAGCGACGCCCCCTCCGCGCGCCCGGGGCACGGGCGCCCCTCCCGCACCCCGGGCCGCGTCCCAAGACGCCCGCTCGCGGGAGGCCTTCAGCAACTGCCTGCCGGTACGCAGGATGGGCTCGTCCTGATAGGTCGGGCCCCTGAGCACCTCCGCCTGCGCCGGCCTGAGGTTGGCCATAAGCTGTTGGATCAACTCGTCGGCCCGTGGCACGAGAGAGTCCTCTCCCTATACGTACGCATGTTCTGGTCAAAGTATAGAGCATGCCGCGCCAGGGGGCGAGCCGCCGCGCGGATGGCCGCCGCGCGGATGGCCGTCTCACTCCTGCACCTTGAGCGCCTCCGAGAGAGGGACCCTTCGTATGTGCAGCATATGCAGGAGCACCACCAATGCGTACGCGACGAGCTCCATCCCCAGCGTGAGGGCGAGGACGGGCGGCGGCACCACAAAGGGCAGGTACCCGGGATAGTCCGCCAAGGCGCGGCGCATGAGACGCTCGGCCAGCCAGAGCGCGAGGGGCATCGTCAGGACGAGGGACGTCACGACCGCGATCGTGATGGAACGCAGGTAGAGCCTGCGAATCTCGGACTCGTGATAGCCAAAGACCTTCATGTAGCTGATGTAGCGGGCGGAGCGGTCGATGACCGTCTTGGTGAGCAGATAGATGAGCAGCAGGGACACGACGGCGGCCAGACCGGTGAGCATGCGCCCGATGTTTCCCATCGAGGTGACGATCTGATCGCCCGCCTTGCGCGCCTGCGCGGGCGTCAGCTCGCCCGCCACATAGCGCTCGTCAAGCGACAGGCTCTTGTCGGAGGCGTAGCCGTTGAACTCGTCCCTGTCCCGCTCAAACGCCTCCGCCCAGGTTGACTGGCTCATGTACACGTTCATGTCCGTGTCGCTTCCCGCGATCACGTCGGGCGCGAGCGTATAGGTCCTGTCGGCGTAGGGGTCCCTGAAGGTGTACTGCGAGCCAGGTCGTACGTCGCACTTGGACGCCAGGCCCCGCCCCATGACGATCTTTCCGCCGGACACGTCAAACCTCCAGTAGGAGGAGTTGACGCGAATGCCGTAGACGCTCACCTCCTCCTCGCCAGATGACCCCGCGCGCGGGACGCGCAGCGTCATCACCGAGAACTTCTCGGCCTCGCTGACGTCCTTTGGCGCGTTATGCCTGCTGTTGAGGGGATGGCCCGCCCGCACGCGCGGGTCGTCTGCGGTGAGGGAGGAGCGGCGCATGAGGTCAAGGTAGCGCTCGCGGGACAGCTCGCGGGCCGGGTCTTGAAGGTCCTGCAGCTCTTTGAGCGCCGCGGCGCCGTCCTGCTGCTCCTGGCTCACGTCTATCTCGAGCGGCGCCTTGAGCAGGTAGAGGTGGCCTGCGGGAATCGTCCTGGCCGCCTGCTCGCCCGAGTGCCTGATCGTGGGAAGCATCATGTTCCCAAAGACGAGCACGAAGCTCGAGAACAGGATGCCCCCAAAGAGCACCACAAAGTGAGAGAGGTTGCGCAGAAGGACGCGGGCGCGAAAACGGCTGACAAAGCCCCAGGCCCTGGGCAGCGGCAGGCCGCCGCGACGCGAGTTGTGACCCACCTCGCCGCGCAGAAAGGCCAGAGGCGTGGCGCCAAGCTTGCGCATGACCCCCGCGAACGTGATGACGAGGAGAATCGCCAGCGGCAAGACCGTCGTCGTCGCAAGCAGCTCGGGAAAGAAGAACGTCTGATACGGCGGAAGATCGTACGAGGTATAGTACAGCGTGGCATACGGCCTCGTCAGAACGACATAGCCCAACAGGTTGCCGGCCGCGGCGGCCATGACGCCCACGGCCATCGGCAGCGCAAGATAGTGGCGAACGAGCTCGCCCTTGCGATAGCCCGAGGCCAGAAGCGTCCCGATGACGGGCGCCTCCCCCTCGATGGTGGCGTCGGTGAGCACCGCGAAGGCAAAGCTCGCCACCACCAGCAGGATGACGCCCGCCGTCGCGTACATGGTCTGGTCGCCCACGAGGTCGTCGTCGGCATAGGTGAGCCCGGCGTTGTCCGTGCGGTCATGAAGTTCCGTCACGCGCGCGCCGTGGTCGGACAGGGCCTTGACCACGTCCCGCTCATGGTCGTCACGCTCCTTGAGCGAGAGGTCCCGCTCGTCGAAGATGCCGGCGTAGTGATAGGTGATCGACCCCTTGAGCCGATCGAACGCCTGAGGCGTCACCTGCGCGACCGTGAAGGTCAGGCCGTCAAAGATCAGGTCGGTGTTCTTGACCATGAGCGCCTGGTAGTCAGGGAGCGCGACGAGGCCGCAGATGGTGAGCTCGCGGCCGGAGACGCGGACCGTGTCGCCCACGCGCAAGCCGTTGTTGTCGCAGAAGGTGCGCGAGAGGGCTATCTGGTCGTCCGCGACGGGCGCCGAGCCATCGACGTAGCTGGCCGTGTCAACCTCGTCGCGATTCTTGAACAGGCGCACGGTGGCCGAGACGTCCTTCGTGGCGCCCTCCTGGCGCGCGGCGGCGTCCCTTCCGGTGGCGCTCAGCGCGACGTCCGAATAGAAGCTCCGGTAGATCCGGCTGCCTGGGCCCACGTCCTCGGCGGCGGCCAGGGCCTCGTCAGACGCCTCGAACTGCGTGCAAAGGGAGTAGTCCTCGAGCCGGCAGCTCGCCTTGTCGTTGGCGAGGACGCGCTCGATGGAGCGGGACGCCACCAGATACCCCGAGATGACGGCAATGGTGAGCGAGATGAGCAAAAAGAGCGCCGCATACTTGCCGGGGTTGTGCGCGAGCTCGCGGGGCAGGCGCTTGGCGAGAGGGGATACGGAGGCCATGGTCCGACTACCATTCAAGGTCGGCAGCAGGCACGAGCCGGTCGTTGCGCCGGTCGCTGGCGATCCTGCCGTCACGCAGGTGCAGGATGTGATGGGACATGAGACGTATGGCCTCGTTGTGCGTGACGATGACCATGGTGGTGCCGTAGTCCTGGTTGACCCTCTCCATGAGCTCGAGGATCTCCTTGGACGTCTTGTAGTCAAGGGCCCCGGTGGGCTCGTCGCACAGCAGGAGGCCCGGCTTCTTGACCAGGGCCCGTCCGATGGCGCAGCGCTGCTGCTGCCCTCCCGAGACCTGGTTGGGAAACTTGCCGCGGTGCTCCCAGAGCCCCAGCTTGCGCAGCAGCTCGTCAATGTCCAGGGGGTCGTCCGCTATGTGCGCGTTGACCTCTATGTTCTCACGCATCGTGAGGTCGGGGACCAGGTTGTAGAACTGAAAGACAAAGCCCAGCTCGCGACGACGATACTCAAGGAGCTCGCGACTGGACAGCCGACAGATGTCTTGCCCAGCGACGTCGATGCTCCCCGCGTCAGCGCGCTCCAGGCCCCCCAGCAGGTTGAGAAAGGTTGACTTGCCCGACCCGGAGGGACCAAAGAGCACGCAGACCTCCCCGCGCAAGACGTCCACGGCAATGCCGTCGAGCACCTGCGCATGGGCGTCTCCCTGCCCGTAGCCCTTGGAGAGCCCACGTACGCACAGAAAGCCCGCCGAGGGCCCTGCGGGGACGTCGCGCGACGTCCGCCCTTTGCTGACCTC
This sequence comes from Olsenella massiliensis, assembly GCF_001457795.1. Lineage (GTDB taxonomy): Bacteria > Actinomycetota > Coriobacteriia > Coriobacteriales > Atopobiaceae > Olsenella_F > Olsenella_F massiliensis. Next base: position 193,633 of record NZ_LN898211.1, on the reverse strand, counting down.
ACCTGTCATCTGCATCACCTGCCACCAAGACGCGACGCGCCCATGACGGGGCCGACGGCCATTGTGCGCCGCCCGAACATTTATTAGTCTAGGTTTACTTTATTGGGCGCAAGATGTAAAGCGTGGCTAACTATTATTTTTGCGTGCGGAAGAATCGACGCCCTTTCAAGAGGCTGGGCATGCATGCCGCGCACGTTTCTCCAAGGCCGCATATATGTGTAGACTAGGGTTGTCATCAATGGCTGCACAGCTTGGCAAGGAGATTGGTATGACCTGGAGCAATGGCGTAAGCGGATGCGGGACGCAGAACACGTGCGACGGGGGGCGCCGGCCCATGAGTCGTCGGTCCTTCCTTGGCCTCGTCGTGGCGGGAACGAGCCTTGCGCCCCTTACGCTTGCCGGGTGCGGCGGCGCGCAAGGCTCCGGCGCGGAGCCGCAGGGCGGCGCGGCGACGTCCTCGGACGTCTCGGGCCGACATCTGACCTTTGTGGGCGATGACGCCTTTGCGCCCTATCGCTACCTCAAGCTGCAGCAGGACGGCACCCAGAAGGTCGAGGGGCTCGACATCGCCGTGGCCGACGAGATGTCCAAGCGCCTGGGCTTCAGCTATGACTTCGAGGCGCAGGACTTCGCGGCGACCCTCGCCTCCGTGCAGTCCAGCGACAGCTCCTTCACCATGGCCATGTCCGCCAACGAGGAGCGCACGAAGACCTATGACTTCACCCGCGGCTACTACCAGCCGCGGGTGGGCGTCCTCGCCAACGGCGACGCCGTCACGAGCATTGACGCCCTCAAGGGCAAGAGCATCGCCTGCACCACGGGAACCGTGCAGAACAAGTTCGTGACCTCCGTCATGCCCGACGCCGACGTGCACACCTATGACGGGGGCGACCAGTGCCTGCAGGAGGTGCTGTCGGGCCGCATCGACGCCTACGTGTGCGACGGTGCCGAGGGCCAGGCGATGGTCAAGGCCAACCCGGGCCTGTCGCTCGGGCTCCTGGACCGCGCCGAGACCAAGGACTACGTGGGCGTCTATCGCGTCATGGCCCTCAAGGGCGCCTCGTTCGTCGAGGCGTTTGACGGCTGCATAGGCGACATGATCGCCGACGGCACGATCGACAGGCTCATCGAAACCTACGTGGGAGCCGACTTCACCTGGGGCGACGCGGCGCCGGACGAGATGGGGACATCGACCGTCGGCGGGTCCGGCAGCTCCAACTAGCCGCGCGGGCTCGCGACGACAGGCATGGACCTGACGATCCTACAGCCCTATGAGCCCCTGTTCGCGCGCGGGCTGCTCGTGACCCTTGAGGTGACGGGCCTCTCGCTCGCGCTCGCCTTTTTCCTGGGATTTTGCATCGCGGTGCTCAAGGTCCTGCCGTGCCGCCCCTTGCGCCTGGCGCTGGACCTCTACACCTCCGTCTTCAGGGGCGTCCCCCTCATCGTGCTGCTCTTCATTGCCTACTTTGCCACGCCGCAGCTCACGGGATGCAAGATAGGCATGGTCGAGGCGTCCGTCCTCACGCTGGGGCTCAACGGCTCGGCGACCGTATCCGAGACCGTGCGCGGCGGCATCGAGGGCGTGGACGCCGGTCAGTACGACGCCGCACGGGCCCTGGGCATGGGCTACGTGCCCATGATGATACGGATCATCATCCCCCAGGCGCTACGCTCCGTCGCCCCGGCCCTCGTGAACGAGGTCATCACCGTGCTCAAGGGCTCCTCGCTCGTTGCCACGATCGGCCTCATGGACATGATGCGCGCGGCCCAGAGCGTGCAGGCGCTCACCTACCGTGCGTTTGAGCCCTTTGTGGTGGTGGCGCTCGCGTACTACGTGATCGTGATGGCGCTCGTGGCCGCGAGCAGAGGGCTGGAGAGACGCCTTCAGGGGCCGCAGGACGGGGCCGCGCGGGCATGACGCAAGGGGCCGCAGGACGGGGCCGCGCGGGCATGACGCAAGGGGCCGCCGGGCGTTAGCCCCGGCGGCCCCTCCTCTGTTCAGGCTGCCCTCTGGTCAGGCTGCCTGCCAGCCCTAGGCCCCTCGCAGGGACCTCTGTCCGTCACTACTCGTTGTCGCCGCCCGTGGCCTTGGTGGCGCTCGTCACCTGACCGGCGTCGCTCGCGTCACGCCACTTCCAGTCGGTGAAGTCGGGGTGGTCATAGCCCTTGTCAACCGCAAACTGGAAGGCCTCCTGGCGGAACCGCTCCCAGGCGGCGATCTGGTCGGCCCAGCGCTCGGCGTCGAGGACGCGCAGGGCGTCGGCGGCCAGCGCCCAGCGGTCCATGTCGTTCAGGCGCAGCATGTCAAACGGCGTCGTCGTGGAGCCCTGCTCCTGATAGCCGTGGACGTGAAAGTTGTCGTGGTTGGGGCGCTCCCAGATGAGGCGGCGCACCGTGCCGGGATAGGCGTGGAAGGCAAACAGGACGGGCCTGTCGGCCGTGAAGAGCCTCGTGAAGGCCTCGTCCGACAGGGCCTCGTCGTTCTCGGACACGTTCTGGATCTTGAGCAGGTCCACGACGTTCACCAGGCGGACCTTGACGCCCAGGCCGTCCAGGAGGTCGAGCGCGGCCATGGTCTCCTGGGTGGGCACGTCGCCGCAGCAGGCCAGGACGATGTCGGGCTCCTCGCCTTCTGCGGTGTTGGACGCCCAGGACCACTCCGCCGCGCCCGCCGCGAGCTCGGCGCGGGCGTCGTCGAGCGACAGCCACGTGGGCGCGGGCTGCTTGCCCGCAAAGATGGCGTTGACGCAGTTGGTTGACTGGTAGGCGCGCTCGCCCACGGCAAGGAGGAGGTTGGCGTCGGCCGGGTAGTAGACGTTGACCACATGGTCGTTGTTAAAGCTCTTGTTGAGCAGGATGTCCACGAAGCCGGGGTCCTGGTGCGAGAAGCCGTTGTGGTCCTGGCGCCACACATGGCTGGAGAGCACCATGTTGAGGCCCGAGATGGGCTTGCGCCAGGGAATGTGGCGCACCGTGGCCTCGAGCCACTTGCAGTGCTGGTTGACCATGGAGTCCACGATGTGGACGAACGACTCGTAGCTCGACCAGAGGCCGTGGCGCCCGGTGAGGAGGTAGCCCTCGAGCAGGCCCTCGCACTGGTGCTCGGAGAGCTGCTCGATGACGTTGCCCACGGGCGAGATGTGCTCGTCGTTGGCGGGGTCGTCGTACACGCCGCCGCCAAACCACTGCTTGTCCGTGACCTGGTAGCTGGGCTGGAGGCGGTTGGACGCCGTCTCGTCGGGACCAAAGATGCGGAAGCTGTCACGGTTGGCGTTGATGAGCTCGGCCGTGTACTCGCCCAGGACCTTGGTCGCCTCCGTGGCGCCAAAGCCATGGCCCTTCTCGGCCACGGGCACCTCGTACGCGCGGACGTCCGGAAGCTTGAGCTCGCCGCGGATGACGCCGCCGTTGGCGTTGGGGTTGGCGCCCAGGCGCAGCTCGCCCGCGGGCATGTAGGCACGGACCTCGGGACGGATGGCGCCCGCCTCGTCAAACAGCTCGTCGGGGCGATAGCTCTCCATCCAGCCCCGCAGGATCTCAAAGTGCGCCTGGGTGTCGCGCGCGGAGGCAAGGGGCACCTGATGGGCGCGCCAGCTGCCCTCGGTCTTCTTGCCGTCGATCTCCTTTGGGCAGGTCCAGCCCTTGGGCGTGCGGAAGATGATCATCGGGTAGAACGGGCGGCTCGCGTCGCCGGCGGCGGCGCGGCGCTTGATGGCGCAGATCTCGTCGAACACAGCCTCGAGGAGCGCCGCGAAGCGAGCGTGGATGGAGGGGAAGTCCTCCTCGTCAAAGCCCGCCACGAAGTTGTAGGGATGGTAGCCCATGCCGCGGAAGAACTCGTCGCGCTCGCCGTCCGAGATGCGCGCAAGGATCGTGGGGTTGGCGATCTTGTAGCCGTTGAGGTGCAGGATGGGCAGGACGATGCCGTCCGTGAGCGGATCCATGAACTTGTTGGTCTGCCAGGACGTGGCCAAAGGGCCGGTCTCGGCCTCGCCGTCGCCCACCACGGCGACCGCCAGGAGGCTGGGGTTGTCGAGCACGGCGCCATAGGCGTGGGAAAGAACGTATCCCAGCTCCCCGCCCTCATGGATGGAGCCGGGGGTCTCGGGCGCGTAATGGCTGGGAATCCCGCCGGGGTACGAGAAGCGCCGGAAGAACTTCTGAAGGCCGGCCTCGTCATCGGTGATGAGGGGGTAGGTCTCGGCATAGGTGCCGTCGAGCAGGCTCTGGGCGGTGCCGGCAGGCCCGCCGTGGCCGGGGCCCATGAGGAAGACCGTGTTCTGGCCGTGGTCATGGATCAGACGGTTGACGTGACCAAAGAGGAAGTTGACGCCGGGGGTGGTGCCCCAGTGGCCCACGAGGCGGTGCTTGACGTCCTCGCGGGAGAAGTCGCCGCGCATCAGAGGATTGTCCCTGAGGTAGATCTGACCCACGGACAGGTAGTTGGCGGCGCGCCAATAGCGATCGACCCAACTGAGCTCGTCCGCGTCGACCGGATCGTTGAGCTTGTGCCAGGGGGTCCCAAGAACGGGTTGTGTCATGCGTGTCTCCTTTGTTCTCAGCCCGCGGCGGCGCCGCGTGCGTGATGGTGGCCTGCGTATGCGGTGGTCCTGCATGTCGTGACGGCGTGGTGCGTGCGACGTCCGTTTTGCGTTTCGCGTGGCGCCCGTTTCGCGCTTCGTGTGGCGCGCTGCCCGGTCACGTGCTTGCCGCCGATCCGCTTGCGTCGCCTCGCTTGTCACCTTGCGCCGTCTCGTTCGTCACCAGTATAATGAGTAAAACGTTTTACTTACGTAAAAGATGAACCTCGCGCGTAATGAGTGAGTAAGGGGGGTCACCCAACACATGCGTCCTGTGCCCCTTCGCCGGCTCGCGCCTCCCTCAGTGTCTCAGGCGGCCAGCTCGCCGCAGAAAGGCGCCGACGGCGCAGGACGGCGCGGATGCCGTCGCGTCATCGTTACGTGCGCAGGCTCACCCAAGGAGGCGATGGCGCCATGGCAAAGGTGACCCTCAAGGACATCGCGCGCGAGGTCGGGCTATCCACCACCGCCGTCTCGCTCGTGCTCAACGGGCGTCCCAACAGCCTTTCCGAAACGAGCCGCAACCGCATCAAGGAGGCGGCGCGCCGCAAGCGCTACGTGCCCAACCAGATCGCCCGCAGCCTGGTGACGCAGCGCACGGACACCCTGGGGCTCATCGTCCCCAACATCCAGAGCCGGTTCTTCTCGTCGCTTGCCAGCAGCCTCGAGAGGCGCTGCCGCGAGCATGGGTATGCCCTCTTCATCACCAACTCGGAAAGCTCCGCGAGCGACTCCGAGCTCGTGAGGCTGCTCGTCAACCGACGGGTGGACGGCATATTCATCGTGGTGTCCGATGAGCTCTCGCCCGACGACGACCTCGTGTCATCCCTCTCGCAGCTGCCCATACCCTACGTGATGGTTGACCGCGTGGTCGAGGGCGTCTTGGGAGACCGGGTGCGCTTCAACAACGAGGCCGGTGGCCATCGGGCGACGGCCTACCTGCTTGACCAGGGGCATCGTCGCATCGCCTGTCTGGTCAACAAGCGATCCAACACGGGCCTCGAGCGGCTTGAGGGCTACGAGCGCGCCCTTCGCGAACGGGGCGTGGAGCCCGACCTTACCCTGGAGCTCCAGACCGACTACTACATAGACGACGCGTTTCGCGCCGCGCGAAGGCTGGTGGGAAGCGACGTGACGGCCGTGTTTGCCAGCTCGGACAACATAGCCCTGGGACTGCTCAAGCGCCTGTATGCCTGCGGCCTGCGCGTGCCGCACGACTGCTCCGTCGTGAGCTACGACAACTCGGCGGCCGACGCCCTCTTTGAGCCCGCGCTCACGTCCATCGAGCAGAACGTGGCCGAGCTCTCCGACGAGGCCTTTGCCGTCATGCTGGGACGGCTCAAGGAGGACGGCGGCCCCGCGTGCGCCATCGAGCGCATCCTTGAGCCTCGACTTGTGGAAAAGTCATCGGTCGCCCCGCCGCGCAGGTGCTGACGACGGTCAGGACACCGCCCTACCCCAGCCGCTTGACGCTCTGACGCTCGATGAGCGTCGTGCCTATGTGCAGCACGTGCGAGTACGCGCTGGGTTTGCTGGCCGCGTCGAGGAGGCGCTGCACCGCCATCGCCCCCATCTCCTGGTTGGGAACGTGCATCGTCGTCAGGGGCGGGATGGCGGTGGTGGCAAACGAGAGGTCGTCAAAGCCGACGAGCGACACGTCGTCGGGTATGGCGATGCCATGCTCGGCAAACGCGCGCATGCAGCCAAACGCCATGATGTCGTTTTCGGCGAAGAAGGCCGTGGGCAGCTTGGGGTTGGTCCTGAGCCAGGCGCGCATGCCCTCGTACGAGGTGCTCACCTTGGTGCCCACCTCCACGCGAAACTCCGGCCGAATGGGCAAGCCCGCCTCACGCATGGCCCGCCGCCATCCCCGTTCGCGCAGAGGAAAGTTCCGGATGCGATATGAGCCGGCGATGTAGCCGATCTCGCGATGCCCGTTGTCGATGAGGTGACGGATGGCCCGGTACGAGGAGGTCTCGTTTGACATCACGATGGAGTCAAAGGGAATCCGGTCGCTCGTCCCGTCCACGACCACCAGCGGTGACGTGGGGTTCTTGAAGAGGTCGTAGTCCTCCTCGCGCATCTCGGTGCCCAAGAGGATGACGCCCGTGGTGATGTCGCCGATGATGTCGGCCACCTGGGCGGCGGCGGCGACGCGGTCGGAGAGCTCCAACGTGGTGATGGACGCCTGGAGGCATTCCGCCTGCGCCTTGGCGGCGATGCCGTTGATGACGCCCGTGTGGAAGGTGCCCTCGTCCAAGACGTCGCCCGTCTTGCGGGCCATGACGAAGTTGATGCTGCTGATGTGGTCGTGCCTGCCTAGGCCCAGCTCGCGCGCCGTGCGAAAGATCGTCGCCGCAGTCGCGGCGTTGACGCCGCGCTTGTGATTGAGGGCGTTGGACACGGTCGCGGGAGAGAAGCCCGTTTGCCGGCTGATCTCTCTGACCCCGACGTTCCTCATCACGTTTCCTTCCCACGCCCGTATGAACAGCATACCTAACCATCTGGCGGCGCGTCGTGACAAACCGGACGCCGCTCCCATGGCGCGCACGGGGCGCCACCGCGGCCGCACGGCGCCCGTCGCCGTTCGGAACCGCAGGTCTCCCAGGGACGCCCTAGCCCTGGCGACCCTCAAGCGTCAGCTCCGCCCGGTTGGCCGCCTTGAAGCGGGCGAGGTAGGACCTGAAGCCCTCGACGTCGGCGGCGTCCGGCTCGACGGTGCTGGACCCCACGCCGGAGAAGACGCGTCGCGAGAGGAACTCGGCAAGCGTCTCGCGCTCCCCGCGGTTGAGCATGTAGGAGGCGGCCACCGCCTGGCCCCAGGCGCCGCCCTCCCCCGCCGTGTCCATGACGGTGACGGGGGCCTCGAGCGCGGCGGCGAGGATGCCCTGGGCAACGCCCGGGGTCTTGAAGATGCCGCCGTGAGCGTAGAGCTTGTCGATCCTGACGCCCTCCGCCCTCAGCGCCTCGTTGCCCGCCGCCAGGGCCCCAAAGGCCGACATGACGTTCATGCGCATGAAGTTTGCCAGCGAGAGTCGCGCGGCCTGCTCGCGCACCAGCAGGGGACGGCCCGTCTGGACGCCCATGACCGTCTCGCCCGAGACGAAGGGCAGCGACACGAGCCCCCCGGCGTCCTTGTCACCCGCGAGGGCGACGCCAAACAGGCGGGAGAAGGCCTCGGGCGCGTCCACGGGCACACCCATGAGCTCGGCAAACTCCATGAGCAGGCCGACCCAGGCGTTGATGTCCGAGGTGCAGTTGTTGCAGTGGACCATGGCCACCGCGTCGCCGACCGGCGTGGTCACGAGGTCGACGAGGGGCGACGTGGCATCTCTGAGAGGACGCTCCAGCACCACCATCGAGAAGACCGAGGTCCCGGCGCTCACGTTGCCGGTGCGCGGGGCCACCGAGTTCGTGGCGATCATGCCCGTGCCGGCGTCGCCCTCGGGCGGGCAGAGCGGGCACCCCGGCTCAAGGTCGCCCGCGGGGTCAAGGAGGCGCGCGCCCTCGGGCGTGAGATGGCCGGCGCACTCGCCCGCGACCTTGACGCGGGGCAGGAGGTCCTCGACCCTGAGGGACACGCCCCTCTCGGCCAGGCGGGCATCCACGAGGTCGAGCATGGCGCGGTCATAGTCGCGCGTCGTGGAGTCGATGGGGAACATGCCCGAGGCGTCACCCACCGAGAGGCAGCTCTCGCCCGTGAGCAGCCGGTGGGCGTAGCCGGCGAGCGTCGTGAACGAGGCGATGCGCGCAACGTGCTCCTCGCCGTCGAGGACGGCCTGATACAGGTGAGAGATGCTCCAGCGCTCGGGAACGTGAAAGCGCAGCAGCTCGGTGAGCTCGCGGGCGGCCGCGGTCGTGGTCGTGTTGCGCCAGGTGCGAAACGGCACCAGCAGCCTGCCCTCGACGTCAAAGGGCAGGTAGCCGTGCATCATGGCAGAGACGCCCAGGGCGCCCAGCCTGCGCAGGGTGACGCCGTAGCGCGCCTTGACGTCATCCTTCAGCGCCGCGTAGGCGGCCTGGATGCCCGCGACGAGCTGCTCCTGGGGATAGGTCCAGTAGCCTCCCTCAAAGCTGTTCTCCCAGTCGAAGGTGCCGACGGCGATGGGCCTGTCGTCGGCGTCGTCGAGAACGGCCTTGATGCGCGTCGACCCGTACTCAATGCCCAGGGTCGTGGTGCCCCCCTCAATGTCGCGGACCGCGTCCGGGCGTGCCTTCTCAACCGTTCTCATTGCCGTCTCCAAGCTCTCGTCATGAACAGGGATGCCGGCCGCCCCGGCGGACGTGCGGGGCGGCCGGTCGCCCAGGCCGCGCGACGGCCTAGCGGTAGTACACCTCACCGAGCTTGAGCGCCTGCTGGAAGTCGCGAAGTCTGGTGTCGGCGTCGATGACCACCGACTCGATGCCCATGGCGTCGGCCCAATCGACCATCTGGTCGGCCGTGAGGTCAAACGACATGGCCGTGTGGTGCGCTCCACCGGCATAGATCCAGGCGGTGGTCCCCAGCTTGAGGTTGGGGCGCGGGGTCCAGAAGAGGGTGCCAGTGGGCAGCAGCGGCATGGGCTTCTCGACCTTCTTGCAGTCCACGTCCTGGATTATCAGGCGGAAGCGGTTGCCCAGGTCGATGAGGGAGGTGGCGATGGCGGGACCCGTCTTGCCCGTGAAGATAAGACGCGCGGGGTCCTCGCGCTCGCCCATGGAGAGCGGTGTGGCGCGCATGGCGATGCGGCCGTCGGCCACGGAGGGGTCGACCTCGGCCATGTGGCTTTCGAGGATGCCCTCCTTGCCCGGCACGAGGTTGTAGGTGTAGTCCTCCATCATGGCGGAGCCCCGTGCGCCCTTCATACCGGCGGTCATGACCTTCATCAGGCGCACCATGGCGGGCGTCTTCCAGTCTCCCTCGGGGCCAAAGCCGTAGCCCTTCTGCATGAGGCGCTGGACGGCAAGGCTCGGGAGCTGCCTGAGGCCACCCAGGTCGCCAAAGTGGTCCGAGAAGGCATTGTAGCCGTGCTCGTCCAGGAAGCGCTCGATGCCGATCTCCTGCGCCGCCTGGACCTCGACATGACGACGGAACTCCTCAGGGTCGCGCCCGTCCAGAATGACCTCGTACGTGTCGTAGTATTCGTCGGTAAGCGCCTTGACGTCGGCGGCGGCGACGCCCTCCACGTAGGGGGCGAGCTCGTTGACGGGCCAGGCGTCGACGACCCAGCCGAACTTGATCTGCGCCTCGACCTTGTCTCCGTCGGTGACGGCGACGTTGCGCATGGTGTCGGCAAAGCGAGCCACGCGGATGTTCGCGCTCTCCACGACGCCAACGGCCACGCGCTGCCAGGCACCCAGCTCGGCACGGACCTCCTCGTCCTTCCAGTGGCCAAACACCACCTTATGCGTCCAGCGCATGCGCGCGAAGATGTGCCCCAGCTCGCGCTCGCCGTGGGCCGCCTGGTTCTCGTTCATGAAGTCCATGTCGATGGCGTCGTACGGAATCTCCTCGTTGTACTGCGTCGCAAACTGGCAGAGGGGCTTCTCGAGCCGCCGCAGACCGTGAATGTAGGACTTTGAGGGCGAGAAGGTGTGCGCCCAGGTGATGATGCCGGCGCAGTCGGGGTCGGCGTCGGCGGCGGCGAAGGTGGCCGTGATGACGTCGTCGGTGAGCAGGTTGGGCTTGAGGACGACCTCGTAAGGGATGGCCTCGGACGCGTTGAGGGCCGCCACGACCTCGGCGGCATGGGCAGACACGTGGGCGAGCACCTCGTCGCCGTACAGGTCCTGGGTGCAGGGGCAGAACCAGAACTGATACTTCCTGACCTTGAGCATGAGTGAGTCCTTTCTCGCAAACGTGGGTGACGGGCAGGCGGGGGCCGCCAAGACGGCGAGCCGGCGCCGGCGGCAGGTGAGGCTACTTGATGACCTGCCCAAGGCTGCGGTCGGAGAAGAGCGCGACCATGGCGACAAAGACGACGCCAAGGATGAGCTGCTGAATCTCGGTTGCGAAGCCCATCATGACGAGGCCCTTCTGGAGCACGAGATACGACAGGACGCCGATGACGACGTTGGAGAAGCGCGCCCGCGCGCCGCCGTTGATGGGCATGCCGCCGAGGACCATGGCGATGAGCAGCTGGGTCTCGAGCATGTTGCCGGCGGTCGAGGTCACGGAGCCGACCTTGATGGCGTTGACAAACGCGGCGAAGCCCGTGATGCAGCCGGCGACGACGTAGATGATGACCTTGGTCCTCTGGACCCTGATGCCGGCAAAGCGGGCGGCCTTCTCGTTGGCGCCGATGGCCTTGAGGTTGTGGCCCAGGGCCGTGAAGCGCGTCACGAGGTAGGTGATGACGAGAATGGTGACGGTCATGCCCATGAGCAGCGGCATGTTGTTGAACGTCGTGACATAGGACGCCGCGTAGACGGGGCTCTCGGTGGTGATGAAGGCGCAGATGCCTCGAAGCAGGAACATCATGCACAGCGTGACCACGAAGGAGAGTATCTGTCGGCGCACGTGAAAGTAGGCGTTGACGGCGCCGACGAGCGCGCCGGTCGCGACGCTGCCGAGGATGGCGAGCACGAGGTTCACCTGGGACAGCGCGCAGAAGACCGCGCAGGCGACGCCCAGCATGGAGCCCTGCGAGAAGTCAAGGCATCCCATGGTCATGATGAGCCACACGCCGCAGGCGGCGATCATGAGCATGTAGCCGCCCGAGAGGATCAGCGTGATGTTCTTGGGCGTAAGGATGGACCCGTGGGTCGCCACGGCAAAGAAGCCGAGGATGACCACGAAGCCGATGAGCGGGAGAAAGCTGCGAAGCCGCGACATGAGGGCCTCTTTTCTCTCCTTTGTGCCCTGGGCGCCCGCCTCGAGCGCCGTGTCGTTTGAAGTCGTCATCAAGGGTCCCTCCTAGACCATCTTCGCGATGAGGTCCTGCTCGGACAGGTCGGGGTCGCGCGTGAGCTCGCCGTTGATCGTGCCGTCCTTCATCACGAGGATCCTGTCGCACATGCCGATGAGCTCCATGATCTCCTCGGAGATGATCAAGATCGCCTTGCCCTCGGCGCGCATCTGCTCGAGCAGCGCGTAGATGGCCGCCTTGACCTTGATGTCGATGCCGCGCGTGGGCGAGTCGAGCACCAGGATGTCCGACTGCTTGCCCAGCCAGCGGGCCAGCACGACCTTCTGCTTGTTGCCGCCCGACAGCGCCGAGACAAACTGCTTGACGCTGACCATCTTGGTGCTCATGAGCTTGGCGTACGTGTCGGCGAACTCGTAGAGGTGACGGTCCGAGAGGACGAGGCCCATGTCGCGCATCGAGGGGAGCGTGATGTTGTCCTCGATGGTGTCGTTGATGAGCAGCGACTCGTTGTCGCGGTCCTTGGACGCGTAGGCGATGGAGTGGTCGATGGCCGTATTGATGTCCTTGACCTGGGTGCCGTCGGCAAGGCTCACCTCGCCGGAACGGTCAAAGGAGGCACCGAAGATGGCCTTGCCCACCTCGTGCATGCCGCATTCGGAGAGGCCGCCGATGCCCAGGATCTCGCCATGGTGCAAATCAAAGCTGACGTCGTCGATCTCACCGGGAACCGAGACGCCCCTCAGGGACACCGCGACCTCGCCGGGGGCCTCCTTGGCGTAGTCGGGAAAGTCCGTGCGGTAGTAGTGGTCGTCCATCTCGCGGCCCACCATGAGGGTCTTGAGCCGGTCCTCGTCCACCTCGCCGCGCTCGACCGTCGTGATGAACACGCCGTCTCGCAGGATGGAGATGCGGTCGGACATGTCGAGGACCTCGCCCATGTCGTGCGAGATGAAGATGACGCAGTGCCCCAGGTCGCGTACGTGGCGCATGACCTCGAAGAGCTTCTGGCGGCCGCTCTGCGAGAGCGCCGTGGTCGTCTCGTCGATGACGAGGACCTTGGGGTCAAACCAGGTGGACTTGACGATCTCGACGAGCTTGCGGTCCTCGAAGTCGTAGTGGTCGATGACGCTCGTGGCCTTGATGTGCCCGAGGCCATAGGCGTCAAGGAGCTCCTGGGCCTTCCTGTTCATGGCCGCGCTGTCCTTGATGCCTCCCCTGGCGAACTGGTCCTCGTCGCCGAGGAACATGTTCTCGGCGACGGTGAGGCCGCTGAGGGTGCCCGTCTCCTGGACCACGATCGCGATGCCGTGGTGGTTGGCGTCCACCTGGTTCTTAGGCGCCACGTCCCCGCCGTCCAGGGTGAACGTACCCGATCCGATGGGCAGGATGCCCGTGAGCATGTTGGTGAACGTGGACTTGCCCGAGCCGTTCTCACCGATGAGCGCGTGAATCTCGCCCTCGTAGAAGTCGAGGGACACCTCGTTGACGGCGTGCGTGGGACCAAAGCTCTTGTCGATCTTTTCGGCGTGCAGCAGCAGCTTGTTGCTCATGGCGTCTCCCCCCCTACTTGACGACGGCGCCGTTGACGCGCTTGACGGTCATGCAGACGATGGCAAGCAGCGTCGCACCCGTGACCACGTTGTTGATCGTGACGGGCATGCCCAGGGCGACGAAGCCGGCAAACATCATCGAGATGATGAACTCACCAATGACGATGGATGCCACGGGATGCCCATAGCGCTTGAAGGCGAGCCCAAAGAAGGTGCCCATGAGGGGCTTGAAGTTGAGCGACTGCGAGAGCATGCCGGTCATGGGCGTCTGGGCGGTGCCGTAGCCGATGTAGAGGATGGACATGATGCCCACGAACAGCGAGCAGAGGACGAAGGCGAAAAACTTGTACCTGTCCACGTTGACGCCCATGTTCTTGGCGGTGGCCTCGTTGGCGCCGATGGCGTTGACGTACGTCCCGAGCTTGGTGTAGCCCAGGATGAACGTGCAGAGCCCAAAGGCGAGAAGCGCCAGGATGAGGTTGTAGGGATACGACCCGAACATCTTGTACGCGTCGCTCAGGCGGGTGCCGTACGCGTCGGCGGCAAAGACCGAGAGGCTCTCATAGATGAGCGAGAGGCCCACGGTGACGATCAGCGACGGAATCCTCAGCTTGATGTAGGCGAGACCGTTGGCGGCACCGAGCAGGGCCCCGCAGACCACGGGGGCGACGACGAGGCCAAACACGCCAAAGCGCTGCGCGAAGCCGATGGAGACCAAGGACGAGAGAACGAGGACCGAGCCAATGGAGAAGTCCCAGAGCCCCATGACGACGATGAAATACAGGCCGCAGCCGCCCACGGCGTAGATGAGGCCGGTCTGCAGGTAGGTGAGCATCTGGTCGGGGGCGCCAAACGTGGTGGGGCACAAGAGCTTGAACGCCGTCCACACCAAGGCTGTGACAACGAGGAGCAGCCCCACGCCGTACCACTGGCTCTGCCTCGCCTTCTTGATGAGTTCCATGCACCAGTCCTTTCAGGATGACGCGTCACGACAAGGGGGCGGGCCCACGGTGGGCCCGCCCCCTGACGGGCGTTGCGGGCTCCTAGGCGTGACGCGTCTTGACGTCCTCGATGGAGAGCGACGTGGCCGACTTGTTCAGCTCGTCAAAGCCCATCTCGGCGAGCTTGGCGATCTCGTCGTCGGTGTAGGGGGCGTCCTTGACGAAGTACTTCTCGTAGTCCTCGTACTCGGAGACGGACGAGACGTACACGTAGGGGAAGAGAATCTCGCGGCCAAAGGTGCCGACGGTGGGCTTGAAGTCGGCGTTGCCCTTGCAGGCGGCGTAGACCATGAGGAAGGCGTAGAGCGGGTCGCAGAAGTGCCCGCCGGACTCGGCGTACATGCCGCCGGACTCGAGCTGGGCCTTGAGGTCATCCAGGAAGTCCGTCGAGGCGACGCGGATCTTGCCGGTGAGGCCCATGTTGGCCAGCTGGCCCACGGAGCCCACGAGCGGGTCACCGCCGCCGCCGGCGACGATGAGGGCGTCCATGGTGGGGTCGGTGTTGTAGAACTGCTGGGTGACGTTGGCACCCTCCGAGGAGGAGGTGTTGGCGTACACGGGGTCGGACAGGGCCACCTTGTCGTCGGGGTGGGCGCTGTTCCAGGCCTCGACGCCCGACTTGTAGCCCTGCCAGCGCAGCTGGAACGTGGCGTCGCCGACCGTCCAGGCCTCGAGCTTGATGTTGCGGGCGCCCTTCACGAGGCCCTCGTAGGCGTCGTCGTTGTCGGCCGCCAGGAGGCTGACGAGCTTCTCGCCGTTGGCGACCTCGTCCTCGTGGACGGCGCCGACGTAGTACTCGGACGCCTCGGCGAGCTTGTAGACGTCGGGAGAGGCGTCCTTGGAGATCATGCGGTAGAACTGGGCCAGGTAGACCTGGTTGTCGTTGCAGGTGTTGATGGCGGAGGTCATCTCGGAGTCAGCTGAGTTGCAGATGACGATGCCGTTGCAGCCTGCGGCGCAGAGCGTCTCGACGGAGGCCGTGACCTGCTCGGAGACGTGCCCCTGGTCAACGGTGGAGATCTCGACGCCCAGGATGTCGGCGGCCTTCTGGATGATCTCGACGGAGAGCTTGCCAAGGGCGTCGGTGGAGCTCCAGATGGAGACGCCGATCTTGATCTTGTCGCCCGAGGAGGAGGCCCCGCCGGAGCCGGCGCCCGAGCAGCCCGCAAGGGCGCCCGTCCCCATCATGCCGCCCATGAGGCCGGCGTACTTCACAAAGCCCCTTCTTGAGACGTTCATCCTCACAACCCCTTCCATTTGTTTACACGGTAATGTTCACATTTTTTGTAACCATTACCACCTCATGCGAAGCAAGACACAAAGCCAGCCCGCCTCACTACGGAACGAACCTGGAATCCATTGCATATCCTTTGCAATCGTGCAGGTAAACGTATATGTAATGATGATGACGCACTACGGTTGGCGACTGTCTCTTGCTGCCATCTGTTCTAACAGCTTATAAACAGGTACTGAATCGACCAGGGTGTGAGTGGTCATATTTTGACATTAAGCGGTATGTTAGCGGGAATGTTTATATCTTTTTGGCATGTTTGGCACGGAAAACGTTTAATAACGTTTATATCCATCGCTAACTCCGCGCGACGCGCGAGGCGGCTACAGGCAGCCGCACCACAGCTCGTCGTTGTGGTAGATCGCAAAGTCGTCCTGCCCCAGGCGCTCGGCCTTGGTCGGCTCCCCGTTGCACACGCGCTCCAGCAGCTCAAGCAGCCGCGTTCCCTCGTCCTGCACCGATGTCGCCCCGCCTATGGCACCGGAGGCGTCAAAGTCCATGTTGTCTACCATTCGGCGATACGTGGAGGCGTTGCCCGTGACCTTTATGACGGGCATGAGCGGGTTCCCGATGGGATTGCCCCTGCCGGTCGAAAAGAGCAGGACCTGCGCCCCGCCCGCCGCCATGCCCGAGACGGACTCAATGTCGTACCCGGGGGTGTCCATGATGACGAGGCCGCGTCGAGAGGGAATCTGCCCATAGGCCACGACCTGCGTGATGGGCGAGGTGCCTCCCTTGGAGATGCCGCCCAGCGCCTTCTCCTCAAGGGTTGAGAGGCCCCCTTTCATGTTGCCCGGCGAGGGGTTTGCGCCCCTGACGTCTATGCCGCGACGAACGAACTGCTCCTCGAGGTCGCGCACGATGCGCAGGACGTCCTGCCCCACCTCCGCGCTCGCGGCGCGCGACGCCAGGATGTGCTCGGTGCCTATGAGCTCGGTGGTCTCGCCCAAAAGCACCGTTCCCCCCGCGCCCGTTACGCAATCTGCCACCACGCCGATGGTCGGGTTGGCCGCTAGGCCGCTCGTCGCGTCGGAGCCGCCGCAGTTGGTGCCCAGCACCAGCGCTGACAGGGGCATGTCCTCGCGCCGCACGAGCGCCGCCCGGCCCGCCAGGTCGCTCGCGAGGCGCACGCCCTCCTCGATGGCCGCGAGCGTCCCGCCCGCGCCCTGGATGGTGATCACCTCCACGGGCTTCGCGCTCTGCTCGCCCAGACGTTGCGCCAGCTCAAGGGGCTTGGTGGTCTCGCAGCCCAGACCCACGACGAGCGTCCCGAAAACGTTGGGGTTCAAGGCCAGGTTCACCAGGCAGCGGCGCATGATGGCAAGGCCCTTGCCCACCTGACCGCAGCCCTTCGCGTTTTCCAGGGCGACGGCGCCGGGCACCCTCTGGGCGATGGCGCGCGCCACATGGTTGGCGCAGCCCACGCACGAGAGCACCAGCACATGGTTGCGCACGCCCATCCTGCCGTCCGGTCGCTTGTATCCCCTGATCATGCGCGCGTCCTCACACTCTCGACGTTATGGGCATGCACCCATCGCCCCTGGGCAATGGGCGCGCTGGCGACGCCGATCACCTCTCCGTACTTGCGCAGGAGGTCACCCGCGCCGACGTCACGGCGGGCGAGCTTGTGATACTGCCCCACGCGCTCCCTCACGGCGAGGTCGCAGACGTGGTGCCCGTCAAGGCCTCTGACTGCGGCCACGTCGCCCGCGAGCATGGCCCCCAGGCAGGTGACGACGTCATCCTTTTCGTGCATGAGCAGGGCGGGAACCTGCCGTGGCGCCAGGATGTCCTCCAAAAGCGCCGCCACGCCCTCATGGTCGCAGTCAAGGGGGCACACCGTATCTGCAAGGGTCCGCACCTGCGCGGGGGCGTCTGGCATGGCCACGCCGACGCCCGCCGCCTGGAGCATGGGCCCGTCGTTGGCGGAGTCGCCAAAGGCAATGACCTCCTCCGTCGGCACGCCCAGGCGCCCGCAGAGCCAGCGAAGGGCGTTTCCCTTGCTGACCTGCGAGCTCACGACCTCCATGTTGGCGGGCTGGGAGCAGAACACCGCAAGGCTCCCGCAGTCGTCGACAAAGCGGGACACGCAATCGCGCGTCGCGTCGTCCTTTGGGAAGATGGTGAGCCGCTCCACGGCCTTCCCCTCCTCCACAATTCGCCCCAGAGAGCCATCCACCTCGTGGCGCACCGAGCGCATGTAGGCGACGTCCGCGGGCATGACGCCCAGGCCCGCAAGCTTGTCCAGCTGGCCGCGGCTCACGAAGGCGACGCCCTCGCTGAAGAGGTCTATGTAGGAGTCCGTTGCCTCCACGAGCCTGATGAGCCCCAGCGTCTCGTCCGCAGGCATGTCATGCAGCCTGAGACGCACAAAGCTCCCCGAAGCGTCGCCTGGCCCGTATATGGAGGCCCCGTCGGCCGTGATGGCATAGCGCAGCCGTACTGCAGACATCAGCTCGTCGGGAATGCCCTCGATGGACCGCCCCGTGCTGACCACGAATTCTATCCCCGCACGGTCCAGACGCCCCAAGACCCTGCGCGTCCGCTCTCCTAAGGACTTGTCACGCGCAAGAAGGGTGCCGTCCAGGTCGCAGAAGACCATGCTCGGACGCGCCTGGATGTGGGATGTCGCCATGTGTTCTCCTCCTGACGCGCGCCTTGCGCGGTGGAGCCTGCCCGGAACGAGGCAGGCAGGGTGAGGGGCTTTCCGCCCTCAAGGTGAGGTCCCCGCCACCCACGTGAGGGGACCCTCGCCCTAAGCTTACGCCATCTCGTGCACGGCCTCATGCAGACGCCGGCGGTCCGCCGGGTCGGTGCTGTTGTAGTGGCGGGAGTTGACGATGTACTCCTCGATGGCGTCAAGGTTCTTGTCCGTCGCCTTGATGCCAAGGTCCGGGAAGGTCAGCGGCATGTCCATGGCCCGCATGAGATCGCGCAGCTCCTGCTCCTGGCCCTGCTGGCCGTTGAAGTAGAGCTGGCAGAACAGTCCCACACCCACGACCTCCCCATGGATGGCGTCCTGCCCCTCTTCGGTGAAGATGGTGCGCACGCCGTCATAGATCACGTGGGCGAGCTCGGACTGCCTGAAGCTCTTGGTGGTGTTGGCGATGACGCCGGTCACGGGCACGTTCATGAAGGCCATGTCGTTGAGCGCCTTCGTCGCCTCGTGGCGGCGGTTGTCCTCGATGGCCCGCAGGGCGACGTCCTTGAGCACGCGATAGGTGTACTCGGCGACGCTGTACGCGGTGAAGACGTCAACGGGCGTGTCGTCAAGGGAGAGCGCGGGCTTGCCGTTGAGCATCTCGATCCGCTTGGCCATGGCGTCGATGATGCCCGCCGCGTTAAAGCGGATGGGGCATGCGGCGATGACGTCCATGTCCATGAGGCAGGCGTCGATCTCGTGGTCAAAGCGCCAGCTGAGCTTCTTGCCGCCCTCTGCGGTGTACATCACGCTCATGCAGGTAAACGGTGCGCAGCTGGAGGCGGAGGTGGGAATGTTGACGGTACCCAGGCCGGCGGTCTCGCCGACGGCCTTGGCAAGGTCCATGATCTTGCCGCCGCCCACACCCACGATCTCGTCCGCCCCGTGCGCTCGCGCCGCCTTGGCAAGGTCCTCAGCGGCCTCAAACGAGCACCACCCGTCAAAGACCTCCACCTTGGGAGCCAGTCCGGCCGCGTTGAAATCCTCCAGGAGCGGCTCCCCGACGGCGGCCCAGGAGTTTGGCCCCGTGACGACCAGGGGCCGCGTGCCAAAACGGGCCACCTCCTCACCGCAGCTGCCGATGAGGCCTCGTTCCTGACGATAACGTCCGGCGCCAAACTTTATTGCCGTGTCAAGCTTGCTGGTGTCTGCCATAAGAGAGCTTCCTCCTCGTCATGTGGGCCAATGTGGCCCTGCCTCGCGCCGTCTGAGCTACCCACGCACGTCTCGCACCGCGCAGGCGGCTTCGCCTGCCAGGCGCTCCACCTCCGTAAAGTCACCATCGGCAAAGAGCGACGGCTTGACCATCCATGTGCCGCCGCAGGCCATGACCGACGGAAGCGAGAGGTACTCGCCAAGGTTCTGCCTGCTCACGCCACCCGTCGGCATGAACTTGTGGCCGATGAAGACGGACGCCAGCGCCGATATGGCCTTGACGCCCCCAAAGACGGCGGCCGGGAAGAACTTGGTAAGACCAATGCCCTGGCCCCTCAGCCAGCCGACCTCGGTGGGCGTGACGCCGGCGGGAACGATGTTGACGTGGTTCTGCAGCGCCCAGCAGAGCGTCTCCCTGTCGGTCCCGGGTGACACCAGGTAGCGGGCGCCCGCGTCCACGGCGCGTTTCGCCTGCTCTACGTTGAGCACCGTTCCGGCACCCACGAGCACGCCAGGGCACTGACGCGCGATCCTCTCGATGCATGCGGCTGCCGCCGGCGTCCTGAAGGTGACCTCAGCCGCCGGAAGCCCACCACGATTGAGCGCCTCAGCCAGAGGGACCGCGTCCTCGACCTTGTCGAGCACCACCACGGGCACGACCCCGCAGGCCTCTACCGCATCGTAGAAGCCGTTTGACTCCATGTACTGTCCAGTTGCCATGAGAAGCCTCGCTCGCTTGTCGGTGTTGTGGGACGGCTTCTAGTATAGCGAATTTATTTTCTTTTTTTACAAAATTTAGTATTTTATTTTTTCTTTTTACGGGCATGCGCCTTCAGGGAATCCTCAAAGTCCTTGAAGACGATGTCGGGGTTGTGGGGTGCGCCGAGCCGTCGGATGTCCGCAAACGCGCGTCGCAGCCGCGAGCGTGACACCCACAGCCCCGAAAGCTCCTACGCCGCCCTCAGGTACGCCTCATAGCAGATGCTCTCGGTATCAAGCACCAACCCGTCCATGTCAAAGATGACGGCACCGACGCGCTCCATGACTCCCCTTTCCGACAAGGGGTCGCCCGGCAACAGCCCGGACGACCCCCACCACTGCCCCGTCTAGAAGGCGAACGGGTGTCTATGGGCATCTTCTAGTTCTTGGCGTTGACGGGCTCCTCACCCCGCGCCAGACGCTCCACGTCCCCCGTCACCTTGTCGCCCATGCCACGCAGGCATTCGGCGGTATAGGCCGAGATGTGCGTGGTCACCAGCACCTTGGGATGGTTGAAGTAGGGGTCGTCGGGTGCCGGGGGCTCGTCGTGCATCACGTCGAGCGCCAGGCCCGCGACCGTGCCATCCTGCAGGGCACGCAGCATGGCCTGCTGGTCAATGAGGTCCGCCCGGGCGGTATCAACCACATACACGCCCCGCTTCATGAGCGAGAGGGCATGCTCCCCGATGATGTGCAGGGAGCTGGGGTTGAGGTCCGCGTTGAGGGACAGGACGTCACAGCCAGAGACGACGGTGTCCAAATCCGCGTACTCCACGCCCAAAACGTCCGCCCACTTCTCGTGACGCACCGGGTCGCAGGCAAGGACGCGCATGTCAAAGCCGCGGCTCAGAATCTCCACCACGCGCGTGCCGATGTTGCCGCACCCCACGATGCCAAGGGTCTTGCCGGACAGCCCCGCGCCGATGAACGAGGCGCGGTCGGCCCAGCGACCCTCGTTGGCGGCCACATGCGAGTCGCTGACGCGTCTCATCAGGCTCATGAGGGTCGCGACGGTGCCCTCGGCCACGGCGTCACGCTCCACCTTGGGGGGAACGGTCGTCACGAGCGTGCCCGTCTTGGTCGCGGCCTCGACGTCAACGTTGTTGAAGCCGATGCCATGGCGGCTCAGCAGCAGCAGGTCGCGCTTGTTGTCAAAGAACTCCGCGTCAAAGAACGGGGTGACCGACGCGATGACCACGTTGAAGTCGCGCAATGCGTCCGCAAGCTCCTTGCCGTGCGCGTCACCTGCGACGCGCACGCGCTCGACGCTGCCCAGAGCCTTGAGGCGCTCCAGATGCTCTGGGAAGTACTGCCCGAAGGAGGAGGAGTTGACGATGGCGATGTTGTAATTCATAACCGTATCCTTTACAGTTCAACAAAATGAATAGTAACTAGAAAAAAGTGCGATATCTTACTTTTCTTCAACTTATATTTGATATTTTTTATTACAAAATGCTTCTCGTGCATTCAACGTCGTTATCTTCTCGACAACGTGGCTATCGACTCCGCTCTCCATCATGCGGGGCACAAAGTAGCCAAAGTTATAGCCAAGGCCAGGGCCACCCTCATAAGAGCGAAAGTACGACTTCCCCCCAAGGTCTGCCCCAATAAGCAGCTGATCCTCAAACCCGGCCGCTATCATTTTCTTGTAAAGGTTAATGATGACCTCGTCCGTGTAATACTTAACCCTTGCAGCGCCGTCATAGGCAAGATAGACGCCCTTTTCGGCTAACTTACAGTGGTAGTAATAGTCAGGATTCCTATCTATGTGGCAGAGAATGATATTGTTTGGAATTACTCCATTATCCAATAGAATGTCAACTGCCTCCAGGCCCATCGTCCCCTTCTCAAGATGCAGCGAGACAGGGGCGCCCGTTGCCTTTGATGCCATGGCGGCTGATCTAAGCTCCTTGTGTTCAATGCGCGTAATGCTCTGCAGGCTACAGGCCGCCTTAATCACTCCAGCTCGGCCCTCAGAACGTCTGACGACTGGCCCGGCGTAATCATAGATATCTATTCCCTCTTCCACGTCGGCAATCAAGAGGTCAGATAATGTCTGCTCGTCATATTTCCAAAGGAAGTGGGACTTGTCATAGTACTCTGATTTATGAAAGCCGGTAGTTGAAACGATATGAACGCCGCTTGAAGAGCTCAGTGACCTAAGGCTCTCGATTGACCTTCCGCTTCCAATAGGAGTCATCTCGACAAGGGCGCTACCGCTAACGCTTTTGAATAGCCTTAACTCCTCCGCCGCCTTCTCTTCGTCAGGCATATCAAAGTTCTTGCCATTTACGATGACCTCAACTCCACCTTTTCGAATCAAATGATCATGGGAGTCAGTCATCCCGAAGTCTGTGGCGGGTACCTTTCCGAGTACCGTTTCAATGTATTTCATATACGTGTGTCCATTCATCAGCAGGTACGAGCCATCCTGCCATGTACCAGAGGCGTGATGGCAATGTAGCCCCTAGCGTTTACTAAAGGCTACATTTTTTGTTACATACTGTAGATTCTCTTATCAAAAACTACAGCAGCCCACGCACAAGCTTGAAGAGAAGCAGAATGGGAAGCCAGAGAACTGCATAGTCAATGTTGCTGAACATCAGCCCAGAACCAAACAGCACGCCCATCATCGGGTAGAGGGGGATAATGGCAAGGTGGGCGATGAGGCTTGAGACAAACCCACCGAGAAGGGCTCCCTTCCATCCACCGTACTTATTGCCGAACACGCCTACCGTGCATCCGTCAAAGAACAGGATGATCGGGCTGGGGAACACGACAACGGAGGAGCCCAGGGCGACGGTGAGCAGGCAAACAATAATGCCGGCAGGAATGGAACCCAGGAATCCGAACATGGCGCCAGATGGGCTGTACGGATAGAGAACAGGGCAATCGAGTGCGGGAATAGAATTTGGGATGAGCTTCTCGGAGATGCCCTTGAACGCCGGGATGATCGAGTTCAGGAACATGCGCACGCCATACAGCATGACTGCCACGCCAGCGGCGAACTTGAGCCCCTCCATCAACAGGAAAATAATCCAGTTCTGGCTACCAGAAAGGGTCGCCACCTGGCCCTCCCCAACAACCAAGCCGATGATCACAAACAGGATTGGCATAATGAGAGAAAGTGCGAGGGTGACGTCCTGGAAAAGATACAACCCTCCAGGCAGCACGATATTGTCAGCATCCTCATCTTCGGCACGGCTTTTAAAAAGCTTGCCGCAAAGCGCGCCGACGAGGGTGCCAAACTGCTGCGCATGCCCAAGCGTGAAGTCCTCACCAAAGTACTTCTTTCCAAGATAGCGAGGGATCGCCGGAGTAAACGTCCAGTACAAGGCTGCCAGCGCCGCACAAGTGATGATCAGGGGCGCGCCGCTGAGGCCAAGAGTTTCCCCAACGGTCAAATCGAGAAAGATGGACAGATACAGCATCATGTGAGCGGTTAGGTACACGTTCTTTAGCCCCTTGCTTGGAATGATGTATACCAGGGCAAGGTGAATCAAAAACCCGATCACAAAGATGGATACGGCGCTCTCCGCAAGCGAGGCCATTGCAACGCCAAACGCCGCCTCGTTCATGGGCATTACGCCATTGACTCCCACAGCGTCGTTGAGCAGCTGCATGACCGGGGTTATGGTTCCGGAGATCAGCTCAGCGCCAGCGCTCAGAACGAGCATGCCGACAATGGTCTTTATTACGGCATCGAATACTTCTGAACCCTTTGATTTCTGCAAGAGCATACCGACGAGCGTGATGAGACCCAAGAAGATTGGGGCCTGGTCGAGCACCTGAAAAATAATGAAGTTACCAATATTTGAAAGGACTTCCATTTTTTCCTGCCTTTTTAGAGGACCGCACTACAGGGGACTGGATGTGTCTAATCGGCGTTCTGCGTGGAGAAGAACTCATCAAGCTTGGCTTCGATTTCATCTCTCTTGATCAAGTTAGTGACCAAGAGAACCGCGGACTTTTCCGCAATATCGCTCGGAATATGGCTTCCCATGCTTTTCGTGGTCAGAATCACATCGCTATTAATGCCTTTGACGCTGCCGATGTCAGCAACGGTCACGGAGGCATCAATGTCACGCTTTTTCAGATAGTCCATGATGGCCATTCGCGCAATGCTGCTCGTACCAAGTCCCATCCCACACAGTGCCGTGATGCTATACCGCCTTTTCATCTTTTCTCCTTTCAACTTGAAGACCAATCTGCATCTCATCCGCCGGAGATGCCTAATACGCCTGGACTATTTGGATAACGTCATCGACATGCCTTGCATGACGGATGGAATCGAGAGCCTTGTCGTCCATAAGGAAGGCAACCAACCTTTGCAGCGCCTCAAGATGAGACGTTGAATCTGTCGCGCACAGACAGATGAGCAACCAGACAGGGTCGTTCTCCGGATTTCCGAAATCCACAGGATCCTGTAACGTAACTAGACTAAAGCCAATGCCTTTGGCCCCAGCTTCTGGTCGAGCATGCGCTATGGCGATGCCTGGGGCAACGACCATGTATGGACCGAGTTCCGACACTGCGTTAATCATGGCATCAACGTACGCATCGGAGGCAATATCATCATCTACCAGAAGCTTTCCACCTGCTCGGATTGCGCTTGCATAGTCAGGTACTGATAGATTCAGCTTTATCGCACGTTGATTAAGCCATTTCTCGAGCATTCACCCTCCCTATTAGTCGCTAGCTCATTTGCAATAAGACGATGGAAATGACATACAGTCGGTTTCCTCACCTTTTGGAATGCCCCTCGTCTAGCCAAGCTCCTCCCACGGGTGATGGAACGAGAGGTCATGGGGCTGGTCGTCACGACGGAAGGTGTGCGCCCCAAACCAGTCTCGCTGGGCCTGGCAGAGGTTGGCCGGGAGCTTCTCGCTCGTGTAGCCGTCAAAGTACAGCAGCGAGTTGGCGATGGTGGGCACGTAGAGACCGGCCTCGATGGCCTTTGCCACCACGCGACGCCAACCGGCGACGGCCACCCTGATCTCCTCCATGAACTCGTCGGTGAGCATGAGGTTCTGGACCTTGCCCTGACTGTCGTCATAGGCCGCCTTGATGCGTCCCAGGAACTTGGCGCGAATGATGCAGCCCTCGCGCCAAAGCAGGGCAATGTCGCCCAGCTTGAGGTCCCACCCATATTCGTCGGACGCCTTCGCAAGCAGCTGGAAGCCCTGCGCGTATGACATGATCTTGCTGGCATAGACCGCCTGCTCAAGGTTCTCGAGCAAACCCCGCTTGTCCTGGACGTCACAGTGGGGACGCTCAGGAAAATGTCCGGCAGCAATGACGCGCTCGCCCTTGACGGCAGAGAGGTTGCGGGCAAAGACGGCCTCGGCCATGGTGGGTATGGCCAGGTACATCTTGAGGCCCTCGATGGCAGTCCACATGCCCGTGCCCTTTTGGCCCGCCTCGTCCAGGATGTGGTCTATGAGGTCATCGCCAGTCTCCGGGTCCTTCTCGCGCAGGATCTTGTAGGTGATCTCCACGAGGAAGGAGTCAAGGCGACCGTTGTTCCACTCCTCAAAGGTGTCGGCCATCTGGGCGTTGGTCATGCCCAGCATATGCTTCATGATGAAGTAGGCCTCGTCGATGATCTGGATGTCACCGTACTCTATGCCGTTGTGCACCATCTTCACGTACTGGCCCGAACCCTCCGGGCCAATGTAGTCGCAACAGGGACTGCCGTCCTCGGTGTGGGCCGATATGTCCGTGAGAAGCGTGCGCAGGTGCCGGTCGTAGAGGTCGCGGTCGCCGCTCGGCATGATGGAGGGCCCCAGGAGGGCGCCCTTCTCGCCTCCCGAGACGCCCATGCCAAAGAAGTTGACGCCAAGCTCCTCGTAGTGCTCCATGCGACGCTTGGTGTCCTCAAAGTAGGAGTTGCCCGCATCGATGACGATGTCGCCCTTCTCGAGATACGGCAGAAGGCTGTCGGTGACCGCATCCACCACGGGACCGGCCTTGACCATGAGAATCACCTTGCGGGGCGCGTCCAGCGACGCCACAAAGTCCTTGAGCTCATAGGCGGCGGTGATGTTGTCATGCCCCTTTGCGCGCGTGTCCATGAAGTCCTTGGTGACCTGCCCATGGCGGTTGTACACGGAAACCGCGTAGCCATGGTTCGCAATGTTGAGGGCAAGGCTCTGACCCATGACCCCCATGCCGATGACGCCAACGTAGTTGCCCATCGCCCTTCCCTTCTTGGCTTCCTGGCCTCACGTGCTCAGGCTGTTTGAACACAATGTCCACACGAACTGTGGATGGTATGCATACATTTTAGCTAACATTTTTCTTTTTTCTAGTGTTTTAGCAAAAATTTTTTTGTTACTTTTTCTATGGCCTGAGGTGCGACGTCCCCCAGGCGCGCATCTGGTCGTACCATTTACCTATCTACCTATGCCTGCGTGGGGTCTCCCACAGGTCCAGGCGGCACGAGAAGAGGGAGTCCATATGTCCACGAGCCCGACGGCGGTGTTGCTCAAGATAAAGACCTCCTCCTCCACGTTCACCCGCAAGGAGCAGTCAATAGCCCAGCTCATCCTCTCCGACCCCGTGCGAGCGTCGCGCATGACCATCAGCGAGATGTCTGACGAGCTTGGCGTCGCGGATTCCACCATCTTCAAGTTTGCCAAGCACCTGGGCTATCAGGGGTTCAGGGACTTTAGGGACGACCTTCTGGCAGACGCCTTTGACCCGCAGGTGTCGGTGCATGAGAACATCAGCGAGAGGGACGACATCTCCTCGGTCGCGCAGGCGGTCTTCCAATCGAGCATCAAGTCACTTGAGGATACCCTGCGACTCCAGCAGCAGGATGCGCTCGACAAGGCCGTGCAGATACTGCTGTCGTCCAAGCGTGTCTCGTTCCATGGGTGCGGGGGCTCCAACGCCGTGGCGTACGACTCCTATCAGAAGTTCCTGCGCTCCCCCCTGCAGACCGTATTTGCCCAGGACTATCACCTGCAGCTGATGCAGGCGTCCCTCCTGGGGCCCGAGGACTGCGCGATCGTCATCAGCCACACGGGCCTCACCAAGGAGATGGTCCGCCTGGCGGGCATCGTCAAGAAGGCCGGCGTGCGCACCATCGTCATCACCAGCTACCCGTCCGAGCACCTGCAGGCATACGCGGACGTCGTGCTCGTATCCGTCTCCGACGAGACGGGCTATCGCTCCGAGTCGCTGTCGAGCCGGATCTCGCAGCTTGCCCTGGTGGACACCCTCTATACGGCCGTCATGTTTCATGTGCCCAACGTCTCCGAGACCTTGCACAAGATGCGCCGCGCCATCGCCACGACCAAGCTGGACGACACCGGACGGCCCGTGGCGTAGCGCCGCGACGTGTCACGTGGACGCCGCATGCAAGGGGAGGGCGCCGTCGTGGCACCCTCCCCTCTTGCGATCGTCTATGCGGCGCCGGGGATTCGCGCGACCGTTCGCAGCCCCTTCTCCCCTGCCCGGCAACGGGCGGGCGTCGGTGCGAACGGGTCTCCTCCCTGGGCCTTGGCTATGCCCTCAGGGTCGCGCGACCGTAGGCCTTCTGCCAGTTGGCCGTGAACTCGTCCACGGCGATGGCGGTACCCGGATGGTCGACCATGGCCCTGATCACGTCGGGGGCCACCGTGACGGCAGGGGTGCCGGCCGCCAGGAGCTGATGCACCTGGTCAACGTTCTTGAAGGACGCGGCGCAGACCTTGGCGTCCAGGCCGTAGAGAGCCAGCGTGTCAACGAGCTCGACAACCTGGCCGACGCCGTCGCCGTAGTTGCACATGCGGTTGACGTAGGGCGCCAGGTAGTCCGCGCCGGCCTTGGCGGCCCAGAAGGCCTGGTCGGCCGAGTAGATGCCCGTGGCCAAGACGCCGATCCCCTCCGCCTTGACCGCCGGGATGGCCTTGAGGCCCTCGCGCGAGACGGGAATCTTCACCAGGACGTTCTTGCCGCCGCGCAGCGAGGCGATCTCGCGCGCCTCCGCGAGGATGCCCTCATAGTCCGTGGCAATGACCTGGGCAAAGATCTTCTGGTCCTCGCTGAGCACCTCCGTGAGCTCCTCAAGGACCTCCTCGGGCTGCCTGCCCGACTTGGTGATGATCGTCGGGTTGGTGGTCACGCCGTCAATAGGAAGAAACGCGTTCAGCTCCTTGATGGCCTCAATGTCCGCGCTGTCGATGAAGAACTCCATGATGCCGCCTTTCCTCTGGCTCCCGCCGGTCGTGTCTGCTACCCACCAGTCTACAGGGTTTGCTCCGTACGACCGATGATGTCGTCCTGAGTCATCTTGGACAGCACGTTGAAGAAGGCGCTGTAGCCGGCGACGCGGACGACGAGGTCCTTGTGGGCCTCGGGGTGCGCCTGGGCGTCCAGGAGGGTGTCGCGGGAGACCACGTTAAACTGGACGTGGTACCCGTGCAGGCGGTTGAAGAAGGTCCTGAGCATCATCTCGAGCTTCTGGCGGTTCTCCTCGCGCTCGAGCATCATGGGCGTGACCTTCTGGTTCAACAGCGATCCGCCCGTGAGCTTCTCGGTGCGCAGCTTGGACACCGACTTGAACACGGCCGTGGGACCCTGCTTGTCGCAGTTGTGCGCCGGACTCGAGCCCTCGGCGAGGGGCTCGTGGGCCTTCCGACCGTCGGGCGTCGCCATGGTGCCCATGCCCTGCCCCACGTTGGCGCTGATGGAGCTCGTGCCGGAGTAGCGGATGCCGCCGATGGGCCCGCGGTCGTGACGCGTGTTGGGGTACTTCTTGATCTCGTCGATGTAGGAGTCGTAGGCCTCGACGACCAGGTTGTCCACGTAGTCGTCGTCGTTGCCGTACTTGGGGGCGCCGTCGATGAGCAGCTGCTGGACGCGCCGGCTCTCCGGGCTCTCAAAGTTGTCGAGGATGGCGTCCCAGAGCTGCTGCTGCGTGATCCTCTTCTCCTCGAACACGAGCTTCTTGATGGCGGCGAGAGAGTCGGCCATGTTGGCGATGCCCACCTGAAGGCCGCTGATGAAGTCGTAGACCGCGCCGCCCTCCTTGATGGTCTTGCCGCGCGCGATGCAGTCATCGACGAGCGTGGAGCAGAGCACGTCGGGAACCTCGCGCTCGGAGGCCTTGTCGATGGCGTTCTCCACGATCACGGAGTAGCGCGTCATCTCGCGGATGGTCTTGTCCCAGGCCGCCACGAGCTCCTCGTAGCTCCCCATCTGCGTGAAGGTGCCGTAGTCCTGGGTGAAGCGCCTGCCGCTCGTGAGGTCGATGCCGCCGTTCATGGCGCACAGGAGCAGGCGCGGGAAGTTGAGGTAGCTCATGCCCGTGCAGCGATACCCCCACTTGCCCGGCACGGCCGTCTCGACGCAGCCGATGGCGGAGTAGTTATACGCATCCTCCTTGGCGACGCCCCAGTTGATGAACGAGGGGATGATGACCTCGTCGTTGTTCATGGAGGGCATGCCAAAGCCGAGCCTCATGACCTCGACGCACTCGTCAAAGAACTTCTTGTCGATGTTCGCGTGGTAACGGACGGTGAGGTTGGGCTGGGTGAGGCGGGTCTGCGCGACGGACTGCAGCACGAGGAACGAGAGCTCGTTGACGGCGTCATGGCCGTCGGTGGTCTGACCGCCGATGGTGACGTTCTGGTACATGGGCGAGCCGGCCGACGAGAGCGTGTGCGCCTGGCTGCGAATCTTCTGGATCGTGAGCGTCTTGATCCACAGGTTGGTGAGAAGCTCGAGCGCCTCGTCGCGGGTGATCTCGCCGTTGGCGAGGTCGGCCATGTAATAGGGATAGAGGTACTGGTCAAAGCGGCCAAACGAGACGGAGTGCCCGTTGGACTCGATCTGAAGGAGCACCTGCGAGAACCATACGGACTGGATGGCCTCGCGGAAGGAGCTCGCGGGTTCGTAGGGAACCTTGGAGCAGATGGAGCTCATGCGCTCGAGCTCCGCCTTGCGCGTGGGGTCGTCGCAGGTGGCCGCGAGCTCGGCGGCGAGCTTGGCATAGCGCAGCGCGAAGCGGCGGGAGGCGTCGATCACGACGAGGACGGCCTTGTAGAACGCGTACTTGTCCACGGACGCGGGATCGGTGAGGTCAAGGGCGGCCTTCGCGGCGCGGGCGCGCTCCTCAAAGCCGCGCAGGCCCTCGCGGAGCAGGCGGTCATGGTTGACGGCAAGGTGGGCGTCGCCGGCGTTGAGCTTTCCCTCCATGCCAAAGACGCCCGTCTCCATGAAGACGGAGACCTCGTCGGGCAGAAGCTCCATGCCGCGAGCGCGAAGGTTGTTGTTCTCCCAGAAGGGGGCGATGTCGCGAATGCGCTGCTTGTCCTTTTCGGTCATGTAGAACACGTCACCGTCGCGCTTCTCGAACGTGTCGAGCTCGTCAAGGATGAAGCCCAGCGTGTACTCGGGAAACACGGGCGCGTTGCTGTTCTTGGTGGCCTGGTTGCCGGCGATCTGGGTCTTGTCCTCGATGTAGATGGTCATGTTGTCGAGAATGTGCGCGAGCGAGAGGGCGCGGCGCATGACGGGCGGCTGGTTGAGCGTCTGGCGGTAGGACTCCGTGCACAGCACGGCGCGCTCCGCGTCAACAAAGGGCTTCTCGTTGAGGACCTCGTCGCGGAAGGCTTGCATGACCGGGGTCAGCGACCCAAAGTGCTCCTTGTTCTCCATGTTTCTCTCCCTTGCTGACAAGCTGGACGTATGAGCTGGGCGATGACGTGAGACGTTCGTATGTCGTGAGCTGTGAACCGTACCGTTACTTCGTAAATAAGTTATACTTATTTCGTTCGTAATATATTGTACGCCGGTGCCGGGGCACTGTCAACGAGCGTCCCTGAACCGGCGCGTACGTACAGAACATACATATGCTCCTGACACACGCGTCGCGCAGGGGTCCCGATGGGGTACTCTGTAGATACCCTTGAAAGAGGATTTTGTTTCGTTCATAAGCTCAAAAACATGTGCGCGAGGTCTCAGGCTGTTCCTCGCTCGCACGACGTCGACAGGGGGTTGGCAATGGACACGATCGTCGGACACGAAACCACCGAGGGCGGTCGGTCCTCGCAAGGCGGCGATGCGCTCATGGACGAGCTCATCGAGCGTGAGTGGGCGATGTTCTCCACCGTCAACGAGGGTCACGAAAAGGTGGCGTGCCAGGAGCGACCACGGACCTTTGACCAGATGCGGCGCGCCCAGTTTGAGAGCTGGTCAGCCGAGGCCCTGGAGAGCTACCTTAACGACCTGCGCGCCGCCGAGCAGGAGGGGCGCAACCTCGTCACCGAGAAGTACCTGCACATGATGCGCGCCACCGAGCCCGAGAACTACGAGCGTCTGGGTCAGGTGGCGCCGACGCCCTCCCCGCGCGCGTCTCAGCTTGTGGACGAGCTGACGTGTGCGATGGTGCGCGACACCGACGAGCTCGCCGAGAGCTATCCCTATCTCAGCGTCTTCATCCGTCCCGCCACGAGCGCGGGAGACTCCTCCGTTGACACCTCGTTCGAGACGTACACGAGAGGCGAGCTGATGACCTACTCCGAGCGCACGCTCGAGGCGCTGGCCCGCCACCAGCGCGAGCTGGCGGCACAGGGGCGCTCCATGACCCGTGAGGCATTTCAAAACACCCTGCGCTACCAGGGGTTCTCGAGCCTCGACGAGGCCGAGGAGGAGGCGCGGCGCCAGGTCCAGACCCTGGGCGGCAACGAGGCCTGTCCGGACTGCGCCGAATGAGGGAGGGCCGCCATGCAGCATGCGACGGTGTTCAACATGCAGAAGTTCAGCCTCAACGACGGGCCGGGAATCCGCACGGTGGTGTTCCTCAAGGGATGCCCGCTGCGTTGCTTCTGGTGCTCCAACCCCGAGAGCCAGCGACGTGAGCCCCAGCTCGAATGGAAGGAAGGCGCCTGCATAGGCTGCGGTCACTGCATCGAGCTGCTGCCCCATGCAGGGACGTCCGTCGTCGGCGGCAAGGCCCACGTTGACGTGCGTCACGCGGACGCGACGACGCCCGCCGCCGAGAAGGCCGTGGAGGAGTGCCCGGGCAAGGCGCTCTCCATCGCGGGTGAGACCAAGACCGTCGATGAGGTTCTTGAGTTCTGCCTGCAGGACAAGCCGTTCTACGAGGAGTCCGGCGGCGGCGTGACGCTGTCGGGCGGCGAGGCGATGCTGTGGCCCGAATTTGACATCGAGCTGTTGAGTCGCCTGCACGAGGAAGGTGTTGACACCTGCATCGAGACGGAGGCATACGTGCCGACGGAGACGTTCGTCGCAGTCGCCGAGCACCTGGACCACATGCTGATCGACATGAAGCACGGGGATGACGCGGCCCATCGGCGCGGCACGGGCGGTGGCATAGGGCTCATCCACGCAAACATCCGCGCGGCCGTGGAGATGGGCAAGGACGTTCTGGTGCGCACGCCCGTCATCCCCGGCTTCAACGACAGGACCGAGGACGCCCGTCTGATGGCGCGCACCCTGCGCGAGCTGGGGCTTTCACGCGTTCAGCTGCTCCCGTTCCACAACTACGGCGAGAACAAGTACCGGCTGCTCGAGCGCGACTATCCCTTGCATGGCGTCACCGCGCTAAAGCCCGAGGACCTATCTGACTACGCGGCGGCCTATCGTGACGAGGGCGTCGAGGCGTTCTTCTAGGATTGACGCCACCGGCGGCCTGGACGTGACGACCGCTCAGACGGGTTTGGGATGCGCGGGCGCGCCTGGCAGGCGCTCCGGCAAAGGCTTGACCCGTGCGGGAGCACCTGGCGCGCACAAACGCGCATGGATTATGCAGCTGATACTTCACATGCCCCGCAATAAATCGCATTACTCGGGCAAAATGGCCTCAAAAGGGTCAAAAAGGCCGAGTAGTGCGATTTTTGGGCGCACCCTCTTAGGTAGCAAAGCATACTGATTCTCAAAGTATGCATTATGCCGTACAGAGGCACTCGCGGGGACATATCTCTGGATGTCGGCTCCCACCGTCTTGATCCGTAACGTACAGAGGCGCCCGCGGGGACATACCGTGATTCGGATCCGAACCCAAAGTTGGACCCTGAGCCGCCACAAACGTGAGGGCGAGGCCTAACGCGACACCACGTTATGGCGCATCGAGACAATCCGTGTTCGCCCCAGGTGAGCATGGATGACGCGCAGAACCTCATGACCCCGCGACAAAACGAACGGTATCGCACGCCCATCGGTGGTGACCACCTCGATGCCTCGGACGTGCCTGCCGTAGACGTCAGCGCGTACCTTCTGAATGCTTGGCCAGGGAATCGCGACGAACCCTCGCCCCGACGCCGCGATGAAGTCTATGCCCCCGTCGCCCAGCATGATCGTTCCCGGCTTGGGGGCAAGGCGACTCAGGAAGCAGTTTGCCTTGACACCCAGCTCTACCTCGCGGTTGGCCAGCATTGGTTCCTGACGCGCAGAATCTTTGCCTTCGGGGCCAGCGCTCACGTGGCCAGCGCACACGGGATCCGCGCACACAGGGTTTGTGCGCGCACGACCCTGGCATACGTGACCTTGCCCGTCGGCATCCGCTCCCGCATGAAAAACACCTCTGACGGCCTTTTTGACAATGCCAAGCGCGTCAAGCATGTCAGTCATGAAACGCTCCCTTTGGCCTCGTAGTCGCATATGAGAGGGCCCCAGCACCCAGAGGTGCCGGGGCCTCGTCACGCCAAACCATCAGACGCCCCACCATCAGGCGCCCAGCTTCCAGACGCCTAGAAAACTCAGAAGATGCCGACGAGCGCACCCAGGATGCCCACCGCAAACAGCGCGAAGATGATCGTGATGGGGCTCACGCCCTTCTTGAGCAGGCGGATGCACAGGAAGGTGAGGCCCAGCGGCAGCAGGGCGGGAAGCAGCTGGTCAAGCACGGATTGCAGCGTCGTGGTGCGCACCACCTGCGCGACGCCGTCAATCATGCTCACCGTGTCGGTGCTGGCAAGGGTGCCCACCGACCTCACGCCCTGGGTCAGGCTCTCGGCGTTGACCGTGCCGCCGTTGATGGCGTCGGCAAGGCCTGCGATGCCCGGGAAGGTGTCGGCCGCGTTGCTGAGGGCCGCCTTGGAGAAGACGACCTTGGACATGGGCATGGAGGTCCAACGCGGTATGAGGACGCCCATGATGAACATGCCCAGGATGGAGGCACCCATGGTGATCTTCTTGAGGAAGCCGCCAGAGAGGTCCTTGGTGATGTTCATGCCCTGCTTGTAGCCAAACTCCTGCGTGTACCACATGAAGGCAAGCCTGACGAGGTTCCACACGATGAAGAACACGAAGGCACCGGCTATGGAACCCGAGAGGGCCAGCGACGCGCAGAAGGCGCCGAGGACGGGTCGAATCGTGCCCCAGAAGATGGGGTCACCCACGCCGGCAAGCGGGCCCATCATGCCGATCTTCACGCCCTGGATGGCGGCGTCATCGACCTCGACGCCGGCGGCGCGCTCCTCCTCAAGCGTCATCTCGACGCCAAAGATCGGGCTGGCCAGGAAGGGCTGGGTGTTAAAGAACTCAAGGTGGCGCTTGAGGGCCTGGGCCAGGTCATCCTTGTCGGGATAGAGCTCCTTGAGGGCGGGACCCATGCCGTAGCACCAGCCCAGCGCCTGCATGCGCTCGTAGTTCATGGAACCCTGAAGGAACTGGCTCTTCCACCACACCTTGCGACGGGTGGCCTCGCTCAGGCGGGTCGGGGACACAGCTGCGTTGTCTGTCATGTCTCTGCTCCCTTGTTACTCGTAGTCGTTCATGATCATGTCGAGCTGGTCGTCCACGGAGTCACCCCGCGAGGAGCCTCCCCCGCCGTTGAACTCGGGCTTGAGGTTGATGTAGATGAACGCCAGGCACACGCCCAGAATGCCCATGCCGATGAGCGTGATGCCCGAGAGGACCGACAGCACGAAGCCAATGAAGAAGAACGGCCAGAGCTCCTTGGTCGCCATCATGTTGATGACCATGGCATAGCCGACGACGACGATGAACCCGCCGGCAGCGGCGAGCCCGCCCGAGATCCAGACGGGAATGACCTCAAGGGCGGCCTGGACGGCCTCGGCGGGAACGGCGATGACGAAGGCGGCGGGGATGAGGATGCGCAGGCCCTGCAGCGCCAGGGCGGAGAGGTGAAGCCGGTTGACGCGCGCGAGGTTGCCCTGGTCGGCGGCCGCGTCCGCCAGATGGATGATGCCGACGGTGATGGTGCGGATGAAAATCGTGAGGACCAGCCCGGCGACGGCGAGGGCCATGGCGGAGGCGACGCCATCCGCGACGGAGGCGCCCTTCATGCAGACGAGGATGGCCGAGGCGACGGAGGCCAGCGCGGCGTCAGGCGCGACGGCGGCGCCGATGTTCATCCAGCCGAGGGCGACCATCTGCAGGGTTCCGCCCAACAGGACGCCCTCCATGGGGTGACCCGTGACGATGCCGATGAGCGTGCAGGCGACGATGGGCTGGTGAAACTGCCACTCGTCCAGGACGCCCTCGAGGCCGGCCAAGAACGCGACGACGAGCACGAAGATGATGGATACGACGTTCATGTGGTTCCTTCCCTATCGATTGAAGAGGACCTACTTGTTCAGACCGGCCTTGACCACGAGCCCCCAGACGTCCTGCGGCTTGTCCGTGGGGACCTTCTGGGCAAAGAGCTTGAGGCCGCGCTCGTGCAGGGTCCGGACGGCCTTGACGTCGTCGGGGCCGACGGAGAGGGTGTCGTTGAGCAGCACCTTGCCGGCAGAGTGGGCCATGGAGCCAAAGTTGACCTCCTTGAAGTCCACGCCTCCGTCCATCGCACGCACCACGTCCTCGGGGTTCTCAAACAGGAAGAGGGCATTGGTGCTGCCAAAGCGTGGGTCCTCCCAGATCTCGACGAGCTTGGAGACGGGAATGACGTTGGCGCGCACGCCCGGAGGCGCCGCCTCGGTGATGAGGGTCTTGCGCATGGGGTCGCGCGCGACGCCGTCGGACACGACCACGATGCGCGTGGGCGAGACCTGCTTGGCCCACGCGGTCGCGACCTGGCCGTGCAGCAGGCGCGAGTCAATGCGGACCAGCGCCGTCTTGATCTTTCCGTCGCCCAGGACCGTGCCGGGCGCCAGCGTCAACTTGGACTTGCCCGCCCTGGTCGCCGGCGCGGCAGTGACGACCGCCTCGGGAGTGAGGCTCTCGGGCACGACGTTGACGCTCACCTTGGCGCCTTGGTAGACGCCACGTGCCACCTCTGCGGCAGTCTGCGCCTCGACGCGCGACTCATAGGCCGAGAGCAGCATGGGAAGGCTGAGGCCCGTGACCGCGACCCAGTCGTCATGCTCGCCCTCCCCAAAGAGCGTCACGGTCTGGTTGTAGGGAGTGCCGCCCTTAAGATCGACAAGGAACAGCACGTGCTCCTGGTCGGACAGGGTCGAGACGGCCTCGACGAGCTTGGCCTTGAAGTCGTCGGGCCCCATGTCGGGGGTGAGAGAGACAGTCGCGACGTCATCTTGGGAGCCAAAGATCATGGCCCCGGACGACAGGACGCCCTCCGCGAGCCCACCATGACTGGCGAGAACGATTCCTACCACTGCTGACCTCCATTCCATTCTGTGAGAAGAAGCGATGCGTGAACCGTGCATGAAGCGTGTGTGCGCATGTTGTGACGACTGCCGCGGCGCTTGTCGTCAGTTCATGCCTTCGTAATCCTAAAATGTTTCGTTCATAAAGTCTATAGATTTCGCTAGGAATTATCTTAAGAACGGCAAATTGCAGCCCAAACGTGGTGATACACCTGAGAATCAACGGATGACGATATGTCCCATGGCCGGCGGGCGGTGGGAAATCGTCCTTGAACGGCATGATGGCACGTCCTATGCCTACGTCCGCAGACGTGCGACACGACCCGCCGCGCGCCGCAAAGCCCGTCGCCGGCGCGGCACCGAGCGGCGCAGGCACGCCCGTCAGTCGTACTGGGGAGGCACCGCCCGCAGCACCGGGTCCTCTATGAGCCCCTGGAGCTCCACGCCCGCCGTCGCCAGGAACCAATCTCCGGTCGTCACCAGCCCCTGGCGTCGCAATTCGCCCAGAAGCAGCGCACAGACCTCGTCCGCCAGGCACTGCCGACCCTCCCGGTCGCCAGCCGCCCCCACCAGGCGCCGCAGCAGCTCCCCCACCTGGGACCCCAGCACCGGCAGCTCGCACAGCATCCGCCAGGCCCACTTGTAGTAGGGCCGATAGGCGCGATTGAGCAGGAACGTCAGCTGCTCCGCCTCGTCGATGAAGCGCGCCAGGGTCTGGTTGACCGCCACGACGTCGCCGCGCGCCTCCATGCGTGCGAGGTTGTACTGGCCCGTCTGGGCGAGCGCCATGCATCGCGCCGCCATGCGCTTGAGCCAGAGATCGCGCGGGTAGTAGCCCAAGAGCCCCGCGCGCACGGCCGAGAAGACCCCCGGACCGTCAACGAACACCGCACCGTTGGTGGCCAGCAGGAGGTTCTCCTCGGGAATGGCGCGCCACGACCTCCAGCCCACAGGAACGTCGGCGCGACCAATGAGCTCCGTGTAGAAGGCGGACACCGTCATGACGCGCGGCCCCACCCCAAACTCGGACGTGGCCCGCACATGCGCGGGAGGATGCTCGAGCATCAGCTTGGCTTTGAGGCGCTCAAGGCGAGGGACCTGGTCGGCATCCTCGTCGAGGACCCAGAGGTAGAAGTCAATCCCCCAGTCGTGGTCGCGCGAGAGGCCGTCGTCAAGGCCCAGGCATTCCGACCCGTTGCCCACCAGGCCGCAGGCGACGCGAGGCCACAGGTCGGGCGCTGCGGCCGCAAGGGCCGGCGCCGCAACTCGCTCGACATAGGCGCGCACGTCATCCAGGGCCCCCATTATGAGAGGCCCTCTCGCACGTTGCTCATGACCGCGTCGCGCTCGGCCCGGGCGGCGTCAGCCTCGCCGTCACGTCCCAGGTCCTCGAGAAGCGCCGCCATCTCTCCCATCACGGCGGCGTAATCCAACGTCCGTCCCGCACAGCGCAGCAGCGCGTCCCGGGCGCGCTCAAGACATGCCAGCGCCGACGCACGCTCGCCCAAGGCGCGCAGGGCCCGTCCCTGAGCCTCGAGCGCCGAGGCATAGTGCGTCCCCAGGTCGCCCTGTCCCTCGTACCATTGTGCTGACGCCCGAGCCAGCTCGAGGGCGGCGGGAGCGTCCCCGGCCGCGAGCAGCAGATGCGCCACGTTGCCCTGCGACGTGGCAAGCTCGGCATCATGGCCCGGGAGCTGGGCAATGCGCCCCATGGCCTGTCTGGCGACATCGAGCGCCCGGAAGACCTGCCCGTCGTCATGAAGCGCGAGCGAGAGATTGTTGAGCGCCCCCACATGCTCATAGGCATAGGAGTCGCCGGCATCGGCCAATATCGTAGCGGCCTCCTGAAATGCCTCGATGGCCTCCGTGCGGGCGCCCCGGAGCCGGTCAAGACCCGCGCGGTTGAGCAGGACGATGGCATACTGCGGCGTGCCGCCCATACCTTCCTCGCGCAGGACCTGCAGCGTCCTGTCGAACACGGGAAGCGCCTCTCCCAGGCGGCTTGCGTTCCTCAGGTGGCAGGCGAGCTGATTCAGCGCCGGCACGCGGTCGAGGGGGGACTCGCCCGCCCCCAGGGGGCGCTTTGCCTCATCTCGCAGGAAGGATTCGACCGCCATGAGGTCGCCTGCGGCGTACAGGGCGTCGAGCCGCTCGTAGAAGCCTTGCTCCGTCCCTGCCGCGCCCGTCATGCCGTCGACACCCTCACGCCGGCGCCCTCGAGGGCGGAGCGATATGCATCGGATATGCCCGCGTCCGTGTACAGCAGCACGTCATGCCCCGTCAGGCGCAGCGGGCTCGAACCGTGCTGACCGAACTTCTCCGACTCCGTGAGCACCACGACCTTGCTCACCGACGTTGCCATGCCGCGCACGGCATCGGCCCTCATGTGGTCGCCGTTGGTGAAGCCCACCTCGGGCGACCAGCCGTCCACGCCCACGAACAGGTAGTCGACGAGAAACTCGCGTGCGCACAGCCGCACGAGCGGACCCACCATGACCTGCGAGTCGCGCTGCACCACGCCACCGAGCAGCGTCGTCTCGACCGAGCCGCTGTCGCGGATGTAGCTCGCGATGAAGGCGCAGTTGGTGATGATGGTCACGCCCTGCCTGGTGTCGGCAAGCTCGCGGGCAAGAAGCGCGCAGCAGCTTCCGCTCTCGATCATGACCGTTGACCCGTCGGGAACGAGCTCCGCGGCCTTTCGTGCTATCCGGCGCTTTTCCTCGTAGTGGTACGCGAGACGCCCACCAAGGTCGTTGGGGTTGGAAAGGAGCGCGAAGCCATGTTCGCGCTTCACGAGGCCCAGGGCCTGAAGGGCGTCGAGGTCCTTTCGCATGGTGACGTTCGAGACGCCAAGACGTTCGGCAAGGGCCGTGACCTCGAGCCGCTTGTCCTTGGTGAGCATCTCGAGTATCTGGTTGTCCCGCCTGGACATGCACCCTCCGCTCGACGCGCAACGTTTCTCACGAAGCTACTGTAGCGCTTTCCGTAGCGCCTTTTACGTGATAATTTCGTACGTAATGGCGAACGTAATAGAAACGTGCGAGCAAGGGAGAAAAGCCTGCCCCGCGGGGGTCTGCCCTGTCACTTCTTCTTTGTGCCAGATGGCCTCTCCAGGCTCACGCCCGCCGCCGTCATCATGGTCCTGACGTTGGCCTTGCCTCGCTCCACCACCATGTACAGCATGACCGAGGCCAAGGCCGAAAGGACGAACGTGCCTATCCCCACGATGAGCGCCCAGGCGGGACCGCCCTGATAGATGTTCCAGTAGGCGAGCAGCGCCCCCACGGCCAGCAGGGAGTAGGCGATGCGCTTCCACACCTCCAGGTTCATGATGGCGCGCGTCTGCACGTCCGCCTCGCGGATGAGGGCCTCCCTGCGCTCGGGCGAGACCCGCTTCCCCGTGACCACGTGGCGCGCGCCGGGCGCAAAGCCTCCGGGGACCGTGACGGGCGTCGGCTGAGCATCGGCCGCTTTGGTCGCATCGGTCGCGTCGGTCGCGTCGGTCGCGCCTGCCGCCGTTGTTGCCGTGGTCGCCTCCTCGCGTCGCGTGAGGTCACTCTCGCTCGTGTGCATGACTGCGCCTTTCTGTCCTGCGGACGATTGTGAAAGGGGCGAAGGCGACCCAGCCACCAGCCTCCCTGGCCGCCGGGCTCCCTGGCCGCCGGGCTCCCTGGCCCCCTGGCCGCCGGGCCCCCCCTGGCCGCGCCAACGCCTGCCACCCGCTCGCGTCGACTGGGCCGCGTCGTCCGCAAAGCTTACGAACGGGGTGGGGCCGCCAGTGGACCCCACCCCGTCTTTCACTATGACGGCTATGCCGGACCTGCGGGGACCGACGCCCCGTCCGGGGGTCGGCGCCCCGCCCGCGCGCCTAGTAGGACAGGCCGGGGTTGAAGAAGCCCACGAGCACGCCCACGAAGGCGACGGCGACCAGGATGAGCATGACCGGAATCACGCCGATCTTCTTCTTGGTCATCATCCACCAGCAGAGATACACGAACACGAAGTTGAGGAGCTTGGGGAAGATGCCCGAGCCAAAGACGTTGAGCGACACCGCGCCGGTGGCGTTGAGCGCCTCGGCCGTGACGGTGGAGCTGCTGGACCACAGGACGTTCTCGAGCGGCCCGACGCCCGGCAGCACGAGCGCCGTGCTGATGGAGACCCAGGTGG
The DNA here is from genome assembly GCF_001457795.1 of Olsenella massiliensis. Classification (GTDB taxonomy): domain Bacteria; phylum Actinomycetota; class Coriobacteriia; order Coriobacteriales; family Atopobiaceae; genus Olsenella_F; species Olsenella_F massiliensis. The sequence goes on along the minus strand of NZ_LN898211.1, from coordinate 153,058 downwards.
CGGCGACGGCGCCGATGACCATGGCGCCCACCATCAGAATGGCGCTGCGCAGGGCCTGGGACTCGGGACCGACGAGAGCCTGGACGGCGGAGCCGCCGAGCTCGTAGCCGCGGTCATAGGCGAGCTTCATGCCAAAGTACATGAGGACGTTCCACGCGACGATGTAGAACAGGGGACCCAGGACCGAGCCGCCGGCGGACAGGCCAAGGGCGATGCCCAGCAGGATGGGGATGAACGTGCCGACGATGATGGAGTCGCCGAGGCCGGCGAGGGGGCCCATCAGGCCGGCGCGGATGCCGTTGATGGTCTCGTCGTCGATGGCCTCACCGTTGGCGCGAGCCTCCTCGAGGCCGGCCGTGAGGCCCACGACCATGGTGCCGATCTGGGGCTCGGTGTTGAAGAACGTGGTGTACGTCTCAAGCGCGCTGACCTTGTCCTCGTCCTTGTCGTAGAGCTCGTCCACGATGGGAAGCATGGCGGCAAGGTAGCCAAACGTCTGCATGTGCGCCTGTGAGAAGCAGGTCAGGTTGCCGTAGGCCCAGTTCCTAAAGGACTTCCTGCGGGCACCGGTGGAAATCTTCTTGGTCTCGGCCATGATTAGATGTCCTCCTCTTCCTCGTCGTCGGAGGCGCCGACACCACCGGAAATGGCGGGACGGGCGACCTTGGCCTCCTCGATCTGATACTTGATGAGCGCGAAGAACGCGGCCACGACGGCGCACGCGATGAGATTGAGGTGCAGGCAGGCCGCGAGCGTGAAGCCAAAGGCAAAGGTCAGCCAGTCAAGAGGCTTGTTGATGACCTGCTTGCACAGGATGGCGATACCGACGGCGGGAAGAAGGGAGCCGACGGTGAACAGCGTCTTCATGGCCAGGCCGTCCATGGGCATGTAGTCCTTCATGAGCTGGACCATCTGGGAGCCGGCCATGCAGATGATGAACGTGGGAATGAAGGAGAACAGGACGTGCGAAATCCAGGGATAGACAAAGTCGACGAGCGGGATCTGACGCTTGATGGTGTTCCAGTCGCGGGTCTCCATGGCCTTCCAGCCGATGGACTGCCACACGAGGTTGAGCGTGGCGGTGCCATAGAACAGGACGGTGCCGAGGGTGCCGACGGCGGCGCCGAGGGCGGCGGCGAGCGACGCGGCGGCGGCGGAGCTGGGGTCGAGGCCCTGGGCGTGAATGGCCAGGATTGACAGGGGGATGCCGATGTAGGTCACGGCGCGCACGTCGGCGGAGACGGTTCCGCCGGGGGTCACCAGGGCGATGTAGACGACCTGGATGGCCGCGCCGACGATGATGCCGGACTGGACGTCGCCAAGGATGAGACCGACGAAGAGGCCTCCGACGAGGGGTCGACCAAGGGTGTAGTTACCGATGGTCGTGCCGCCCATGCCTGGCAGGGAGGCCAGGCAGGCAAAGAGACCCAGCAACGCGGCCTGAAGTGCATTGATTGCCATAACGCATGCCACCTTTCTTACCTAGATGCTCCTCCGCCCTCCAAAAGGGGCGGATCGACTATGTCGAGGGGCCCTCGCACGAGAGGCCCCGTGGTGCCTACTGAAGGTCGAAGCGACTGCGGAACTTGGACCAGTTGCCGATGGCGTTGTCCTTGAGGAGCGCGAACTCGACGCTGTAGCCCGCCTTGGTGATGTCCTCGATGGCCTGGGCCTCCTCGGGGGTGATGGACTGGTTGTTGCCCAGCTTCACGGCGCCGGGACGATCGTTGCACGGGCCCACGATGACGGTCTTGATCGAGGAGGGCTTGAAGCCAAAGTCCACGAGGATCTTCTTCATGTCCACAGGGTTCTTGGTGATGAGGAAGTAGTTCGTCTTGCTCGCGAGGACCTTCTCCATGCTCTCCTTGAAGTGGTCGAGCGTCCAGACGAAGGTCTTCTTTTCGGGTGCGGCGCCCTTGTAGGCGGCCTTGAGGACGGGGTTGTTGGCCGCCGCGTCGTTGACGGCGATGATGCCGTCGCAGGGGAACTCCAGGGCCCAGCGGGTGACGGTCTGGCCGTGAATCATGCGGTCATCGATACGAACGAATGAGATCATGGGGACGCTTCCTTTCTGGTTGACGGGAAAACCTGCGATGCGCCGCTGCGCGACGCGGGGACGTTGGCTTTCGCACGAAGCGTGCCTCAGAGGTCCTCGTCCTCGTCGCCGCCCAGGTCGAGCACAAACTCACGGATGGCGGCCTGACCCTCGGCGATGACGCGCTCCTTGAGGGTGGCGTCGTCCTCGTCGGCCTCCATGGCGGCCGTGATGACCATGGGAAGGTTGGCGCCGCCAAACACGGTCAGATGCTCCATGATGCCCTTCTTGGTGAGGACGTTCATGGCGTTGGTGAGGGGGGACCCGCCTATGACGTCGCCAAACAGGAAGACGGAGTCATCGGCGCCGATGGGGGCCACCGTCTCCTCGAGCTTCTGGACATAGGCCTCGGCGCCCATGTCGCTGGTCATGCAGCAGTCAAGGACGTCATCCCTCTCGCCCACCAGCATGTCGAGCACGCTATGCAGCCCGGGGGCAAACGTGCCATGGCTCACGATCAACAGATAGCGCATGCGGTCTCCTTCCATAGCGACATGAGCGAACCCACGACCGCCCGAGTGCAACTTTGTCTTGGTGGCCTCGGGACTTCGCCAAACCAACTGTCAGTATACCGTGTTATGGAGGAGATGTGTCCAAATCTTTCTGAAACGGTGAAGACGTCTCGTTGTCCTGTACGTTTCCTGTCGCCGGGGGCCGTTGCGACCCCTCACTCCCAGGAGATCGAGGCAACCTCGTCGCCCACCTGGACGCTGCCGCTGTCGCGGATGTCCAGGCGGGAGAACTCGCTCGAGTTGGTGACGATCATGAGGACGGGGCTCGACGCGTCCTTTCCCACCAGGGTGGGGTCCCACGACAAAAGCGGCGTGCCGCGATGCGCCGAGTCGTTCTGCCACACGTGCTGGCGGAAGCCTCGCCTGCTGGCCGACGCCGTTGAGGAGGCGACGACGATGAGGACCTCGATGCCGTCCTGGGTCAGCACGCCAATGGCGTGGCGCGTGGGAACCTGCACCGTCACGCGACAGGCGGCGGGCGCGTACACCGTGTTCCCGCTTGGGACGATGGCCACCCCCGCCCCGCAGGCGCCGCTCGCAAAGTACGGGTCGTCCACGTCGGACAGCGCAAGGAGCTCCCCCGTCACGGGGGCGAAGAGCTTGCCCCTCTCCTCGAGGGGCACCTCCAGGGTCACGTAGTCGTGGTCGTGGAAGGAGCGGTTGCGCTGGTTCTCGTCGATGCGCGCCATGAGGTCGCGCGTCTTGTCGCTCATGTAGTAGAGGTCTGCGGTCACCTTGTCGGGGCGCTCGTAGGCATGGACGAAGAAGGTCGTGTTCGCGACGGGCCCCGGGATGTCTCGGTGGAGCAGCTCGGCGCTCGAGACGAGCGTCTCCTCGGCGGGCATGCGGTAGCGTCCTGGAAAGCGGCGAAGCAGAAGCGCCCGCACCTGGGAAATCTCGGATTCGCGGACGCCGCAGGACCTCAGGAAGCCCTCGTAGCCGCCAAACGTCTCGTGGATGCGGTCGTGCACGAGCGAGATGGACGCAATCCTCGTCCTAAGCTCGCCGCGCACCTGGAGGGTGCGGGCGCCCTCCCCCACGCGCTCGAAGATGGCCGCGTTGACCTCGGGGATGTAGCCAAAGGAGTAGACGTAGTCGGCCACGAGCTGGCGCCTCTCGACGCCCGCGAGCCCCAGAAGCACCAGTGAGAGAAGGCCCGTGCGGTCGCTTCCCGCTCCGCAGTGGAAGAGCGTGCACGCCGAGCGCGGCGCGTGCGCCAGGAAGGTGAAGATCTGCCGGAAGGCCGCGCGGTTCTCGAGCATGGAAAGGAGGTTCTCGGTAAGATAGCCGCCCGCGTCGTCCTCGTGCGCGAGCACGCCCGCCGAGATGTCAAAGTCGTAGAGCGGCACGTTGAGGTACTCGACGTTGCGCAGCGACAGCAGGCTTTCGGGGCTGTTGGCGACCTCCTCCTTGCCGCGCAGGTCGAGGATGCGCCGCACGCCGTAGTCAAAGAGCTCGCGCGCGTCGGAGGGGCTGATGCGCGCCGTGGAGCCAGAGCGCAGAAAGCGCCGATAGCGCGTGGTGCCCGAGGGCGTGGGAAAGCCGCCGAGCTCGCGGACGTTGATGCCCGTCGCGATGTCGACCTGGCCCGTCTCACAGCCGCTGCGGGCGGCGCCCCGCTGCCGGCCTCTGCCCAGAAGGCGCATGCCATCACCCCTTTCGCTCGCATGGTCCTGAGCTCATCGTAGCAGCCTGACATGTGTCCGACCACGTCGCTCGCCGCACGTCTTCGCATGGACATGTGGTGGGTCAATGAGGCATGTTTGACGGCGGCCTCCCCGGGGAAGTTTATTTAGCTCATAAACTACATCATCACGATGGGTCGCCCGCGCGGCGCCGTAGCTGGGATTTTCTGGGCCACAATTATCACGGGAAAACACGAATGGTTTGTTATCCAGTGTGCCCCTACAGGTATCAGGCACTTCTTGGCGCATGATTCAAACTAATGGATGGGATGCCCTTGCAAGCACATTGCTGACGTGTGGCATATCTTTTCGCCCCTCTACAAACCGCATTAGTCGGCCTTTTTGGACTCAAAACTCCAAAAAAGGCCGACTAATGCGGTTTGTGCGAACGCCAGACGGATCGCGCATAGATGCAGGGCAATGTATCAAGTCCCAGAGCCCTGCGCCTTTGTTGCTGCGACAACAAAGCCGGGTACAATGAGTTGACGTAAGTGCCACCATCCGCTTATCCGTTCCCGCGCCGCCACATCGGAGACCCCATGAACTGCCAGTCGCTCTCGCACACGCAGCTCTTCCTGGGTATGTCGCCTCAGGACATCGAGGAGGTCCTTCCCTGCCTCGGCGCCCACGAGCGCTCGTTCGCCAAGGACGAGGCAATTCTTCGCGCCGGGGACGTCACCAGGGAGATCGGCCTCATCGAGAAGGGCAGCGCCAACGTGGTGGTCAACCTCTGTTGGGGCGAGACACGCATCTTTGGGCACATCCCGCGAGGCGACATCTTCGCGCAGAACTACGCCGCCCTCTCTGACCAGCAAATGACCTGCAACATCGTGGCCGCCGAACCCGCTCGCGTGCTCTTTGTCTCGCTCGAAAGGCTGCTCACCACCTGCACGCGCGCCTGCGGCCACCATCACCAGCTCATCTATAACCTCGTGCGCATCTCGGCCGAGAAGAGCCTGGGCCTATCCCGACGCATGATGCACATCGCCCCCAAGACCATCAGGGGGCGCGTGCTCTCGTATCTCTCGGAGCTTGCCGCGCGGCAGGGCGGCCCGCGCGTCAGAACGCCCTTCTCGCGCCAGCAGCTCGCAGAATACCTGGGCGTCAACCGCAGCGCCCTCTCAAAGGAGCTGGGCAAGATGCGGCAGGAGGGCCTGCTGACCTATCACCTGAGCGAGTTTGTCCTCAGCGACGACGCCCTGCGTCAGGCCTGACGCGCAAGAAGTGCTCCTTGGCGAACTCCATGTCCTGCACCGTCTCGACCGTGCCGACGTAGGAGCCTCCCCCATCCCGAACGGCCCAATAGGTCACAAGCATGGTGCGTCCGCCCTTTTCCATCCACACGGGCACGCTGTCCTTGGTGCCGTCGCGGAAGCTTTCGATGATGGCTCGGACCATGGGCTCCACCTTGGGCGGGTGGCAGGAGAACACATCGCGGTCGATGGCCATGCCCGCGCGCTTGAACACCTTGGGCCCCTCGTTGAAGAAGCGGTTGATGTTGTCCGCATCCACGAACGTAATCTCAAGCGGAAGCGTGTTGAGCATGGCCGTGAGCTGAGGAACCGTCAGATGTCCGCCCGGCATGCGAACCTCCTCCTCCATGCTGGCACCCGTCGTGGCCCCTGACGCCTCGTGGGCGAGCGCGTCCTCGGCCTCCTGCCACACGGCTCCCTGGACGCCCAGGCAGCTGGCGTAGTCCTTGGCGTCGTGATAGATGCCCACCCACTCGTCATCCCCAAAGGTCTCGGCGCAGACGGGAAAGAGGATGTTGCGCTCCTTGTAGACCATCTCGCTCGCGCGACCGACGACCGCCCGCAGACGGGAGAACCACATGGCGCTGCGGTCCTGGTCCCTGTAGAGCGCGGACAGCTCATCGCGAATCTCGTCGTCAACGGTCCACATGACCATTGCCGGGCCCGTGATGTTATGCCTGGTTCTGAGCTGCGGATAGAGGAGGTCGCCCTTCTTGGCGTAGTGGATGGCCACCTCACGCAGGCGCGCGAGCAGGGCCGAGGGGTCCTCCCCTGCGTCCAGAACCTGCAGGAGCTCGGCAATCAGCGCCTCGATGCGCTTGTTCTCGCGAGAGAAGGTCTGAAGGGGGTGTCCCTCCACGGTCTCGAGTGCCGCCGTGGAAGAGGCGCGCGCCGCCGCGGGAGAGGCGGATCCTGCTTCAGGAGAGGCGGGAGCCGAGGCCGGCGCGGCGACATCGGAAGAGGCGGCGGCAGGCGGGTTTGCCGCCAGAGCACGCGACGCGCGCTCGAGGGCCGACTCGTTGCCATGGGCGACGGACGCCGCAGCCTCAGACTCGGCATGGGCGAGGCGCTCTTCGAGGGTCGAGCCGTGAAAGAGCGCGGAGTGGACGTCGCAGAGGCGCTGCACCTCGTCAAGCGGGGTCCCCTCGTTCAGGATCTCCTGTTCGGCGCGCATGATCTCTGAGGCATCAACATCGCTGAACTCCCTCACGAAGTCGCTGCGGACCGCCTCGAGATCCTCGCCCGCACCCAGTCGGCGCAGATAGCCCTTGATCTGCTCCGTGCGATTGGCCGCCCGTCCGAACGGGGTCGACGGAGCGGACGAAGCGGACGAAGTGGGCGGATTCTCCGAGAGGGACGCTTTGGACGCGGCCGGCGTAGTCCCAGACGCCGATGTCGCTCCGGGCGCCGCAGGCGCGGGCCCCGGTGCCCCCACGACCGTGAAGCCACGCGCCTCAAGGCCGCGGATGACGTCATCCAGGGAGATTCCCTTGATTCTAGCGCCCTTGGGGATGGTCATGACCCGACCTGCCGAATGAAGTATCGCGTTGTTATCTATCTCGGAAAACCCGAGCTCAGATAGGATGTGAGCCAGCTCGGGACGTTCGCTTACAAGGTCGAAGACCGTGCGAGAGAGATCGAGCGTCTTGTTGCCGCCGACATTGCCGTTGTCCATCATGGTCGCTCCTTTACGTTGGCATGTTGGCTGCAGCATAGGAGCACATGAGCGCAATGTATGTGGTTATGGCAACAAAAAGTTTGACTTGGGTATCAATTTTTGTCGCGGAGCCGAGCTGCTGTTTTATCGCGGAGAGCGGCCTGCTCGCCGCCGTGACGGTCGGGCAGGCGACGGCCTTCGCGCTCTCCCCCTATATGACGTAATTCCAGGCAGGCTCGGGCTCGCCCGGATGATGGACGATGATCTCCTGGTCCTTGAGCTTGACGCGGGCGTGCTCGGGCACCGACTCGCACACGAAGGCGCTGCCGCTCACAACCGACCCGGCGCCGATGTGCGTCTCGCCGCCCAGGATGCTCGCGTTGGAGTAGACGGTCACATAGTCGCCGAGCGTGGGGTGACGCCTGACGCCCGAGAGCCCCTGCCCCTTCTGCGTGGAGAGCGCGCCCAGGGTGACGCCCTGGTAGATCTTCACGTGGTCGCCTATGACGGTCGTCTCGCCAATGACCACGCCCGTGCCGTGGTCGATGAAGAAGTACTCGCCGATCTGGGCGCCCGGGTTGATGTCGATGCCCGTCTTGCTGTGGGCGTGCTCCGTCATCAGACGAGGAATCAGCGGCACGTCAAGCTCATAGAGCACGTGCGCCAGACGATAGACGAAGATGGCATAGAGCCCGGGGTAGGAGACAAGCACCTCCTCGTAGCTGCGCGCCGCGGGGTCACCGTCAAAGAGCGCCTGGATGTCCGTGAGCAGCAGGGCCTGAACGGTGGCGAGCTCGTCCATGAAGGTGCTAGCCAGGTTCGTCGCCCGCTCGTAGGCGAGCTCAAGCGCGAGCGAGCCGTCGCCAAAGATCAGCGCGTCGCGAATCTGGCACCTGAGCACGCGCTCTATGTGCAGGAGACGCTCCCCTATCAGCAGCTCCGAGCTCGTGCCGGCGGCGCTGTCGTTGTCAAAGTAGCCCGGAAACATGAGGCTGCGGATGTCTCCCAGGAGGCTGATGCAGGCGCTGCGGCTGGGAAAGCGCTTCTTGGGCTCCCCAAAGAGTGCCGCCTCGGCCTCATAGCCACGCCCAAACGCGGCGATGCGCCTGTTGAGTGCGTCTTCCTGCATGCGTGCCTCCCTCGCCGAACCGGCAGAGGCGCGGCGTGCGCCTCGTGATTGGTCCCACAGTGTAGCTCATCGAGGGGGGCGGGGCTTACGCGGCAGGCGGAGCGCGCAACCGAGCCCAAGGCGCGTGCGTACGTGTGTGGCAGAATAATTAGGCTCATCTGGCGCTTCGTGCGTTGGCTCTTCCGTGCCGTCTTGCGATGGATGTGATACACTATGGTCAGTAAACCCGCCTGGCCTCTGCTTTTGAGCATGCACACTGGCGGGTCTTCTTTATTTGGAGGTACAAGAGCACCGTGGGAACGTACGCGAAATCTTGGCTGTCCTTCGAGCAGCAGGCAGACCTTCTCATCAACAAGCGTGGCCTCGTGGCCGACCGCGACAATCTTATCAAGCACCTCGCTGACATTGGTTACTACCGCCTGAGCGGATACTGGTACATCTTTAAGCGTCAGCCAAGAGGCGCCAAAGATGGTACACAGGACGAGCGCTTCATCGAGGGGACATCGTTCGACCAGATCTGGCACCTCTATATCTTCGACCGGCAGTTCAGGCTTGTCGTATTCGATGCCATAGAGCGCGTCGAGGTCTACTTCCGCACACAGCTCGCATACGAACTTGCCAGAGAGACCGGTACCTTCGGATTCCTCGACGCTAACAACCTGCCAAGGCTCAAGCAGGGCGAGTATGACAGGTTCATAGCGCGCTGCAAAGATGAGCTCAGACGCTCACGTGAGCCTTTCGCCCTCCACTTCAAAGAGGCTTATGGTGACGAGCACGAGCTTCCTCCCTACTGGATACTCGTCAACCTGATGGACTTTGGCACCATGATCAGGCTCTTCAACGGCGCACCAGCTGAAATCAGGAAGAAGCTCGCAAACGACTTGGGCGTGAGCTCGCGCGTGCTGGAATCTTGGCTCGTGACCATAAACACGGTGCGTAACATATGCGCGCACCATGGCCGCCTCTGGAACAGGGGCATCGGCACCAGACCAATCATTCCCAAGCGGTCGAAACATCCGGAATGGCATGAGCCCTTCAGCGTGAGGTCGGACAACATGTTCGGCATCCTCATAATCCTGAGCTATCTGCTGGAGCACATTGCACCTGAGACGTCCTGGCGTGAGCGTCTCTTCAAACTTTTGGACCGCCTTAGTGCCAGTGAGCTCCGCCGCATGGGCTTCACCAAAGGCTGGCAGGAGTGCCCGCTCTGGAAGGAATACGCTCACAACATCAAGGACGCTAAAGAGTAGACGGGCAAGCCTGTAGGCCAACAGCAGAAAGCATTATGGGTAGTGAGTACAGTTTGTGTCCACTGCCGTGGTGAACGCCGAGACTTCCACGCATCCCAACGGGCACGCCGCGACGGCACGATGCACCCCGGGCGCCTCACGGGCATGGTCACCGCACGTCGCACGAAATCCACGTGAGAACCTCGTCGCCCGGTGAGGCCGCCAGCAGCCGACCGGCGCACCGCGCCTCCGCCGCACGCCTCGGCGCGCAGGCACGCAACGCCTCGCGGCAGCCCCATCGCCGCATTTCCACGGGCAGGTCAAATTTCCTCTAGCTCGAGAAACGAACCATCTACCGGCAAGCAATCCGAAGTTTGAACCATCTGTGCTCATGCGGACCGAAGGATGAGCCATCTACTGAAACTTCGGGGTTGATTGGGGCTATAAAAAATTCCCGACCTGTTTTTGCAGATCGGGAATGTATTTGTGGTCGCGGGGGCAGGATTTGAACCTACGACCTCCGGGTTATGAGCCCGGCGAGCTACCAGACTGCTCCACCCCGCAATGTCTGGGCGCCTTTCGGCGCAAGAAAGTAATATACGGGTAGAAGCCAAAAAAGTCAAACGTCGTCACTCAGCTATGAATCTGTCTTCACAATAGCGGCAGACACGCGCGTCCGAGCGAGACCCTCGTTCTCGTCCGCCGCCATGTCGCCCCAACCCACGCCATAAGGAGCCCGCCATGACCCTGCCCGTGTCCCCTCTGACCGTCGCCTGTGCGAGCCTGCTTGTGGGCTATGCCTGCGGCAGCTTCTTGACGGCCGACGTCGTCTCGCGCGTCGTAGCAAAAAAATCCGCCTTTGACCTGGGGGTCGGTAACCCCGGCATGGCAAACGTGGGCCATGAGCTGGGCGCGGGGGCGGCGCTCGTCGTGCTGGCGGGCGACGTCCTCAAGTGCGTGCTTGCCTGGGCGTTGGCGCGCTGGCTCTTTGCGTCCCAGGCAGAGCTCGCCGGGCTCATGGCGGGACTGGGCTGCACGCTGGGACACAACCACCCCCTGTGGCACGGCTTTGCGGGCGGAAAGGGCGTCACCACCACCTGCTCGGCCATCATCCTGGCAACGCCCCCCTGGGGCGTCCTTGCCTGCCTCACGGGCTTTGCGGCCGTGCTGGCCTCGGGGTATCTGTGCGTGGGCGCCGTCGTGATAACGGGGGCCTATCTTGTCCTGACGCTCGCCTTGCACGGGCCCGGGTTGGAGGTGCTCGTTGCCCTGGCGCTGGCGCTTCTCATGATGCGCGCACACTGGTCGGCGCTCGTGGCCACCGCCCGCGGGACCCAGCGTCCCGCAGGTCTGGCCGTAAAGCTGCGTGCGCGCCTGGGCATGCCGCCTCTCAGGGGCGGACGAGGACAAAACGGCGCGGCTAGCTAGCCGCGCGAAGGCCCTGACGCTCACAGACTGCGGGCGGCCACGTTCGCGGCCGCCCGCTTTATCATCCTCGCTGGTCTCTCCGCCCCTCGCCCGCGCCCTCGTTACCCTCGCCTGCGGTCCAGCGCGTCGAAGCGATTGATGCGCGAGAGAATCTGCTCAAGGTCGAGCATGCCCAAGATGGTCACGGGACGCGACTGATGCCGCGCCTTCACCCAAATGTTGTCGTACCCCACGGCCATGCTTGACCTTCTCCACTCCATGCGCGTGATGTCCTCGTACCGGATGGTCCGCATGCTTCCCACGAGCGGGCGGACGCGCAGGTAGCTGTCATAGGTTGCCACCTCGTGGCGGTGCAGCATTATCCATAGCGCCAGCACGACGCAGATAAACGACCCAAAGAAGCCCAGGACGACAGGGGCATCCACGTCAAACGCGCCTGCGTCGCAGAGCCACGCCAGCAATGACCCCAAGATTCCCATGAAGAGCAGGAGGATGACCATCGTGTGCGTGAGCGAGTTGGAGATGCGGTACGTGTCATGATGGCGATGATGCCGCTCGGCGATGTCATCGAGCAGGGCGCTCTCAAGGGCGGCGACGACTATGGGCGTGCCCAGCATGAGGACAACAAAAAGCAGGCTACCCATACAGGCTCGCATCAAGCTGACGATCCGCCGTGGTGGCGGCCGCCTTCGCCAGGCGCCGCGAGCAGGCGAGATGATACGCCGTCATGACGTTCTTGCAGCTCCTGGCTCTGCAGCTTTTGGCTCTGACCATCACGACGCGTCCCGTCTTTTTTCTCGCGCACGGGCACCTGCCCTGCGCCCCCGCAATCATGCCTACCGGAAAAGTATCCTATACCTGAGGCTCTTTCATACCAACACCTCACTACGCGCCGACAAGGTGACGACGAACGGCGTCCAGCTCATGAGCGTCACACCCACAGGCAAGCAGGTAGCCGCGCACGCTGCCGTACCGCCGCAGCAACCAGTCGATGACCGCGTCCATGACGCCCGCGAGCATCGCGGCCCCCCAGTCATCTTCCTCCAAAGACGGCTCTTCGCCCCGCACGAGCCTCTCGACGAGCGACGGCGGCGCAAAGGAGTAGAGATAGTCGCGCAGCAGGTCTTCTCGACTCACCTCGCAAAGCCCCAGAAGCAGGAGTGAGACGACGCCCGTGCGGTCCATGCCGGCGGCGCAGTGGAAGAGGACGCACTCGTCCTCGTCGGCAGACGCGAAGAACGACATGAGCTCGCGGACGGCTGAGTGATTCTTCAGCATCGCAAGGTACCCGCGCATCAGGTAGCCGCGCTCGTCATCGGGCAGGTCCGGTTCGCCCTCCCGCAGGTTGTACGCGTGAAGCTGCACGTTGCGGTAGCGGACGTGCGGTTGGGAGCCCAGCAGGTCGGGCGCGTGCTCAAGCTCCCAGGAGCTGCGAAGGTCCGCGTCCGCCGCGACCCCGTAGGCACACAGACGCCGTGCGTCATCCGCGCTGACGGCACAGGTGTCGCCGGCACGAAGGAAGCGGTGAAGGCGCGTGGGGCCGAATGGCGTGTCATAGTCCCCCAGCTCACGGACGTTGGCGCAGGTGGCAATCGTCAGAGCGTGCGTGGCGGGGTCGGGCGGGCCGATGGGGTCGAGGCTGGCGGTCCCGTGACCAGGGACGGCGCCAGAATCCAAGCCGCTGGCGGCCTCGAGGGCAGGGTCTTGCGCGTCCACGACCTGCGGGGGTGCAGCCTGCGCGCCCAGAGCTGGCGAATTCGCAACCTGCGCGCACTGTTCCGCCCCAGGCCGCTTTGTCGCTGACGTGCAAGACGACGCCCGCCCCAGGCAGGCGTCACGCAGCGCCCTCAGACATCTCCACGTCATGATCGCGGCACCCCTCCCTCGCTCGGGCACATCGAAAACGGCACCGTTACACTGGGCCGGATGTTCGGCACCCTCCGCCTAAAGTGTACGTTGCGAAGGCCAACTTTTGCGTTTGCCCAGGACTCGTTTTTTTACGACCTGTCCAAACGGACACGTTGAGACGACACCCGGCGCCATGCGAACAGTCTTGGACCCCGCGAGCTGGGCCCCGCAATCTTAGGCCTCCCGCGAGCCCGCCCGCAGCGCGAAGGCCTCCAGGATCTTGTCCCCCATGGCGGCGGTGCCCAGCAGGTGCGAGGCGTCCGTCGTCCCGTCGGCGAGGTCCGCCGTGCGCCAGCCGGCGGCCAGGACGTCCTCGACCGCGCCCGCAACGGCGTCGGCCGCCTCATCCATCTGGAAGCTGTAGCGCAGCATGAGCTCGACCGAGAGAATCTGCGCGATGGGGTTGGCGACGCCCTTTCCCGCGATGTCGGGGGCGGAGCCGTGACTGGGCTCGTAAAGCGCCGCCCCGTCGCCCAGCGACGCCGACGCGAGCATGCCCAGCGACCCCGTGAGCATGGAGGCCTCGTCCGAGAGGATGTCGCCAAAGGTGTTCTCCGTCACGAGCACGTCAAACTGGGCCGGGTTGGCCACCAGCTGCATGGCGCAGTTGTCGACGAGCATGTCCTCGCCCTCGACGTCCTCGAACTCGGCGTTGAGGCGATGGTTGACCTCGCGCCACAGGCGGGAGGTCTCGAGGACGTTCGCCTTGTCGACCGACGTGACCACCTTGCTGCGGCGGGCGGCGGCCTCGTAGGCCCAGCGCAGCACGCGCTCTATCTCAAACTCCGCGTACTCGAGGGTGTCGATCGCCGTCTGCCCCTTCGTCCCGTCCCTGCCGGCGCCCTCCACGTCGACCTGGCGCTCGTGCCTGCCAAAGTAGAGGCCGCCCGTCAGCTCGCGGACGATGAGGAGGTCCACGCCGTCGAGCCGCTCGGGACGCAGGGGCGAGGCGTCGCGCAGCGCGTCGTAGATGCGGACGGGGCGCAGGTTGAGGTACAGCCCCAGATTCTTGCGGATGGCAAGAAGGCCCTGCTCGGGGCGGACGGCGCCCGGCGTCGGATCGTCCCATCTTGGCCCGCCGACGGCGGCGAGGAGCACGGCGTCGGCCGCCTGGGCCGCCGAGAGCGTCGCGGGGGGCAGGGCCGTCACCTTCTCTCCGGCCGCGCGCGTCGCGTCGATGGCAGCTCCGCCGATGAGCTGGCGCTCGCAGTCAAACGTGACCCCAAAGGCCTTGCTCACGGCCTCGAGCAGGCGCTCGGCCTGCTCCATGATCTCGGGGCCGATGCCGTCGCCCGGCAGGGTGCAGATGCGGTACGTGGTCTCTGCCATGCTAGTCCCCCTCGCCCGTGCCGGCCGCTGCCGAGCGCCCCGCCATGACGCGCCTCGTGCGGGCGACGAGGCCGCCGTCGCTGATGATCTCCTGGATGAACGGGGGAAAGGGCTGCGCCCGGAAGCTCGCGCCCGTGGTCTCGTCCGTGATGAGGCCTGCGTCGGCGTCGACGGACACGACGTCGCCGTCCCTGATGGCGTCGGCGGCCTCAGCGCACTCCATGATGGGCAGGCCGATGTTGATGGCGTTGCGATAGAAGATGCGCGCAAAGCTCTTGGCCACGACCACGCTCACGCCGGCCGCCTTGATGGCCACGGGGGCGTGCTCACGCGAGGACCCGCAGCCAAAGTTCTCGTCGGCGACGATGATGTCGCCGGGGCGCACGCGATCGACAAAGCTCGCGTCAAGGTCCTCGAGGCAGTGGCGCGCGAGCTCGGCGGGATCCGAGGTGTTGAGGTAGCGGGCCGGAATGATGACGTCGGTGTCAATGTCGCGGCCATAGCGGAAGACAGTGCCCTTGAACTGCACGGCGGAGTCCCTTCCTAAAATGGTGAGCGGACGGTCCCATCGTAGCTCAGGTGAGGGACCACGCCTGCCTCCGTGCCCAAAGCCGGAAGGCTCGTTGCCTAATCGCAACACTCCCTCTCGTGCCACAGGTGCCCTGGCATGCCCTCGAGGCACCTCGGGGCACCTGGCTGTTTCGTATGCCGCGAGAAGCCCGTCCAGCAGGCCGGATTGAAGATGGTGACAGCCGCCTGGGCGTCCGGGACGCCTTCCGCGTTTTCCTGCGTTTCCTACTCCATGTTGGCGTGACGGTAGTCCATCTGATCCTGGCTCTGGTCGAGCGCCCTCTTGAGGTCAACGACCATGGCGTCATAGACGAGCCAGGTGAGCTGCTCGAACGAGCTGCCGTTCGGCTGTATCGAGGGAGCCTTCTCGGCAGTTCGTTTGCCGCTGCGCGACGAGGAGCCAGGGATGGTGATGTGAGCGTCCGCCATGCTGCCGATCGTTGCCTCGGGGCTGATGGTCACCGTGGCGATCTTCGCACCCTCGCGCTTGGCGATCTTGACATCGTTGACCATTCCCCTTGTCGTCCCGGAGCCCGATCCCACGATGAGCAGGTCGCCCTCGCGGATGGAAGGGGTGGTGGGGTCGCCCACAAAGTGGACGTCAAGCCCCAGGTGCATGAGCCGGTTCGAGAAGGCCCTTGCCACAAAGCCCGAACGGCCGGCCCCTGCCACGAACACTCGCCGTGCCTCAAGGATGAGGCCCTCGACCCTCTCGACCTCCTCCTGGCTCACGAGGCCGGCATCAAAGGTGAGCTCCTCCAGGATGGCTGCGAGATTCTTGCACGGCTCCATGGCTATGCCTCCATTGCCTTCTTGATCGCCTTTGCCTCCGCCACGGGGTCGTCCGCATGGGCGATGGCGCCGCCACAGATGACGATGTCCGGGCCGAGGGCAACATACTGGTCGATGGTCTTGCTGGTTATGCCACCGGCGACAGCCACCTCGGCGCGACGCGCCGTCGCCGTCATGACCTTCAGGTCGTCGAGGGGGGTACGCCCGAGAGCCTGGGCGTCCGTCCCCACGTGCACGGCCAGAACGTGGACGCCCATCTTTTCGCATTCCCTGACGCGGCCGGCAAGGTCGGGGACGCAGATCATGTCGACGACGCTCTTGGTGCCGTGCGCGTTGGCAGACTCGACGGCGCCCTTGATGGTGGCGTCGTCGGTCACGCCGAGCACGGTGCAGTAGGCGGCGCCGGCGTTATAGACCATGTCTGACTCGAACCTGCCGCCGTCCATGATCTTGACGTCGCACAGGATCTCCTTCTCGGGGAAGGCGGCGGCAAAGCGGCGGATGGCCTCGAGGCCGTAGCGCAACATGAAGGGGGTCCCCATCTCGATGATGTCGATGGAGTCGCGGACCTTGTCCGCGACGGCGAGGGCCTCGTCAAGCTCGAACTCGTCAAGTGCCAGCTGAAGCTTCATGATCTGGTCTCCCTTGTCCTGTGCCCCTGTGGCACGACCGGCAGTGTGGGGCGGCGCACTTTCAAAGATGGCGCCGGCGTCGCGTCTAGGACGTACTGTACGCCTGTGCGAGCTCAGCGGTCAGCCCGTCGTTACGCGAGAGCCCGGTGTAGGTGACGATGGCGTCCTCAATGCCATGCTCCTTGACGTAGGCCACGAGCTCGGGTCCCTGCGCATCCTTGGGCTCGTCGCCAGAATCTTGTCCCCCCACGGCAAGGGCGCCCCTGAACTGCGCGCAAGCCTCCTAGCCCAGGTCCGACGGCAGGGCGATGTGGCCGGCGACGGCCGACGCGGCGGCGACGGCCGGTGAGGCGAGGTAGACCTCGGACGTGGGGTCGCCCATGCGCCCGACGAAGTTGCGGTTGGTGGTGCTCACGCAGCGCTCTCCCGCGGCGAGGATGCCCATGTAGCCGCCCAGGCAGGGTCCGCAGGTGGGAGTGGAGACCACGCAGTGCGCACCCACGAACACGTCCATGAGCCCCTCATGGACGCACTGAAGCCACACGCCCTGCGTGGCGGGAATCACGATGCAGCGCACGCCGTCGGCGACGATGCGGCCGCGCAGCACCTCGGCGGCGGCGCGCATGTCCTCGATCCGTCCGTTGGTGCAGGAGCCAATGACCGCCTGGTCAATGCCAATGTGGCGGCTCTCGCTCACCGGGTGGGTGTTGCTGGGAAGGTGCGGCCAGGACACCGTAGGCACCACGTTAGCAGCGTCGATATGAACGGTGCGCCGATAGCTGGCGTCGGCATCAGGATGATACTCAACGATGGGACGCGTGCTGCGACGGCTCACGTACTCGCGGCAGACGTCGTCCACCTCGAAGAGGCCTGCCTTGCCCCCCGCCTCGATGGCCATGTTGGCGATGGTGAGGCGCCCCTCGACGGACAGGTCGCGGATGGTGCTTCCCGTGAACTCCAGGGCGCAGTACAGGGCGCCGTCCACGCCGATGAGGCCAATGAGGTGCAGGATGAGGTCCTTGGCGCTCGAGCCTGCGGGCAGCGTGCCCTCCACCTCGACCCGCAGCGTCTCGGGCACCTTGAACCAGGCACGGCCCGTGGCCATGCCCACGCCGGCGTCCGTGGACCCCACGCCCGTGGAGAAGGCCCCGATGCCCCCGTAGGTGCAGGTGTGAGAGTCGGCGCCGATGATGAGGTCGCCCGGGACGACGACGCCGAGCTCGGGCAGAAGCGCGTGCTCGATGCCCATGCAGCCCTGCTCAAAGTAGTGCGTGATGCCCATCTCGCGGGCAAAGTCGCGCGTCACCTTGGTCTGCTCGGCGCTCTTGATGTCCTTGTTGGGCGAGTAGTGGTCGGGGACCAGGATGACGCGGTCGGGATCCCACACGCCCGCGCCGATCTTGCGCACCGTCTTGATGGCGATGGGGGCCGTGATGTCGTTGGCGAGCACCCCGTCGAGGTCACATTCGATGAGCTGTCCCGGGACGACCTCGTCGAGCCCCGCGTGGGCGGCAAGTATCTTCTCTGCCATGGTCATGGGTCGTGTCATGATGTGCGTCTTTCCTCTCCTGTCGTGTGGGGACGCTAGGCGCCCCGGGCGACCAACGAGTCAACGAACTGCCGGGCGCCGCGGGCGGACCTGCCCGCCCGCCTCGTGGCAAAGCGCTCGGCCAGAAGGTCGAGCTCGCCCTCGTCCATCGTGACGCCCGCGTCGTGGGCGAGCTTGCGAACGATGTCAAGGTAGGTGGCCCGGTCAGGCTTGGTGAACGTGACGTGCAGGCCAAAGCGGTCGCTCAGCGAGATGATCTCCTGCATGGTGTCGTTAAGGTGCACGTCGTCGCCGTCGCGGTCCGAGAAGCTCTCCCGCACCAGGTGCCGGCGGTTGGAGGTCGCGTAGATGGCGACGTTGTCGCTCTTGGCCGAGACCGAGCCCTCCAGGATGGCCTTGAGGGCGGCAAAGTTGTCGTCGTCGCACGAGAACGACAGGTCGTCAATGAAGATGACGAACTTGAGCGGGTTGCGCGTGAGCTCCTCGAGAATCTGGGGGATGTCCCTCAGCTGCTCCTTGCGGACCTCCAGGATGCGCAGCCCCCGGGGCGCGAGCTCGTTGGCGACTGCCTTGATCGTGGAGCTCTTGCCCGTGCCGGCATCCCCCGTGAGCAGGATGTTGGCCGCGGGCCTGCCCGCGAGGAGCGCCCTGGTGTTGTCAAGGATCTGCGCACGCTCGCGCTCGTAGTCCACGAGGTCCTCAAGGCGGATGGGGTCGGGATAGCGCACCGGCTCGATCTGGCCCTCGTCGCCCACCGCAAACACGTGGTAGCGGGCGTAGATGCCAAAGCCCTGGGTGCCCAGGCGGGCCCTGCGCGCCGCGTAGGCGTCCGACAGGCACCCCTCTGCCGCATCGCCGGGCTCGAAGGAGGGAAGGAGCTCCCCATCGACCCCTGCGGGAAGCTCCCCCACAAGGTCCGCGGGAGCAAGGCGACACACGCGCTCAAGCGTCCTGAGCTCCGCACGGAGGGCTGCCTCCATGCTGGGCGCCACCTCCTCGCCCGCGCCGACGAGCCTCAGGTAGGCGTTCTCGTCCTCGAGCGCCGCGTTTCGCACGTGCGCGGCCAGGCAGCACGACCCCGTCTTATACAGGCGGCTCACGAGCTCGCCGTAGCGAGAGACCCTCAGGTCCCAGCTGGCCCCCGACGTCACGGCCTCCAGGCAGGTCGTGACGCCCGCCACCACGGGGTCCGTAAGGAGTCCCCTGAACACCGCCAGTGCCGAAAGCCGCCAGCGCAGCTCCTGCAGCTCGTCAGTTCCCATGCGCGTCACCTTTCCCTGGCCCGTGCCCGCCGCGTCGCTAGTTGAGCACCGCGCCGGTGGCGCCGGAGGACACCAGGGCGGCATAGCGCCTGAGATAGCCCGCGAGCGGCTTCTGCTTGGGGACGAAGGAGGCAAGGCGCCGCTCGAGTTCCTCGTCGGAGACCTTGAGCTCCAGCCTGCAGTTGGGGATGTCGATGGAGATGAGGTCGCCCTCCTCGACGACGCCGATGGCGCCGCCGCTCGCGGCCTCGGGCGACACATGCCCTATGCAGGCCCCGCGCGTGGCGCCCGAGAAGCGACCGTCCGTGATGAGCGCCACGCTCTCGCCCAGGCCGCGCCCCATGATGGCCGAGGTGGGGTTGAGCATCTCGCGCATGCCGGGGCCACCCTTGGGCCCCTCGTAGCGAATGATGACGACGTCGCCGGCCTTGATGAGGTCCCCGTCGATGGCCTCCTGGGCCGCCTCCTCGCTCTCGAACACCCGGGCGGGACCCTCGTGGACGAGCATCGAGGGTGCGACGGCGGAGCGCTTGACCACCGAGCCCTCGGGGGCGAGGTTGCCCCTGAGCACGGCGATGCCGCCCGTGGGCGAGAAGGGATTCTCGACCGTGCGGATGACCTCGGGATTGGCATTGTGGGCGTGGGCGATGCTCTGACCCACCGTCTCGCCCGTGACGGTCAGGCAGTCACGGTTGATGAGGCCGGCCCGGTCGAGCTCGGCCATGACCGCCGGGACGCCGCCCGCCTCGTCGAGGTCCTCCATGTAGGTGGGGCCGGCCGGCGCGAGGTGGCAGAGGTTGGGCGTCCTCTCGCTGAGCTCGTTGGCCAGCGAGAGGTCGATCGTGAAGCCGCACTCGTGGGCGATGGCCGGCAGGTGGAGCATCGTGTTGGTGGAGCAGCCGAGGGCCATGTCAACGGTGAGGGCGTTCTGGAAGGCCTCGCGCGTCATGATGTCGCGCGCGCGAACGTTCTTGGCGAGCAGGTCCATGACGGCCATGCCCGCATGCTTCGCCAGCTGGAGGCGGCGTGAGTGCACGGCGGGGATGGTGCCGTTGCCGGGAAGGCCCATGCCAATGACCTCGGTGAGGCAGTTCATGGAGTTGGCCGTGTACATGCCCGAGCACGAGCCGCAGCCGGGGCAGGCCTTGCGCTCAAACTCGTGCAGCTTCTCCTCTTCGATCCTGCCCGCCTTGTACGCCCCCATGGCCTCGAACATGGACGAGAGGCTCGTCTTGTGCCCGTCGATGCATCCGGCGAGCATGGGTCCGCCCGACACGAAGGTGGTCGGCAGGTTGAGGCGGGCGGCAGCCATGAGCAGGCCGGGGACGTTCTTGTCGCAATTGGGGATCATCACGAGGGCGTCAAAGCCGTGGGCGAGCGCCATGCACTCCGTGGAGTCCGCGATGAGGTCGCGCGTCACGAGCGAGTAGCGCATGCCCTCGTGCCCCATGGCGATGCCGTCGCAGACGGCGATGGCCGGGAACACCACCGGCATGCCGCCGGCCATGGCGACACCCATCCGAACCGCCTCGGTGATCTTGTCGATGTTCATGTGGCCGGGCACGACCTCGTTGAAGGAGCTCACGATGCCCACGAGCGGGCGGTCGATCTCCTGGTCGGTCCAGCCGAGCGCGTTGTAGAGGGAACGGTGCGCGGCCGCCTGGGGGCCATGCTTGATGGGATCGCTCTTCATATGACGCTCCTCGCTCTTCATGTGACGCTCCTTTGTGGGTGTATGGATGAACGTGCGCTGCGCGCGGGCGATCGTCGGCGTGGGGCGGGCTCACACGAGCCCGAAGCCCTCCTCGACGAGCTTAGCGCGAATCTGGTCGATCTGCGCCTGGTCGCGCGTCTCCATGCCCACGCGCAGGGTGCAGCTCGAGATGGGTAGGTCGGGGTCGGAGAGGTCGTAGTCAACGGAGACGACGTTGGCGCCCAGGCTGGCGATGATGCCGCTCACCTGCTGGAGCTGACCGGGCTTGTCCGTGAGCTTGATGGCCAGCGTGACCTTGCGCCCGCTCATGGCGAGGCCGCGGTTGATGACGCGCGAGAGGATGTTGACGTCGATGTTGCCCCCGCTGATGACGCAGACGACCCGCTTGCCCCCAAGCGGCAGCTTGCCAAACATCGCCGCCGCGACGGGGGCGGCCCCGGCGCCCTCGGTCACGATCTTCTGGCGTTCCATGAGGTTGAGGATGGCGGCGGCGATCTCGTCGTCCGAGACGGTCACGACGTCATCCACGTACTTCTGGACCATCCTGAAGGTGAGCTCGCCGGGGTTCTTGACCGCGATGCCGTCGGCAAAGGTGGTGGCCGACTCGGAGGCCTGCCAGATGCCCGCCCTGAACGACTGGGCCATGGCCGAGGCGCCCGCCGCCTGGACGCCGTACACATTGCAGCTGGGCTTGAGGCTCTTGACGGCGCAGGCGACGCCTGAGATGAGCCCGCCCCCGCCGACGGGCACGACGACGGCGTCAACGCCCTCAAGCTGGTCCATGAGCTCAAGGCCGATGGTTCCCTGACCCGCGATGACGTCCTCGTCGTCATAGGGGTGGATGAACGTGGCGCCCGTCTCGTGCTGAAGGCGCACCGCCTCGTCGTGGGCGTCGTCGTAGGAGCCCTTGACGAGCCTCACCTCCGCGCCGAGGCGGCGCGTGTTCTCGACCTTCATGATGGGGGCGCCGTCGGGCATGCAGACGATGGAGCGCACGCCCAGCTGGGTCGCCGCGAGCGCGACGCCCTGGGCATGGTTGCCGGCGCTGCAGGCGATGATGCCGCGCCCCAGCTCCTCGGGAGGGAGCTGGTTGATCCTGAAGTAGGCTCCTCGCAGCTTGAACGAGCCCGTCACCTGGAGGTTCTCGGTCTTGAGGTAGAGGTCTCCCACCTCGCCCACAAGGTTGGGCGCCGCGATGAGGTCGGTCCTGCGGGCGACGCCCTTGAGGACGTAGGCGGCATGGTAGATCTTGTCGAGTGACAGCATGCGCTGACGCTCCCCTCTCTCTGTTGCGCGCCGGCGCGGGCATGCCCGCGCGACGGACGCGGCGACGGTGTCTCTCACACGGCCAGGAAGCTGGTTATATGCTGCCCGGCGGGAACCATGGGACGGACCATCTCGTCGGGGTCGAGGACGGCGTCGATGACGTAGCCGTGACCGCAGGACAGGGCCTCGCCCAGGGCGTCCTCGAGCTCGGCCACGTTGCTCACCCGACGGCCCGAGAGGCCGTAGGCCTCGGCGAGCCTGACCCAGTCGGGACCGCGGTCGAGCGTGGTCTCGGCGTAACGACGGTCGTAGATGAGCGTCTGCCATTGGTGGACCATGCCCAGCACGGCGTTGTCATAGACCACCGTGATGACGGGAAGCCCGTAGTGCTCCACCGTGGAGAGCTCGTTGCAGTTCATGCGGAAGGAGCCGTCCCCCGTCACGTGCAGGACGCGCCGGGCGGGGTTGCCCACCTGCGCCCCGATGGCGGCCCCCAGCCCAAAGCCCATGGCGCCAAAGCCGCCCGAGGTCAGCAGCTGGCCGGGATGGCGAAAGTGAAAGTGCTGGATGGCCCACATCTGGTGCTGGCCCACGTCCGTGGCCACGATCGTGTCCTCGGGAAGCAGGCGCGCGATGGTCTCGTTGATCTGCTTGGGGGTCAGGTGGTCTCCGCCCTCCTCGTAGAGGGTCTCGGTCGCAAACGAGAAGACGTGCTCCTTCCACGCCGCATGGTCCTGCTGGTCAAGACGGTCGTTGACGAGCTTGAGCACGCGGCGGGCGTCGCCGAGCACGTGATGGTCGCAGCGGACGTTCTTGCCCACCTCGGTGGCGTCGATGTCTATCTGGGCTATGCGCGCCCGGCTCGCGAAGGTGGCGGGCTTAAGGGCCACGCGGTCCGAGAAGCGGCACCCCACGGCCACGAGCAGGTCGCAGTCGTCCACCGCCCGGTTGGAGGCCTGCGACCCGTGCATGCCGATCATGCCGGTGGAGAGGGGGTCGTCCCCCGCGAAGCCGCCCCCTCCCATGACCGTGATGGCTACCGGCGCGTCCACGCGGCGGGCGAAGGCGAGAAGCTCGTCCTGGGCGCGGGAGCGCACCACGCCTCCGCCGCAGACGATCAGAGGCCGCTCGGCGCCGCGGATGAGCTCGATTAGCCCCTCGACGTCGGCAAGCGAGGGCTCCGGCGCCTCGATGCCCCCGAGCAGGCGTCGGGAGAGCGGGTTGGGAAGCTCCGTCACGCGATGCCGGGCGAGCGGCAGGGGCTCATAGGGGGCCCGGGCGCTCGTCACGTCCTTGGTGACGTCGATGAGGACGGGGCCCTGTCGTCCGCTGCGCGCGATGAGGAAGGCCTGGCGCACGACGTTCGCAAGGCGGCTGACGTCCTTGACGACCTGGTTCCACTTGGTTATGGGACGGGTGATGCCGGTGATGTCAACCTCCTGGAACGAGTCCTTGCCCAACAGCTTGCTCGAGACGTTGCAGGTGATGGCCACGAGGGGGGAGGAGTCCATGTAGGCGGTGGCGATGCCGGTGGTGAGGTTGGTGCAGCCGGGCCCCGACGTCGCGAGACACACGCCCACCCTGCCGGTGGAGCGCGCGTAGCCGTCGGCCGCGTGCGCCGCGCCCTGCTCGTGGCTCACGAGGTAGTGCCTGATGTCGGGCGTCTGGTACAGGGCGTCGTAGACGTCCAGGATCGTGCCTCCGGGATACCCGAAGACGACGTCGACGCCCTGCTCCCTCAGGCACTCGACGAGAATCTGCGCTCCTGTGAGCTCCATCTGTCCCCTCTTCCTGTCGGTCTCGCGCGCCTTGGCGGCCACGGGCCCGGGCGTCAGCCGAAAGGCGGCCACCCGGGCCGGACGACCCCTGTCGTGCCCCTAGTTGTTGAGGAGCTTGTCCTTGTCGTTCCAGGCGTACATCTGGCGAATCTTTTTGCCCGTCCGCTCCATGAGCGTCTCGGCCTGGATGCGGCGCATCGCCTTGAAGTGCACCTGGCGGCTCTCGTCGGACATGTCGAGCAGGAACTCCTTGGCGAACTCGCCGTTCTGGATGCGCCTGAGGTTGTCGCGCATGCCCGCGCGCGCCGCGTCCGTGATGACGCGGGGGCCTGCGGTGTAGTCGCCGTACTCGGCGGTGTTCGAGATGGAGCTGCGCATGCCCGCGAAGCCGCTCTCGTAGATGAGGTCGACGATGAGCTTCATCTCGTGGATGCACTCGAAGTAGGCGTTGCGCGGGTCGTATCCCGCCTCCACGAGCATGTTGAAGCCGGACTCCATGAGGTCGGTCACGCCGCCGCAGAGCACGTTCTGCTCGCCGAAGAGGTCGGTCTCGGTCTCGGTCCTGAAGTCGGTCTCGAGCAGGGCGGCACGCGCCCCGCCGATGGCGGCGCCATAGGCGAGGGCGAGGTCGAAGGCGTCTCCCGTGGCGTCCTGGTGAGCGCAGACGAGGCAGGGCGTGCCCTTGCCGGCCAGGTACTCCGAGCGCACGGTGTGGCCGGGCGCCTTGGGGGCCACCATGATGACGTTGCAGTCGTCACGGACCTCGATGCAGCCGTAGTGGACGTTGAAGCCGTGGGCAAAGGCGATGGTCTTCCCGGGAGTCAGGTTGGGCTCGATGTCGCGCCGGTACATGGTGGCCTGATACTCGTCGTTGATGAGGATCATGATGATGTCGGCCCACCTTGTCGCCTCGGCGTTGGAGACGACCTCGAGGCCCTGCGCCTCGGCCTTGGCCGCAGACGCGGACCCCTCGCGCAGGCCCACCTTGACCTCGACGCCCGAGTCCTTGAGGTTCAGGGCGTGCGCGTGCCCCTGGGAGCCGTAGCCGATGACGGCGACGTGCTTGCCGTCGAGCCTCGAGACGTCGCAGTCCTGCTCGTGAAACATCCTGAATGCCATTGCCTGCTTCCTTTCCTTGTGGGTGCTCTCTGACGCTATCGTGACGCCGCCCTGATGCCCGGCGGCGGGGGTGCCGGCCGTGTGCCTAGATGTTCGACACGTTGCGCATGACGGTGCCTCCTCGCTCGAGCGAGACCACGCCCGTGCGGCACACCTCCAGGATCGTGAAGTCGCGCATGAGGTCGATGAAGTTGTCGATGCGACGGGTCTGTCCCGCGATGCGAAAGACGATGGCGTCGCGGGTGTAGTCAACGACCTTGGCGTGGAAGGCATTGGCCGCGTCGAGCATCTGCGAGCGTGTCTCGTCGCGGTTGCTCACCTTGATGAGCAGCAGCTCGCAGCTGATGGAGTCGTCGGGGTCGAACTCCTTGAACGAGATGACGTCGGGCAGCTTGGCCAGCTGGGCGACGAGCTGGTTCTTGGCGCGCTTTTCGCCCACGAACTGCACGGTGATGCGCGAGAGCTCCTCGGTCTCGGTCTCGGACACCGTGAGGCCGGTGATGTTGAACTGGCGACGACGGAACATGCTCGTGACGCGGTTGAGCACGCCGTACTCGTTGCGCACCATGATGGCTATGCTGTAGCTCCTCATGACCCTCACCTTCCCATCCGTGCCTGGACGTCATCCATGGTGACGATGAGCTCGTCCATGGAGGCCCCGATCCTGAGCACGGGCGTCACGAACTCGTCCGGGTCGATGGGGCATTCGATGAGCGTGGGACCGTCCTGGGCGAGGGCGCGCGCGAGCGCCTCCTCGAACTCCCCCACCGACGCCACGCGCGTCGCTGCGGCGCCCGCCGCGCGGGCCATGGCGATGAAATCCGCCTTGTGCGCGATCGTCGTGGCGGCGTGACGGGAGCGCTTGAAGAGGGACTGCATCTGCCTGACCATGCCGAGGACGCCGTTGTTGAGCAGGACGACGACCACGGGCAGGTCGTTGTCGGCCGCCGTGATGAGCTCCGCCAGGTTCATGGCAAAGGAGCCGTCGCCCGTGACCAGGATGGCCGGGCCCCGCGTCCCGAGCGCCGCACCGATGGCGGCCCCCAGGCCAAAGCCCATGGTGCCCAGTCCCCCGGAGCTGATGAAGGTGCGCGGGCGGGAGAAGGCGAGTCCCTGCGCCGCCCACATCTGGTGCTGGCCCACGTCCGTCACCACGGGAACCTGTGCGGGGCGGCGCCGGTTGATGGCAGCCATGACGTTCTGCGGCGTGAGACCCTCCCGACGGTCCTCGCCCGCGCGCTCCCGCGCGACGAGCTCGCTCACCTGCTCGTCCCAGGCCTCATGGGTGGCGTTTGTGACGAGCGGCAGGAGGCGCTCGAGGACGAGACGGACGTCCCCCTGGACCTCCACGCGGTCCTCGAGGGTCTTGGAGAACTCCGAGGAGTCCACGTCCACGTGGACGACCCTGCCGCTGGGGGCATAGGTCGCGCGGTCGCCCGTGGAGCGGTCGTTGAAGCGCACGCCCAGCGCGATGAGGCAGTCGCACGCGCTCATCGCCTGCGTGCTCGCGGCGTGGCCGTGCATGCCCTCCATGCCCAGGAAGCCCTCCGTCCGCGTGGGTATGCCCGAGACGCCCATGAGCGAGCAGCCGATGGGGGCGCCGATGCGCCGTGCCAGGCTCACGACCTGCTCGCCCGCCTCGGAGGCGACGGCCCCGCCCCCGAAGTAGACGAAGGGCCGCTCGGAGGCGTTGATGGCGTCAGCGGCCGCGCGCAGGGCCTCATCCGACGGCTCGAGGGGCGGCCGCGCCCCGACGGGCGGCAGCTCCTCAAAGGGCACGAGAGCGCGCTGGACGTCGGCGGGGACGTCCACGAGGACGGGCCCACGACGACCCGAGAGGGCGAGCTCAAAGGCCTCGCGTAGCACCTCCTGGAGGCGGGAGGCGTCGCGGACGAAGTAGTTGTGCTTCGTTATGGGCAGGGTGACGCCCGTGATGTCCAGCTCCTGGAAGGCGTCGGTGCCGATCATGGCGTTGCTCACGTTGCCCGTCACGGCGACGAGCGGGATGGAGTCCAAGAAGGCCGTCGCGATGCCCGTGACCAGGTTCGTGGCACCGGGACCAGAGGTGGCGATGACGACGCCGCAGCGCCCCGTGGCGCGGGCGTAGCCGTCCGCGGCATGGCAGCCGTGCTGCTCATGCGTGGGCTCCACCAGACGCAGCTGGTCGGCGTGGTCCATGAGCACGTCAAAGATCTCGAGCACCGTGCCGCCCGGGTAGCCGAAGACGGTGTCCACCCCTTGGTCGATGAGGGTCCTTACCAGGACCTGCGCCCCCGTGAGCTCTCTCGTTTTTTCTGCGCCCCCGGCCATCCCTACGCCTCCTGCCTTGAGCGTGCGGTCAAGATCATGCGGTTGATGGCGTTGACGTACGCCTTGGCGGACGAGACGACGATGTCGTTGTCGGCGCCGCGTCCCGTGAACGGCGTGCCGTCGTCGGCCTGCACGCGCACGGTGACCTCGCCGATGGCGTCGATGCCGCGCGTCACCGACTTGACCGAGAACTCCTGGAGATCGCCGTGGACCGTGACGACCTGGTCGATGGCCCGGTAGGCGGCGTCAACCGGGCCGGTTCCCGTGGCGCACGTCACGCGGGTCGCGCCCGTCTCGTCCGTGACGGTCGCGGTGGCGGTGGGCACGAGGGGGTCGCCGCACGACACCTGCAGGGCGTCGAGCACGTAGACGGCCCTGGTCTCGCGGTCGCGCTCCTGCACCATGGACTCGAGATCCTCGTCAAAGACCTCCTTCTTCTGGTCGGCAATCTCAAGGAAGCGCTGGTACACCTCATCAAAGTCCTGATCGTCAAAGCTGTGGCCCAGCTCTCCCAGACGGTGGCGCAAAGCGGCGCGGCCCGAGCGGGCCGAGAGCACGATCTCGGAACCCGCCGCGCCGACGTCGGCGGGATCGATGATCTCGTAGGTGTCGCGGGCCTTGAGGACGCCGTCCTGGTGGATGCCCGAGGAATGCGCGAACGCGTTGGCGCCGACGATGGCCTTGTTGGCCTGCACCTGCATGCCCGTGATGCGGCTCACGAGGCGCGAGGCGCGGGTGAGCTCGGTGGTCACGACGTCGGTGTGCCCGTCAAGCTCCTCGCCATGCATCCTGAGCGCCATGACGACCTCCTCGAGGGCGGTGTTGCCCGCCCGCTCCCCCAGGCCGTTGATGGTGCACTCGACCTGTCGGGCGCCGTTCTTGACGCCCGCGAGGGCCAGCGCGGTGGCCATGCCCAGGTCGTTGTGGGTGTGGACCGATATGGTCACGTCCTCGATGCCGCAGACGTTGTCGGCGAGGCCCCTGATGCGACGCCCGAAGTCGTCGGGCAGCTGGTAGCCGGTGGTGTCGGGGATGTTGACGACCGTGGCGCCCGCCCTGACGACGGCCTGGATCACGCGCTCGAGGAAGGCCTGGTCGGCACGGCCGGCGTCCTCGGCGTAGAACTCGACGTCTTGCACGTAGCGCTTGGCGTAGCGCACGCAGTGGACGGCCCGCTCGACGCACTCGTCCTCGCCTATGCGCAGCTTCTCGGCCAAATGCTGGGGCGAGACGCCCAGACCCGTGTGGATGCGCGGGCGCCTCGCGGTGCTCAGGGCCTCCGCGGCGCGGTCGATGTCCCTCTCGACGGCGCGGGTCAGGCCCACGACGACGGCGTCGTCGCCCGCCAGGCGCCCAATCTCCTGGACGGAGCGAAAGTCGCCGGGGCTCGAGACGGGAAAGCCCGCCTCGATGACGTCAACGTGCAGGCGCAGGAGCTGCTGGGCTATGACGAGCTTCTCCTCGGTGTTCATGGAGGCGCCCGGCGACTGCTCGCCGTCGCGCAGCGTGGTGTCAAAGATGGCTATCTTGCGGGTCATGTCTCTCTCCTCCGGTCGCGTCTTCGTGCAAGGGGGCGATGCTGCGTTGCGATGAAGAACGGCGCGCATGACGGGGTGTCGACAAGGAGCCGGACCCTTAGGCCAGCACGCCTACGCTAGGAGGAGGCCCGCGAGGGGCGAAATAATCTCAGAGGTGGGAGCGATGGACGCGAGGGCGCGGGCGACACCCGTCGGCACGACAAGGGACGCGGCCGCAGCGGCGCGCGTAACCTCCTTGTGTGCCCAGGCGCTATGACCCATCATGCCGTCCGTTTCGCTCGAAGCCGGCCCCGACGGTCGGCTTGGGGGCACTATCCCATGTGCGAGGCATCCCGCGGGCGTGAGCGCGCGGCGATTTGCACGAACGTAACAATATGCGAAGGCGCGTCTTCGGGGCCGGCCGCCTTCGGGGCCGACTATCTCCGCGACGACAGCGCCCTGACCGCCGCCACGGCGGCGACCATCTTGGCGGGGTCCTTCTCGCGGTTGGTCTCAAGGGAGCTGTTCATGTCAAAGCCCCAGGGCGCAAGCTCCTGTGCCGCCCGGCCGACGTTCTGTGCGCTGATGCCGCCCGCCAGGACGTACGGTCGCGCGACCTCGCGGGCGAGCGCCCAGTCAAAGGCGACGCCCGTGCCCCACCCCCCACAGAGCAGGACGAGGTCCGCGATGCTCGCGTTGGCCCGCTCCACGTCCTTGCGATTGCGCAGGGAGATGGCCTGGATGATGGGTATGTCCACGAGCTCGCGCAGAAAGGTGATGTAGGGGTTGCCCTCCGTGCCCTGAAGCTGGATGACGTCGAGCATCTCGTCGGACAGCTCGGCCACGAACCCAAGCGGCTGGTCATAGAAGACGCCCACGGCGGGGATGGTGGGGTCAAGCGCCCTCACGAGCTCCTTGAGCTGGTCGCGGTCGACGCTGCGCGGCGAGCTTGGCCAGTTGACTGTGAACCCGCAGAGGTCGGGGGCGGCTGCGTTGACGGCCGCGACGTCCTCGCGACGGCTCATGCCGCTGAGCATGACCCGCGCGTAGGGATCCTGGCTGTACAGGACGTCGTGCGTGATGATGGTGGTGGTCCTGCGTCCCAGCATGTGCGCCTCCCTCGTCGAGGGCCCCTAGAGGCCCGCCGCGCCGATGGCCCTCACTGCCTCGCGAATCTTGTCGGGCGGCAGCACGAGGGCAAAGCGGACGTACCCCTCACCATGAGGTCCGAAGCTGGATCCCGGCGTCACGATGACGCCGCTCTTCTCCATGAGCTCCATCGTGAAGGCCGAGGAGTCCGTGCGCCCGCCCGGGAGCTTGGCCCACACGAAGAGCGTGCCGTGGCAGTTGGGCCGCTCCCAGCCCAGGGCCTCGAGGCCGTCGCAGAGCGCGTCGCGGCGCTCCTGATAGGCAAGGCGCTGGCGCTCCACGCCGTCAAGCGGCCCCGTGAGGCAGGCGATGGCGACGTCCTGCTCCACGAAGAACATGCCAAAGTCCACCTGGCTGCGAAGCTTGCGCGTCGCGGCGACGACGTCGGGGCACCCCACCAGAAACGACAGGCGCACGCCCGTGACGTCAAAGGACTTGGACAGCGAGAGAAACTCCACGCCCACGTCGAGAGCGCCGGGATAGTCGAGGAAGGACCCGCCGCGCGGGCCGTCGAAGACGACGTCGGAGTAGGCGTTGTCGTGAACGACCACGATGTCGTGGGCCTTGGCAAAGTCGATGATCTGCCGGTAGAGCTCGGGCGTGCCCACCGACCCCACGGGATTGGCGGGCAGCGAGACGATCATGTACGCCGCGCGGTCCGCCACGTCGTCGGGAATGGTCGTGACGTCGGGCAGAAAGCCGTTCTCCTCGGTGAGGGGGTAGTAGTGGGGCGTGGCGCCCGCGAGGAGCGTGCCCGCCCTAAACACCGGATAGCAGGGGTCGGGAATGAGGGCGACGTCGCCGGGGTCCGCCAGCGCGGCGCACACGTACTGCATGCCCTCCTGGGTGCCCCGACAGCTCATGACCATGTCGGGCGTGATGCCCGACACCTGGTAGCGCCTCTCGTAGTAGGCGCAGACGGCCTGGAGGAGCTCGTCCTTGTCGTGCAGGGAGTACTTCCAGTTGGCGTCGTCCTTCGAGGCGTCCACCAGCGCCTGCTTGATGTGGGCGGGCGTGTCGAAGTCCGGCGTGCCCACCGAGAGGTCAAACACCGTGCGCCCCTCGGCCTCAAGCTCGCGGCGCCTTTGGTTGAAGTACGCAAAGACCTCGTCGCCAAACAGGTCGACCCTTTTGGAAAACCGCATCGTGCCCTCTTTCCCCCGGCGGGCAGCCAAGCCCGCCGTCATGTCGGACGCTTCCGTTGACATTGTGCTACGAGACGGCACCGGGTGCGCGAATGCGTCAAAAAAGCGGGGACGCGCCTTGGGGCGGCCTGCCCGCTTTCTCCCCTTCGCCGGACGGCGCCAGACGCAGGGCGGCGGGTCGCCCGCCTCCTGACGATGGGTCGTCTCCCAACGCATCGGTCGCATGCTAGCATCTCATAAGGTCGCACTGAGCCGTCCGCGGGCCGGCCAGCGGCGGCGCCGGGGAGAGGAGACCTCATGTCTGCCCATGCCAGGAGCTTTGGAAGCGCGCGGGACGGTCAAGAGGTGCGCCTCCTGACGCTGGAGAACGAGGGCGGCATGCGCGTCTCGGTGACGACCCTGGGCGCCATCCTCCAGGAGGTGTCCGTGCCCAACGGCAACGGCGGCGTCACCGACGTCACGCTGGGCTATGACGACGCCCACGGCTATTTGAGCCACGGCGGCTCGCTCGGCGCCGTCATCGGCCGCAACGCCAACCGCATCGCCGGGGCGAGCTTTGAGCTCGGGGGGACCACGCACCGCCTTGCCAAGACGCACGGCGCGCATAACCTCCACTCGGGCCCCCACGTGTGGCGCGAACGCGCCTGGGACGTGGTGTCGGAGCCCGCGACCCTGTCCGACGGCAGCTCGTCGGTGTGCCTGGGGCTCACCAGCCGTGACGGTGACCAGGGATTCCCGGGCTCGGCCCGCGTGACGGCAACCTACGCCTTGCGTCTTGACAACCGCCTGGAGCTCACCCTGCGCGCGGAGGTGTCGCGCACCACCATCGTCAACCTCACGAGCCACGCCTACTGGAACCTCAACGGGCACGCGGGCGGCTCGGCGCTCGGCCATCGTCTGAGCCTGGACGCGTGCGCCTACACGCCGACCGACGACGAGCTCATCCCCACCGGGCGCGTCGAGCCCGTGGAGGGGACCGCCTACGACCTGCGCGAGCCCACCGTCCTTTCCACGCGTCTCCTTGACCTTCCCCAGGGCTACGACACCAACTTCTGCCTTGACAACGGCGAGCGCGTCGAGCGGGCGGCGACCCTGGTGGGGGACGAGACGGGCATCACCATGGAGCTCTTCACCGACGCCCCGGGCCTTCAGCTCTACACCGGCGGCGGCCTTGACGCCCGGGGCAAGGCCGGCGCGCGGTACGGCGCCTTTGGGGGCATCGCCCTGGAGCCCCAGTTCTACCCGGACGCGCCGCATCACAGGAACTTCCCCCAGCCCGTCTACGCGCCGGGCCACCCCTACCTGCTGCGCATCGCCTGGGCCTTTGGGCTCGCGTGACGCGCGCCTCGCGGCTGGCGTCCCGTCACAGTTGGCAGCAGCCGTCACAGTTGGCAGGCAGGTAAACGCCGTCGTCGCCCGCTGCCCCTTGCGCTAGCATGGGTGTCATCCCAACGAAGGACGACGTGAGGACGAGCATGGCAATCACCCCCGACGAGGCGGCGGAGACCAATGCGATGGTCTCGCAGCACAACCTTGACCTGCGCACCATCACCATGGGCATCTCGCTGTTCGGCTGCGCCGACGAGAGCATGTCGCGCATGTGCGCCAAGGTCTATGACCGCATAACCCGCACCGCCGAGGGCCTGGTGGACGTGGCGGCGGACCTCGAGCGCGAGTACGGCATCCCCATCGCCAACAGGCGCGTATCCGTGACGCCCATGGCGCTGCTGGCCGCAGCCTGCCCCGACGCGGACCCCACGCCGCTGGCCCATGCCATGGATCGCGCCGCGGAGGCGCTCGGCGTCGACTTCATGGGCGGCTACTCGGCCCTCGTCCAGAAGGGCATGGGCAACGCCGACCGGCGCCTCATAGACTCCATTCCCGAGGCGCTCGCCGGCACCACCCGCGTCTGCTCCAGCGTCAACGTCGCCAGCCTGCGCGCGGGCATCAACATGGACGCCGTCCTGCTCATGGCCCAGAAGATGATCGAGGCGGCTCGCCTGACCACCGACACGGACTGCTACGGGGCCGCCAAGCTCGTCGTGTTTGCCAACATGGTCGAGGACTCCCCCTTCATGGCCGGCGCCATCCATGGCCCCGGCGAGCGCGACGCCGTGATCAACGTGGGGGTCTCGGGCCCCGGCGTCATGGCCGCCGCCCTCGGGGAGCTCTCGGCCGACGCCGACCTCATGCAGGTGGCCGAGCAGATCAAGAAGACCGCCTTCAAGATCACGCGGGCCGGCGAGCTCATGAGCCGCGAGGCGGCGCGACGGCTGGGCGTCGAGAAGGGCATCGTGGACCTCTCGCTGGCCCCCACGCCTGCGGCGGGGGACTCCGTCGCCAAGATCCTCGAGACCATCGGCGTGGGCGAGTGCGGCGGGCCCGGCACCACCTGCGCGCTCGCCCTGCTCAACGACTGCGTCAAGAAGGGCGGCGTCATGGCCAGCTCGAGCGTGGGCGGCCTCTCGGGCGCGTTCATCCCGGTGTCCGAGGACGCGGGCATGATTCGCGCCGCCCAGGACGGGGCCCTCTCGCTGGAGAAGCTCGAGGCCATGACCTGCGTCTGCTCGGTGGGCCTTGACATGATCGCCATCCCGGGCGACACGCCGGTGGAGGCCATCGCGGGCATCATCGCCGACGAGATGGCCATCGGCGTCATCAATGCCAAGACCACGGCCGTGCGCCTGATCCCCGCCATCGGTCACGCCGAGGGCGACACCCTCGAGTTTGGCGGCCTCTTTGGCAGCGCGCCGGTCATGCCCGTCAACCGGCACGCGGGCACGGTCTTCGCCCGGCGCGGCGGGCGCTTCCCCGCCCCCCTCAACTCGCTCAAGAACTGAGTCGGTCGTGCCTGCGAGGCAAGGAAGGCGCCGACCCGACGACGGCCCCCGCCCGAGGGGCCGCCGGGAGGTTGACCTCTCGGCCATCCTCGCCGACGTCGTCACGTTTCCCATTCTCGCGGCGCGCAGGGTCTGGCGCCTGGCGCGACGGCTGCGTCGGCGGGGCGGACGGGCGCGCCGTCACGTTGTCGCGGCCCTCGCCGTCACGGTGGCCCTCGCGGCCCTTGCCCTCGCGCTCGGCATCGCGGCTCTGGTGCGGGGCTGCGCCTCTCCCCCGCCGCCCCAGGCTGCGCAACCCGCCGCCGCCGACAGCGCCAGCCAGGTCACGGCCAGCGCCTCCGCCACGTCGGCCGACATTGACGTGGGGTCCGCCCGGCTTCATGTCACGAGCTCGCTCAGGGGCATCGACGAGAGTCGTCTCGACCCCGTCGTCGAGGCGCTGAGGGGCCTCTCCGACAAGGGCATCAACGTGAGCCTCGACCTCAGGACGCTTGACGGCAACATGACCATGGGCTTCAGGACCAACACGAGCTACTACACCGCGAGCAGCATCAAGGGCCTCTATGTCTGCGCCCTCTTCCAACAGCTCGTGGACACCGGCCAGGTGCCCCTGTCGGATGTGGAGGAGCGCGCCCAGGCCGCCGTCATGTGGTCGGACAACGCCTCGTACGGAAGTCTGCGCAGCCAGTACGGGACCGAGTTCTTTGCCAGCTGGCTGGACGCCGCCGGCATGGGGATGGGAGCTTACGGCACCCGCAAGGAGTACGTTGACCAGCGCTATCCCCAAAGCACGCCCGAGCAGCTGCGCGAGGCCTGGGAGGCCATCTGGCGCTACCTTTCGAGCGGCAGGGGCGCGAGCGCGACCCTGAGGTCCTTCTTTGAGCAGCGCGAGCGCAGCCCCATCA
Source organism: Olsenella massiliensis (assembly GCF_001457795.1). GTDB lineage: Bacteria > Actinomycetota > Coriobacteriia > Coriobacteriales > Atopobiaceae > Olsenella_F > Olsenella_F massiliensis. The sequence continues at coordinate 118,285 of NZ_LN898211.1, read as the reverse complement.
AGGACGCCCTGGGTGACGAGGACGACGACTCCGTCATCACGCTGTCCAAGGCCGGATGGTTTCCCCTCACGGAGGAGCAGGGCGTCTCTCCCGCGGCCAACGACGCGGGCGTGGTGGTGCGCCCGGGCGACGACGGCAGGTCCTACGTCGTCGCCGTGATGTCGGACTCCTCCGAGGACCTGGAGGCGCTGAAGCCACTCGTAAAGGCGCTCGACGACTATGTCTGCGGGGGCTGAGCGCCCCTGGCCAAGGCTGAAGACGCACGACGCGAGACGGACGCGGCGGCATGGGCGACGCGGACGGCCACACACGAGGGCGGGGAGGCCCGAACATGGGACAAGATGATGTCACGCAGGGCAAGCACGCCGCGCCTCGGCGCACGCGGCGGCGGTCGGCGACGGGCCTCGCGGTGACGGGGGCGCTCCTCGCGCTGGCCGCCATGCTCGTCGTCGCGGGCGTGACGCAGGGCGTCATTCCCCTTTTGCCACGCCAGCCGCAGGGACGCCCCGCTGCGGGCGACGCGAATCCTGCGGCGCGGGAGCCCGCTTTTGACGGCGGCGCGTCCTCTGACACGACGACGGGCGCGGACGGCATGCCGGACGGCTCGGAGACCGACGGCGCTGCGCAGCCGGGGCAGACGGACGGCCCCGCGACTCTCGCGGACCAGCTTCCCGGCGAGGTGCGCCCCATCAGGGCCGCCATCGATGCGGACGGCGGCAGCGACGCCCTGTCATCAAGCGACGGCTACGCCAAGCTCACCCAGGCCGTGGGGGCCCTGGAGGACCGAGGGTACTCCGTGAGCTTCTACCTCAAGGACCTCAGCTCCGGGGCCACGCTCAGCTACCAGCCGGACGTGTCGCGCTATCCCGCCAGCAGCATCAAGGGTCCCTACCTCGTGGCCATCTACGAGACCATGGTAGAGACGGGGCGGGTGGACGGCGCGTCCGTCTCGGACCTGGCGCAGAGCCTCATCCTGAGCTCCGACAACGACGCGTTCCGCACGCTGCACCGACGCTTTGGCGAGAGCATCCTGGGGACCTGGCTCAGGGGCTTTGGCTTTGACACCACGGGCTTCGGGGGCACCAACCCCTACACGACCTACTACTATCCCTATGTCACGGCCCGCCAGCTGGCGCGCATCTGGGAGCACATGAACGAGTACCTCTCGAGCGGCACGGACGGCGCCAACTATCTGGCGTCACTGTTTGCCAGGCGCGGCGAGTCGCCCCTGGCCATGGCCGTGGGGCCGCTCTACGACAGCTGGGGTAAGGCCGGATGGTATCCCAGCCACGGCGCTTTGGGCGCCGCACCCGCAACCGTGGACGCCGGCGTGGTCTTTGCGGGGCCCAGGCCCTACGTGGTCGTGGCCATGAGCGACGCCCCGAGTGACTTTGACGCGTTGGCCCTGGTGTTCGCCGGGCTTGACGCGGCCCACGACGACCTGTAGCGAGAGGGCGTCGCATGGGCGACGGACGGACCGCCCGCTCGCGGCCCGGCAGGTACCTATAGCTTTGAGTGCCGCGACCTGCCGCGCCTATAAGTTTGAAGGCAGCACCGCCGCTCACCTATAGGTTTGATGGCGGTGCCGCCACGCACCTATACGTTTGAGGGCGGTGCCGCCACGCACCTATAGGTTTGAGAGGCCGAAGGAGACAGACCTATAGGTTTGAGGAATCACCACGGCGTTTTCCCAGGTAGGAATTCCCCTTTTTCCTCAAGCCTATAGCTCTGCACGGGAGAGGCCCTCAAACCTATAGGGATTCGCGCGCGGGACTCTCAAACTTATAGGAATCCGTGCGTGTCGTCCGCGAGCCTATAGGAACCTATAGGAATTCGCGCGCGAGACCCGCAAACCTATAGGAACCCACGCGCAGCGCTCGTAAACCCATAGGAATCCGCGCGCGGGGAGGCCTCCCCATCCGTCGCTACCAGGCGCAGGCGACGCCCCGGCAGGTGGCAACTAGCCCAGGAAGCGGACCTCGGGCTCAAGGCGCACGCCAAACTGGCGCTCGACCTCGTCCTGGACGTGCTCGATGACCGCATGGACGTCCGCCGCGGTGGCGCCGCCGTTGTTGACGACGAAGCCGGCATGCTTGGTCGAGACGCCCGCCCCGCCCACGCAGAAGCCCTTGAGGCCCGCGTCGGTGATGAGCTTGCCGGCAAAGTGGCCCTCCGGGCGCTTGAAGGTGGAGCCGGCGCTCGGCAGCTCGAGGGGCTGTTTCTCCTCGCGGCGGCGCGTGAAGTCATCCATCTTGGCGCGAATCCGGTCCTGGTCGCCCTCGCGCAGCCGGAAGGTGGCCGAGAGGACCACGAGCCCCTCGTCGCGCACGCGACTCTTGCGATAGCCCATGTTCATCTCGTCCACCGAGAAGGTGCGCAGCGAGCCGTCGGGCAGCAGACACCACACGGACTCGAGGACGTCGGCGACGCAGCCGTCGTAGGCTCCGGCGTTCATGAAGCAGGCGCCCCCCACGGAACCCGGGATGCCGCAGGCAAACTCCAGGCCCGTCAGGCCCAGCTCGCAGGCCATCTCGGACGCCTCGCGCAGGGGCACGCCCGCCTGGCACACGATGCGCTCGCCGTCAGTCGTCACGTTGACGAGGCCGTCGGTGCAGCCGATGATGACGCCGCGGTACCCCTCGTCCGACACGAGCAGGTCGCTGCCGCAGCCCAGGACGAAGAAGGCCGTGTTGGCGAGCTTGCAGGCCTCGACGGCCTCGCGCAGCTCGTCCACGTCGTCCGGCGTCACGAAGAGGTCGGCGGGGCCACCAACCTCGAAGGTGGTGTGCCTGCTCATGGGCTCGTCGGTCGCGACGTTGTCCTCCCCCACGATGCTGCGAAGCTTCCAGGTGAGCTCCCGCAAGTGGTCCGGAACGTCCTGCGAGCCCGTGAGCGCGCCCTGATTCATGCCCGTGTCACTCCCCTCGATCGGTCCGTCGTGCGGGGCAGGCCCTGCGCACGTCTGCTTGCAGTATACCAACAGCCGAGGGGCCGGGCCCGCGAAGAGGGGGCCGGAGGCGCGTTCGTTCGCATCCGTTCGCACCCCCTCGCGGGGCGTCGCTGTTTGCGAGTCGGTATCGGACCGCTGACCCATGTCCTTGTTGCCTCCCCGCCGTCTCGTGCTATAGTTGGCAACGCAGTTTCAGGGCGGGGTGAAAGTCCCCACTGGCGGTAAGCGTGCGGCACCGTGTTGCGCGCAAGTCCGCGAACCGCACAGAAAAGAGCGGTTGACCTGGTGAGATTCCAGGACCAACGGTCACAGTCCGGATGGAAGAAACGGAGGCCATCATGGCACGCAGCACTACCGTCATGCGTCACGACACCCACTCCACGACAGACCAGGCCAACGGCTGGTCAACGAAGCGCATCGCCGTCACGGCGCTCTTCTGCGCGGTGGCCGCCATCGCGACGCTGTTTCTTGAGTTTCCGATCCTGCCGAACGTGGGCTGGCTCAAGTACGACCCCTCGGGCATCGTCGCGCTCATCGCCGGCTTCGCCTTTGGGCCTGCCACGGGCGCCGTGGTGTCCGTGATTCCCTACCTCGTGCACCTTGCCACCGCAAGCGGCGTCTACGGCGTCATCATGGCGGTCCTCGCCACCTTCTCGCTCGTCATGCCCGCCGCCCTCATCTACCAGCGTGACACCACCTACCGGGGCGCCGTCGTCGGCATGGTCGTGGGAGCCGTGGTCTGCATCGTCGCCTGCGTCGTGGGCAACGTCATCGTGACCCCCTTCTACACCGGCATGCCCACCGACGCCGTCCTGGGCCTCGTCGTGCCGGCCCTCCTGCCCTTCAACCTCGCCAAGATCGCCATCAACTGCGTCGTGACGGGCATCGTCTACAAGCCCGTCATCAAGGCCCTCGGCAACTAGCCCACGGCAGGGACGCCCGACCCGAAACGAACGGTCCGCCTCACATGAAACCCGCGCCCGTCACACACGACCCCCTTGCCCGCATCGCGCACGCCACCCTGCTCTACGAGGGCGGCGTGCGCGCCCTCAACGACGTCTCCCTGACGCTTCGGCGCGGCGAGAGGGTCTGCGTCCTGGGTCCCAACGGCTCGGGCAAGTCCACGCTCGCGGGCGTCCTGGCAGGCCTGCTCGCGCCCGACGAGGGCACGGTCGCGCTCGCCGGCGAGCGCGTCCTGGACGACGGCAGGGTGGACGTGGAGGCCTACCGGCGCGCGCGCAGGAGCCTGGGCCTCGTGTTCCAGAACCCCGACGACCAGATCGTGACCTCCGTGGTCGAGGAGGACGTGGCCTTTGGCCCGGAGAACCTCGGCGTCCCCTCCGAGGAGATCGGGCGGCGGGTCGCCCGGGAGCTCCATCGCGTGGCCATGGAGGACTACGCCCAGGCCGACCCCACGCGCCTCTCGGGCGGACAGAAGCAGCGCGTGGCCATCGCCGGCGCCCTGGCCATGGAGCCGGCCCTGCTCGTGCTCGACGAGCCGGGGGCCCTGCTGGACGTGCGCGGCAGACGCTCCATCCTCAAGGTGATGGACCGTCTGAGGGAGACGGGCACGACCATCGTCCACATCACGCACTTCATGGAGGAGGCCCTCGCCGCCGACCGCGTCATCGTCATGCTGCACGGGCGGATCGCCCTGGAGGGCGCCCCTCGCGAGGTCTTTGCCCGTCAGGAGGAGCTGCGGGCCCTGGGGCTGCGCGAGCCCTGGACGGCGCGCCTTGCGACGCGCCTGTCCGAGCTGGGCGTTGACGTAACCTGGACCTGCGATGACGACAGCCTGCTGGCGGACCTCGCGCGGATGTCGCGCTCCCTCAGCTGCACGATGCCGCCGCCCCCGCAGGCGTCCTGCGACTTTGCGGCCGAAAAGACGGACCCCGTCATCGCCCTTGACGGCGTGAGCTTCTCATACCGAGACGCCTCGCAGGGCTCGCGCCCCGCCCTTGACGACGTGACGCTGGCGTTTGCGCGGGGCCGCACCACCGCCGTCATCGGCCAGACGGGATCGGGCAAGTCGACCCTGCTGCGCCTGCTCTGCTCCCTCGAGAGGCCTGACGCCGGTCGCATCGTCATCGACGGCATCGACACTGCGGACCGGTCCCGGCGCCGCGAGCTCCTGAGCAGGCTGGGCTACGTGATGCAGCGTCCCGAACGCCAGCTCTTCGCCGAGACCGTCCTGGAGGACGTGAGCTTTGGCCCCCGGAACCTGGGCCTCGACACGACCGAGGCGCGCAGGCGCGCAGAGGGCGCGCTCGAGCAGGTGGGCCTTGCCGAGCTTGCCGCAAGCTCCCCCTTTGAGCTGTCGGGCGGGCAGCAGCGGATGTGCGCCATCGCCGGCGTCCTTGCCATGCGGCCCGCCATCCTCATCATGGACGAGCCCACGGCCGGGCTCGACCCGCACAGTCGCGAGCGAATCATGAGCATCCTGCGCGAGCTCAACAGGCGGGGCGTGACCGTGGTGCAGGTGACCCACTCGCGCGAGATCGCGGTGCGCGCCGACGAGGTCGTCGTGCTCGACCAGTCCCGCGTCATGATGCACGGCTCGCCGCGCGAGGTGTTCTCGTACCAGAACGAGGCGCTGCTGCGCGAGTCCGGCCTGGGCATCCCCACGTCGATGCTGTGGGCGCGCAGGTTGCGCGAGGAGGGCGTCAGCTGTGCGGACGGACCCCTCACCATGGACGAGCTCGCCCGCTCCGTGGCCTGCGGCCTGGGACGCGCGGCCAGGCCGCGTGGCGTCGAAAAAGGGGGCGAGCGCTGATGGCGCTTAGGCTGGGCATCGGCCAGTACCTGCCGGGCAGCTCGCCCATCCACCGCCTTGACCCGCGCGTCAAGGTCACGGGAGCCCTCGCCCTGATGGTGAGCGTGTTCTTCATCACCGGCCCCTTGCAGCTCGTCCTGGGCTATGCCTGCGTCCTGGCGCTCGTCGCCGCGGCGGGGGTGCCCGTCTCGCGCCTCGTCGAGTCCATCAGGCCCATCGTCATCGTCCTTGCGCTGCTCGCCGTCTTCAACCTCCTCTTCATCAGGACGGGAGACGAGCTCTGGCGCTGGGGAGCGCTCTCCGTCACCACGGACGGCCTGCGCGTGGCCGTGATCTTCAGCCTGAGGCTCGTCATCGCCGTGATCGCATCGTCCCTCATGCTCCTCACGACCACCCCCACGCAGCTCACGGACGCCTTTGACGCCGGGCTCGCCCCCCTCTCGCGACTGGGCCTGCCGGGGCATGAGCTTGCCATGGTCTTCTCGCTCATGCTGCGCTTCATTCCCACGATCGCCGACGAGGCGCAGGCCATCCTCGACGCCCAGACCCTGCGCGGCGCGCCCCTCTCGGATGGGTCGCCCGCCCGGCGCCTCAAGGCCGTGGCGCCCATGCTCATCGCGCTTCTGGCCAGCTCGATCCATCACGCCAACGGGCTCTCGCGCGCGCTTGACGCCCGCTGCTACGCGGGCGGCGCCACCCGCAGCCACTGGCACCCCCTGCGCATGCGCCGGTCCGACTGGCTCGCGCTGCTCGCCGTGGCCGCCTACGTCGTCGCCCTGGTGGGCCTGGGACAGCTACGCTGAGGAAGTTCGCGCCGAGGCCCGAGCCCCGGTGCGAACCGGCCGGGGCGAGCGCGAGACGGCGCGGGGCGGACGTCGGGCGCCATGTTGCCAACAGGGGACGCCGGGCCCTCTCTCTGTGCTCGACGCCGTATCATTAAGATGCCCCCTCGGACGCCCGCGCCGCCGACGCGCGTCATCGCCTCCCACGGAAAGGTAAGCAGTCATGGTCTCACGCGTGTATGTCGAGAAGAAGCCCGGCTTTGACGTCAAGGCTCGGCAGCTCAGACGCGAGCTTGCGGACGTCCTGGGCATACGCGGGCTGACGGGCCTGCGCCTCGTCAACCGCTACGACGTGGAGGGCATCGACGAGGAGCTCTTCCGACGCTGCGTGCCCCTCGTCTTCAGCGAGCCGCAGTCGGACGTCGCGAGCCTCGAGCTGCCCGACGCGCACGGCGCCCAGCTCTTCGCCGTGGAGTTCCTCCCCGGACAGTTCGACCAGCGCGCCGCGTCGGCCAGCGAGTGCATCCAGCTCATCAGCCAGGGCGAGCGCCCCGTCGTCGCCTCGGCCACGCTCTATTACCTTGAGGGGGACCTCTCCGCCGAGGACGTCGCCGCCGTCAAGGGCTATGTCATCAACCCGGTGGAGGCCCGCGAGGCGTCCCTCGACGCGCGCCCCACGCTCAAGTCGAGCTACCCCGTGCCCGACGACGTCGAGGTACTCGACGGCTTTGACGCCCTCTCGCCGGACGAGCTCGCCGCCTTCATCAAGGACCGCGGCCTTGCCATGGACCTGGCGGACGTCAGCTTCTGCCAGGAGTACTTCAAGGGCGAGGGGCGCCCTCCCACGATCACCGAGATCAAGATGATCGACACCTACTGGTCCGACCACTGCCGCCACACCACCTTTGGCACCCGGCTCGAGCGGGTGACCATAGACGACGCCGCGGTGCGGCGAGCCTTTGACGCCTATCTTGACATGCGGCGCGATCTGGGGCGCGAGGACAGGCCCGTCTGCCTCATGGACATGGGCACCATCGGCGCCAAGTGGCTCAAGGCGAGGGGCGTCCTTGCGAACCTCGACGAGTCCGAGGAGATTAACGCCTGCACCGTCAAGGTCAAGGTGGACGTTGACGGGACGGACGAGGACTGGCTCTTCCTCTTCAAGAACGAGACGCACAACCATCCCACCGAGATCGAGCCCTTCGGCGGCGCCGCCACCTGCATCGGCGGCGCCATCCGCGACCCCCTGAGCGGACGGAGCTACGTGTATCAGGCCATGCGCGTCACGGGCGCGGGCGACCCGCTCGCCCCCGTCAGCCAGACCATGCGCGGCAAGCTCCCCCAGCGCAAGATCGTCACCACGGCGGCGGAGGGCTACTCCTCCTACGGCAACCAGATCGGCCTTGCCACCGGGCAGGTCAGCGAGCTCTACCACCCGGGCTACGCCGCCAAGCGCATGGAGATCGGAGCCGTCGTGGGCGCCACGCCCGCCAGCCACGTGCGCCGCGAGACGCCCGCGCCCGGCGACAAGGTGATCCTTTTGGGCGGGCGCACCGGCCGTGACGGCATCGGCGGCGCCACGGGCTCCTCCAAGGCGCACAACGTCGACTCGCTGGCCAAGGACGGGGCGGAGGTCCAGAAGGGCAACGCGCCCGAGGAGCGCAAGCTCCAGCGGCTCTTCCGTCGCGAGGACGCCTGCCGCCTCATCAAGCGCTGCAACGACTTCGGCGCCGGCGGCGTGTCCGTGGCCATCGGGGAGCTTGCCGACGGCCTGGCCATAGACCTTGACCGCGTCCCCAAGAAATACGAGGGGCTGGACGGCACGGAGCTGGCCATCAGCGAGTCCCAGGAGCGCATGGCCGTGGCGCTGGCGGCGAAGGACGTGGACGAGTTTTTGGGCTACGCCCGCGAGGAGAACCTCGAGGCCACGGTCGTGGCCGAGGTCACCGCGCGGCCCCGCCTCACGATGACCTGGCGCGGCGCCACCATCGTGGACGTGAGTCGCGCCTTCCTCTCCTCTAACGGCGCGCCCAAGCACCAGGACGTCCACGTGGTCGCCCAGGGCAGCTGGCGGCCCGCCTGGAAGGGACGCACGCTCGAGGAGCGCCTGCGGGCGCTCGTGACCGACAAGAACGTGGCCTCCAACAAGGGCCTGGCCGAGCGCTTTGACGCCACCATCGGCGCCGCGAGCGTGCTCATGCCCTTTGGCGGCGCCACGCAGCTCACGCCGGCGCTGGCCATGGCGGCCAAGCTGCCGACGGACGGCGAGACCACCACCTGCTCGGGTATGGCCTGGGGCTTCAACCCCTTCCTCACGAGCGCGAACGCCTTCACGGGCGCCTATCTTGCGGTGGTAGAGAGCCTGTGCCGCCTTGTCGCGACGGGCTTTGGGCACGAGGACGCCTATCTCACCTTCCAGGAGTACTTTGAGCGCCTGCGCGACGTGCCCGAGCGCTGGGGCAAGCCGGTGGCGGCCCTGCTCGGCGCCCTCATGGCCCAGCGCGACCTGGGCGTGGGAGCCATAGGCGGCAAGGACTCCATGAGCGGCTCCTTTGAGGACCTGGACGTGCCGCCCACCCTCGTGTCGTTTGCGACGGCCCTCGGCACGGTGGGGTGCGTGACCTCGCCCGAGCTCAAGGGCGCCGGGCATCGGCTCGTCCTCGTGAGGCCCGCCTACCTGGATGACGGCATCACGCCTAGGGCCAAGTCGCTCCTCTCCGCCATGTCGCTCGTCGAGGGGCTCATCCGCTCCGGAGGGGCGCTCGCCGTCTCGACGCCGGGCTACGGCTGCCTTGCCGAGGCGCTCTTCAAGATGTGCGTGGGCAACCAACTTGGGATGCGCCTCTCGGACGACTTTGACGAGGACGAGCTCTTCTCACCCGCCTACGGGAGCTTCGTGGTCGAGCTTGCCGAGGGGGCCACGGTCACCTCGCCGTGCGCCGACGACGTCGAGCTGCGCGCGCTGGGCGAGACGACGGCCGCCTACGCACTGGTCGTCGCAGGCCAGACGATCGACCTCGCCGGCCTGCAGGAGGCCTGGGAGGCAGAGATGGAGCCCGTCTTCGCCTATCGCAGGGCCGGCGAGCCGGTGGAGCCGGTGAGCTTTGACGTCGCGCGACGGCACGTCAGCCGGCCCGCTCCGCTCGTCAGAACTGCGCGCCCCCGCGTCATCATCCCCGTCTTTCCCGGCACCAACTGCGAGTTTGACAGCGCCCGCGCCTTTGAGCGAGCCGGCGCCGAGGCCCATGCGCTCGTGATCAACAACCTCACGCCCGACTCCGTCGCCCAGAGCACCCAGGCCCTCGTGGACGAGATCGCGCAATCCCAGATCCTCATGATCCCGGGCGGCTTCTCCGGCGGGGACGAGCCCGACGGCTCGGCCAAGTTCATCACGGCCTTCTTCCGCGCGCCGCAGGTGACCGAGGCGGTACGCGACCTGCTGCAGGCCCGCGACGGCCTCGTGCTGGGCATCTGCAACGGCTTCCAGGCGCTGGTCAAGCTCGGGCTCGTGCCGTACGGGGACATCGTGCCCATGACCGCCGACTGCGCCACGCTCACCTTCAACGCCATCGGCAGGCACCAGAGCAGGCTCGTCCTTACGCGCGTGTCCTCCAACCTGTCGCCGTGGCTGTCGCGCTGCGAGGTCGGCGACGTTCACCGCATCGCCGTCAGCCACGGCGAGGGTCGCTTCGTGGCACCTGAGCCTCTGATCAGGGAGCTGGGCGAAAGGGGGCAGATCGCCGCGCAGTACGTCGACGCCCAGGGCCTGCCGTCCATGGACCTCTCGGTCAACCCCAACGGATCCGCCTGGGCCATCGAGGCCGTGACGAGTCCCGACGGGCGCGTCCTGGGCAAGATGGGACATAGCGAGCGCAGCACGCCCGGCACCTTCAAGAACGTCCCCGGCGAGCATTACCAGCCCATCTTCGAGGGAGGCGTGGCATACTTTAGCTAGGCGCCCGCCAGACGGGGCAACCGAACACGCAGAGGCCGACCGCGACGCGTCCCGCCCTTCGCGAGGCGCGTCGCCCCTCTTGAGGAGATGCGCATGGCAGCGAACGACAGACGTCCCGACCCCGACATGCGACGCCGCACGCCCCAGCGCGGCAGGGCCAACGTCAAGGGCGAGCTCATCCTGACCGCGATCATGTTCGCGGGCGTGTTTGCCATCACCCTCGTCCTTCGGTTCGTCCTGCACCTTAACAGCGTCTACGCGCCCATCTTCACGGCCGTCATCGCCGCCGTCATCGTCTTCTACGCCTACCGGCACACCCAGAGGCAGCGCTGGGAGCGCGAGAACGCGGACGCCCAGAAGACCGTCAACCCCATCATCGAGCGCTATGCCGCCAGCCGCAGCCCCCGCCAGCTCATGCGCGACTATGCCGCCTGGGCCAAGGACGCGCACGATCCCGACCTTCAGCTGCAGTTTCTTCAGCTGATCGTGGAGACCCTCATCAAGGACGGGCACCCTGCCGAGGCGCGCACGATGCTGGGACGGATGGAGGCCTTTGCCCGCGAGAGCGGCAACGACAAGAACTTTGCCGGCTACAAGGCGGACGTCGAGGGCCGCCTGCGGTAACGGAGACGCCGACGGCGCCCCGCGGCCGACATGGCGTGGCGGCCAGCCGTGCCGTGGCGGCGGTCAGCGCCCCTCGCCCGTTAGCCGCTCGCGACTCCGCGCCAACGTGTCCTTGGCCTCCTTGGGCAGCTCGGGGTAGTGAGGGTCGATCTGCTCCAGCACGTCCACGATCGCCTCGCTCACGACCCAGCGGGCAAACCACTTCTGGTCGGCGGGAACCACGTACCAGGGGGCATGCTCCGTCGCGGTGGCGTTGATGGCCCTCTCGTAGGCGTCCATGTAGTGAGGCCACAGCTCGCGCTCGTCGATGTCGCCCGCCGAGAACTTCCAGTTCTTCCTCTCGTTGTCGATGCGCTCCAAAAAGCGCTCCTTCTGCTCGTCGAGCCCCACGTTGAGGAAGATCTTGAGGACGCGGTAGCCGTTGTCGTAGAGGTACTCCTCAAAGTTTGCGATCTGCTTGTAGCGCCGCTCGAAGAAGGTGTCCCTGCCGTCGTTGAGGCAGCGTTTGGGCATGGCATAGCCCTTCCAGATGTCATGCACGCGCACCACGAGGACGTCCTCGTAGTACGAGCGGTTGAACAGGCCCATGAAGCCGCGGGGCGGAAGGTGCGTGACGGCACGCCACAGGTAGTCGTGGGCGAGCTCGGTCTGGCTGGGCTGCTTGAAGGAGTGCACCACGACGCCCTGGGGGTTGACGCCGCTCATAACGCGCTTGATGGTGGAGTCCTTGCCGGCCGCGTCCATGGCCTGCAGGAGGATCACGAGCCCCTCGCGGCCTTCGGCATAGAGCTTGTCCTGCAGCTCTCCCATGCGCAGGGTGTTCTGCGCGGTGAGCTCCTCATACCGGAGCTCCTCGTCCTTGTCGATGTCGAGGGAGGTCCTGACGTCGTCCAGCGAGAACCGGCCCTTGCCCTCAAAGCGAAAATCCTTGATGTTCATGATCTCTGACCTCCCGTTGGTCGATCCTGACGGACGCCCGCAAGCCCCCGGCCCCGGCCGCTCCTCTGGCGAAAGCAAGAACAATATGCATATTAATGACTTATTTATACTACCGCTACAGGGGGACCTCCCTTCAAGTCAGCATTACTCGGGCAAATAGGGTAAAAATTGGCTATTTTGACCGAGTTGTGCCGACTTTTTGAGACCCCGCCTCATGACACATGAATATGGGCGCCTGCACCTTCCACATTCTGCCGGACAAGACGGTGCCTCTGGATAGAAGGCGCCCGCCCGATGACCCCTGACGCGGGATCCAGGGTGACGGTCAGGGGCATGTGGTTTGCCATCTTCGGCATAGCTCACGCACGTCAACGGTATAAGCCCTCACAGGAACCATCATGACCGGGAACGAGGCACATCATGGCAAGCGTGCTCATAAAGGACACCACGCGCGAGGAGCGGGAGCGCATCGTGCGCCGAGGGCTTTCCTGCGGGGACGCCACCGGCTGCGACAGCTGTTCGGGCTGCAGCATGGGCGTGGGGTCGATCGACGCCATGTATCAGCCCTACATTGACGGCAAGCTGGAGCTTGCTGAGGTCAACATGCTCCACGCGGCAACGAGCTACACCCACGGCTAGACCGCCGCGCCCACGCCAAAGCACACGTCGCACCAGGGCAGACGCGGACGACGACGCCTAGGACGTCATCGACGCGCAGTCGGCCGGGCCTTCGCGCAGGATGCGCAGCCCATGCCCGATGGGCCCAATGACGGCCCGTATGTTCTCGCAGGCGGCCTTGGGACTGCCAGGCAGGTTGACCACCAGGGTGCGTCCCAGCGTGCCGGCCGTCGCGCGCGAGAGACAGGCGCGCGGCGTGATGGCCATCGAGGCGGCACGCATGGCCTCGGGGATGCCGGGAACCAGGCGGTCGCAGACGGCGCACGTGGCCTCGGGCGTCACGTCCCGTTGCGAGAGTCCCGTGCCGCCGGTGGTGAGCACGAGAGCCACGTCCTTGGCCGCCTCACCCCGAATCGCGGCCTCTATCCGCGGGCGCTCGTCGGGAACGACGCAGCGCCCGACCACCTCATAGCCCTCGGCCTCAAGCAGCGCGCGCAGGGCGGGGCCGCTCGCGTCGGCCCTCTTGCCGCGCGAGGAGCGGTCGCTCACCGTGATGACGGAGGCCGTCTGGCGCCGACTGGGCGCCGCGTCATGGGACCCCGCCCCAGCAAGGGGCGTCGCCGTGCCACCGAACTTCGCCGCGACGTGGGGTCCCGGCTCACCATGAGATGTTGGCTCGTCAGGGGGCTCCGCGGCGTTGGGGTGCTCCCGCGCCTGGCGTCCATCAAGGTCCCCCGCCTTGGAATCGATGTCGCGCATCCTCACTCCTTTGGCTCAAACGGGCAGTTGGGGGCAAGGGAGAACCTCCCTCGTATGGCGAGCCCTCCCTCCCCCAGCTCGGCAAAGTCCTGCTTGGTGAGCTCGACACCCGCCGCGATGCGCGGCAGCACGAGGTCAAACACCGTGGACGCCGCGTACATGACGCAGCCGGGCAGGCCCACGACGGGCGTGCCGGGCCCACAGACGCCCTCCTTGCCAAAGTAGCCCAGCAGCATCATGGCGCCGGGCAGGACCGGGGCGCCGTAGCTGACGATGCGCGCGCCCGCGCGCCTGATGGCCCCGGGGGTGTTGTCGTCAGGGTCCACGCTCATGCCTCCCGTGCAGCAGATGAGGTCAACCCCCTCCCGCCGGGCCGCGCCTATGGCGGCCGCAAGATCATCCGGGTCGTCGCCCGGCCGCGTCACGCTCGTGCAGCGGATGTTGAAGGCGGCGAGCTTTGCCTGGACCACGGGCGTGAACTTGTCCTCGATGAGGCCGCTCTTGACCTCGGAGCCCGTCGCGATGATGGCGGCCGTCCGCAGCTTGAAGGGCTCCACCGCGAGAAGCCTCTCGCCGTGGGCGGCCCGTTCGGCCGCGGCAACCTGCTCCTCACGAATGACCAGGGGAATCACGCGCGTCCCGGCCAGCTCGTCGCCCGCGCGCACGGCAAGGTTGCCCTTGCGCGTGGCCACCATGACCTCGTCGGTCGCGTTGACCGCCCGCAAGCGCTTCGCGTTGACGAGCAGGACGCCGTCGCAGGCCGCGCGGATGGAGATCTTTCCCTCGCGAGGAGCGCCCGCCCGCACGGTGTTGGGGCCCAGGCACAGGGCGGCCATGCGCTCGGCCGCGTCATTCTCGTGGAGCATGCCCGCAGCAAGCTCCCACACGTACAGATGCTCCTTGCCCATGGAGAGGAGGACGGGGACGTCCTCTTCCGTGACCACATGCCCCTTCCTGAAGCGCGGCCCCTTGTAGCGGCCCTGCCCGCCCTCGCCGCCCACCACGATCTGAGTCATGTCGTGGCAGAGCACGTGCCCCACCGCGTCAACGGTCTTGACCAGCCTCATGTCATCCTCCTTGCCCGTCGCCCTTCAGCGTCGCGGCGCCTCGGGACCCTCGTCCAGCACCCGTATCGCGTCGCCCGCCCGCACGACGCCCCCGCGCGCGACCACGCAGAAGACGCCGTCGGTGGGCATGACGCACATCCCCACGAGACGGCGGATCTCGCAGTCGTTGTGGCAGGTCTTACCTATCTGCGTCACCACGAGAAGAGCCTCGCCGACGGCCAGCGTCGTCCCCACCGGCAGCTCCCTGACGGCGATGCCCCTGGTGAGGATGTTCTCCGCAAAGTCGCCTGCGGCGAGGACGGCGCCGCCCTCGCGCATCCGGTCAACCGACTCGTCCGCCAAGAGCGAGACCTGCCGGTGCCAGGCGCCGGCATGGGCGTCTCCCTCTATGCCGAGACCCACGACGAGGCGCAGCTCCCCGACGGGGCGCTTGCGCTCGCCCTTCCGCTGCGAGACGCAGGTGGCCACGACGCTGCCTGCGACGCCGGGCGCGGCTCCCTTTGCGACGCCATGCCGATCCTCGCGCGGCGGCGCCACGAAGTGCCCGGACTTGCCCCCGTCCTTCTCGAGCAGGCGGACGTCGCGCACCACCATGTCGCGCTGGTGCGACTTGCACATGTCGTAGATGGTCAGGCAGGCGACGGACGCCGCCGTGAGCGCCTCCATCTCGACGCCCGTCTCGCCCAGGCAGCGGCACCACGCCTCCACGGCCACGCCGTCGTCCTCGGGCGTGCAGCGGACCTCGACGCCCGTGAGCGCGACGGGATGGCACAGCGGGACGAGCTCCCAGCAGCGCTTGGCCGCCATGATGCCCGCCACCTGCGCCACGCCGAGCACGTCACCCTTCCTGGTGGTGCCGGCGCGCACGAGGGCGAGCGTGTCCTCGTTCATGAGGACCTTGCCGGCGGCGCGGGCCACCCGCTGGGTCCTGGGCTTTTGGGAGACGTCCACCATCCGCGCGTGGCCCTCCTCGTCAAAGTGCGTGAGCGCCATGGCTCAGCCCCCTATCTGGTTCATGCTTCGTGGCGTGGCGCTCGCATGGGCCACGCCCAGGTGATGGCGCGCCGGCTTGGCGGCGATTCCCTGCCTCAGGGCCGCGACGAGCTCGGGACCCGAGAGGCCGCGCAGAGAGATCTCCGCGCGCGAGTGCAGGCAGGGCTTGAGCATGCCGTCAGCCGTCACCCTGATACGGTCGCAGGTCTTGCAGAAGCCGTGGCTCACGGGGCGAATCAGGCCTATGGTGCCGCGCCACCCTTCCTTGCGATACAGCTGCGTCACCCCGTCTTGCCCCGCGGGCACCAGGCCGGCCACCTCGTCCACGACGACGTCGGCCGAGACGAAGCGCTCCCTGGGCCACGAGGCGCACGCGCCCATGGGCATGAGCTCGATGAAGCGCACGCTGGCGACGCCCAGCTCCCCGTCGGCGCCGTCACGGGCGAGCTCGGCGAGCGGGACGATGTCCTTCTCGTTGACGCCCCCCAGAAGGACGCAGTTGAGCTTGGTGGGGCCCAAGCCCGCCTCGCGCGCCGCCCTGAGGCCCGCCAGGGCGTTCTCGAGCGACCCGCAGCGCGTCATGGACCGGTAGCGGTCCACGTCAAGGGTGTCCAGGCTCACGTTGAGACGGTCGAGACCGGCGTCGCGCAGCCCTGCCGCCAGGGGGGCCAGAAGGGTGCCGTTGGTGGTCATGGCCAGCTCCTCGACGCCGGGCACCTCGGCGAGCATGTGAACGAGCCTGACGATGCCCCTGCGTACCAGCGGCTCGCCCCCGGTGACGCGAACCTTGCGCACCCCCAGCGTCACCGCCGCCCGCACGATGTCGCGCAGCTCCTCAAACGTGGCCATCTCGCCGTGGTCCCGGCGCGGGACGCCTCCCTCCGGCATGCAGTAGACGCAGCGGCAGTTGCAGCGGTCCGTCACCGAGAGGCGCAGGTAGCGAATGTCTCGCCCCCGTTCGTCAAGCATCTGGCACCACCTCGGACAGCGGCATCACGTGCTCGGGCCTCACCAGGACCAGCACGTTCGCGGGGCGTCCCAAAGACCGCCAGCGATCCTTGTCAAGCTCATGGCGCAGCAGACCTCCCGCCGGCGTGCGCAGCATCACGATCGTGGAAAACGTTGACTCGATGACGCGGTCCACGGCGCACGAGACGCAGTTGGCCTCGCCCGCCGGCGCCTGGGTCCTCTCGCCCGTCGGCACCTGGACCCTCTCGCCCGCCGGCGCGACGTCGAGGTAGTGGGCACGCAGGCCCACGTGGGTCACGGGGCCGTCGCATGGCAACGACGTGCGCAGCGTGATTCCCCACTCCTCGCAGGCGAAGGCGTCCGGCCCCACCTGACGGGCCCGGCTCACGTTCTTGCAGCCGCTGATCAGGGCGGCAGAAAGCGAGCGCGGGCGAGAGAAGAACTCCTTCACCGTGGCCTTTGGCTCTGACCTTCCGCGCGTGATCGTGCAGACCGTGTCGCACAGGCGAAAGACCTCGTCACGGTTGTGGGACACGTATACCGCGCCCCCGGCGAAGCCCTTGAGCGTGTCAGCGAGCTCGAGCTCAAGCTGCCAGCGCAGATACTCGTCAAGCGCCGAGAAGGGCTCGTCCAGAAGGAGGAGCTCCGGGTCGCTCGCCAAGATGCGCGCCATGGCGCAACGCTGCTGCTGACCGCCCGAGAGGGATGACGGCCTGCGCCCCTCAAGGCCCGTCAGCCGCATGGCGGCAAGCTCACGGCGAGCCCGCGCCAGACGCTCCCCCTTGCTGGCGCCCACGGCGCCGCACGCAACGTTCTCGAGCACCGTCATGGTGGGAAAGAGGGCGTAGCTTTGGAACAGATAGCCCACGCGCCGCCGCTGCGGCGGAAGGTCGACGCGGCGCTCGCTGTCAAAGAGCACGCGGTCGCCCAGCACGATGCGCCCGCAGTCGGGGCGCTCGATGCCGGCGATGCACTTGAGCGTCATGGACTTGCCGCAGCCCGAGGCGCCCAGCAGGGCCACGACCTCATGCGAGCTCTCGACCGTAAACGACACCCGCAGCGTGAAGTCGGAGAGGGCCTTCGTGATGTCAACGACAAGCGCCATCAGACGGCCCCCCTTTGCGCGGGGCGCACGCGCGCGTTCAGGTAGTTGAGGGCGAGAAGCACGACCGACGATATGGCCAGGTTCACCAGGACCCACCTGAGCGCCAGGGCGTCGTCGCCGGTGCGCCAGAGCTGATAGACCGTCGTGGAGACGGTCGCCGTGATGCCTGGCGTATAGCCGGCGATCATGGACGTGGCGCCGTACTCGCCCAGGGCGCGGGCGAAGGCGAGCACGGCGCCGGCGACGATGCCCTGCCGACAGCAGGGCATCTTGACGCGCCAGAAGATCCATGTCTCGGACTTGCCGAGCGTCCTGCCCGCCTGGGACAGGGTCTCGTCAAACGCCTCGAAGGCCCCGCGCGCCGTGCGGTACATGAGCGGAAAGCTCACGACGACGGTCGCCAGGATGGCCGAATACCACGTCATGGTGAGCCTCACGCCAAACGCGTCCATGAACCACGCGCCCACGGGACGCCGGGGACCAAGGACGATGAGCAGGAGATAGCCCACGACCGTGGGAGGGAGCACGAGGGGAAGCGTGAGGACCACGTCCAGCGCACCCTTCACGAGGCGCGGGGCGCGTGCCACCACGTTGGCAAGGCCTATACCCACCGCATAGACGACCGCCGTCGAAAGGGCAGCAATCCTGAGTGAGTTGAGAAGTGGATACCAGTCCATGGAAGGCCTCGACCTACGCCGTGGCAAGAGGCGTGAAGCCGGCCTTCTCGAACTGCGCGGCGGCGTCGGCCGTCTTGAGGAACGCGAGGAAGGCCTTGGCGAGCTCCGGCTGCGGCGCGTCCTTGAGCGCGGCGGCCGGGTAGATGACGCGCCCGCACAGGGACGAGTCGGCCTCCTCGACGACCTCGAGGCCCGCGGCGTGCGCGTCCGTCTTGTAGATGACGCCGCAGTCCACGGCGGCCTCGGACAGCTGCGAGGTGACTTCCTTGACGTTGGAGCCGTAGGTGATGCGGCCGGCCTGGGCGAGCTCGTTCTCGTCCAAGCCGAGGTGCTCGAGGATCTGCTGGGTGTACTGGCCCACAGGCACGTCGGAGTTGCCCATGCAGAGCTGAATCTGACCGGCCTTGAGCTTGTCGGCCATGTCGGCAAAGCCGCTGACGCCCTTGGGGTTGCCCTTGGGGACGCAGAGCGTGACCTTGTTCTCGAGCAGGTCGACGCGCGTGTCGTGATCCACGAGGTCGATGCCCTCGTTGCCCTTCTCGGACTTGGCGTCCAGCTGGTTCATCTGCTTCTGGGCGGCAGAGACGAAGACGTCGCAGGGGGCGCCCTCCACGATCTGCTTCTTGAGGGTGCCCGAGGAGTCAAACGTGAAGACGACCTCGGACCCGCCCTCGGAGGCCTTGAAGAGGTCGCCGATGGCCGTGAGCGCCTCGGTGAGCGAGGCGGCCGCAAACACGATCAGCTTGCTGGAATCGCCCTTCGACGAGGCGGCGCCTGAGGGGTTGGTGCCCGCGCCGCCCTGGGCGCAGCCGACAAGGCCGAGGCCGGACGCCGTCACGAGGGTGCCGACGAATGAGCGCCTGCTGATGCTAGACGAAACGTTCATGGTGGTTCCTTTCAAATGGTGTTGCCTATCCTTGGGTGAAGCGGCCGCCGCCCTGCTCGTGACGCCTGTCGCAGGACGCAGCTTCGAGGCGTGCCGTGCCTCCTAGGGCTCCTCCTTCCTCACGTGCGCCGCATGCGGGCGCAGCTCCCTTGGCCGTAGCTCCGCGCGGCAGCGAATCATCTCCGCCGCGATCGAGATGGCGATCTCGGCGGGGGTGACGGCGAGGATGTCCTCGCCCACGGGCAGGTGGACCGCCTGGGCCCAGACGTCGCTCACGCCGCGCTCGACGAGCGTCCTGCGGACGAAGGCGGCCTTGCCACGACTGCCGATGCAGCCCACGTAGGCCGGCTGCGCCGGGGCGACCTGCCGAAGCACCTCCAGGTCCGCCACGTGCCCATGGGTCATCACGACGACGTAGTCGCGCCTGGTCACATGCACGAGTTCGCTCACGTGCCCAAAGTCGCCGCACACCACGCGCTCCGCGCGCGGGAACAGCTCGGTCGTGGCAAGCTCCGCACGATCGTCAAAGACGGTGACCCTGAACCCCACCCCCGCAAGGACCGGGCAGAGCGCCTGTCCCACGTGCCCGGCCCCAAAGACGTAGGCCATGGGGTCGGCGCCGATGGGCTCGCTGTAACGGCGGCGCGCCTCGTCCCACAGGGGCAGCTCGGTCGTGGCCCGCAAATCGCCCGGATCGACGTCCCTGACGCTCGTGAGGCTGACGCGCGGGCGCCTCTCGTCCGACCAGTCCTCGTCGATGACGGATGGCTCATCTTGCCGCCCGCGCTCAAGGAGGTCGGCCAGGAGGCGGGCCTCGTCTGCGGGCTCAAGGGAGCGACGAACGGACAGGAGGGCGTCTCCCCCGCAGGCCATGCCCGTCTTCGCGTGCGTCAGCCATTCCAGCGAACCCGGCGCCATTCCCTCGAGCACGGCCCGGCAGCGTTCCATGGCCATCTGCTCCACGCGCCCGCCACCGACCGTGCCCAGCCAGCTCCCGTCCGAGAGGAGCGCCATGCGCGCGCCCGCCCCGCGCGGCATGGAGCCGCGGGTTGCCAGGACGCCGGCCAGGGCGAAGGGGCGCCCCGCACGCGCCTCCTGTAGCAGGCGGGCGACGAGGACGGCGTCGCGCAGGGTGCCGCTCGAATCCGTCATCATGCGCGCTCGCCCCCCTGCGTAAGGCGGATGCGCCGTCCGCCCGAGCGCTCCTCCATGCGCCCTATGACGCGCGCGCACGGCACCCGACCGTCCCGCTCGAGCTCGCCCACGAGCGCCGAGGCGTCGGCAGGGGCGACGGCCAACAGCAGGCCGCCGGAGGTCTCGGGCGAGAAGAGCACGTCCGTCAGGTCCAGCGGCAGGCCCTCCGCCTGCACCTGGTCCTGCGCATAGCGGCGGTTGCGATACATGCCCGCCGGCAGCAGGCCCAGCCGGGCCCAGTCGCGCACGCCGGGCATGAGCGGGACGGCGCAGACGTCGAGGGTGACGTCCAGGTCCGCGCCCTGGGCCATCTCGAGCAGGTGGCCCATCAGCCCGAAGCCGGTCACGTCCGTGGCGGCATGAATGTCGTGTCGCACCATGACGTCGCGGGCGTAGCGGTTGAGGGTGAGCATCGAGCGTTCCGCGCGCTCGACGTCCTCGGGCGAGGCGAGTCCCGCCTTGGCCACCGTCGTGATGACGCCCACACCGAGGGCCTTCGTGAGCACGAGCAGGTCGCCGGGACGCGCCCCGGCATTCGTGAGCAGCCGTCGGGGATCCACGATGCCGGTCACGGCCAGGCCGTACTTGGGCTCGCTGTCATAGATGGAGTGACCGCCCGCGATGACGGCGCCCGCCTCGTACACCTTCTCGTAACCGCCCCGCAGGATCTGGTGGACGACCTCCTTGGGCATGTCCTGTGGCACCGTCAGGATGTTAAGGGCCACCTTGGGCTCGCCGCCCATGGCATAGACGTCCGACAGGGCGTTCGTGGCGGCGATGGCGCCGTAGGTGTAGGGGTCGTCGGCGATGGGCGGGAAGAAGTCGGTGGTCGCCACGATCGCGACGTCCTCGGAGACCTGATAGACGGCCGCGTCGTCGCTCTTGTCAAAGCCCACGAGCAGCCTGGGGTCGTGCCGCACGTCCAGGCCCTCGAGCAGGCGGGCGAGCTGGCCGGCGCCCACCTTGGCCCCGCAGCCCGCGCACTCGGCAAGCTTGGTGAGTCTGACGTCGTCCATGGCGCTACCCCCTGAGCCTTCCCGACAGGCCCGCGACGGCCTCGAGCACGCCGCCTGCGACGGCGCGGGCCTTGTCCGAGCACGAGAAGCAGTGCCCCCGCTTGCAGCGCGGGTCGATGTCGCCCGACTTCATGCCCTCGACCACGGGGACGCCCTCCTGGAGCAGCCCCCTGAGCACGCCGTCTATCGTGGCGAGAAGCGGCGTGCCGTCAACGGTGGCGACAAGGTCGCCCTGCCTCACCGTGTCGCCTATGCTCATGAGCGGCTTGAAGCTCCCGGCCGCGGGGGCGCGCAGGACGCGGTCGGCGGCGTGCCCGCCGACGAAGCCCGGCACGCCCGTGTTGGGGATGGGCGTGCCGTCATAGATCACGCGCCCCAGGTAATGGCCGCGCTTTGTCTCGATGGCGGCATGGCAGTCCGCCGAGGAGTCGTGCCCCGCGTGAAAGCCGGGCCCCACGCCGATGACGATGGGAGCCATGTCCTTGGTGGTGCCGACGTTGCGCTTGGCGATGATGGCGTCCACCAGGACGTCGGGGGCAAGGGCGGCGATGCAGGCACCCTCGCCGTCAACCAGCACCGCGACGTCACCCGCGCGCACGGTCGCACGCGCCTGCCTCACGTCCGCGCACCGGCGGGCAACCACGTCCTCGACCGTCGCCTCGCCCAGGCGGACGGCCTCGGAGAAGCTCACGGTCCGACGAACCGCCGTGGGCACGGCCACGTCCAGCATGATCACGTCGCATCCCGCACGGTGCAGCCGAATCGCTATGCCGGTCGCAAGGTCACCCGCGCCTCGTACAACCACCAGCATCCCTGCCACCTCCTCAAAGCTCCAGGTCGTACAGGCCCGCGACCACGAAGCCGTGGCGCGCCGCCTCCTCAAAGTCACCTCGGGCCTCGGGCGGCATGGCCCAGGCCAGCCCGCAGTCCGCGCGGATGGCGGTGGGCGTCGGGATGAGCCGGCCCGCCACCCCCCGCTCGCGGCAGATGCGCTCCGCCTCGAGCGCCTCGTGCGTGGAGTCAAACGCGGCCACCGTCCGTGCCTCGAGTCTTCGTCCCATGGCGCTACGCCTCCCTCGCCAGCCTGCCCAGGGCGTCGAGCGCGTAGTCAACGTCCTGGTCGCTCGTGAACCACCCAAACGAAAAGCGCACCGCCCCCGTCCTGGAGGTGCCGAGAGCCCGGTGCATGAGCGGCGCGCAGTGGGCGCCCGCCCTGACCGAGATGCCGTGGCGCTCCTCGAGCGCCAGGGCGAGCGCCGACGACTCCCATCCCCTCACGTTCAGGGCGAGCACGGGCGCATGGTCCCGTTCCGGCCGGCTGCCGTCAAGCAGCGCGAGGTCGCGTGGCAGGCCACCATACAGCGTGCAGCCTTCCAGGGAGCGCACGCCCTTTGCAAAGCGACGCACCAGGGCGAGGTCGTGACGATGCACCCGCTCGACGCCAAGGTCGTCAAGCCATGCCAGCGCGGCGGAGAGGCCCGCGATGCCATGGGCGTTCAGCGTGCCCGCCTCAAGGTGCTCGGGCCAGGCCTCAGGCATCCCTTCGTCAAACGAACGCACGCCCGTGCCGCCGCGCAGCGTGGGCATGACCTCGACGCCGGGCCTTGCGATCAGGCCGCCGGTGCCCTGAGGCGCCATGAGCGCCTTGTGCCCGGTGAACGCGAGCAGATCGGCGCCAAGAGCCTGCATGTCAACGGGACGCGCACCCGCCGTCTGGGCGCAGTCCACCAGCAGAAGCGCGCCGGCATCGTGGGCTATGCGCGCGACGGCACCGACGTCGCACACGTCGCCGGTGAGGTTGGAGGCATGGGTGCAGGTCACCAGCCGCGTTCCCGGCGTCACGAGGCGAGCCAGCTCGTCAAGGTCCAGTGCGCCGCGCTCGTCCGCGCCGACGACGTCCAGGCTGACTCCCCTCTCGTCGCGCAGGGCAAAGAGGGGCCGCAGCACGGAGTTGTGGTCCCACGCCGTCGCGACCACGTGGTCGCCCGGCCTCACTGTGCCCAGGATGGCCAGGTTGAGCGCCATCGTCGCGTTGGCGCACATGACGACGCGCTCGGGCCGGACCCCGTTGAAGAGCCGGCAGACGCGTTCGCGCGCGACCATGACGGCGCGGGCCGCTCCCAGCTCGCACCCGCCCGCCCCGCGTCCGGAGCTGCCGAGCGACCCCAGGGCGCGCACGACCGCCTCCGTGACGCAAGGAGGCCGCACGACGGAGGTTGCGGCGCAGTTCAGATAGACCCGACGTTGGCTCTGCGGATGCATGGCGACAGCCCGACGCGCCCTAGAGCACCGTCACGCCGGGGTTCTCGGCAAAGACCTTGGCGATCTCGTAGAGGTTCGTCACGCCGCCCACGGCGAGCCGCTCGCGGATGCCATAAAAGTCAAGGCAGGTGCCGCAGGTCAGAATCTGGGTCCCGCGCGCCTCGAGCTCGCGGATGTCGTCCAGAGACTCGCTCCCCTCGCAGGTGAGGTGCGCGCCGCCGTTGTAGAAGAGCGCCAGGCGCGGCACCTGATCCTGATGGGCCAGGGCGTACAGGAGCCCCTTGACCAGGATGCGTCCAAGCTCCTCGCTGCCGCGTCCCATGGTGTCGGCGTCAACCACGATCACGGCGTCGCCACGACCGGGAATCTCGCAGAAGCCGGCGGCCTCGGCCGACGCGGAGGCGCTCTGCTCGACGGGGGCGTTCGGCGTGAGGGTGAGGGTCGTCTCCTGGCCCTGCGCGACCGTCGTCAGCGCACAGCCCTTCTCTGCGGCGAGGCGTGTGAGGTTGGCCGAGGCGACGTCGTCGTTGACCAGGATGTCAAGGCTCTCGCCCGGCTTGAGCTTGGGCAGGGCCTCAAGGGCGAGGACGACGGGACGGGGACAGGCTAGGTTTCTCGCATCGATATGCATGTGACATCCCCTCCTTGTGCCGGGAACCAGCGTCACGCCGGCAGTGGCTGATTGTTATAGTTACAGAACTATAACGGTGTCGCTCACTTACCATATACTAACAAACAGTTAGGTAACCTTATGAATTTATATAGGTCGCTGCGAGTGGCGCCGGGCGTCACGTCAGTGGTGGGCAGCGGCGGAAAGACGTCGCTGCTTGCACGGCTCGCCCACGAGCTGCCGGGTTCCGTCATCCTCACCACGTCCACCCACATCCTTCCCTTTGACAACATGCCCCTCGTCACGGACGGCGACGCGCAGTCCGTCGAGGAGGGCCTGAGGTCATCTCGGGTCGTCTGCGTGGGGGCACCGGGGCGGGAGGGCAAGCTCGCCGCGCCGTCACTTTCCGTCGCGGAGCTGGCGAGGCGGGCCGACTACGTCCTCGTGGAAGCCGACGGCGCTCATGGGCGGCCCCTCAAGGCGCACGCGGACTGGGAGCCCAACGTGCCCGCAACGACGCGAAGAACCATCCTTCTCGTGGGTGCGAGCGGGTTTGGCAGACGCATTGCCGAGGTCGTGCACAGGCCTCAGCTTATCTGCGAGCGGCTGGGGGTGGACGGCGGCGATGTCGCGACGCCCGAGCTCATGGCTCGACACCTCGCGTGGGAGATGGAGCAGGGGGTGGTCACGCCGGACGTCGTGCTGGTGAATCAATGCGACGGCGAGGGACGCAGGGACGAGGCCGCCCGGTTTGGCGAGGAGCTCGCACGACTCCTCAGCGTCACCGACGCAGGTGCCCGCATCCCCCGCGTGATGGGCGTCTCTCTTCTGGGGTGACGTGTTCGCGCGGCACGTGACCGCGGGTGACCGCAGGGCCGACTCTGAGGATGCGATCAACCTTGACCGCCATGCGACGGATGGGGAGGCCTTCCCGCGTGACGCGAGCCGCCCGGGCCTGCGGCGGGGGTCTCCGGCCTGGCGCCGGGGGGCATCCCCATAGGTCTGCGGGTGCTGCGCACCGATTCCTACCGGTTCCTATAGGCTCGCGAGCGCCGCGCGCGGGTTCCAATAGGTTTGCGGGTCCCGCGTGTGGGTTCCTATAAGTTTGCGGGCCTCTCCCGTGCAGAGCTATAGGTTTGAGGAAAAAGGAGAATTTCTACCTGGGCAAACGCCGCGACAATTCCTCAAGCCTATAGGTCTGTCTCCTCCGGCCTCTCAAACGTATAGGTGCGCGGCGGCACCGCTCTCAAACGTATAGGTGCGGCACGCCGCGGACCTCAGGCCCGGGGAGACGGCACCGAAACCGGCACGGACGAGCCGCGCGCCCGCCCGAAGACGGCGGTACATAGGGGCGTGCAAGGGCGAGGCCGGGGGTGACCCCCCCGGCCTCCGTCAAGCGCTACGATCGGGAACGCCCGCACGGCAGCGCTGCGGCCTCCCGCTCATGGCGCGCGTCGCCGACGTCAGCGATCCGTCGGCGCGCAACGGCTAGCTCTCGCTGCTCTTGCTCGCCAGGAGACCCGCAAGCCCAAGCGCGACGCCGGCGGCCGCAAGGGCTAGGAGGGCAATCGGCCCCTCGTCGCCCGTACGGGGCAGAGCGACATCCGCCTTGGGCGTCGGAGGCTCGGGAGTGGGCGTATCGGGCGTGGACGGGGCAACGAACTCGTTTGTCACCGTAAGAGTGCCGTCATCCGCGACGCCGTAGGACACGCGGTAGTCGCCGCGCATGTCCCCCGCGGCGAGGGGCTCGCCCGACGTTGAGAGCTCGGCCACGGAGTAGACGTACGCGCGGCCCTGCTGGTCTAGCTCGGGCACGCCCTTCCACACGACGGAGAGACCCTCGGTCTCCACCGGCTTGCCGACCGCCTCGGGAGCTTCGCCGCCAACGGATCTCAGGAGCTGGAGCCGCACCTCCCCGTGATCGGCGTCGGCGCCGCCCGACCAGGACTTCGCCGCAGAGACGTCAACGGTGCGCAGCGTGTTCGTTATGCCAAACGCGTACGCGTTGCCCCGCGCGGTCCCGTCGTCGTAGGTGACCTCGTACTGTTCGGGGACGTTGAGCTCGCTGACCTTGTACTGGTAGGGGTTGCCCTGGGGGTCCTTCTCGTCCTGGTCCCTCCACGTGTACGAGAGCCCTTGCGTGGTGACGGGCTCTCCCACGGCGCTGAAATCCTGCTCGGTCGCGGTCTTCCTCATGAGCTGAAGGGACACCTCGCTTGCCTTCTGCGGGTCAAGCTTGTCATTCCAGGTCTTCTTCGCCGTCACGTCAATCGTGTCGAAGCCTACCGTGACGCCGGCAGACGCCTGTTCGAGCTTGACGCGTGCCTCCGGTGGGGCAGAGGTCCCCATGAAGGTGCGAGCGTACATGTTCAGGCGATTGACCGCCGACGTGCCGGCAAGCGACTTGTCGGTCGGGCCGTCGAAGTAGGCAAAGGCGCTCAGGGACAAGCCCTGGTCCAGGATGAAATCGTTGCCCTTGTCAGTCTTCGTGCAGTCGATGGCGATCGCGGTGACCTGGGATGGGTCGTCGTTGCCGTCCTTGTCCTTGGGAAGCTCCGTGCTCCAGACTGACGCGTCCGAGAGGTCCGGCCCCTCTGATGGCAGGTCCTTGTCGCTTGTGAGCTTCGTCGAGTAGTACACGACCGGCTTGAGGGTGTCGCTGGGGTCCCCGTACTGCGGCTTCGCCTCGAGGGCGCTCACGTCCAGACGCTTGAAGCTGCCCTGCCACATGGAGTCGGCATCCGAGTTGCCCCTCTCGAACACGTCGCAAAGGACCAGCCTGTCTGCACGGGTCTTCTTCTCGAGCTCATAGCTCATGCGGTAGCTGTAACCCCTGCCACCAAGGATGCTTGCCTGTGACGCATATGTTCCTTCCTCGTCGCTCGCCACCTGGAGGTACAGACCCGAGGAGTGAATGTCCACCGGCCTGTAGTTCACCGTCGTCTGCGCATACATCGTAGTGTCAGGGTCCTTCTTCTCTATTTGAGAGAAGAACCTGCCAAAGCTCAGGTTGTCAGGCGTCTTGATGCTATTCCCAGGGGCAAAGCTCGTGGGGGCGTTTGGGTTCCTGTTGATGAAGCCCGCCGAGTTCACCAGAGTGAGGCCCCTGTCCTTGATGTTGGTGTAGCTGTTTCGCAGCTTGTAGGTCAAGGAGACGGTATAGGTGTCCGCGCGGTGAATGCTATCCAGGACCTCCTGCGGCATCGCGTAGGACACGCGCATGAGCGTCATGCCGGATTCCTGGTAGTTGGACTCAAACGAGACGCGCACGTCGGTGACCTTGGGTAATTTGGCCTTTGGATCGCTGCTCGTGTACCAGTGATACGTGCCGTTGAGGTTCACGGCGACGCTCTTGGGGTCAACGGTGGTGCCGGCGGGCAGAAGGTCGACGAACTCCCCCTTCGCAAAGACGTACCCTCTGAACAGCTCGTTGTCCTTCTGGGGGTCGCCCGTCACATCCGGCTGCTCGTGACTCGAAATGGAGTTTGATGCCGACACCCAGATTTTGCTCTCCTCGTACTCGCCCTCGGGACAGTCCTCGACGTCCTTTGGTGCCGCCGCAGTCTTCCAGATGTTTGAGGAGAGGCGCAGGTCGGAAAGGCGATAGGTGGCGGTGCCCAGATTCTGCCCCGTCGAGATGCCCGTCTGGGTGCCGTTGATGCTCTGAGTCGCAATCTGAGTCACATAGCTCGCGCTTCCCGCGTCCTTTGCAGCTTGGAGCAATCCCTTGAGGTGTGCGGTGGGCCTCAACATCATCGAGGTCTTGTCGCTCAGGTCCATGGCGTACGCGCTCAGGTCAGATGCCTCGTAGCGAATGCCGGCCACGTCGGCGGGAAGCTGGTAGAGCGTGATGCCGCGCCCTGGTGTGTCTGCGTCACCGCCGTCTTCGTACGTGGCAAGCGGCGTCCCCGACATGTCCACGGCGGCATACGTTTTGTTCGTCTTGGTGACGGTGGCAAACTGCGTCCACTCCGTGCTGCCGGCCTTGCGAATGTAGACGGACACGCTCAAGGGGGCGGTGTCCTCCGCAGGGTCGGCCATCGCGCCGATGGGGGTGTTGAGAGCCCCATGGGCGGCAAAGCTCACTGAGAAGCCGCGGTAGAAATAGTCTGCGTCATCAAGGGCAGAGAGCTTCTCCCATTGGGAGGCGGTGCTCGTACCGCTGGCGACGTCCTGTGAATAGTATGGCGCCCCCTGCTCATATCTAAGCTGCCACGGCGCAACATCAAAGCTGCCGCTCTCTTCGTTCCATAGGGCGGCGGGAGCCGTGGCCAAGGCGCTCTCAAGATGGAAGCTGGGCGCGGAAGGCCCGCCCCATGCAGGACTCTGGAGCCTCACGGGGTTGCCGTCAAGCAGGAAGGTCCTTCCGGACTCATAGTTCATCAGGGCCGAATTCCTGTTGTAAAGGCCAAAGCTTCCCTCGCCCTTGGAAAAGTGGAGCGTCTTCTGCGCGTCTGCCGCAAGGGCGTACGACTGGCCGTCGTAGGCCTTCTCGTCCACCGAGAAGCTGTCGCTCACGGTCACGTCCGTGCCGTTCTTCATGGCCTCCTCGAGCATCGAGCGCGGGTATCGCTTGAGGACGAAGACGTGCCGGGGCGTGGGGTAAACATCATCCCTGACCTCAAGGCTGCTCTCGGTGGCGCGCTGCTCGCCGACGACAGCCGCCACGGTCCAGTCGTTGTCGACATTGACGTAGGCGCCGTTTTTGCCCCCGCCGATGCCCGGGTATGCCTTTATTCCCGGCTCGCCGGAGCCGCGCCACGCCCAGCTGTACATGCCTACGAACTCGCCCTGGGACCCCGTGTCCTTGAAGGTGGCGTACGTGCCGATGGACGTGCCGCGTCCGGGCTGATACTGGGCGTGCCACACGACATAGAAGTAGTCGCTTGCGTCGACCGGCCTCGCTCCCCAGCTCGGCTGCCACGCGAGAAAGGCGTCGCCGTCCGCTTGGTTGAGGCTCGAGATCTCGTATTCCAGCCTTCCCTGCCTGAGGCTGGTCGTAAGGTCGACCAAAAGCGCCCTCGTCGTGGTCTCGCTCGCGTCAAACGTTCCGTCGCCGTCGCTGTCGAGCTGATAGGTGACCTGGTACTGCTGGTTGGCGATGGTGCCGTCAGGGCCGACCTTCACGAAGCTCGGGCGGTAGGTGTACGACAGCCCAAAGTCCAGAGTGTTGCTTCCTGCCACGTCTGCAAAGTTCGTCAGGGTTATCGTTCCGTCGCCGTTGTCCGTGTAGTTGTACTGGGAGCCGGCGGGTTGGGCGGGAGCCTGCGCGAAACTCCAGCTCAACTGGTCATCGTATGTAATGCTCGTGTTCTGCCTGGCATTGACGTTTGCGTCCCCCGCCCAGGACGAGAAGAGCCGGGAGGGCAGCGTGATCCTGATGGTGCCGGGCTTCCAGACGGACACGGTGTCGCTGACTACATGAGCGCTCAGGGCGAGTCCCGCCGTCTTTTGGGCGTTGTCCTGGGGAGTCAGATAGATATGGCTCAGGTCGCTGCCGTTGTAGTGGTAATCCTTGACGCTGGCATCGACGGCGTTGCTCCAGTGGGCATCAAGAGAGACGGAAACCTGCGGTGAGCGCGCTGCCGCCGGGGCGGGCACAGAGGGGGCGGAGGCCTCCAAAGGCGCGGCTTCGTCCACGACGTCAGCGCCGCTCGAGGGAAGGGCGCCGTCCGCAGCCACAGACGTTTCCGACTGTCCCGGAGCCTCCGTCGGTGCCGCAAGGGCGGGAAGCGTCGCACCTGCCGCCACAAGAAGGGCGGCCGCAAAGGACATTCCCACTCTCGTGCGAAGCGCACTAAGAAGGCCTCTCGATGCCTTCCTCAACAATTTGGGCTCCTCGGCTTGCATGGCGCTATCCCCTCTCCGCGCGGATGTCATCTCGCTCAACCGTCAGACCCTCATTGGGGACCCGGCACATACCGGAACGACGATAGCGCATCTGATACGCACGAGCAGTCACTTTAATAAACTATTAAGGTGTCGGTCGAGTTTTGCCGCCATGCGGCGAATGGGGAGGTCTTCGGGGGGCCTTCCCGCGCGCCGCGAGCCGCCCGGGCCTGCCGCGGGGGTCTCCGGCCTGGCGCCGGGGGCACTCCTATAGGCCTGCGGGTGCCGCGCGCGGGTTCCTATAGGTTTGCGGACGACGCGCGCGGGTTCCCACCGGTTCCTATAGGTTTGAGGGCCTCTCCCGCGCAGAGCTATAGGCTTGAGGAAAAAGGGGAATTCCCACCTGGGCAAACGCCGTGGCAATTCCTCAAACCTATAGGTCTGTCTCCTCCGGCCTCTCAAACCTATAGGTGCGACACGCCGCGGCACTCAAACCTATAGGTATGCGCCTCCGGCTTCTCAAACTCATAGGTGCGTGGCGGCGTCGCTCTCAAACGTATAGGCGCGGCAGGTCGTATCTCTCAAACGTATAGGTACGGCTCATCGCGGCGCTCAAGCCCAGGAGAGCGGCGCAGACGCCGGCGCGGACGAGCCGCGCGCCCGCCCGAAGACAGCGGTACATAGAGGCGTGAAAGAGCGAGGCCGGGGGACGACCCCCCGGCCTTCGTCGATTGCTACGATCGGGAACGCCCGCACGGCAGCCGCAGGCCGTCTTGGCTGCGGCGACGCTCCGTCGGATGCCCTAGCGATGCGCGATGGCCTTGATCTCGACCTTGGCGCCCGGCTTGGGAAGGGCGGCAACCTGGAAGGCGGCGCGCGCGGGGTAGGGCTCGGCGAAGAACTCCCCGTACACCTTGTTCATGGCCGCAAAGTCGGCGATGTCGGCAAGAAGGACCTCGGTCTCGGCGACGTCAGCCATGCTCGCGCCCGCCGCCTCGAGGATGGCCTTGACGTTCGCGAGGCTCTGGCGCGTCTGCTCCTCGACGCCCTCGCCCGCCAGGTCGCCCGTGGCGGGGTCGATGCCGAGCTGGCCCGACACGTGCATCGTCTGGCCCGTGGCGACGGTGCCGGCGGAGTAGGGCCCGAGGGCCGCAGGCGCCTTGTCGGTCTTGATTGCGAAGATGGGCATGCTTGCTTCCTTTCTGTGCGCGGCCGCGATTGCGGCCTTCCCTCATGTTGCTATGTCTCCCCATCGCTGGGGGTCGTGCCCTCTGTCGCGGCACCCGTGCCCTCTGTCGTGGCGCGCGTGCCCTCCGTCGCGGCACCCGCGCGCGATGGCGCCGCCTTCGTGCGGAGCTACCTTCTCACGTACCTTCCCGGCGTGGCGTCCGTGGGCTCGCCGTCGCGCGCGACGAGCGTGCCGCCGACGAACACCAGGCGGGCGCGACCCCGGCAGACCATGCCCTCATACGGCGTGTAGTCAACGTTCTGGTGCTGGTCGTGCGCACTGATCGTCCAGCGCCGCGCAGGGTCCCACACGCAGACGTCCGCGTCGGAACCCACGGCCAAGACGCCCTTGCGCGGGTACATGCCAAACACGCGAGCCTGGTTCTCGGAAAGGAGCCGGCAGAGCTCGCGGGGGCCAAGCACGTCCGCGAAGGCGGTCATGACGAGCGCCGGCCGGTGCTCTATGCCGGGGCCGCCGTTGGGGATCTTGCGGAAGTCCTCACGACCGCGGTCCTTCTGGCCCATGAGGTTGAAGGAGCAGTGGTCCGTGGATATGGTGTCGATCTCGCCCGCGGCCACCGCCTCGCGAAGCGCGGCACGGTCGGACGCGCTCCTCAGCGGGGGGCTCATGACGTACTTGGCGCCGCCGAAGTTGGGCTCCAGATAGCGGGTCTCGTCCAGCAGCAGGTACTGGGGGCAGGTCTCCACGAAGACGTTCCTCTGCCCGCGCGCCTTGGCGGCGCGGATGACCTCAAGCCCCAGCCTCGTGGAAAGGTGCACGACGTTCACCCGGGCGTCTCCCGCCAGGTGCGCGATCATGAGGAGCCGCGCGACGGCCTCCGCCTCGCAGACGTCGGGCCTGCTCAGGGGATGCCCCTCGGGCCCGGTGACGCCCGAGGCGATGGCGCGCTCCTGCAGGGCGTTGACCAGCGTGCCGTTTTCGCAGTGGACGCAGAGCGTGGCCCCCAGGGGCGCGAGGCCCTCCAGCACCTTGAGCGTCTGCGCGTCATCCAGACGCAGGTGGTCATAGGCAAAATAGGTCTTGAACGAGCACACCCCCGCCTCGCGCAGGGACGGGAGGTCGCTCCTGGTCCGGTCGTTCCAGTCGGCGATGGCCATGTGGAAGGCGTAGTCCGTCGCGCAGCACCCTTCGGCGCGGCGCTGCCACTCCTGGAGCGCCTGCGGCATGGTCATGCCCTTGTCCTGGGTCGCATAGTCAACGACCGTCGTGGTTCCGCCGCACGCCGCGGCGCGCGTGCCCGTCTCAAAGCTGTCAGCCGTCCAGTCCATGCCCGTCCAGCACTGCAGGTGGGTGTGGGCGTCTATGAACCCCGGAAAGACGTAGCAGCCGCTCGCGTCATGGCACCGCGCGCCCTCCAGGACGTCGTCACCGACGCCGCCCGGCACCACGGCCGAGATGGTCGAGCCCTCCATCACGAGGTCACCCTGGACCAGCCCCTCGGGAAGCACCAGGGATCCCCCGCGTATCACGTCCCTTGTTGCCATGGGCCTCACTCCCCTCCTGTCGCAGGGTCCTGCGCGCGCTGGGCGGCGTCAAGAGCCTCCCTCACCCGCGCGAGGTCGTCCTGCGTGTCAACGTCCATCAACTCGCCCGGCGACGACGCCTGGACCAGGCGCACCGTCGCGGCAAGGTCCGGGCTTCTCCTCAAGATCGCAAGACCGCCCTGGCTGCCCTCAAGCCCAAGCAGCGCCTCCCTGAAGACGCCGGGAAACAGCACGGGGGCGCCCGGCTCGTCCTTCCACGCCAGTCTCACGATGGCGCTCGGATGGCGGACGTGCTCGTCAACGACGGCCGAGACGCTCGTCGCCGAGACGAGGGGCTGGTCGCCCGAGACGAAGAGGTAGCCGGCGCGCTCTCCTAAGGCTCGCATGCCCTCGCGTACCGAGTCGCTCCTCCGCTCGCCGTCGTGCAGGACGCAACGCACGCCCCGACCCTCGCAGAGGGCGCGCACTCGGGGGTCGCGGGTCGTCACCACCGTCTCCACGCGAGGGTCCCCCAGCGCGTCGAGCACCCGCGCCAGCATGGGCGTTCCGTCAAGGGGCTCCATGAGCTTCTGCCTGCCAAAGCGTCGGGCCAGGCCCGACGCCATGACCACGCAGCCCAGGCGCGCCACCTGCTGGGTCCCGGCGAAGGCGCTCGCAAACGACGTGCGCGCGGCGGCCGAGCAGGCCTCGTTCCACAGCTCGAAGCGGCGCATCAGCAGCCGCCCGGCTGCGGAGAGGGACGAGCTGCCTCCGCTCTCGCCGCCGATGCGCCGCTCGACGAGCCGCTCGCCCAGCCCCTCCTCCGCCCTCTTGAGGATGCGGAGGGCCTTCGAGTAGCTCATGCCCATGGAGCGCGCCGCGGCCGAGAGGCTCCCGCACTCGTCAACCTTCTTGAGCAGGCGATAGGGGCCGGGGCCAAATATGCGCCCGCCCCCCTCGTCGGCGAGGTACGTCACCGTGCCTGGACCCATGGGCATCGCCTCCCGTCATCGGGCCGCGGGTCGGTCCCTTGGAGCCTGGGCCCGGCCCGCGGCGACGCTATGACTAGCTATGAATCCTTGTTCCCGTCTTGCCGGCGATTCCCTCGGCCGCCCGGTCGAGCTCGGTGATGAGCGAGCTTTTCCCGACGCCCGAGCAGGCAAACTGCAGCGCGGCCTGGACCTTGGGAAGCATGGAGCCGGGCGCAAACTCGCCCGAGGCGATGTAGCCCTGCGCCTCCTCGGGTCCCAGGTCGTCCAGCCAGCGCTCATCTGGCCTGCCAAAGTGGACGGCGACCTTCTCGACCGCCGTGAGGATGATGAGCTCGCGCGCGTCAAGCTGTTCCGCAAGGCGCGCCGCGGCGAAGTCCTTGTCGATGACCGCCGGGACGCCCTTGAGATGGTTTCCCTCGGCGCGACAGACGGGCACGCCACCCCCGCCGCAGGCGA
Source organism: Olsenella massiliensis (assembly GCF_001457795.1). Lineage (GTDB taxonomy): Bacteria > Actinomycetota > Coriobacteriia > Coriobacteriales > Atopobiaceae > Olsenella_F > Olsenella_F massiliensis. The sequence goes on along the minus strand of NZ_LN898211.1, from coordinate 84,117 downwards.
TGACCACGTGCCGCGCGGCGACGAGGGAGCGGATCGTGTCAAGCTCGACGATGGAGACGGGCGACGGCGAAGCGACGACCTGCCGCCAGCCGCGGCCCGCGTCCTCGACCACGTGACATCCGCGGTCCCTCACCAGGGCGTCCGCCTCGTCCTTTGACATGAACGCGCCGATGGGCTTGGTGGGACGCCCAAAGGCCTCGTCATTCCGGTCAACCTCGACCTGCGTGAGCACCGTCGTGACGCCGCGTCGGACGCCGCGGTTCGCAAGCTCCTCGCGGATGGCGTTCTGCAGGTCGTAGCCAATGTAGCCCTGGCTCATGGCGACGCAGACGGAGAGGGGGCAGGGGGCGTAGCGCGCGGGGTCAGACCTCGTGAGCTGCGTCATGGCCTCCTGGATCATGCCCACCTGAGGGCCGTTGCCGTGCACGACCACGACGTCGTTGCCCGCCTCCGCCAAGTCCGCGATGGACCTGGCGGTGCGGCGAACGGCCGCCATCTGCCCGGGAAGGTCCTTGCCCAGGGCGTTGCCGCCCAGGGCGACGACGATCGTGTCAGACATGCTCGCCTCGCCCCTACTCGCTCACCCAGCGGGCGACCCCGCGCTCCTCGAGGGCCTTGAGCATGGCCTTGGGATCCTTGACCTTTTGCAGGAAGATCATGGCGGCCACGGCGTACGGCTTGTAGCTGGCCTCCTTGTACAGGCCCTCGCGATGGGCGTCAAAGACCTCGCTCTCGACCTCGCCGTGCTCGCAGGAGACGCCGTTGATGTCGGCGGGCAGCGGGTGCATGTAGATGGTGTCCTGGCCGTTGGCGGTCTTTTCCATGAGCTCTCGGGTGCAGCACCAGTCCTGGTGCGTCGCGTTCTGAGCCAGCAGCTGCTGCTCGAGCTCGTCGATGCCCTTGGCGTCGCCTGCGGCGTACAGCTTGGTGCGCTTCTCCATGGCGGCATAGGGCGCCCAGCTCTTGGGGATGACGATGTCGGCGCCCTCGAAGGCGGCGGCCATGTCGGTGCCCTTCGTGAACGTCGCGCCCGACTCGGCAGCGTAGGCGCCCGCGCGCTCCACGAGCTCGGGCATGAGGTCGTAGCCCTCGGGGTGGGCCAAAGACACGTTCATGCCAAAGCGCGTGAGCAGCATGATGAGCGACTGCGGGCAGCTGAGGGGCTTGCCATACGAGGGCGAGTAGGCCCAGGTGACGGCAACCTTCTTGCCCCTGAGCTCGTCAAGTCCGCCAAACTCGTTGATGAGGTAGAGAAGGTCGGCCGAGGACTGCGTGGGATGGTCCGAGTCGGACTGCAGCGAGACGAGCGTGGGGCGGTGGTCCAGGATGCCGTCGCGCCAGGACTCCTCGACGGACGAGGCAACCTCCCTCATGTACGCGTCACCCTCGCCGATGAACTTGTCGTCGCGGATGCCGATGACGTCGGCCATGAAGCTGATCATCGTCGCGGTCTCGCGCACGGTCTCGCCGTGGGCCACCTGGGACTTGCTCTCGTCGAGGTCCTGCTGCTGCAGGCCGAGCAGGTTGGTGCCCGAGGCAAACGAGAAGCGCGTGCGCGTGGAGTTGTCGCGGAAGTTGGAGACCGCGAGGCCGGAGTCGAAGATGCGCGTGGAGATGTTGCGCTCGCGCAGGTTGCGCAGGGCGTCCGCGACAAGGTACAGGGCCCTGAGCTCGTCGGTGGTCTTGTCCCAGGTGTGCAGGAAGTCGTTGTTGAACATGTCGGAGAAGTCGAGCTTGCCAAGCTCCTCGAGGTAGGCGTCAAACGTGCGGTCCATGTGGTTCCCCTCCCGTTGATGGGTCGTCAGCGTCAGGGCGCCCGCCGTCGGCGACGGGCGCCCGCAAAGCCTGGTCTACTTGATGTCGTTGGTGGTGAGCCCTGCGCGAAACTCGGTCGCGTCGCTTGAGGCGGCGGAGCCGTCATAGAGGTTGAGCGCCGCGGTGTAGAGCGCCGCGCAGGTCACGAGGTCCTGCTTGTAGGTGATCTCGTTGGGAGCGTGCGCCTGAGACTCGGCGCCGGGCCCGAAGCCCACGCAGGGGATGCCGTAGCGGCCCTGGATGGCGACGCAGTTCGTGGAGAAGGTCCACTTGTCGACGAGCGGGCGGCCGGCGCGCTTGTCCATGGAGGGCTCGCAGCCGATGCGCTCGTCGCCGAAGAGGGCCTTGTGGGCCTCGACGAGGGCCTTGACGTGCGGCGCGGACTCCTTGTTGATCCAGGTGGGGAAGTAGCACTCCGTCTGGTAGACCTCGCCGGTCCAGGAGGGACGGTCGTACATGTACATGGAGACCTTCACGTCGTCGCCGTACTTCTTGACGGCAGGAAGGCTGCGGACCTCCTCAAGGCAGGACTCCCAGGTCTCACCCGCCGTCATGCGGCGGTCGATGGAGATGGCGCAGGAGTCGGCCACGGCGCAGCGGCTCGGGCTCGTGAAGAAGACCTGCGAGACGGTGCAGGTGCCGCGACCCAGGAAGCGGGCGTCCTCGAAGTGGTCGGGGTTGTACGCGGGGTCGAGCATCTTGACGAGGCCCTTGATGTCCGTGGACTCGTCGCATCCGTTGTTGTTGAGGGCCCGGACGTCGGCGATGATGTCGGCCATCTTGTAGATGGCGTTGTCGCCGCGGTCGGGAGCCGAGCCGTGACAGGAGACGCCGCGCACGTCAACCCTGATCTCCATGCGACCGCGATGGCCGCGGTAGATGCCGCCGTCGGTGGGCTCGGTGGAGATGACGAACTCGGGCTTGATGCCGTCCTTGTTGTAGATGTACTGCCAGCACATGCCGTCGCAGTCCTCCTCCTGGACCGTGCCGACGACCATGATCTTGTAGCCCTCGGGGATGAGGTCGAGGTCCTTCATCATCTTGGCGGCATAGACGGCGGAGCAGACGCCGCCCTCCTGGTCGGAGCCGCCGCGGCCGTAGATGAGCTCCTCGGTCTCATAGCCCTCGTAGGGGTCCGCCTCCCAGTTGTCGCGGTTGCCGATGCCCACCGTGTCGATGTGGCCGTCCATGCAGAGGATCTTGTCCCCCTCGCCCATGAAGCCCATGACGTTGCCCAGGCCGTCAACCTTGACCTCGTCAAAGTCGAGGCGCCTCATCTCCTTTTCGATGCAGGCGACGACCTCCCTCTCCTCGCAGCTCTCGCTGGGATGCGAGATCATGGCGCGCAGGAAGCGGGTCATGTCCTCGCCGTAGTCCGCCGCGGCCTTCTTGATCTTGTCGTAGTCGAGATTCTTCATGCGTTCCTCCAACGTCGTGTCACGAATCCTTGCCCGCCCTGCGGTGCGGTCGCGCCCGCGGGGGCGTGCCGACCTACTTGCTTGCCCAGGCGCCGTCCCAGACCACGTCGCGGTAGCGAACGGGGTCGGTGTCCCCCTCGGTCGAGAAGAGCAGGACCTGCGAGTCGCGGCCCAGCCCAAGGGCGTCGCGCAGCTCGGCGTAGCGGGCGTCGCGCATGAGGGCGGCGACGGCTCCCATGCCCACCGCGCCGGACTCGCCGGAGGTCACGGCGGGGTCGCCCTTGACGGGGGCGGCGAGCATCCTCATGCCCTTTGCGGCGACCCAGTCCGGGCAGGAGAGGAAGGCGTCGGCATGGTTGCGCAGGATGTCCCAGCCGATGGTGTTGGGCTCGCCGCACGCGAGGCCGGCCATGATGGTCTGAAGGTCGCCGCCCACGACGCGCGGGTCGCCGTCAGCGGCGAGGGCGCCCCTGTACAGACAGTCGGCGGCCCGTGCCTCCATGATGACGAAGCGCGGGGGGCAGCTGGGGAAGAGGTTGGCAAAGTAGCCCACCATGGCACTGGCGAGCGAGCCCACGCCGGCCTGCACGAACACGTGCGTGGGACGGTTGACCTCGAGCTGCCTCAGCTGCTCGGCGGCCTCCGCGGCCATGGTGCCGTACCCCTGCATGATCCAGGACGGAATCTTCTCGTAGCCCTCCCAGGCCGTGTCCTGCACGATCACGCCGTGCTCGGTCTGGCCCGCCTCCTTGGCGGCCAGGCGGACGCAGTCGTCGTAGTTGAGCTCCTCGATCGTGACCTCGGCGCCCTCCTTGGCGATGTTGTCGAAGCGCGTCCGCGTGGAGCCCTTGGGCATGTGCACCACGGCCTTCTGCCCCAGGCGCCTGGCGGCCCAGGCCACGCCGCGACCGTGGTTGCCGTCGGTGGCCGTGAAGAACGTCGCATGGCCAAAGTCACGCTGCAGCTGGTCGGACGTGAGGTAGTCAAAGGTCGTCTCGCGCACGTCCCTGCCGGTCTCCTCGGCGATGTAGCGCGCCATGGCAAACGAGCCGCCCAGGACCTTGAAGGCGTTCAGGCCAAAGCGGTAGCTCTCGTCCTTGACGTACAGGCCGCCCAGGCCCAGGTCCTGCGCCATGCCGGCCAGGTTGGCCAGCGGCGTGACGGCATACTGCGGGAAGCTCCCATGAAACGCCCGCGCCGTGGCGACGTTGTCGAGCGACATGACGGGCAGGTTCGCATCCTCGCTCTTGGGCATGCCGTTGGTGACCCATTCGATTGCCGGATCCATTGCCATTCCCCCTTCAAGATAGCTGCCGACCTTGAATAACTTACTTTATGTTCGTAAGTCAAACTTTTTGTTTGGCTCTTCCAATATACGCCCTGAGATCCGGGGCGCAAGGGGGTTCACGAACTGTGCGCGCAAAGGGTAGGTACTTGGCGCCGAACGGTTCAGCTGCCGCATGGGGAGAGAGGATGCCGTCTCACATGGCGCAGGAAGAGCTTGCCCTGCGCGGGAGCGGGGGATGCCGTCTTGCGTGACGCCGCGGACCGCATGACGCCGCGGCACGCGGGTCGTGCTCATGCGTATGGTCCGCCGCCAAACGACGCCTGGGCGCGGGCGATCTAGGCGAGCATGGCGGCGCCGATGGCCCCGGCGAAGCGTGCCTCGGGGCAGGTGCGCAACTCGCAGCCCAGGGCCGCACCGATGCGCGCGACCACGTAGGCGTTGTCGCACAGGCCCCCGGTGAGCAGACGCGGGCTTCCGTCAAGCTGACGGGCCAGCGCCGCGACGCGGCCCGCGACCGACTCGATGACCGCATGGGCTATATTCTCCAGAGGCTCGCCGCGACCCACGAGCGAGATGACCTCGGACTCGGCAAAGACCGTGCACATGCTCGAGATGGTCGCGCCCTCTCCCCGTGCCGCAAGCTCGCTCAGGCGCTCCTGGGTGACCCCCATGCGCGTGGCCATGACCTCGAGGAACTTGCCCGTCCCGGCGGAGCACTTGTCGTTCATCACAAAGCGCCTGACGCGCCCGTCCGCCAGCTGGATGACCTTGGTGTCCTGGCCGCCCACGTCAACGACCACGCCGTCGGGCCCAAAGAGGTAAGCGGACCCCCTGCCGTGGCAGCCGATCTCCGTGACGACCTTGTCGGCGTAGGGAACGGCGACGCGCCCGTACCCCGTCGCCACGACGCGGGCGTCCCGCGTGAGGAGACCCCGCTCGAGAAGGAGCGACCGCGCCGTCTCGGCCGCCTGCGCCCCGCTGAAGCCGGTGGGCATGACGTGGGTAAATCTCAGCTCGCCGTCCCGCACGATTGCGAGCTTCGTGGCCGTCGAGCCGACGTCGATTCCAATCGCCTGCATGATGCCCCCGTCTAACGAATCGTTTGTTTTTTAACCTTATTTTTTGTAATTATACGACCCACCCATCGTTATAGTTCGTGAGCTATAGCGGTGCGGCGTCGGTGGACGGGCCGACGGCCGACGGCCGACGGAACGTCGCCTGCGCGGAAGAGGGCCGCGCGGGAGAGGATGGCACGGGAGAGGAGCGTCATGAGCGAGCAGGACTACGACTACCGAAGCATGTGGGAGGGCCTTGACATGGACGTCGAGGCGCATGACGGCCTGCTTGAGGCCGTCGGGCAGATGTACAGCAGCATGTACCTCACGCAGGAAAACCGTCCCGCGTCCACCGCCTACCTTGACGGCGTGGCCACCAACCTGCACTCGGGACGCATTCGCGAGCTCGTTGACCCCCAGGGCGACGGCTCGCCCCGGCCCAAGAAGGTCATCGGCAGCTTCTGCCTCTACGTTCCCGAGGAGATCATCACCGCCGCAGGAGCCGTCGAGGTGGGGCTGTGCGCCGGCGCCGACTGGGCCCCCGCCGAGGCCGAGAAGCACGTCCCGCGCAACACCTGCCCGCTCATCAAGGGCTTCATGGGCTTCAAGCTGGGAAGGGTGTGCCCCTACATCGAGAGCGCCGACCTGGTGGTTGGAGAGAACACCTGCGACGGCAAGAAGAAGGCCTATGAGCAGTTTGGCAAGCTCAAGAACACCTTCGTCATAGACGTGCCGCACGTGCGCACCGACGAGACCCGGCAGATGTGGCGCAACGAGCTGCGCCGTCTCGCCGCGCGCATCGAGCAGGAGACCGGCCAGAAGATCACGGCCGAGAGCCTGCGCGCCGCCATCAAGCTCGCCAACGACAAGCGCCGGGCCCTCCAGCGCCTCTCGGCCACGCGCGCCGCGGACCCCACGCCCATCTCGGGCCTTGACTCGCTGCTCACCGTGCAGGCGGCCTTCATGGACGACTCCGCGCGCCTCACCGGCGCCATCAACGAGATGGCGGCCGAGTGCGAGGGCAGGGTCAAGGACGGCGAGGGCGTCGCCCCCAAGGGCGCCAAGCGCATCCTCTACACGGGCACGCCCATGGCCGTGCCCAACTGGAAGCTCTTCAACATGATCGAGAAGGCTGGGGCCGTCGTCGTGGGCGAGGAGTACTGCACGGGCAGCCGCTACTACAAGGACCTGGTGCCCGAGACGGGCGCCACCGTGGACGAGATGCTCGATGACATCGCGGACCGCTACCTCAACATCCAGTGCGCCATCTTCACGCCCAACCACGGGCGCGAGGAGGACGTCGTGCGCATGGCCAAGGAGCTGCACGCGGACGGCATCATCGACTGCGCGCTGCAGTTTTGCACGATCTACGAGCAGGAGTCCTTTGGCATGGAGGAGGCCGCAGAAAAGGCGGGCATCCCCTTCATGCACATAACGACCGACTACTCGGGGCAGGACGAGGGGCAGCTGAAGACCCGCGTCGAGGCCTTCATCGAGATGCTGTAGGGACGCCGCCGCCACGCACGGCGGCGCAAAGCGAGGTCAGGGCCGCCTGGGACGCGTCGTCGCGTGTCGGGCGGCCCCGTCATGTCGAGTCGCGCCGCGTAAGATGTCGTATGCTAGCGGACGACGACGAACGGTCGCAGCCCCCCGTCGGGCTGCGACCCCCTCGCTGCCACGACGAAAGGACAGGCATGATCAAGGCGGAAGAGGCGGCCCAGATCGCCGAGGCGGCCCAGCCCGGCCGCGAGGTCGCGGAGGCCGACACGCTCTCGGGCAACGCCCTGAAGTGGGCCATGAAAAACGCCGTCGGGCAGACGAACACCCGCGTGCGCATGTATGCGACGTACGGGCGCCGATCGCTCACCGTGAAGTTTGCCCCCGGCGAGAACGACGGCCAGGGAAGCGGCAACTCCTTCTACAACGACCTGCTGGCCAACAGCAACATGCGCGTGGCCGACGCCATGAGCGACATCATCTACGGGCGCGAGCAGACGCTCATCAGCCCCCTGCAGCAGATGCGCCTGCTCAACGAGTACAACGCACAGCTGGTGCATTTCATCCGCACCCTGCGACGCCTGGGCTTTGAGGTCCGGACGGGGACCGAGGCCTCGATCGACGCCGAGGGCGGCAACGCCCATCGCGACGACAGCACCATCATCATCAGCTGGTGACCCCGGCCCCGTGGCCGAGGGTCGCGAGACGGGCCCGCCCTACTCGTCCCGCACCAGCACGGGCTCAAGCCGAAAGCTGTCAGTGTTCACGTAGCCGCGGTTGGTCAGGCGCAGGCTGGGAATGCACGCCAGCGACAGCAGGCCCATCGTCATGAATGGCGAGGGCATGGTGCAGCCCATGTCCGCCCACGCGCCCTCGATCGCATCCACGTCGGCGGCCACCCTCTCCACGCGCTCGGGGCTCATGAGGCCGCAGATGGGGAGCCTCACCAGGCCCAGGACCTTCCCGTCCTGAACGGCGACCTCGCCGCCGCCCGCCTCGACGAGCGTGCGGGCCGCCAGGGCCATGTCGGCGTCGTTGTCGCCCACGACCAGGAGGTTGTGGGCGTCATGGGCGACGGTCTGCGCAAGCGCGCCATGGATGCCAAACCCCCGCACGAACCCGTAGGCAAAGCTGCCGGTGGCGTGGTGGCGCTCAAAGACGAAGGCCTTGAGCAGGTCCTGCGCCGGGTCGGCCGTGAGCGCGCCGTCCTTGACGGGCACCTCGACGCGCACCTGCTCGGTGATCGTGGACCCGGGCGACACGACCATGGCCCGCACGAGGGCCGTGTCGCCCTTGAGCGCATGGCCGTCCTCGTCGGTCGCCGGGATGACGAAGGCCTTCTCGCTGATGTCCGCCGCAACATGCATGGTGTCGCACATCCAGGCGGGATAGGGATGCCCGCCCGCCTCGAAGAGGGCCGCCCCGTCCTCGGCGACGACCTCGCCGTCAATGACGGTGCGCGTGACGCGAAAATCCTTGAGGTCCTCGATGAAGACGAGGTCCGCGCATTTTCCGGGCGTGATGGAGCCCATGTCCGCGCCCATCTGGAAGTAGGTGGCGACGTTGATCGTGACCATCTGGATGGCCGTGACGGGATCGATGCCCTCGCGCACGGCCATGCGCAGGATGCGGTCGAGATGGCCTTCTGTGACAAGCGTGTTGGGGTGGTTGTCGTCCGAGACGAGGTTGCATAGGCGCGTGTCGATCGAGCCGTCCGCCACGGCGGGGGCCAGGTCGTGCAGGTTCTGCCAGGCGGACCCCTCGCGAATCTGGGCGCACATGCCCAGACGCAGCTTGGCCAGGACGTCCTCGGCGCGGACGGACTCGTGGCAGGACGAGACGCCCGAGGCCACATAGGCGTTGAGGCCGCGGTCGGTCTCGCAGACGCTGTAGTGACCGGTGACGCTACGTCCGCTCCTGAGGGTCTCGTTGACCTCCTGGACGACGTCGTCCTGGCAGGAGAGGATGCCGGGGTAGTTCATCATCTCGCCCAGCCCCACGACGGCGTCCCAGCCCATGGACGCTCTGACGCCGTCCACCGTGACCTTTGCGCCGGTGTCCTCGAAGCCGGGAACGGCGGGGACGCAGGACGGCGTGGTGACCATGGCCTTCAGGGGCACGCTCTCGGCGACCTTGATGACCTCGGCCACGCCCTCAAGACCCGTGACGTTGCAGAGCTCGTGGGGGTCCCAATAGATGCCCGTCGTTCCGTGAGGCACGACCGCGCGGGCGTACTCGTCCACGCCCACCATGGAGCTCTCCACATGAACGTGCCCGTCCATGAAGCCGGGAGCCACAAAGGAGCCGGCGGCGTCGATGACCGTGGTGCCCTCGCCGATGCAATGCTCTGCGGTGTGCGGGGCAATGCCCAGGTAGGCGACGCGGCCGCACGCGATGGCGACGTCCGTGTCCTCCAGAACCTCGTGAGTCGTGACGCTCACGAGCCGCGCATGGCGAATCACGAGGTCGGCAGGCTGTTGCCCCTGGGCCACCTTGATGAGGGTTCGATTGCACTCCCATAGGGGCATCTTGCAGAACGTGTTGCGCACGATGCGGTCCTTTCCTGTCAACGCCGACCGACCCTCCCGCGACGCGGACGCTCCGCGAGGAGGCGCCTGACCCTGCCAGCTAGGCCCGAGCACCGGCCTGGTCTGAGTATCCGTGCTCGACGCACCAGTTGACGGCCTTCTCGACGGCGTTCATGACGTCCTGGTAGCCGGTGCAGCGGCACAGATGGCCCGAGAGGAGCTTGCGCAGCTCGTCGCGGCTGTACGTCCTGCCCGTGCGGACGATCTCCTCCGTGCTCATGATGAGCCCAGGTATGCAGAAGCCGCACTGGACGGCAAACTCGTCCACGAAGGCCTGCTGCACGGGGTCGAGCGTCCCGTCAGGGGCGGCGAGGCCCTCCACCGTGAGGATGTCCTTGCCCTGCGCCCATTGCGTCAGATAGAGGCAGGTGTCGGTGGCGACGCCGTCCACGAGGACGGTGCAGGCGCCGCACTCCCCCACCTCGCAGCCTCGCTTGACGCTCGTAAGATGAAGGCGGTTGCGCAACGTGTCAAGCAGGGACTCGCGGGGGTCGTAGCCCACCTGGACCTTCTTGCCGTTGACCGTGCACGTGAGAATTCTCATGTCCATCATAGCGTCGCCCCTCCCTTGCGCGCCGCCGCCACCAACGAGCGCCTGGACATCTCGCCGATCAGCTGCAGGCGAAACGCCTTGGAGGCGCGCCAGCTGTCACGGGGATGGGTGTCGGCCTGAGCCAGCGCCCCTATCGCCTCCACGGCCTTTGCGAGGGGCAGGCCGCGGACGGCCTCCTCGGCCTTGAGGGCGCGCAGGGGCGTGGGGCCGGCGACGCCAAAGGCGAGGCGGATGTCGTCCACCAGCGTCTTGTCGGCGGAGAGCTTGACGAGGCAGCAGCAGCCCAACGTCGCGATCTCAAGCGCGCGCCGCTTGCCGTACTTGAAGTAGTGGCCCGTGAACCCCTCATAGTGGTCCTTGGGGATCCGAATCCTCACAAGCAGCTCGTCCTGGGCCAGCGTTGATTTGCCGGGCCCGGCATACCACTCCTCGATGGGGATCGTGCGCTCGCCGCGGACGCTCCTCACGTCCAGCAGGGCGCCGTAGGCATACAGCGTGGAGGCGGTGTCGGCCGAGGTGGCCGCGTTGCACACGTTGCCGCCGATCGTGCCCGAGACGCGCAGCTGCGGGCCGCCGGGGGTGTCGCAGGCGTCGCCCAGCGTGGGGACCGTCGCCTGGATGACGGGGCTCGTGGTCACATGATGGAACCAGGTGATGGGGCCGATCTCGACGGTGCCGTCGTCGGCCAGCGTGACGCCGTCGAGCTCGTCGTGAAGCTCATGGATCGAGACGAGGTGGGCGGCGGGAAACTTGCCGTCGCGGTTCTTGACCAGAAGGTCGGTGCCGCCGGCGATGACGCGAGCCTGGGAGTCGCGGGCCAGGACCTGGACGGCGTCCTCGACGCTCGTGGCCTCGTGCAGGTACTCGATGTCGTACATCAGACGAGTCCCTCCTTCCTGAACCCCTCGAAGAGGCGCTGGGGGGTCATCGGCTCGTGGTAGAACTTGACGCCCGTCGCGTCCAGGATGGCGTCGCGGATGGCGGCCGCCGGGGAGATGGTCGGCGTCTCGCCCACGGCCTTGTTGCCGTAGGGGGCGGTGGGCTCGTCCGTCTCGACAAACTGCGCCTCGAGGTCGGGCAGGTCCATGGTGGTGGGAATCTTGTAGTCGAGCAGGTTGTTGTTGCGACAGCGGCCCGTCCTCTCGTCCACCAGCAGCTCCTCGTAGAGCCCGTAGCCGATGGACTGCGACATGCCGCCGTGCACCTGCTGCTCGACGGTCTTGGGGTTGATGAGGCGACCGTTGTCCTGCACGTTGATGATCCTGTCGACGGTGACCTGGCCCAGCGGCATGTCCACCGTGACCTCGGCGAAGGTGCAGCCCACGGCGAGGGCGTTGGTATGGACGTTGACGGTCTCGTGGGCGTGAAGCTGGTCGTTGTGATCCATGTTGTAGTAGGCCTCGAGCGCCAGCTCGCAAAGGTCGCAGACCTTGTTGCCCACCACGTCCACGATCATGTGGTCGCGCAGGTCAAGCTCGCCCTGGGCGTCGGGGTGCAGAAAGCGGGCAAAGTCCAGGATCTTCTGGCGCAGCACCTGGCCCGTCTGCTTGACCGCCGTGCCCGAGACGTAGGTCTGGCGCGAGGCGTAGGCGCCGGAGTCATAGGGCGTGACGTCCGTGTCCTGCTGGGAGACGATGTGGACGTCCTCGGTGTCAACGCCTACGGCCTCGGCGGCCATCTGCGAGAAGACGGTGTCGGCACCCTGGCCGATCTCGGTGGCGCCCATCTGGAGCTGGATGGAGCCGTCCTGGTTGAGCGTCATGGACGCCGTGGCCGTCTCGAGCGCGAAGGGGGCGACGGCCGTCTTGTACACGAAGAGGGACACGCCCACGCCATGACGAATCGGGCCCGTCTCGTTGGCGTAGGTCGCCTTGTGCTCGTCCCAGCCGATGTAGCGCTTGCCCTTCTCGACGCACTCCGCCAGGCCGTTGCTGCGCGACGAGATGTAGTTGCCCGGCGAGAACTCGTCGACGAAGCCCTGCCTGATGGCGTTCTTCATGCGAAACTCGACGCCGTCCCACCCCCGGTCATAGGCGATGTCGCCCATGAGGCACTCGGCGGCCCAGTTGCCCTCGGGCACGCCATAGGCGCGCATGGCACCGGTGTGGGGGCCGTTGGTGTAGACCGTGTAGGCCTCGCAGCGGATGACGTCCTCCTGCGTGTGGTACAGCCAGCGGAAGGAGTTGACCGAGTTGAGCACCAGGGCGTGACCGTGGTGAATGTAGCCGCCCGTGTTGGAGTAGGCCAGGATGGAGCGGGCGCGGAGGTTCATGTCGTCATCGACGGTCGCCTCGACCTCGAACGTCTTGGGCTGGCGACCGCTCGTGGCAAAGAACAGCTCCTCGCGGCTGAGCTCCAGGCGCACGCAGGCGCCGCCCAGCTGCTGGCAGATCCAGGCGTTGAGGGGCTCGTAGTGGATGTCCTGCTTGGTGCCGAACCCGCCGCCGATGTAGGGCTTGATCACGCGGACGTCGCCCCAGGGGATGCCCAGCGCCTGGCCTATGACGCGGCGGCAGATGTGGGGGATCTGGGTGGACGAGACGCAGACGATCCTGCCCGACTCGCCGTAGCAGAAGGACACGCAGGTCTCGATGTGCACCTGGGACTGCTCCGCGCTCTCGACGTGAATCGAGACGTGATGGTGGCACGGGTCCGCAAGGGCCTCGTCAACGCTGGCATAGCCCAGCTCGGCGAGCTTCTCCTTGCTGGTCTCGGCCAGCGTGTGGGCCACGAGGTTGTCGGGCCTCCGGTCCTGGACGGGATGCTCGGTGCCCTTGAGAGACTCCTTGGGGTCATAGACGACGGGCCACTCCTCATACTCGACCTCGATCTTGGCGAGGCCCCTGTCGCAGGCGACGGTGTCCTCGGCCACGACGACGGCGATGTTGTCGCCATAGAGACGCACGCGCGCATCGAGCAGCTTGCGGTCGGCCACGTCGCGCTTTTCGGCCTTGGACGCCGCGTACCACGGATGCCCCGCCACGGGATAGGTGATGTCGGGCACGTCGAAGCAGGTGTACACGGCGACGACGCCGGGCACCTCGCGCGCCTTGGAGACGTCTATGGACTTGACGAGTCCGTTGCCTATCGTCGCGTGCAGGATGCGCGCCTCAAGGCACGGCTTGGGGCAGAGGTCGTCGGCGTACATGGCACGACCGGTCACCTTGTCGCGCGCATCCACGCGCACGACCGACCTGCCCACCTCTCTCAACTTCTTCATGGCTCACCCCTTCGCTGATGCCACGCCATCTCCCGTGCCCGCACGCCGGGCCCCGGGCGCCTGGGGATGCGCCCGGCATGCGCGCGACCATGATGCAGCACGATCAGGTGGGGTATCGTGATGGATGTGCCCCAACGCCTCGTCCCCTCCCGACGACGCATGCGACCCGAGGATGCCGCCCCCGTTGGTACCACCTGCACGCTGTCTTGAAGGTGCCAGAGGCCGCACGCAGCATGCGAGGGGCCCGTGGTTGAACTGACAGCTCTGCATTCCCGCCAACACTCACTGGTTGTCAGACCTGATGGTATCAGGTAACGAAAACGCCGATGAAGCTCGCAGCTTGTGCGGTATCAAACAAACCGTTAGTGGCATACAAATTTTTTTGTTGTATTACTTTTCGTTATATCTGGCAGGGTATACCGAAGTGCGGCGGAATGCCGCAGTGCCGGCGGAGGGCAGCGCGCGGGCGTCTGTCGCAGGCGCCGCACGCCGCCGCGGCGTGGATGGACGCAAAAACCGGCGCCCCCCTTTATGCCCGGGAGGCGCCGGCGATTCGTGTTCGCGCATGGCGCGTGCGCGCCGTGGGTGACCTTCCCCCTACAGCGTCTTCTTGATGGCGTCGATCTCGGCGTCCGTCAGGAACGACCCCGCCTTGATCTGGTCGGCGTACTCGCCGATCTTGGCCTGGATGTCCTGGGGAACCTTGTCCGAGAACTTGCCCAGGGCCACGCCGCCGTTGTCCATGTTGGCGACGATGGTGTTGCCCTTGCCGAAGCTGCCCTTCTCGATCTCGTCCATGGCCTGGTCGATCTTCCAGTTGGTCACCGTCGAGGTGATGACGGTGGGCTGGTCGTCGCCCACGATGTCGATGGGCTGGGCGATGTCAAAGTGCGTGTCGGCGCCCGCGGCGGCCAGGGCCTGGCGCGACCCGTTGTCCACGGCGGAGGCGTCGCCCCACATGACGTCGACGTTGTTGGAGTTGATCCAGTTCTCGGTCAGCTTGGTGCCCAGGGAGGCGTCGGTGAAGCCGGCCTCAAAGTTGTACTGGCCCGTGACGCCGGGGTTGACCTTCTGGGCCGCGGCGAGGTAGGCCGCATACTTGGCCTCGGTGGAGGGGAGCTTCATGCCGCCGATGAAGCCGATGCTCTTGGTGGCAGTCATGAGACCCGCCACGACGCCGGCCAAGGCGCCGGTCTGGGTGAAGTCAGGAAGGACCGTCTCGACGTTGTCGAGGTTCGCGTAGTCCGCCATCTCGCTCTTGGGGTCCGTGTTGGTGATGAGGAAGTGGACGTTGGGATGGTCCTCGATCGCGGAGGCCACGACCTCCGCCCAGTCGGACGCAAACTGGTTGCCGTTGCCCACGATCAGGTCGACGTCCTGGTCCACGTAGCTCTGCGCCGCCGTGGCGGCGTCGGCGTCGGCGGTGTTCTCCTTGGGCTCGAGCATCTCCCAGCCGTCATGGGACTCGATGGCCTTCTTCAGGGACTCGTAGTGACCCTGGTCCCAGCCGCCGTCGGTGATGGTGCCGCTCATGATCATGGCGACCTTGCGCTTTGCGGAGCCCGAGGAAGAGCCTCCCGCGTCAGAGGAGGGCGAGCCGCCGCAGCCCGCAAGGGCAATCGAGGCGGCGCCCAGGCACAGGCCCATCGCGGAGCGCCTGGTGACGTTCTTGTTGAACTTGGAATTGCTCATGTTGCTTCCTCCTTGCTGGAAAAACCGACATACAAACGCTGGTATACCACACGCTGCCTCGTAGTGACTCCGTCCTCCCGTCTCCGGCGGCGAGCCCGCGCCCCGCCGCATGGCTGTTGTCACGGCGCCGCGGACGAACCCGCCGCCCGGCCGCAGCGCCGTCAGGGTCCTAGCGGGACTCCCGATAGTACGGCTGCCCGTTGGCCTTGGGACCGGCGCGGCGGGAGCCGAAGAAGACCAGGGCGACGATCGTGAAAGCATACGGAATCATCTTGAAGAACATGACCGGCGAGGCGTTGAACTGGGCCTGCAGGGCGACGTTGAGCCCGTCGAAGAAGCCAAAGAGCAGGCTCGCCGCCATGATGCCCAGCGCGCTCCAGCGACCGAAGATGACCGTCGCCAGCGCGATGAAGCCGCGACCCATCACGATGCCGTCGATATAGATGGGCGTCGTGCAGATGGAGAGGAAGGCGCCGCCCGCCCCCGCCAGCACCCCACAAGCAACGCAGGCAGCGTACTTGATGCGGACGACGTTGATGCCGAGCGTCTCGGCGGCCTGGGGGTTTTCGCCCACCGAGCGGAACGAGAGGCCGCCGCGGAAGTTCCTGAAGAAGTACCCGATGAGGGGCACGAGGATGAACGCGAGGTAGGCGAGCAGCTGCTGTCCAAAGACCGGGTCGCCGAGGAGGGGTATCTGGCTGAGGAGCGGAATCTGGATGTGGGGCATGAGACTGCCGGTGGCGTTGGCCGAGTTGGATCCCACGAAGAGGTTGTAGCCAAAGAGCGCCAGCGCCGGGGCGAGGATGTTGATCGCCATGCCGCAGACCACCTGGTCACAGCAGAGCGTGACCGTGCAGAGCCCGTAGATCATGTTGACGAGCACGCCGGCGGCCATGGCGGCCACCAGGCCCAGCCATAGGTTGCCCGTCATCTTGCCCACGGCGAAGGCGACGAAGGCGCCGACGGCCATGATGCCCTCTAGGCCGATGTTGACCAGGCCGGCCCGCTCCGAGAAGAGCTCCCCGAGGGCCGCCAGCAGGATGGGCACGGCGCTGAGCGTCGTGGCGGAAAGAATCGTGGGGAGCGACGCCATGAAGAAGTCCATTACGCCTCCACCTCCGTTTTCTTGGGCGTGTCGGCGGGGGCGCCCTTGCCCGCCCCGCCCGTCAGCCTGGACTCGATGAAGGACTTGATCTGCGGGAGCTTGATGAAGGCCATGCCCGCGATGGCGAAGATGATGATGAGGCCGCGAATGATGTCCACGATTGCCGTGGGCACGCCGATGACGCTCTGCATCATGGTGCCGCCGGTGGACAGCACGCCGAACAGGATGGCGACGAACAGGGCGGCGATGGGGTTGAGCTGGGCGATGAGGGCGATGGCGACGCCGTCGAAGCCAAAGCCCGACCCAAAGCCGTCCGCCAGGCGGTAGGGCGTCTTGCCCATGAGCTCGACGGCGCCGCCCATGCCCGCGATGGCGCCGGACATGATGAACGTGAGGAGCACGAGCCTGCGGACGGGAAAGCCGCTGACCTTGGACGCGACGGGGTTCATGCCGACGGCGCGAATCTTGAAGCCGAAGGAGGTGCGAAAGATCAGGTACCACAGGAAGATCGCGAGCAGGATGGCGAGCACCACGCCCACGTGCGTGCCGAGCACCCCCGGAAGGCGGGAGGAGTCGGGCACGGCGACGGTCTTGGGCAGGCCGTTGTCGGAGTAGAGGTTCTTGAACACGAACTCCATGAAGTACATGGCGATGTAGTTGAACATGATCGTGGTGATCATCTCGTTGAGGCCCCGGGTGATCTTGAGGACGCCCGGCAGCAGGCCCCAGACCCCGCCGGCGACGATGCCGGCGACAAGCCCCAGCACCAGGCCCGCAGGGCCCGAGAGATGCAGCCCGAAGATGGTCGAGGCGCACACGCACCCGCCCATGATGAACTGGCCCTCGCCGCCGAGGTTGAACACGCCGCACTTGTAGGCGAAGACCGCGCAGAGGCCCGTGAAGATCAGCGGGCAGGCGCGCTCGAGCGTCTTGGCGAGCTTCGCCGGCGTCCCCAGGGAGCCCTGGAGCATGGCGGCGTAGCCCTGCAGGGGACTCTTGCCGAGCGCGGCAATGATGACGGCGCCTATGATGAGCGCCAGCAGCACGGAGACGACCGGCGTGAGAATCATGAGCGTTCTCTCGCGGCTCTCCTGGGCGTCAAGTTTCCTTGCCAACGTGCGTCCCTCCCTACTTTCCTGCCATGGCAAGCGAAATCTCCTTGATGGGAGGGTTCGCGCCCGGATAGGTTCCCATGATCTGCCCCTCAAAGAGGACGACGATGCGGTCGGAGAGCTTGAGGACCTCGTCGAAGTCCGCCGAGATGAGCAGCACCGAGCAGCCGGCGTCGCGCTGGGCGACGATCTGGTCGTGCACGAAGCCGGTGGCGCCGATGTCCAGGCCGCGCGTGGGATAGACCGCCACGAGAAGCTGCGGGTGGCTGTCAAGCTCGCGGGCCAGGATGACCTTCTGCTGGTTGCCGCCCGAGAGGCTGCGGGCCGTCTGGTTGACGGACGTGCAGCGGATGTCGTTTTCCTCGCGCAGCTCGTCGGCAAAGCGCTGGATGGCGTCCATCTTGAGCCAGGCGCCGCGGCCGGCCGAGAAGCGCTCGCTGCCCGTCTGCTTGAGGACCAGGTTCTCGGCGACCGTCATGTCGCCCACCAGGCCCATCTTGTTGCGGTCCTCGGGGATGTTGCCGATGCCCGCGTCGATGAAGGCCTGGGGAGAAAAGAGCGCGATGCTGCTTCCGTCAGGGCCGATGACCTCGCCGGATTCGGGCGAGACAAGGCCCGTGACGACCTCCGCGAGCGGCGTCTGGCCGTTGCCGTCGATGCCCGCGACGCCCAGGATCTCGCCCTTGTGCAGCGTGAGGCTCACGTCCCTGAGGCCGCCGTGCTTCATCTGGGGACGGTAGCAGACGTTCTTGAGGCACAGCCTGACCTCGCCGGGGGCCTCGACCTTGCGGTAGCTGCTCTCGGTGAACTTCTGGCCGATCATGAGGTCGGCGAGCTCCTGCTCGGTGGTGTTGGCGATGTCGAGCGTGTCGACGCACTCGCCGCGGCGCAGGACCGTGACGCGGTCGGAGATGAACATGACCTCGCGCATCTTGTGCGAGATGAAGACGATCGACTTCCCCTCGTCGGTGAGCGAGCGCATGATGTCAAAGAGCCCCTGCACCTCAAGGTCCGTGAGGACGGCGGTGGGCTCGTCCAGGATCAGGAGGTCCGCGCCGCGGAAGAGCACCTTCAGGATCTCGACGCGCTGCTGCATGCCGATGGACATGTCCGAGATGCGCGCGTCAAGGTCGACCTCAAGGCCGTAGCGCTCCATGAGCTCCTCGACGGTCTTGCGGTCGTCTCCGCGCTGCAGGAGGGGCGACGCGTGGCGCTTGTCCCCCAGGATGATGTTCTCGAGGCCCGTCATGGCGTCAACCAGCATGAAGTGCTGATGGACCATGCCGATGCCCCTGTCAACGGCGTCGCGCGGGGTGTTGATGCGCACCTCCTCGCCATGCATGTATATCTTGCCCGCCTCGGGCGTGTACAGCCCGATGAGGCAGTTCATCAGCGTGGACTTGCCCGCCCCGTTCTCGCCCAGGAGCGTGTGAACCTCGCCTTCGCGTATGGAAAGGTTCACCCCCCGATTCGCGTAGAACGACCCGAAGCGCTTGTCCACCCCCTCCATCCGCAGGAGTTCTCCCATGTCCTGACCACCCCTCTCGTCATGTTGCGTCTCCATGACCTCTCTTGGTTCCAAGCACGTGCGACCGGGCCGCATGCGGCCCTCGGTTACGACCGTCTATCTGCGCCTCTTTCTCTCGTAGGGCGTATTGGCGAGCGGAAGCCTCGACTGGGCGACGCCGTCCACCCTACGGTAGGCGTTCCTGATGGCCGGGGCCGTAGGAATCGTGGCGATCTCGCCTATGCCCTTGCCACCGTACGCGACGGGGAGGAGCTCGTCCTTCTCGACGTAGATGGCGTGAATGTCAGGGATCTGGGTGGCGCGCAGCAGGCCAAGCGTACCAAAGCGAGCCGTGGGAACGCAGTCCTTCAGCGGAAAGTCTTCGGTGAGCGCATAGCCCATCGACATGAGCACGCCCCCCTCGATCTGTCCCTGGATGGCGATGGGATTGACGACCTTGCCGGCGTCATGGGCCGCATAGACCTCGCTCACGCGCCGGTCCTTGTCAAGGACCACCAGGTGAGTGGCAAAGCCGTAGCAGATGTGGCTCTTGGGATTGGGCTTGTCGGCACCGAGCTTGTCCGTGACCTCGAAGTACTCGTAGTGGAAGCTGCACCCCTCGAGCCTGGAGAGGGCGCCCACGGGGTCGTCCGGGCGCACGGGGCTGCCGGCCCTCAGGCTGTCACCCATCGCCCCCCGGTACGGCTCGCCGCCCTCCAGGGTCACGACGAGGCCGTCTCCCAGGGCGCGCACGGGCGCCGCAGGAGCGTCCTCGCCCCGCTCGACGGCAAGCATGGCGTCGCGCAGCAGGAAGGCCGCGCCGCGCACCGCCTCGCCCGTGACGACCGTCTGGCGCGACCCCGAGGTGGTCCCGGAGTCGGGCGCCGCCTCGGTCGAGCACTCGCCGTTGAGGATGTGCGACTTGGGCAGGCCGCTCGCCTCGGCGACGTCCTGCAGAAACACGGTGTTGCAGCCCTGACCTATGTCCGAGGTCGCCGAGTACACCACGGCCCTGCCGCCCTCGACGCGAATCTCGCAGCGGCCCTTGTCCGGCAGCCCCACGCCGGTGCCGGCGTTCTTCATGGCGCAGGCGAGGCCGCAGTGGCCCTCGTTCGCGTCATAGGCGTCCCTCACGGCCAAAAGCGTCTCCTTGAGCGCCGTGGAGCGGTCGGCAACCTGCCCGTTAGGCAGGACGTCGCCCGGCTCGACGGCGTTTCTGAAGCGCATCTCCCAGGGCGAGATGCCCACCTTGTCGGCCAGCTCGTCCATGAGGCACTCCAGGGCAAACTCGCTCTGGCACACGCCAAAGCCCCTGAACGCGCCGGCGGGCGGGTTGTTGGTGTAGTACCCGTAGCCGCGGATGTCGGTGTTCTGATAGGTGTACGGGCCCACCGAGTGCGTGCAGGCGCGCTCGAGGACGGGGCCGCAGAGGCTGGCGTACGCGCCCGTGTCAAAGTTGATCTCGCAGTCAAGGCCCGTGAGCAGGCCATTCTCGTCGCAGCCCAAGGTGAAGGTGCCCCTCATGGCGTGACGCTTGGGATGGAAGGCGATGGACTCCCCGCGCGTGAGCTTGCACTTCACGGCGCGGCCAAAGCGCAGCGCCGCGAGGGCGGCGAGATGCTGGACGCTCACGTCCTCCTTGCCGCCGAAGCCGCCCCCGACCAGCATGGTCTGCACCACGACGCGCTCGGGCTCGTCGTCCCAGCCCAGCATGTGGGCGACCTCCTTGCGCGTGTCGTACGCACCCTGGTCCGTGCTGAGGATCCTCACGCCGTCCTTGTAGGGAAAGGCGACGGCGCACTCGGGCTCAAGGAAGGCGTGCTCGGTGAAGGGCGTCTCGAAGCTGCCCGTCACCACGTGAGCCGAGGCGGCGAGGGCGGCCTTCGCGTCCCCGCGCTTGACGTGCCGACTCTGGCACACGTTGTCATGCAGCCGGACCACGTTGCCAAAGGCGAGGAAGCTGTCGTGGATGAGGGGCGCTCCGGCCGCCTTGGCCTCATCGATGGAGCGGACGGGCTCAAGCTCCTCGTAGGTCACCTTCACGAGGCGCCTCGCCTTGGCGAGGGTCGCCTCGTCCTCGGCGACCACCAGGCAGATCGCATCTCCCATGCAGCGCGTGAGGTCTCCCTCGGCGATGAGCACGTCCCAGTCCTGGACGATGTGGCCCACCTGGTTCACCGGCACGTCCTTGGCCCTGAGGACGCCCAGGACGCCCGGCAGGGCCTCCGCCTTGGAGCTGTCGATGGAAAGGACGCGGGCGCGGGGATACTTCGTGCGCACGGCGGCGGCGTAGGCCAGGTCCGGGTAGTCCTCGCTCGTGACGTCGTCAGGATAGACGCCAAAGCCCAGGACCTTGCGGCGCACGTCCACGCGGAAGGCCCCCGTGCCCACGCCGTAGTCGTCGCCCCGCTCGAGGCCGGGGTCAATCTGGCGCTCGCCTCTCAGCACGGCGGCGGCGAGCAGGATGCCCTCAATGATCTTCTTGTAGCCGGTGCAGCGGCACACGTTGCCCTTGATGGCGGTCTTGACGTCGTCCTCGCTGGGGCTGGGGTTCCGACGGATGAGGGCCGCCCCGCTCATGACCATGCCAGGAATGCAGAAGCCGCACTGCACGGCGCCGACGGCGCCGAAGGCATAGACGAAGGCCTCCTGCTCGGCGGGGTCAAGACCCTCGGGCGTCATGACCTCCCTGCCGTCCGCCAGCTTGGTCGTGATGACGCAGCCCTTGGTGGCGATGCCGTCAACGACGACGGTGCAGGTTCCGCAGGCGCCCTCGGAGCACCCGTCCTTGACGGAGGTCAGGCGGAGGTCGTCGCGAAGGAAGCGCAGGAGCGACTTGTTCTCGTCGGTCGTGCGCCTGACGCCGTTCACCAGGAAGCTATAGGTTCCCAATCGTCTCGCCTCCTTCCTAGTATGCGGGCGCCAAAAGGCCGTCGGCGTCATGGATGACCCCGCGCGGGCAGCGCGTGGCGCAGAGCCCGCAGGCTATGCAGGCGGTCGTGTCGCAGGTGGCGCACTCGCTGACGACGTGGATGGCGTCAGCGGGGCAGACGCGCTCGCAGACGCCGCAGGCGACGCAGCTGGACGCGCAGGATGCGCGCGCGACGGCGCCCGGCTCGTGGTTGGAGCACAAGGGGAGAATCGTCGCGTCACGAGGCGCCAGCGCGATGACGCCCTGCGGGCAGGCGCGCACGCAGAGGCCGCAGCCCACGCAGACGTCACGCAGCACCCGGGCGACGCCCCTCTCGCCAAGCTCGATCGCCCGAAGCCGACAGGCCTCCACGCAGGCGCCGCAGCCTATGCAGCCCTCGGCGCAGCGCTCCTCAGGGCGTGACCCGCCCCAGCAGCGAACGTGGGCCACCGTGGGCCGTCTTTTTGCCATGCGCGCCACCTCCCGTCGTGCGCCGGGCGACGCGACCGCGTCGGGCCGCATCGCCCGCTGGCGTGCGTCGTCGTTACCCTGCGACATCCCTACCGGACCAGCAGGAAGGGGTAGTCCCTCACGACCGCACGGATGATGTCCCTGACGTCGGTGGGCAGGCCGCAGGCCTCGTCCGCGACGTCATAGATTCTCTCCTCGCCGTCCAGGCGCACGAGCATGCCGCCTTCGACGGGAAGGAACCCCTCGTTGGTCGAGTCATCAAAGTCCTCGCGGCTCCAGAAGACGGTGAGCTTGTCCTTGTACGGCCTGCCCTCGCCGTACGGGCAGAACACGGCGCAGTTGCCGCATTCGTTGCACATGCCGTCAACGTGGACGATCTGGCGTTGGCGCCTGCCGTCGACGGCCACGGCGACGTTCGCGCGGTTGGGGCACACCTCGCAGCAAGCCTCGCAGACCGTGGAACATCCCAGACAGCGGGTCGTGGCAAGGTCGGCGCAGTCGCGCTCGAGCGCGCCGCGCGACGCGAGCGGCTCTTGATAGCGCGGGTTGACGTTGGACTCCACCTGCCCCTCAAAGCTCGCCCCGCAGATGGCGCGGCACACTGAGATGGCGTCGGCGATGGCCTTCACCACGGTCGCGGGACCGCGGCGGGCGTCGCCTGCGACGTAGACGTGCGGCAGGTTGGTGCGCAGGTCGTCATCGACCTGGGGGCGGCCCCTGTCGTCCAGCTCGATGCCGCTGGCCGCAAAGAGCGTGGGGTCTATCCTCTCGCCCACCGCCGCGATGACGGCGCTGGCGGGCACAACGGTCGTCCGGCCCGTGGCGTGCGTGCTGCGGCGGCCGGACGCGTCCGGGGCACCCAGCTCCATGACGTCGCAGAGGAGCCTGCCGTCCTCGACGCGGCGAGGCGCCAGGAGCTCCATGAACTCGACGCCGTCGGCGATGGCCTCAATCAGCTCCTCCTCGTCGGCGGGCATGTAGCGCCGCGTGCGACGATACGCCAGGCGCACGTTCTTAACCCCGGGCACGCGCCGGGCGGCGCGGGCGACGTCCATGGCGGTGTTGCCGGCGCCCACGACGACGACGTCCTCGCCCACATCGAGGCTGGAGGGATCTCGCTTGAAGGCCTCCAGGAACTCGAGGGCGTCGAGCGTGGGGCCCTCCTGTACGACCGCGGCGCCGGGCGCCCAGGCGCCCACGGCGACGACGACGTCCGTGTAGCCCTGGGACAGCAGCTCGCGCACGTCGGTGACCTCGACGCCGCAGCGTATGGTCGCGCCGTAGGCCTGGCACAGCCTGACGTCCTTGTCGATGGCCTCGTCGCTGATGCGGAAGCCCGGGATGACGTTGCGCACGATGCCGCCGGGCCTCGAGGAGCGCTCAAGGACGTCAACCTTCACGCCCGCACGGGAGAGGAACGACGCCACGGAGAGACCGGCGGGGCCGGCGCCCACGACGGCGACCTTCTGTCGGGCGCTGCCGCGGGCCTTGAGCGTGGGGAGCACCTCGTCAAAGGCGGCCGTCGCGGCGCGCAGCTTGAAGGCGCGGATGTTCACCTCGCCCTCGTAGTAGTTGCGCATGCAGCTGTTTCCGCAGGTGTGGGGGCAGAGCGTGCCCGTGATGAACGGCAGGGCATTGCGCTCGAGGATGATGTTCAGCGCGTCGGCGTGGCGACCCTCCTGCTCCGCGCGAAGATAGCCGGGGATGTCCTGATGGATGGGACAGGTGTCGCGGCAGGGCGCGATGAAGCAGTCGGCCAGGGGAAGCTCGCCGCGCACGTGACGCTCGGGCAGGGGCTTCACGGGCTTGCGATACGCCTGGCCCTTGAGCGCCTCGGTGACGATGGCATCGACCTTATCGACGTCAACGCCGTCAAAGGGCCGATCGTCGATGTCGGACAGCCTCTCGGCGACCTGCGAGAAGCGCTGGTATCCGCCCGGCTTGAGAACCGAGGTGGCGATGGTGACCGGCCACACGCCGGCATCCACGAGGTCGCGGATGTTGTTGGCGTCGGCACCGCCCGAGAACGAGATGCGCAGGGCGCCTTCAAACTCGCGCGCGATGCGCGCGGCGAGACTCGTGGTGAGGGGCCACAGCGAGCGGCCGGACATGTACATCTCCTCGCTGGGAAGCTCGCCGCGCGTCACGTCAACCGGGAAGGTGTTGGTGAGCTTGACGCCAAACTCGACGCCGTGCTCGGCCGCCAGCGCGATCAGGCGACGCAGCATGGGCACCGCGTCCTCCCATTGGAGGTCCTCCAGGAAGTGGTGGTCGTCAAAGACGACGTAGTCAAAGCCCAGGGAGTCGAGGGTGGTGCGGGCGTACTCGTAGCCCAGCAGCGTGGGGTTGCACTTGACATAGGTGTTGAGCCCCTTCTCGCCGATGAGGTGGGAGGCGATGGCCTCGATCTCCTGCGGGGGGCAGCCGTGCAGCGTGGACTCGGTGATGGAGCGAGAGACGCGCGGGCTGATGTTGTCCACGAAGGCCTCGTCAACCTTTGAGAAGAGCCCGAGGTTGCGCCTGGCCCAGGCGATGGCCGAGGTGAACGCCTCGGTTTTCGAGGCGTCCATCATGTCGTCTATGTAGCCGTCGATCTTGGGGGTCTTGATGCCCTCGAGGTCATAGCCCACCGACATGTTGAAGACGAAGCCGTCGGGATCTCCCAGACCAAGCTCGCGGGCCAAAAGCTTGCAGGCCACCCAGGCCTTGACGTACTCGTCGCGCGCCTGGGCCACGGTGAGCTCCGTGGACCATTCGCAGTTGTAGCCCTCGTCGCCCGCGAGTATGCAGGGCTTGTTGACGCACGCGGAGAGCTCGGCGCCGTCCATCCTCTGGACGGTCTTGAGCTCGAAGAAGCGCGCGCCGCAGACGTAGGAGGCGATGATGTTCTGCGCGAGCTGCGTGTTGGGGCCGGCCGCGGGGCCAAAGGGGGTCTCGACGCGCTCGTCAAAGATGGGGCGCGCGCCGGCAGCGGGATGCGCGAGGGCGCTCACGCCAAAGATGGTCCCCTTGCTCGCGTGCTCCTCAAGTATCCAGCTCATAAGGTGGCCAAAGGCCATGGGTCGCATGACGTCGCTCATCGTTGGTCCTCTCCTCACCAATGGTGCCTCGTTGTCCCCCGCATTTATGGCGTCCGCGGGCGACGCGCTTGCGTCCGGCAAGGCGGTGGGGCTAGTACTGGCGGCCGTTGAGCTCCCCCCAGAGCTTCTTGGCCTCGCCCATCGACCAGGCGCAGATCGCGTCCTCGTCCGCGTCCACGAAGGCGCGGTCCTTGTAGAGCACCTTGCCGTTGACGATGGTGGTGCGGCAGCCCCGCCCCTCGAACCCAAACAGGATGTGACCATCGACGTTCTCGTCCGAGAAGGGCGTGAAGGTCTTGTAGTCAAAGATGGCGATGTCCGCCGCGGCGCCGGGGGCGAGCACGCCCAGGGGCTTGCCGGCGGGCTTGGCCGAGAAGTACCGTTCGGCCATGGCGCGGTTGTTCTTGAAGAGCATGGTCATGGCCTGTGCCCATCCCACGTTGGGCAGGCCGCTGTTGTGGCGCTGGATGGGCAGGAAGGACTTGAGGCTCTCGATCATGTCGTGGGTGTAGGCGTCGGTGCCCAGCGCGACCGTGATGCCGCGCTTGAAGAACTCCAGGACCGGCGCGCAGCCGACGGCGTTGTTCATGTTGGAGGCCGGATTGTTCACGACGTTGGTGCGCGTGGCGGCCAGGATGTCCATGTCGGCCGGCGTCACATGGATGCAGTGGCCCAGCATGGTGTCCTCGCCCAAAAGGCCGTGGTCCAAAAGGCGATGGACGGACGTGCAGCCATGGTTGCGCGCGCTGTCCCAGACGTCGTCCAGCCCCTCGCACACGTGCACGTGAAAGCCCGTGAGGCCGTCGTTCTCCTCCACCATCTTGTCGAGCGTCTCGTCCGAGAGGGTGAAGAGGGCGTGCCCGCCGAACATGGCGGCGATCATGTCGGAATCCTGGGAGGCGACCCAGCGGGCGAACTCCCCGTTCTCGCGAATCGCCTCGTCGCGCTTCTGCCTGCCGTCACGGTCGGACACCTCGTAGCACAGGCAGGCGCGGATGCCCAGCTCCTGGCAGACGTCCTTGATCGCAAAGAGGGAGCCCGGTATCTCGCGGAAGCTCGCATGGTGGTCGAAGATCGTGGTGACGCCGTTTTTGATGCTCTCGAGCACGGTGACGTACGCGCTGGCGCGCGTGCCGCCAAGCGTCAGGTGGCGGTCGATGTTCCACCACTGCTGCTCGAGGTTCTCGAGGAAGTTAGTGGGGTTGCAGCCCTTGATGGCAAGGCCGCGGGCGAGCCCCGAGTAGATGTGGGTGTGACAGTTGATGAGCCCGGGCATGATGACACCCCCGCGAGCGTCCACGAACTCGGCTTCGGGATGCGCGGCCTTGAGCTCTGCCCCCTCTCCCAGCTCGACGATGCGGTCGCCCTCGATGAGCACCGCCCCGTCCTCCACGTACGGCAGCGCCTCGTCGCGCGTGATGACGCGACCGTTCCCAACGAGAAGCATAGGGCCCTCCCTACCAGGTTGCGCAGGTCAGCCGCGGTTGGACGCCAACGGCGTGCGATCCTCTCCTGCCGCGGCATGACACTGACGTGATGCAGCCTACGAAATGCTAAATAAATGATAGATTGGAAAAATAAAAGTTTGATAAGTAAGTCGTGGATGGTATCTTAGGGAGCACCAGCGGGTTATATTTTCTAATACATAACGGATGGCGGAATGCGTGCCCCCGCAGGCGCCCCAAGTGCAGTACGGTACTGTATGACATGCGTTCGGGGCGTCCTCGGGCGTCATCCCGCGACAAGGCTGCCGCGCGGACACAGACGGGCACAAAGGAGAGCTCCCATGGAGCGGGCCTACATCGACTTCTGCAAGAGACTCGCCCACGGGATCGCCGCGCAGTTTGGTTCCGGCTGCGAGGTGGTCGTCCACGACCTCACGACGGCGGACGCCGCAAGCACGGTGGCGGTCATCGAGAACGGCCAGGTGACCGGCCGCAAGCTGGGCGACGGCCCCTCCCGCGTGGCGCTTGAGGCCCTGCACGACCGGCGCCATCACGCCCTGGAGGACCGTCTTGCCTATCTCACGAAGACCGAGGACGGTCGCTTCCTCAAGTCGTCCACCATCTTTTTGCGTGACGAGGGCGGCGAGGTGGTGGGCATCTTCTCCATCAACTTTGACATCACCATGCTCATGACGGCACGACACGAGCTTGACGCGCTGGTTTCCACGGGCACCCAGAACGAGCCCGAACCCATCCCGCAAAGCGTGACCGAGCTGTTGGACGAGCTCATCGAGCAGAGCGTTCGCCTGGTGGGCAAGCCCGTCTCGCTCATGAACAAGGAGGACAAGGTGCGCGCCATCGGGTTCCTCAACGACGCGGGCGCCTTCCTGATCACCAAGTCGGGCCAGAAGGTGTGCACCTACTTTGGCATCTCCAAGTACACGCTGTACAGCTACATGGACGAGGCAAAGTCCCTGGCGAGCGCGGACGGGGAGTCGTAGGGACGCCCTGACCTCGACCGGGCTGGAGGAGTCATGACGGCAGATGGCCTCGCACGCCGCAGACGCGAGGTGGAGGTGCTCACGAGCGAGCTCGTCCGCATCGACAGCACCAATCCCGGGGCCGGCGAGGGACGCCTCGCGGCCTTCGTGTCCTCATGGCTGGGCGACCGGATCGGGCGGGCCAACGCCGGCGGCGCGCGCAGGGCGACCCTGGAGCGGCTGGAAGCGCTCCCCGACCGTCCCTGCCTGAGGGCCACCATCCTGGCCCCCGGCGACGAGGACGCCCGCCGCCCGCACCCTGCCGACCTCAGCCTACTCTGCCACATGGACACGGTCCGGGTGGGCGAGGGCTGGTCTGAGAAGACGGGGCCCTTCTCCGCGCGCAGAGAGGCGGGCAGGCTGTACGGGCGCGGCTCCTGCGACATGAAGGGCGGGCTCGCCTGCGCCCTGCTGGCCTTTTCCGACGTCCTGGATGACGTCATGGCGGGCGCGGCGGCACGGCGGTCGCTCTCGCTGGTGTGCACCTGTGACGAGGAGGACGTCATGCGCGGCGTCGAGGCGGCAATTGACGCCGGCTGGTTCTCGGCCGAAGGATGGGTGCTGGACACCGAGCCCACCGACGGCCTGATTCGCGCCGCGCACAAGGGGCGCAGCTGGTTCAAGGTCCGGGTGGAGGGCACCACCGCCCACGCCAGCACCCCCTGGCTCGGCGCCGACGCCATCGCGGGCATGGCCGAGGCAATCGGCCGCCTGCGCAGGACGTTTCGCGACCTTCCCGCCGATGCGGACCTTGGCCCCTCGACGGTGACCTTCGGGCAGATCGAGGGCGGATACGCCCCCTACGTGGTGCCCGACGCGTGCAGCTGCACGATAGACATGAGACTGGTGCCTCCCCTCTCGACCGCATGGGCGCGCGGCGTCGTGCAGGACGCGCTTGACGCCGCGCAGGACGCCGTGAGGGGCGTGCGCGGGAGCTACGTCGTGACGGGCGACCGTCCCCCCATCGCGGCCAACCCCCGCTCGGGCCTGCTCAAGGCGCTGCGGGCGGCGTGCGCTCGAACGGGACACCCCACGGGGACGGACGTGTTCACGGGCTACACCGACTCCGCCGTCGTGGCGGGGACCCTCGGCAACGTCGAGTGCCTCTCGTACGGCCCCGGCAGCCTGGACCTGGCCCACAAGCCCAACGAGTACGTTGCCGTGCGAGACCTCTGGCGCGTCCGCGACGTCCTCTCCGACCTGGCACGAACCACCTGCGGCACCCTGCCATAGGGACAACGCCCGAGCGTCCGCCGTCCCTCACGCGTATACTTCTGGCTGAGACCACTCGTCAAGACAGGCAAGGGGACACCACATGAGCCAGGAGAAGGACCCGCGGGACACCTGCGTGCTCGTCACGGGCGGCGCAGGCTTCATCGGCAGCCACACCGTCGTCGAGCTGCTCGCCAAGGGCTATAGGGTCGTCGTCGTCGACGACCTCTCGAACGCCTCCGAGAAGGTCCTAGACCGCATCGACCGCATCGTCGGCGAGCAGGCGGCCGGGCGCCTCTCGTTCTATCGGGCGGACGTCAGCGACCGCGACGCCCTGGAGGCCGTCTTTGACGACGCGCCCGTCGACTGCGTCATACACTTTGCCGGCTACAAGGCCGTCGGCGAGTCGGTCAAAAAGCCCATCGAGTATTACGCCAACAACCTGGGCAGCACGCTCACGCTCGTGGACGTGATGCGCGAGCACGACTGTCGCTCCATCATCTTCAGCAGCTCCGCCACCGTCTACGGCGACCCCGACAGCCTGCCGCTCACGGAAGAGAGCCCCAAGAAGCCCGCCACCAACCCCTACGGCTGGACCAAGTGGATGATCGAGCAGATCCTCTCCGACCTTCACGTGGCCGACCCCGCCTGGAACGTCGTGCTGCTTCGCTACTTCAACCCCATCGGCGCCCATCCCTCGGGGCTCATGGGCGAGGACCCCAAGGGCATCCCCAACAACCTGCTGCCCTACGTGGCCCAGGTCGCCGTGGGCAAGCGCGACCGGATTCACGTCTTCGGCGGAGACTACGACACGCCCGACGGCACGGGCGTGCGCGACTACATCCACGTCATGGACCTCGCCGCAGGCCACGTGGCGGCCCTCTCCTGGATGGGCGGCCGAAGCGGCGTCGAGGTGTTCAACCTGGGGACTGGCCGCGGCACCAGCGTACTGCAGGTCATCGAGGCCTTCGGCCGGGCCTGCGGGCGCACGCTCCCCTACCAGGTGGAGCCGCGCCGGGCGGGAGACGTGACGGCCAACTACGCCGACTGCTCGAAGGCCCGCGAGCTCATGGGCTGGCAGGCGCGCTATGACATCGACGACATGTGCCGCGACTCCTGGCGCTGGCAGTCGAGCAACCCTGACGGCTACGAGGGCTAGGCGGCATCCATGGCTGACGACGTCACCTCCTTCGCCGGCTACCTCGCCGCGCGGCGCCCCCTGATCGAGGCCTACCTCGACGCCCATCTGCCTCGCCCCCGGCACGACGAGGCCTCCGTCGCAGACGCCCTCGAACGCTACCTCTACGAGCCGCTCGCGCGCTTCACGGCGACAGGCGGCAAGAGGATTCGTCCGGCCCTGGCGCTGCTGGGCTGCGAGGCCGTGGGAGGGGACCCCGCCCGGGCCCTCTCGTGCGCGGCGGCCGTCGAGCTCTTCCAGAGCGCGGCGCTGATTCATGACGACATCGCCGACGAGGGGGAGCTGCGTCGCGGCCAGCCCTGCCTTCATCTGAGCGACGGCCTGGGCGTCGCCGTCAACGTGGGCGACCTCGCGCTCGTCTGCGTGCAGGCCCTCGTGCTGCGCGACGAGGCCCTGCCGGCCGCCCTGCGCCTGAGGCTGCTCGACGAGCTGCTGTCCATGGAGGGGCGCACGTTGGAAGGGCAGGCGCTTGACCTGGGCTGGGTGCGCGACGACTGCTGGGACGTGAGCAGCGCGGACTACCTGACCATGGCGACGCACAAGACCGCCTTCTACTCCGCGGCGACCCCCCTCGTCGCGGGCGCCCTCTGCGGCGAGGGGAATCGCGGCCAGATCGAGGAGCTCCGGGCCTTTGGCATGGCGGCCGGCCTCGCCTTCCAGCTCCAGGACGACCTTCTCAACCTGACGGGGGACGGCGCGGCGCAGGGCAAGGACTTCCGGAGCGACGTCACGGAGGGCAAGCGCACGTTCATGGTGTGCCATGCCCTCGAGCGCCTGGACCGCGCCGGGAAGGACGAGCTCGTCGCCATCCTCTCGGCGCACAGCGACGACCCGGAGCTCCTTGAGAGGGCCGTCGCGCTCATGGGAAAGGCGGGCTCCCTCGACGCCGCACGCCGCCGGGCGCGCAGACTCGCCGATGACGCCAAGAGGATCATCGGCGCGGCAAAGCTTTGCGAGAGGCCGCGCGAGCTGCTTCTCTCGATGACCGACTACTTCATTGGCAGAAGCAGCTAGCCTGCCGCCATCACGACAACAGGAGAGCAGATGGAAGCAATCAGAGCGGGTGCCTCGGGGGCTGCGGTCAGCGACATCCAGGACCGGCTGGGCGCGCTGGGCTATCACATTGACCAGCGGGAGCTGGACGACCAGTCCTTTGGCGAGTCCACGGAGCAGGCGGTGGCCAAGTTCCGCCTTGACCACGGCATGAGCCTGGGGACCGAAGTTGACGCCGCCACCTGGATGTCCTTGGTGGACGAAGGGTATCAGTTGGGCGACCGCACGCTCTACCTGCGTCTTCCCAACTTCCATGGCAACGACGTCAAGCAACTGCAGGAGCGTCTCAACATCCTGGGCTTCTCCTGCGGCGACCCCGACGGCTACTACGGCGTCTTCACCGAGTCTGCCGTCAAGCAGTTCCAGGAGAGCCAGGGCGAACTTGCCGACGGCATGGCCTTCCAGGACACCTTTGACGACATCGAGCGCCTGCATCACGTATGGTCCGGCAAGCAGGCCGCCGGCCCCCATCCCATGGGCGGCATGAGCTTTGCCCGCGCCGCCGGCGTCCTCGAGGGCACGCGCATCTCCATCACGGCCGAGGACCCCATCTCGCGCAACGTCGCGGGCAGGATATGGAACCTCGCCTCCGCCACCAGCGAGAGGAGCTGCCTGGACCTCATCGACGGCGTCGGGGCGTCCCATCCCGACGACGAGGTGGTGCTCGTGCTCGCCTCCTCGCACCTGCCCCGTCACAGCAAGGTTCCCAATCTCGCGATCGACGACATCGACACCCTGCCCCAGCGGCTGAGGACCGCCTGCGAGGGCGTCCTGGGCGTCCCCCCCGTCGTGCGCATCGAGCTGCCCCTGGGCCTTGAGTACGACGGGACGTTCACCACGGGCGACGCGCAGACCTTCGCCGTGATGCTCCTGGACGCCATCTGCGCCGCGTTCGACCGCTAGACGCCGCCCGCGCCCACGGCCCCGACAACGGGCGGCACGGGCGCGCGCGATGCTTCTCTGTTAGAATCACAGGACCGGCAAGACTGCGGCAAGGCACGTCACAACTGGGGCATCGTCCAATGGCAGGACAGCGGTTTTTGGTGCCGTCAATGGGGGTTCGAATCCCTCTGCCCCAGCCATCGCGTGACGTCCCGACGATCTTTTGTGCCGGCGTCATCCGTCGAACGTTACACTCCCCTTACGCCGTCCCCTGAGCTATCATGGGCCGTGGGCGTCTGCGTGACCGTTCGCAGACCCGTCGGACGTCACCTGCTTGGAGGCAGCATGCCAACTACAGCGATCATCCTCGCCGCCGGCGAGGGTACGCGCATGAAGTCCGCCCACCCCAAAGTGATGCACCCCCTCCTAGACCGTCCGCTCATATGGTGGGCGGTTCGTTCTGCGCGCCTGGCGGGCGTCGAGCGCATCGTCCTTGTGGTGGGCAGCGGCGCCGCGGAGGTTCGCAGCTACTTTACCGACGGCGCGGGGCAAGGCGAGACGGTCGAGTTTGTCGAGCAGACCCAGCGCAAGGGCACGGGGCACGCCGTGCTGTGCGTGCGCGAGGCCCTCGGCAGCCTCCAGGGGCCGACCGTCGTCATGTACGGTGACATGCCGCTCGTCAGGCCCGAGACCATCCGCTCCCTCGTCAGCGAGGCGCGGACGCATCACAACGCCTGCACCGTCCTCACGATGACCCCGCCCGACCCCTCCGGCTACGGACGCATCGTCACGGGCGCCGACGGCACGGTGAGCGCCATCGTCGAGGACAGGGACTGCACCCCCGAACAGCGCAGCTCCCTCGTCTCGTGCAACTCGGGCCTCTACTGCTTCTGCGGGCGGCGGCTCTTTGACAACGTGGACAAGATGCGCCCCGACAACGCGCAGGGCGAGTACTACCTCACCGACATGGTGGGCATCCTCGTGGGCCTGGGCGAGCCCGTCTGCGCCCTGGCCGCCGAGGACTATCGCGAGCTGCTGGGCGTCAACAGTCGCTCGCAGCTCGCCGCGGCGACGGACGTCATGCGGCGACACATCAACGAGCGCCTCATGGACGAGGGTGTGAGCATGCTCGACCCGAGCCAGGTCTGGGTGGGTCCCGACGTCACGGTGGGGCCCGACACGACCCTGCTGCCCCAGACCTTCCTCTGGGGACGCACGAGCGTGGGCGCCGACTGCACCATCGGCCCCAACAGCCGTCTCACCGACGCCGTCGTCGGCGACCGTTGCCTGGTGGACGAGAGCGTCATCGTCGGGTCGGCCCTCGACGACGACGTGAGCTGCGGTCCGCGCGCGTATCTGCGAGGCGGCGCCCACCTGCATGACCATGCCAAGGCGGGCACCCACGTGGAGCTCAAGGGCGCCGAGGTGGGGCGCGGGTCAAAGGTCCCCCATCTCTCGTATCTGGGAGACGCCCGCCTGGGCGACAACGTCAACATCGGCGGGGGCACCATCACCTGCAACTACGACGGCAGGCACAAGAGTCGCACCGAGATCGGCGACCACGTGTTCATTGGCTCCGACGTCATGCTCGTGGCGCCGGTCACCATTGGCGACAACGCGCTGGTGGGCGCCGCGTCGTGCATCACAAGGGACGTGCCGGCGGGGGCCCTCTCGCTGGAACGCTCCAGGCAGCTCGTCAAAGAGGGCTGGGCGGACACGTATTGGGAGCGGTTAGAGGAAGAGGACTGACGGCATGTACGAGAACCTGAGCAAGCCCACGCTCTATCAGAAGGAGATCAAGCTCTATAGCGGCACGAGCAACCCCGAGCTCTCGCGAAGCATCGCTGACATTCTCCACCTGGAGCTTCAGGGCCTCAAGATCGAGAAGTTCGCCAACGGCGAGATCTACGCCCGCTTTGAGGAGTCCGTCCGCGGCGACGAGGTGTTCTTCGTCCAGTCCATCGTGGGCGACAGCATCAACGACCTGCTCATGGAGACCCTCGTCGTGGCCGACGCGGCCACGCGCGCCTCGGCCGAGAGCTTCACGGCCGTCCTGCCCCACTACGGCTACGCCCGCCAGGACCGCAAGGCCGCTGCCCGCGAGCCCATCACGGCGCGTCTCGTCGCCAACCTGCTCGAGACCTCCGGCGTCGATCGCGTCATCACCCTCGACTTGCACTCCGGCCAGATTCAGGGCTTCTTTGACATCCCCGTGACGCATCTCACGGCCCTCTACCTCTTTGGCGACTACTTCAAGGAGAAGGGGTTCGACTGGGCCAACACCGTCGTCGTCTCCCCCGACATGGGCCGCGCGAAGGTCTCCAAGAAGCTCTCCGACTATCTGGGCTGCGAGCTCGCCATTGCCCACAAGAGCCGTCCTCGGCACAACTCCGCGGAGGTCATGGGCATCATCGGCAACATCGTCGGCAAGACCTGCATCATCAACGACGACATGATCGACACGGCCGGCACCCTGTGCGGCTCCATCAACAAGCTCAAGGAGATGGGCGCGGGCGACATCTACGTCTCGGCGACGCACGGCATCTTCTCGGGCAACGCCATCGAGCGCCTTGAGAATGCCCCCATCCGGGAGTGCGTCGTCACCGACGCCGTCCCGTGCTCCGTCATCAACGGGCACACATCCAAGATCAGGCAGATCTCCGTCGCGGACTCGCTCGCGCGCTGCATCTACAACGTGTACACCAACAACTCGGTCTCCGAGTCGGCCAGCGGCCATTCCGAGATGTAGCGCCAGCGCCCCGAGCCCGAGGCGCTCAGGCCCCTCCGAGGCGTCCGACATGGGCAGCAGGGCGCCGCTCGTCATGGGGACGGGCGGCGCCCTACATGTGGTCAGACGTGGCTCGTGAGCCTGCCGGCGAGCACGGCCGCAGCCTACGCGGGCGAGATGAGCCGCACGCGGCGCACGCCCTCGATGGCGGCGAGCTCGTCAACGGGCGCCTTGGTGATGTCGCCCGTGACCTCGATGAGCGTGTAGGCGTTGCCGCCATGGCTCTTGTTGGCCATGTTCTCGATGTTGAGGTCGGAGCTGGCGAGCGTGGAGCTGATCTTGCCGATGAGGCCCTGGGCGTTGGCATGAAAGACGCTGATGCGCGCGCGGCCCGCAGGCAGCGGCCCCATGTCGATCGTGCCGTAGTTGACGGAGTGGCTCAGGTTGCCGTTCTCAAGATAGTCCTTGAGCTCCGTGGCGGCCATGATGGCGCAATTATCCTCCGCCTCGCCCGTCGAGGCGCCCAGATGCGGCAGAACAATGGCGTTCTTCATGTTCGCGGTGGCCGGGTTGGGAAAGTCGCACACGTAGCGCGCGACGAGCCCGTCGTCCAGCGCCTCGGCCATGGCCTGCTCGTCCACAAGGACGTCGCGGGCAAGGTTGAGGATCACCACGCCGCGCTTCATCTGAGAGAGGGCCTCGGCGCCGATCATGCCCCTCGTGTCGTCCGTGGCAGGCACGTGGATGGTGATGTAGTCGCAGGTGCGGAAGATCTCGTTGACGTCCGTGACGTGACGGATGCGGCGGTCGAGCCCCCAGGCGGCGTTGATGGAGAGGTAGGGGTCGTATCCCAGCGCCTCCATGCCAAAGCGCGTGGCAGTGTTGGCGACGGCCGCGCCGATGGCGCCCAGACCGATGACGCCGAGCTTCTTGCCCGCCAGCTCGCAGCCGGCAAAGCGCTTCTTTGCCTTCTCGGTCTTCTTGGCGAGCTCGGGGTCGTCGCAGTTGTCCCGAACCCACTCGTTGCCGCCGATGATGTCGCGGCTGGCCATGAGCAGGCCACAGAACACGAGCTCCTTGACGGCGTTGGCGTTGGCCCCGGGCGTGTTGAAGACGACGATGCCCTCCTCGGCGCAGCGGTCGACCGGGATGTTGTTGACGCCGGCGCCGGCGCGGGCGATGGCGAGCAGCCCCCGGGGGAACGTCACGTCGTGAAGGTTGGCGCTTCTCAGCATGATGGCGTCGGCCTCGGCAAGGTCGTCCGTGAGCGCGTAGTTGGGCCCAAGGCGGTCCGTGCCGACCTTGGCGATGTTGTTCATGCAGTGGATGGTGTGCACGTGTCTCCCCTTCGTTGGAATGCCGTGAGGTCGCGATCTCGCAAACGCGGGCGCCCGCGGCGCGCCGCGCACGGGCCCTACGCCCTATGACGGGCCGTCTCGAACCCCTTCATGAAGCCGACGAGCTTCTGGACGCCCTCAAGGGGCATGGCGTTGTAGATTGACGCTCGCATGCCGCCCACGCTGCGATGCCCCTTGAGGCTCACGAGTCCCTCTTGGGCGGCGGCGGCAACGAACTCCGCGTCGAGCTGCGGGTCGCCCGTGACGAAGGGCACGTTCATGAGCGAGCGGTCCTTGGGGTTCACCGTGGAGCGGAAGAGGTCGGAGCTGTCCAGGAAGTCATAGAGGAGGGCCGCCTTCTCCTCGTTCCTTGCCTTCATGCCCGCAAGGCCGCCCTGCGCCTGGATCCACTTGAAGACCTTGCCGCAGACGTAGATGCCCCAGCAGTTGGGCGTGTTGTAGAGCGAGCCCGCGTCGGCCTGCGTCTTAAAGCGCAGCAGGGTGGGCACGCCCGGCAGGTCGTCGGGGATGAGGTCCTCGCGCACGATGACCACCTGGACGCCGGCCGGCCCCACGTTCTTCTGGACGCCCGCGTGGATGAGGCCAAAGCGCGTGACGTCCACGGGCTCGGAAAGGAACATGGAGGACTGGTCGGCCACGAGCTCGTGGCCCTTCGTATTGGGCAGCTCGTGGTAGGCGGTGCCGTAGATCGTGTTGTTCTGGCAGATGTAGACGAAGCTCGCGTCGTCGCGAACGTCCAGGTCCGAGCAGTCGGGAATATAGGAGAAGTTCTTGTCCTTGGAGCTGGCGAGCACCTTGGGGTCACCCAGGATCTTGGCCTCCTGATAGGCCTTGTTGGCCCAGTTGCC
This sequence comes from Olsenella massiliensis, assembly GCF_001457795.1. Classification (GTDB taxonomy): domain Bacteria; phylum Actinomycetota; class Coriobacteriia; order Coriobacteriales; family Atopobiaceae; genus Olsenella_F; species Olsenella_F massiliensis. Next base: position 47,041 of record NZ_LN898211.1, on the reverse strand, counting down.
CGTCAGGATGTAATCAGCCTTCTTGTTGAGGGCGAGGTTGAGGAAGAGCGAGGCAAAGATGAGGGAGTCGCCGCCCTGGAGAAAGAGCACCTTGTAGTCGTCGGGCACGCCCATGAGGTCTCGAAGGTCCGTCTCGGCCGCGTCGATGATCGACTGGAAGGTCTTGGAGCGATGGCTCATCTCGTTGACCGACATCCCCGAGCCCCGGTAGTCGAGCATCTCGTCCGCCGCCTCCCGAAGGACGTCCTCGGGGAGCACGGCGGGGCCTGCGGAGAAGTTGAATACACGGGACATGGGCGCTCACTCCTAACGTTGCGACGGGCTGATATGCGCGCGAATTCACAGGTTAGGGTTTCTCATGTCAGATTTTGGGTGACGGGCCGCCAAATTATTCAGTTGCTAACAGACTCGCACGACAAGAGGGCGGCCAGGTCGCCCAGCCTGCGCTCTGCCTGGCGGCGACCTCGCAGGTACAGGTCGAGCAGGCGGCCGCCGTTGCTCTCGTTGGTGGACACCTCGACCGGATGCTCCGGGGCGAGCACGAGCACGGGGGAGTGAGGCTCGCGTTCAAGGTCAAAGAGGCGCCGGCGACTGGCGTTGTAGCGCTCCGCGCGTGAGGAGAGGGCCTCCAGGTAGAAGGGGTATCCGTCGTAGCGGTGGGAGCGCAGGGCCATGGCCTCGTTGCCGCCCTCCTTGACGTAGCCGCGGTCCTGCGTGAGCACGACGAGCGCCCTGCGGGCGGGCGGGCAGCCGGGCACGGGCGTGGCGCCGTCAAGGCCCAGCGCGGCGGCGTAGGGTATGGAGTCGGTCGTGCCCCCGTCCAGGTAACGATGGCCCTCGATGTCCACCATCTGCGAGACGAGGGGCATGGAGGCGGAGGCGCGTACCTTGACGATGTCATCGGGAAAATGGAAGCACTCGAGGTAGGCCGCGGAGCCAAACACGACGTCCGAGGCGACCGCGAACATGCGCAGGGGGTTGGCGTTGAACGTGGCGTCGTCGCTGGGATCCAGCTGGTTCTGCACCTCGTCGTACATGAACTCCCCGCCGGCAAGGTTGCCCGTCGTGGCCCAGGACCACAGGCTCATGAAGCGCCTGTCGTCACGGTACGCCAGCATGATGCGCATGGTGCGCCCAAGCTGACGCGACTTGAAGCTGGCGGCGTTGATGGCGCCGGCAGACACGCCCCACACGCTCGAGAAGCCCGTGAGCCCCCGCTCCTGCAGGACGTCAAGCACGCCGGCGGTGAACATGCCCCTGAAGCTACCGCCCTCGAGCACGAGGGCGACGCCTCCGTCCGCCGTGCGCGGTCGCATCATGTCAGCATCCATGGCACCTCCCGACCATTCCAACCGTCCGCATATCACAGTCTACCCAACCCCGTGTCGGACGAAGGGCGGGTCACGCGAGCCCCTTGCCCGGGAGCCTGCCCGCCTGGCGGGACGGGTGTTGCTGTTTGTCATCCTCTTGCCGGCTGCGGCAGCTGGTCGCGGAAGCTGATGGATATCTCCCTGTCGTCATCCATTGACCAGATGGCAAAGACGTCATCCTCATCGAACCTGTCGTCGGCAGGGGCTAGCCCCCTCCCCCACTGGGCCTCGAACTCATCCGCCAGCTCAGCCTGTTCACCGGGCACGACGACCTGCACGAGTCGAGGGGCAAGGCGCCGGTGCTGGACCGCAGGCCGCGGCGCGAGTGGGCCGGCGACATGCCGAAGGTGCGCAGGAGCGACGCGAGCCGTCGGACCATGAAAGAGTTCCTAGATGGGAACGGGGTGAAGCGGACGCTCAAGGCGCGCGGGATATCGAAGTCGGCGGCGCAGAGCGCCTTATCCGAGGAGCTTCGGTCCCGCGGCATCGACGCGCGCAACTGGCCGCACCTCAGCAAGGCGAGCCAGCGAAGCCTGTTCTCCTCCGCTCTCGAAGGGTTGCGGGCGCATTCGAAGCCAGTTAGAGGAATTGACCTAGAAAAGGCAACGGGAATTTCGCAGGCGGGCATATCGCTGAGTGGTCTGCACGGCAGGACAAGAAGGGCGGTTCTCTCGTCGCTGAAGTCCTCGATAGGCGAACTGCCGGCCATGCATGGAAAAATCTCCGGCATCGCGACATGCCGGCCGAGCGATGCGCCCGAGAACCTCAAAAACGCCTACGCATGGTACGACTCAGCAACAAAAACGATCACCCTGAACCTGAAGTTCTTCGGTCGCGACTCGTCGATACGGACCCCTTATCTCGAAGATGCGGCAATCGGATACCATCCGAAGGGACCGGGTGTTGAGATGATCCTCTCCCACGAGTTCGCCCATGCCGTCGACGACGAGCTCGTGAGAATGGGCGTGAAAAGCGCGGACGGTTCGGTCTCCAGCTTCATCCAGCCACGCATCATGCACGACTGCGGGCTAAGCATGCTCGATGTCGAGCGAGCCGTTAGCGGGTATTCGGTGGACGGAGGGCCACCCGAATGGTTCGCCGAGGCGCTGGCAGAGGCGCTGTCCGGCGACGAGCCACGACCAGTAGCACGAGAGTTGCTAAAATGGGTTAAAGAGCAGATGGGAGCAACCCAATGACGACAATGCGAGCACCCGAGTTCACAAAGAGCCCGTTCTTCTTCGTCGACGACGATGGGTGGCACCTTCGCGATGGAGCGCCGGCGGCGGTGAAAGCCGAATTCGATGGTTGGTCTCGTGCGAGGGAGAAACGGATGCAGGAGCTCAGAGACCGGGAGGAGGCGTTCCTGGTTTCGCAAGAAAGCTAGAATGAGCCACGGGCGATCGCACGGGCGCCCTCGGTCCAAAACCAGCCAAGACAAGAGCCGCCCTCCGGGGCGGCTCCTCTTTTGCGGCGACACCCCCGATACCCTCTCCTCGCTTGGGATAGCGAGAAAAACCCACCTGTCCCGCGCAGGGAAGCGCGCAAACAAACCCAGGAAAGGAGAGGGACATGGACCCCGAGAAGGACGAGAAGCCCGAGAAGGGCGCCGAGGCCTTCGCCGGCAGAGACATGGCCGTGACGGATACCCGCACCGACGGCCCCATCTTCGACCTTCCGGGCTACGTGCGGCAAGAGATCGTCTGCGACCGCCATAACCGCGAGCATCTGCTGCTGACTACAGGGCCGGGCGGCGCGCGCCTCATGTCGTACCTCGGCGAGAGCGGAAAGCGGAAGGTCATGCCGCAGGCATAGCAAACGAAGAAGAGGGGACCACCCAAGCCAGGGCGGCCCCCTCTCTTATCCGACGAGCAGTATGAACGCTCGACGCACGGCGAACACCCTGAGGTGTTCGCCTACTACACTCATGGTGGAGGTGCGGAGAATCGAACTCCGGTCCAAAGCACATCCCTGGCAGGTGTCTCCAAGCTCAGTCACGTGTTGCATCTTAGGCGAGGCGCGCCTCGTGACCCGCGCACCGCGCCCCAGTTGGTTCGGTCTTGACGTGCGGCATACCAACGACGTCCGCACGGGCGTCTCCCTTAGATGACGCCGCGCCGGGGTCGGGAGCATCCCCCGGGTTGACGGCCGCTAATTAATTAAGCGGCGAGGGCGTAAGAGCCCTGATACGAGTTGTCGTCAATTCAATTTGACGGTACCCCTGTTTAACGTGGCGAGGAGACCACGGCCTGCTGCCCACCTCAGACATACCCTGTCGAAACCAGTCACCCCCACGGATTCTGGGGTCACTGCCACCATGCGAATGTCAACGTACCGTCATGAGCCGCTCGCGGCGCGGCTCACGTCATCATTCTACCCAATGACCCGTCGCGACAGAAGGCGTGCGCAAAAGTCCATGCCACGCCACCTGTGACGGCCGACACCAGGCGCGCACACGCCCGCCTTGCGACGCACACGCACCTACGAGAAGGGGGCGAGACGACCGACGTCGCCTCGCCCCCTCGCACGCATATATGTTAGAGCTTACTTCTTGTCTCCGTGAACGAGCTTGTCAACGCCCTCGGCGATGCCCTCAACGGCACCCTTGGCATCCTCGACGAGCTCGCGCGCCTTGGAGCCGGCCTGCTCGACGACGCCCTCGGACTGGAGCTTGGTGTCGCCCACGACCTTGCCGACGCCCTCCTTGACGCTGCCGATGGCACCGTCAACCTTGGCGTCAATCTTCTCGTTGGACATAGCGACCTTCCTTCCGCCCCCGTGGGCATTAAGGTTTGACCTACTTCGCGTATACCCACGTGTCGGCCGCCGTTGCCGCGCATCGCGAGAACACACGACGCACATATGGACGACCGGGGCATCCCCGCCGTCAGCGCACGCGAAACATCAGGAAGAACGCCACAGCGAGCAGGGCGGGGCTGGCCAGGATGGCCTGCAGCCCCCAGGGGCCGACGAGGTGGTTGCCCAGGACGGCCCCCAGCACGAAGCACGCGATCACGAAGTAGTACAGCAGGCCCGTCTCAAGATGGCTCCTCTCGCGGGCGTGCAGGAACGAGACGAGGGCCTGCGTGCCGCTGCGCAGGTTGCCGATGCACATCGTGGTGGCAAACGCATGACCGTGGAGCTTGCGAAACGCCTGCACCTGCATGCCACAGGCGAGCGACATCAGGCTGTTGGCGAGGAGGTTGAGGGACTCAGGCAGGGCCGCCACGCAGACGAGCAGCAGCATCTCGCACGCGAGCACGATCTGACGCCAATGCAGGGCGCGTCTTGGCGCGCGCAGCTTGAGGGCATGGGCCGCGGCGATGCCCAGGGCAAACGACACGACGGGCAGCAGGTAGCGCAGGCAGCCTCCCAGGTCTCCCTGCGACAGGCCCACGCCAAGCAGCAGCATGTTGCCCGTCTGGGCGTTGGCGAACACGTGCCCGCGCGCGCTGTAGGAGTAGGCGTCCATGACGCCGCCCGACAGGGCCAGAAAGACGGCAAGCTCCATGGATTCGGATGTCTGCGTCGCATGCCTCACCGGCACGCACCTCTTCTCGTTGGCAGTACGTCATCGCGCCCCGCCGCCCACGCATGACTGCCGACCCCTGCGTGGCCACCAGCCCATTGTAGACGCATACGAAGGGGGCCCGCAGCGCACGCGCGCGGCAGGCCCCCTCTTCCTTCCGTACGCCGGCGCCTCATGCGCCGGGCAAGCTACTCCTCGACCAGCTCGAACTGGTCAGGGCCGACGCCGCAGACGGGGCAGACGAAGTCCTCGGGCAGCTCGGGAGTGTCAACCTCGGTCTCGTAGCCACAGACCAGGCAGCGGAACTTGTACGTCTTCTTCTCTTCGGCCATGTTACTTCCTCTCGTATGTCATGGAGGCGCGCCCTCTGCGCGCCAAGTTCGCCGGCCACTGCGGGCCTGATGCTACGGTACCCATTTGCGGGCTCCGGCATCGTCCCCTTTCATGTTGCCTTCATATTACCCGATGTAGGATGAAGCCTTGGGCGGTGTCTTGCCCTTGAGCACGGTGTGGTAGTACCCGTAGGTAAGGGGCTCCACGTCGGAGAGCGGCCTCGCCTCCTTGACCTCGCCCACGAAGATCATATGGGTGCCCACGTCGAGCGTCTGCCTGACTTCGCAGGCGATGACGCTCGCCGCGTGCTCGCACTCATAAGGGTCCCCCAGGCTGGTGGTCTCGGTCTTGACGCCGTCGAACTTGTCAATGTCAGCGGATGACCTGAAGCCGAAGCGCCCTATGTAGAGCATGTCAACGTCCTGCGTGAGCGGGCAGAGGGCAAAGTGCCCCGCCTTCTCGATAACCTGCTCGGTATGGTTCTCCTTGTTGACGACGACCTGGACCTGAAACGGCTTGCTGGTCACCTGGAGGCCGGTGTTGATGATGCAGGCCCCCACCTCGTCGCCGTCGGCCGCCGACACCACATAGAGGCCCGACGTGAACTTGAACAGTGCCCTCTCGTCAAAGAGCTCGTCTGTCGCCATCGCTTCCTTCCTTTCCCTGCGGCCCGGACGGACCGTCCCGATAGTGACGCACTAGCGCACGCGAGCTTTGAGGGCGCGCTGCACCTCTCGCTCCGTGTCGCGCTTGGCCATGTCTCGACGCTTGTCATAGAGCTTCTTGCCTCGGCCCATGCCAACGCGAAGCTTCACGCGATTGCGCTCGTCAAAGTATAGTTCCAGGGGCACGAGCGCGACGCCCTTGGTCTTCATGCGCTGGTCGATGGCGTCAATCTGGCGGCGATGCATCAGAAGGCGCCGACGGCGGTCCGGATCGACGTTCCAGACGCCGCCGTTGGAGTAGGGATGGATGTGGACGCCCACGAGAAAGAGCTCGCCGCCGCGCACGATGCAGAACGAGTCGCTGATCTGGCACGGGCGCTCACGGATGCTCTTGACCTCGGTGCCGGTGAGCTCTATGCCCGCCTCCCAGGTCTCCTCGATCTCGTAGTTGTGTCGGGCGGCGCGATTGTGGGCGATCGTCCTCTTCTGGCGAACGCGAGCGCCTTGCCCGCCGCCCGCCTTGGGCTGGGCGACGACGCTGGGCCTACCCTTGGCCATGAGCGTCCTCCTCGTCACTTTTACGCAGCTCGGCGAGGATGCCCTCGACCGTCTGATCGTCTGAGAGGCCGCGCGCCCTGAGCACGAAGGACGTCCGGGCCTCCTCGTTGCCGGCCAGCTCCGCCGTGAGCGCGCACGACAGCAACTCGATCACGACCTCGATGTTGGCGCCGCGCGGAATGCGCGCGTCATCCAGGAGCCTTGCCTCTTCGGCGTCATCCAGGGAGTCGGGGTCAAGGTCGCTGCCCCTGAGCTGGTCAATCGTCGATGCAAGCCCCTCGCTGTGCGGCATGAGACGTCGCGCGGCCCGCAGGCAGGCCGCCCCATAGCCTGCGCGTCCCAGCTCGCGGAAGAAGTTCGCAAATATGAGGTACGCCTGGACCAGCTGCGCGGGGTCGCTCGCGCGCTCAAAGGTCTCATAGGCCAGCTGCACGCTGCCCTCGACGTCGCCCGCCTGGCGCAACAGGCCCGAAAGGCGCAGGTAGTTGTCAACGTCCATGGGGTTCCACCGTATGGCCCGCTTGAGCGAGGTCACCGCAAGCTCGCGGTCCCCCTGCTGCGCCAGGGCAAGCCCCAGGTCGCCGTAGAGACGGTCGATGGGTTCGCCGACGTCATGCAGGGTGCGTCGGTCGCCTGACACCCGGCGATAGGCGACCCGCTCGAAGTCGGAGCCAAAGCTGAACCACTCCTCCTCGTCCGACGAGGGGCAGTTTTCGCTGACGTACTCCTCGACGTCGGCGGCAAGCCGTGCCAGCAGGTCGCAGGCGGCGTCCGCCTCGCCCTGCATCAGGTAGCCCTCCGCCACCTGGAGTCGCTCCGACATCGCCGACTCTTCGCGCTCGTTGTCTAGCCCCACGCTGCCCTCCCTCGGACCTGCGGCGTCATGTGCGTGCACGTGCATGTAGTAGCCTACCCCTTTAGGGGCGCGAGAAGCCCCCGGGCGCCGGGGAGGCGGGAGCGGCAGCCTGGCGTCGCGGCGTCAGCGCAAAGGTGATCTGGCCCCGCTCGGGGCTGGCCCCCGTCACCGTGACCTCAAGGCGAGCACCCACGCGCCATGTCGTGCCGCTCTCCTCGCCCGTGAGGGTCATGCGCGCGTCGTCGTAGGAAAACCACTCGTCACCCAGCGCACGCACCGGGACGAGCCCCTCCGCGCAGCTGTCGTCGAGCATCACGAACAGGCCGTAGCGCTCGACCCCGACGACGACGCCGGCAAAGCTCTGGCCCAGGCGCTTTTGGAAGAGCTCGGCCATCTTGACCCTCTGGGAGTCTCGCGACGCCCCGTCGGCGGCCCGCTCGCGGTCCGAGCAGCTGCGACAGATCTGGGCGAGCGCCAGGCGCACCTCCCGCTGCTCCCGTGAGTCGAGCGTCCCGTCAAGGTAGGCCAAAAGCGCCCGGTGGACCGTGACGTCGGGGTAGCGACGAATCGGCGAGGTAAAATGGCAGTACGCGTCCGCGCCAAGCGCGAAGTGGCCTTCGTTGTGAGGCAGGTAGATGGCGCGTTTCTGGGCCCTGAGCAGCAGCGAGTTCGCAAGGAACTCGCCGTCGCCGTAGCGGGCATCCGCAAGCACCTGCTGAATTGCCACGGGGCTGCCCGCCGCGAGCGCGTCTCCCAGCGACCCCTGCGCCAGGCCCAGCTCCTGGAGGGCGGGCAGCGTCGCCTTGAGCGCCTCGGGAGACGGCCGCTCGTGGACGCGATATGCGCACTCGACGTCGGCGTCCGCCAGCATCTTGGCGACGCCCTCGTTGGCAATGAGCATGGCCTCCTCGATGAGGCTGGTGGCACGGGTCCGCTCGCGCACGACCACCCCCGTGGGACGGCCCCTGTCGTCCAGCGTGACCTTTGCCTCCCTGCTCAGGAAGTCTATGGCGCCGCGGTCGTGCCGGATGCCCAGGCGCAGGCGGGCGATCTCGTCGAGCACGGCGATTGACGTGGCGACGGGCTGGGCCAGGTCGGCGACGCAGGGAAGGTCCTCGGCCGTCAGCCTGCCCTCCAGCAGGGCGTCTGCCTGCCCGTAGGTCAGGCGCGCGTCGGAGCGGATCACTGACCTCGTGGCGCGGACGTCCAGCAGCCTGCCGTCGGCGCCCAGGCGCATGAGGATGCTCAACGCCAGGCGGTCCTCGGCCGGCCTCAGCGAGCACAGGTCATTGCACAGGCGCTCGGGCAGCATGGGGATGACGCGGTCGGCCAGATACACCGAGCAGGTCCGCAGCTTGGCCTCATTGTCAATGGACGAGCCCCACGCCACGTAGTGGCTCACGTCCGCGATATGGACCTCAAGCTCAAAACCGTCCTCAAGCCTGCGGGCGCCGACGGCGTCGTCAAAGTCGCGAGCGTCGGCCGGATCGATCGTGACGACGCAGTGGCTGCGAAGGTCCTCCCGATCGGGGGCCGCGAGGGCCTCCGCCACGTCATCCCTCAATGCCCGAGCCTCGTCCAGGACCGCGTCGGGAAACTCGGTGCGCAGGTCATAGGAGGCGATGACCGACTCCATGGGGATGTCCAAGGCATCCTGGCTCCCGACCCGACGCTCTATGGTGACGATGCCGGCGGAGGCTCGGCCCGGATACTCGAGGATGCGAGCCACCACCACGTCGCCCGCGTGAACGCCAAGGCGTCGGGCGCAGTCATCCTGAGGCGTCACAAAGAAGTCGCGGCGCAGGCGCACGTCAAGGGGCACGACCACACCAAGGGGGTCGGCCGTGCCGTAGCTGCCGACAAAGGACTGGCGGGCGCGCTCGATCACGTGCTGCACCCGGGCGACGCGCTCCTGGCCGCGACGGGGCCGAGCCAGGCTCACCTGCACGGTGTCACCGCTCATGGCCTCTCGCACGCCACCGCGCACGACGGGAAAGCGACCCTCGGTCGTCTCTACCGTGGCAGAGCCCGAGCGGGAGACGCGGATGACGCCTTGTGCCAGCGGAGGACGTTTGCGCGTTCCCGCGCTGCGCTTGCGTCTGCGGGAACCGCGCGGCCGTGAGGTGCCTCTGGACATGTCATGCCACCTTTCCCTCAAACCGGGCCATCCGGGTCGTCCGCCGGGACGGGCGTCATCATCATTCTATAGAATGCGTCGAACGTCGGAGCAGGACGGGGCGCGGCGGTTGGCCGGGGCGCGACGTCCGGCCGGGGCGCAACGTCCGGCCGGGGCGCGGCGGTTTGCCGGGGCGCGCGGCTTAGCCAAAACACGACGCTTATGTCAGAATCCCGGCCCAAAGCCTGCGATTTTGACACAAATGTCGTGTTCTGGCTACGGGCGGCCCGGCGCGCGGCCGGATGCTCGGCACCCTCGGCTAACGTGTGCGTTGCGAAGGCTAGCTTTTGCGTTTGCCCAGGATTCGATTATCAGAACTTGTCCATACATACACGTTGAACGGGACCCCGAAGTATCAGGCATGAAAATGAGCCGGCGCGGGGATGCCACGTCGGCCCAAAGCGCACGCTAGGGCAAAGGCCCCGGCTGGGTGCCGTCAGACTCCTTAGGCCTACACCTTGAGGTAGCGCCTCATGGCGATGGCCGAGCCAAACAGGCCTAGGAGGCAGCCGATCGCCACGAGCGCCGCATAGGTCAGCACCAGCATGGGAACGGGAATGTCAAACGACAGGAAGGTCAGGCCGGCCTGCAGCCTGGGCAGCACGATCGAGACGCCCGCCTGCAGCACGGCGATGGCAAGCAGGGACCCTATCAGAGACTCCAGCATGCCCTCGGCCAAAAACGGCCCACGAATGAAGCCGTTGGACGCACCCACCAGCCGCATGATCGCAATTTCGCGGCGGCGCGCGGAAATGGCCAGTCGGATGGTGTTGTTGATGAAGACGAACGCGATGAACGCCAGCAGCGCGACGAGCACGACCGTGCCGACGCGCAGGTAGTAGGTCACGCTCAGCAGCTTCTTCACCGTCTCGCGCCCGTACTGGACGGATTGCGAGGGGTCGTTCGCGTCGTCCGCGATGCCTTTGAAGTCGGCGTCGGCGGTGAGGTTCCCCGCGACGCTCTCGACCTTGCTCGGGTCCGACAGCGTGATGACGAGCGAGGCCGGCAGGGGGTTGTCGCCGTCGAGGGCGGCGACGACGTCGCTGGCGTTCTTGTTGCTCATCTTCTGCTTGTAGCTCTCCAGGGCCTCTTCCTTGCTCTTGTAGGTGACGCCTTGGACGTACTCCCATCCCTGGACCTTCTGCTGAAACGCGTCAACGGAGGCCTTGTTGGCATCGTCCGAGAGGAAGGCCTGGATGGTGACCTGGTCCTCGACGTTGCCCGCGATGCGGTTGAGCAGCACGGACCCAACGGCAAAGAGCCCTATCACAAAGAGCGAAAGAAAGATGGTGACGATTGCACCCATGACGGTAGACCAGTTACGACGGAAGTGGCGTCCTGCCTCGTGCAGGGAGTAACCAAGATTAGAGGGCACCATAGTAACCGTAGCCTCCCCTCTCCTGGTCGCGGACGATGTGTCCCGCCTCAAGGGCGACGACGCGCTTGCGCATGGAATCGACCATCTCGCGGTCGTGGGTCGCCATGACGACGGTGGTCCCCGCACGGTTGATGCGGTCGAGCAGCTTCATGATGCCCAGCGAGATGGCGGGGTCAAGATTGCCCGTCGGCTCGTCGCACACGAGGAGCGGGGGCCTGTTGACCATGGCGCGGGCGACGGAGACGCGCTGCTGCTCGCCGCCGGAAAGCTGGTCGGGATAGTTGTCCATCTTCTCCGCAAGGCCCACCAGGCGCAGCACCTCGGGCACCTGCACCTTGACGACCGAGCGCGGCTTGCCGATGCACTCGAGGGCGAAGGCGACGTTCTCGTACACCGTCTTGTCGGGGAGAAGCTTGAAGTCCTGGTACACGGTGCCAATCTGGCGACGCAGGTACGGCACCTTGCGATTGCGGAGCTTCGTGAGGTTCTGGCCCGCCACGATGACCTGACCGCTCGTGGCCCTGAGCTCGCGCGTGACGAGCCTGAGGAACGTGGACTTGCCCGACCCGGAATGACCCACCACGAAGACAAACTCGCCCGGGTAGATGTCCAGGCTCACGTCCTCGAGCGCCGGCTTGTTGGGCTGGGCGGGATAGATGAGCGTCGCGTTCCTGAGCGAGATGGTGGGAGTCCCGGTGCGGTCAATCGTGGGCGCGTCTCCGGCGATCATGGGAGAGAAGACGCTCTTGTCGTCCTGGACGTCAACTGACGACTCGTCATCCGCGACCTCGAGGGCCGTGGACTCGTCGGCAAGGTCAAGCGAGCCGTCCCCTGCCGGGCGTGCGTCAGTCGCACCCGCGTCGCCCGTCGGGCGGACATCGGGCCCTGCGGCGCTTATGAACTCCGGTTCGCTGATAGGAGCCGTGCCCCCGAACGACGCCGAGGAGCGCACGGCGGCCATGGCCGCCTCAAGCTCGTCGTCCAGCACGGAGCCGTCGCCCTGTCGTTGCGCGGGCGCCTGGGACGCCGACGACGCGTCCCCGCGGTCTCCCGGCCGCTCGCTGCTGCGAAAATGGTTGGCCACAAGTGCTCCTGATTCTACGTAGCAATCACTGACAGATTCGAACGTATTGTAGCAAAGCGTCTCATGGTACCCTGAATTTGCACGTCACACACAGACGAGCGGCACGCACGGAGGAGGGGCCGCTCCCACTGCAGGTGGGGCGGCCCCGCCCTCATACGAACGTGGCGCGGCGACAGTCGGGACAGCTGGCTCCACGTCGTCCCGCTCCCGCCGTCATGCGCGAAAGCGGTACGACGTTGGCGTTAGCGGACGAACGCCTCGATGGCCTTGGCGACGCCCTCGCCGTCGAGGCCATACTTGTGGAGCAGCTCGAGCGCGGGGCCCGACTCGCCAAAGACGTCGTACATGCCCACCTTCTTGACGGGCGTGGGACGGAGGGCCGAAAGCGTCCCGCACACCGCGTCGCCCAGGCCGCCGATGACGGAATGCTCCTCGACGGTCACGACCCGACCCGTCTTCGTGGCGGATGCCACAAGCAGCTCCTCGTCGAGGGGCTTGACCGTCGCCATGTTGATGACCTCGCAGCTTACGCCCTTGCCGGCGAGCGTTTCGGCCGCCTCGAGGGCAAAGCCCACCTCCAGGCCGCAGGCGACCACGGTGACGTCCGTGCCCTCGCGCTCGACGGTTCCCTTGCCAACCTGGAACTGATAGCCCTCGTCATGGATGACGGGGGCGGCAAGACGGCCCAGGCGCAGGTAGACGGGGCCATCGGCCTCGTATGCCGCGACGACTGCGGCGCGCGCCTCGACGTCGTCCGCCGGCACGATGACCGTCATGCCCGGAATGGTGCGCATCAGGGCGATGTCCTCGTTGCACTGGTGCGTGGCGCCGTCCTCGCCCACCGAGATGCCGGCGTGCGTGGCGCCGATGACCACGTGAAGGTGAGGATAGCCGATGGAGTTGCGCACCTGCTCAAAGGCGCGTCCGGCGGCGAACATGGCAAAGGTGCTCGCAAAGACCTTGCGTCCCGTCGTGGCGATGCCCGCGGCGACCCCCATGAGATTCTGCTCGGCAATGCCCACGTCAATGAAGCGGTCGGGATGGGCGCTCTTGAACTTGCCCGTCTGCGTCGCCGCGGCAAGGTCGGCGTCAAGGACGACGAAGTCGTCATGGGCGGCGCCAAGCTCCACCAGGGCGGCGCCGTAGCTCTGGCGCGTTGCGATCTTCTGAACGTCTGCCATCTTGCTAGTCCTCCTTCGCAAGCTCGGCCATGGCCTGGGCGTACTGCTCGTCATTGGGGGCCTTCCCGTGCCAGCCAACCTGATTCTCCATGAACGAGACGCCCTTGCCCTTGACCGTGTGGGCGACGATGCAGCTGGGCTTGCCCTTGGTGGCGCGCGCCTCGGCGAAGGCCTCGCGCAGCTGGGAGATGTCGTTTCCGTCGGCGACGTCGATCACGTGGAACTTGAAGGCGGCAAACTTGTCGCCGATGGGCTGGGGGGAGTTGACCTCCTCGAGGGTGCCGTCAATCTGCAGGCCGTTGTGGTCGACGATGACGCACAGGTTGTCCAGCTGATGGTTGCCCGCCAGCATGGCGGCCTCCCACACCTGGCCCTCCTCTATCTCACCGTCGCCGCAGAGCGCGTAGGTGCGCCAGTCGTCGCCCCAGATCCTCGCGGAGAGCGCCATGCCCACGGCCGCCGAGATGCCCTGGCCCAGGGAGCCCGTGCTCATGTCAACGCCGGGAGTGTCCCTCATGTTGGGATGGCCCTGCAGGCGCGAGTCAACGTGGCGCAGGGTCGTGAGCTCCTCCTTGGGAAAGAACCCGCGCTCCGCGAGGGTGGCGTACAGGCCGGGCGCGGTGTGTCCCTTCGAGAGGACCAGGCGGTCACGGTCGGGCTTGGCGGGATCTGCCGGGTCGATGTCCATCTCCTCGAAGTAGAGGTAGGTAAAGATCTCCGTCGCGGAGAGCGAGCCGCCGGGATGCCCCGACTTCGCCGCGTGCGTGCCCGTGAGGATGCCCTTGCGAATCTCCGTGGCAACCTTTCTGAGCTCGTCATCTGTCATTGCGTCTCCTTGTCCTTGAGAAAGCGGGCGATAAAGAGAAGGCGGCAGGGCACTCGTCCCTGCCGCCAAGGCAAGCCATGCCTACTTGGCGTCGCCGGTGACCTTTGCCCAGTCGGCGGCAAAGAGCTCTAGGCCGCGGTCGGTGAGCGGGTGATGGACGCAGTTCTTGAGCGCGCCAAAGGGAACGGTGGCGATGTCGGCGCCCATGAGGGCCGCCTGGGTCACGTGGTGAGGAGTGCGCACGGACGCGGTGATAATCTCGGGACCGCCCTCCTCGTCCCAGTAGCCGTAATCGTAGTTGTGGACGGCGTCCACGATCTCCTCCAGGTGGTCCAGGCCCTCGTCGCCGATGTCGTCAAAGCGACCGACGAAGGGCGAGATGTAGCGCGCGCCGGCGCGGGCGCCCAGGAGCGCCTGGGGGGCCGAGAAGACGAGCGTCATGTTGACGCGAATGCCCTCAAGGGCAAGGTGGTGGATCGCGGGGAGCGACTGCTCGGTGACGGGCAGCTTGACCACGATGTTGGGGGCCAGGGAGGCAAGGTGCTCGGCCTCCTTGATCATCTCCTCCGTGGTCTCGGCCGTGGATTCCGCGGACACGGGCAGCCCCTCGCAGATCTCGCAGATCTTGACCATGTGGCCCTCGAAGTCGGCGAGCTTGCCTCCCGTCTTTGCGTAGAGCGACGGGTTGGTGGTGACGCCCGAGAGGCATCCCCAGCTTGCCGCCTGGCGAATCTCGTCAAGGTTGGCGGTATCGACGAAGAATTTCATGACGTGCTTCCTTTCACCTCTTGAGCCGTTGGAAACTACCTATGATTATTGTATCGTGTCGAGACGGGCCGCCGGCAGTGACGGGGGCCATAGGTACCAAATTGGCGCCGCATGTCCGTACAAGCCGTCAGGGGCGCGTCCACGCCGCATCGGACCTACGCCGCCGCGGCAGCGCGCAGCGCCGCCTCAATCTTCTCGCGGCAGAAGGCGGAGGCATGGGCGACGTCGTCCTTCCACACGTCGGAGCCCAGATACCACATCTCGCACACGTAGCGACGTACGCCCTGGGGAACGAGCTGCGAGAGCCCGCCCTCGTAGTCGGTCGTGCCCTCGCCAAAGAGCATGTCGCGGTAGTGTCCCGCCTTGGTGGCCTTGAGGTGCGCGGCAAAGATGTGCCCCGCGCCCAGCGCGATGTCATCGGCCACGGGCGTCCCGTAGATGAAAGACGCGTTCGTGAGGTTGCCCACGTCGGGGTACACGCCCAAAAAGGGGCTGCCGACCTCGTCGACGTACCTCATGGCCTTGCCGACCGTGTCCATGAAGGGCGTCTCCATGGTCTCGAAGCCCAGGACGACGCCAGCCGCTGCCGCCATCTCGGTCGCCTTGGCCAGGTTCTCGGAGAAGTACCTCTCGGACTCCCCCCAGGCGTCCTCGTCGTAGTAGGCGTCATATCCCGCCAGCTGGATGATATGCAGGCCGAGATCGCAGGCGAGCTCAAGCGCCTTGTCCATCATCGTCAGGGCGTAGGCGCGCTTCTGGGAGTCCTTGGCGCCCAGGGGCCATTTGCGATGGCCCGAGAGACACATCGACCCCACGGGAACCCCCGTGTTCCGTGCCGCCTGGACCACCTCGGCGCGCTCCTGGGCCGTCCAGTCGAGTCGTGCCTGACGCGCGTCAGTCTCGTCCACTGAGATCTCAAGGTAGTCAAAGCCGCAGGAGGCCGCCACCCCCAGGCGCTCCTCCCAGTTGAGCCCTGCGGGCGTGGCCTTCTCGTACAACCCCAGCTGATAGGTCTTGGTCATGGTCTCTCCCCTCGAAGGAGAAGGCGCCGGCCCTCGCCCACGGCCAGCGCCCCCTCTCAGTTTTTCTCGAAACAGCTGCCGCGCGCTTTGCCTCGGCGGCCTACTTCTGGCCGTAGTAGGCGTTGGGGCCGTGCTTGCGCTGGTAGTGCTTGTCCTGCAAATACTGGGGGGCAGGACCCGCCTGAGGTGCGAGAAGCTCGGTGCGGGCGGCCATCTTTGCCACCTCGTCGAGGACGACGGCGTGATAGACCGCGTCGGGCGCGTCCTTGCCCCAGGCGAAGGGTCCGTGGTTGCGCACGAGGCAGCCGGGCTGGGCCAGGGGGTCCTTGCCCTCGAAGCCCTCGACGATGACCTTGCCCGTGTTGAGCTCGTAAGCCTCCTCGATCTCCTGCTGGGTGAGCCCCCGCATGCAGGGCACCTCGCCATAGAAGTAGTCGGCGTGCGTCGTGCCGTAGCAGGGGATGGCCCTGCCGGCCTGCGCCCAGGCGACCGCCCAGCTTGAGTGCGTGTGAACGACGCCGCCCACGGTATCTCCCCACCTCTGATACAGGAGGGCGTGGGTGGGCGTGTCGGAGGAGGGGTTAAGGTCGCCCTCGACGACCTTACCCTCGAGGTCACACACCACGAGGTCCTCGGGCCTGAGGCTCTCATAGTCCACGCCGGACGGCTTGATGACGAAAAGGCCCCTCTCGCGGTCGAGCTCCGAAGCGTTGCCCCAGGTAAAAACAACCAAACCGTGCCGAGGCAAGTCCATGTTCGCCTCGTAGACCTTCTCTCTGAGTTCCTTGAGCATCATCGTGTCGTCCTTTCTCGGTCGCGGGCGGCTCGCACGCAACGACTGCGTCGGCCCCATTTTACCCTTTTGCCCTCTGAGCGCGGTCCCCTGTGGCATGGTTGGGCCACAAAAGGGCGCGAGCGCGGGGCTGCGGCGAAGGGCTGAGGAACGTCAGAGGGGCGGCTACGCCATGGCCCCGCCGGCCTGACTGGCATGGTCGGCCTCGCCGGCCAGCGCCTCCATGTCATCCCACAGCCCGTCCAGGCATGCCACGGCCTTCTGATAGACGGCGTACTTGCGCTCGTACGTATCTCTGAGCGCCTCGTTGGGCGAGAAGGTCCTGCCCACGCCCACCATGCGCTCGACGGCCTCCTCCATGCTCGCGTAGCGGCCCGTGGCGACGGCGCCGGCGATGGCGCAGCCCAGGGCGCCCGCCTCGTCGGCGAGGACCGTCTGGACGGGAAGCTGCATGACGTCGGCAAAGAGCTGGGACCAGACCTCGGAGCGCGCGGCTCCCCCCGAGAGCCTGATGGCGCGCGGAGCGTCCTTTCTTGAGGCAAGAAGCCGGTCGAGGTGCTGACGATGGCAGAACGTTATGCCCTCGTAGACGCTGCGGGCGAGGTGGCGCCGGTCGTGCGAGACGTCAAGCCCCACGAAGGTCCCCCGAGCGTTCTGGTGGGCGTTGGAGCCCATGAGAAAGGGCAGGAACGTGGGAACGAAGCAGTGGGGGCCGACCTCGGCCACCCAGTCGTTGACGACCTCGTAGACGCTTTTGCCCGCGCTCTTCGCCTCCTGGGCCACCTCGGGCAGAAGCTGGCGGATGAACCACTCGTTGTTTCCCGCCGACGTGGCGCTCGACTCCTCGATGAGGTACGTGCCCGGCAGGCAGAACAGGGAGTTCATGGCGACGCTGCCGTCGAGGACCGGAGCGTCGCGGATGTACTCGTTGATGGACCAGGTGCCGGCGATCATGCAGACGAGGTCACCCGTCACGACGCCGGAGGCGAGCGCGCAGGCGTCGATGTCAAAGAAGCCGCCGATGACGGGCGTGCCCGCCACGAGCCCCGTCTGTGCGGCGGCCTCTTCGCTCACCACGCCCGCGACCTCGACGGAGGAGCAGAGCGGCGGGAGGGCGCCACCCACCTCCTCGATGCCGAAGAGGGCAAGCAGCTCGGGGTCGAACTTTTTGGTGTGGAGGTTCATGAGGCCGCTGCCCGAGTAGTCCGTGAGCTCGGCGCGCGCCTCGCCGGTGAGGCGGAACCTCAGGTAGTCCTTGCACTCGAACACATGCGCGATGTTGGCATATGCCTGGGGCTCATGGTCCTTGAGCCAGGCGAGAAGCGCCACGGGCTGGCAGCTCATCACGTGTTGGCACGACAGGGCGAACGCCCGCCGCTCCGTGCCGTCGGCCCGCCAGGCGCGCACGTACTCGTGGGCGCGATTGTCGGTGGACGAGATCGCGGGGCGGACGGGCGCGCCGTCCTTGCCCCACAGGTAGAGCCCCTTTCCGTGCCCGCAGACGCCAACGCTTGCGACGGCCTGCGCGGGGATGCCGGCGTCCTTGAGGACGCCCCGCAGGACCGCGCAGTTTGCCCGCCACACCTCCTCCATGTCGCGCTCGACGAAGTCGGGCCGCGGCGTCTGGGAGGAGGTGGCAACCGAGCAGACGGCTAGCTGGGCACCCGTCTCGTCAAAGAGCGCCGCCTTTGTCGCGGTGCCTCCGTTGTCCAGGCCGATGTAGTAGCTCATGCGTCCCTCCTGGCGTCAGCCGTCCGCATGAAGCGGACGGTTTGGGGCTTCTCGACTAGCAGTCCATGCCGGCAAGCTCGAAGCAGCGCTGGAGGAACTTCCTGGCATGCTCCTCCAGCAGCCACAGGTGCGCCCCGGGGTGGCCGTGAATCTCCACGGAGGCGTACACGTCGCTCACGCCCGCGGGCGTGTCGAACGAGGCCACGGTCCTCAGAACCTGGGAGCCCACCTCGGGCGTCAGGAAGCCCTCGGTCTCCCAGTCGGGGGCCATGGCGCAGTCCATGTGCAAGTCGCCAAAGCACGGGTGCGAGACGTCAGTGATGGCGTCGCAGAGATGGACCTGCGCGATGTAGGGAGAGGCAAGCTCGAGCGATCGCGTGAGGTCGATGCCGCCCAGCGCCTCATGGGCGCTGTCCCAGTGGATGTAGACGTTGGAACACTGCTCGAACAGGGGCTTGAACCAGACGACGTCCTCCTCCATGGGGCCGATGAGCTGCTTCTTGTAGGCGAAGCGGTCGAGAGGCTCGATGGTGAGCTTCTCGCCGAGGCCGTCCATGTGCTCGGCGATCTCGACGATGGACTCGGCGAGCGCCACCTTGGCAAAGCCGCGCAGGGGCGCGCCGGGGTCGTCGCCCGAGGGGATGCAGATGTTGGTGTAGCCGCAGTCGGCGGCATAGCGCGCAAGCTGCTTCACGAGGTCAACGGCGCGGCGGCGGCCGTCCTTGTCCAGGTCGGCGAGGCTGAGGCCCTGGGCCTTGACGTAGGGCGTGACCGAGGTCCCGCCAAAGAGGCCCTGCTGCTCGATGATCGAGCGGACGGCTTTGCGATTTTCGCCGTCAAAGAACACAGGAAGCTCGACGCCCCGGTAGAAGTCAAGACGCACGACCCTCCTTAGCACCTCGAGCATGCGAGCCTCGTCGTACATGTAGGGCATGAACATCTCAAGCAGGTGAGTGGAGGTCTTGATGGTCTGGGACATGGCGTTTTCCTTTCGCAGGCACTGGCATTCCAGATAGATGGACTCGGAGTGTCCCCCTCGTATTAGTGGGTTCGATTCTATTCTTGCTCAAGGTTGTTGATAAGTGATATTTCAATTATTCACTCCTGTATGAGCGGTATGATATAGAGGTCAAACGGCAAATAACTCACCAAGTCATTCCCTCTTCATAATCCTGGTCCATACTGTTTGCATTACCTGTAATTTTTGTTTTTAGGCGAAAGGAAGCGCTCATGAACATCACCGTCATCGGCTGCGGGGCAATGGGCGGGCTCTATGGTGCCTACCTGAGCCAGCACCACAACGTGACCGTCCTCGACGTGGCGAAGGATGCCATCGACGCCATCAACGCCGAGGGCCTCGAGATCGTCGAGCCCGATGGGACGTCCGCGGTATACCATCCCCACGCCGCAACGACGACCGAGGGCATGGCTCCCCAGGACCTCGTCATCGTCTTCGTGAAGGCGCTGTTCACCGATGCCGCCCTCGCCTCGGACGCCAACATCATCGGCCCCGACACCTACCTCATGACCCTCCAGAACGGCGGCGGCCACGAGGAGGTCCTGGGCAAGTACGCCGCTGCCGACCACGTAATCA
Source organism: Olsenella massiliensis (assembly GCF_001457795.1). Lineage (GTDB taxonomy): Bacteria > Actinomycetota > Coriobacteriia > Coriobacteriales > Atopobiaceae > Olsenella_F > Olsenella_F massiliensis. The sequence goes on along the minus strand of NZ_LN898211.1, from coordinate 27,180 downwards.
TCGGCACGACGCAGCACAACGCCTCCCGCCTGGGCATTCGCACCATGCGCCACGGCGGCAGCGGCAAGACGGTCATCGGCGGAACCGCCGCCACGCTCAAGCAGCTCTCTCCCATCGCCGAGGCCCTGACCATCTGCGGCCTTGAGACCGAGGTCAGCGCAGACGTGCAGAGGCTCATCTGGAACAAGCTCTTCACCAACGTCTCGGCCAGCGCGCTCACGGGCCTCTTCCAGATGCCCCTGGGCTTTATCGCTACCGATGAGCATGCCTGGCTGCTCTGCACCAAGCTCGTCCGCGAGGCGGTCGAGGTCGCCCGCGCGGCGGGCTTCGACTTTGACGCCGACGAGAAGATCGCCGAGGTGCGCCACGTATGCGAGGCGAGCCCCGAGGGCGTCACGAGCATCCAGGCCGACATCGCCGCCGGAAGGAGGACCGAGGTCAACACCATCAGCGGGTTCGTCGTCTCCTGCGCCTCCAGGCACGGCGTCGCCGCCCCCAACCATGAGTTCGTGGTCTCGGCCATCCACGCCCTCGAGGGCAGGGCGCTGGCGCTGCGCAGCGCCTGACCGTCCCACCCTATCGACCCAAGGAGTACCCGTATGAAGTGCTATGAGTCCGCCTCTGGCGGTCGCGTCCTCGTCATCCGCCTCAACCGGGGCGACCTGCTGCGCGAGTCAATCGAGCAGGCCCTGAGGGACCATGACATCAACGATGGGTGCATCGTCTCGGGATACGGAACCCTCGAGACCTGCACCCTGCACATGGTGAATACGCTCACGGAGTTCCCCGCCAAGGAGGACTTCGTCACCTGGGACCATCACCCCCTGGAGCTCCTATCGCTCACGGGTGTCATCGCCGACGGCATCCCGCACATCCACGCCGTCGTCTCGGACAAGGACGGTGCGACGGGCGGCCACCTCGAGATGGGCTGCAGTGTCGCCTATCTGGCCGAGGTCGTCGTGTACGAACATGCGGGCCTCCCACTCACGCGCACGCCCACCGACGAGGGACCCCTGGCCCTCATCCCCAAGTCTTAGAGGACCCGCCGGCACACCTTAGCCCCAATGCGACGGCCCGTCCGAGCAAGCTCGGACGGGCCGCTTCCTGACATGGGTCGTGAGTCAGCATGGCTGATTTCGCATGAGGCGGCTGCCTGCTTGTTGCCATGCTACTTGCGAACCTTCACGACGACCTTGCGGACGGGCTCAGGGTCGTTGACTGCGCCGCGGGGCTTGTGCCCCTGCTCGGGCGGAACGACGACGAGGTCCCCCGGACCTAGGATGACCTCGGTGAAGATCTCGGGATTCTCGAAGAAGTTCATGTCCTGCTCAGGCAGGGACTCCGCAAGCGCCAGGTCGCTCCTCTCGGCGACGCCAAAGCGCTCGTGGCCCGAGATGACGTACTGAATGTCATAGAAGGCATCATGCGCCTCGAAGCGCAGGTCGGAAAGAGGTGCCGTCTCGTACTCCTGCACGCCCGCGACCACGTCAGGGCCGTCGAGCTCGTAACTGCCCGGAGCCATGGAGTCCAGATCGCTCTCCTTGAGCCAGCGATAGGCCGTCGCGAAGCGGTCCGACAGGTAGTCGTGCCTATCCACGTCCTTGATGTTGCACGAAAGCATCGAGCCTTCCTCTCTGATCGTCAGGCCTCAGCCTGTGGGACCTTCCATCTTGCCCTCATCTGCCCCAAAGAGGGGCTGTTCGCCCATGACCTCGTGATAGAGGCTGCTCCCGGCAACAGGCGAGTAGCAGTAGGTGAGAAACACGTCCATCACGTAGGGGCTGTAAGTGAGTCCCAGCAGCGCCTGGGCAAAGCCCATGGCGGCAAGCTCGTCCAGAACCGCCAGATGGACACGGCTGTGAAGGAGGCCAAAGCCTACGTCCACCTTGTGAGACCTCGACCACACCCGCTCTTTGCCTACAAGCTCCACGGCATGGAAGACCTCGTGGGCCAGGAGGATGGACTGGGGGCTCACAGGACCAAGCGCCTCGCGGACCTCAGGGTCATCCAAAAGCGTCTGCGCCTTGTCGAGAGCATCGGCATACACGTAGATGCGATCGGGCTCCACGAACTCAGCGAACACGACGCGGTCCTGGCTGTGGGGCTTCTCATCGAGAAAGATGCTCACGCCTAGGCCCCTCGCGATGTCGTGAGGGTCCGCGCTACCAAAGCGCTCCTCACAGAAGCGGGCCCACGTGTCCCCGCAGGCACGCGCCCCTTCCATGAGCTCGGCACGCAGCTCGTCGTTCAGACGACCGTTCAGGGGCTCGCGAGCAAAGGCGTAGTCAGTCCAATCCTCCCAGCGCAGGGAGCACACGTCTCTCAGCGCTTGGGCAAGCGGCACCACATCCACGCACTCGGGGCCCTTGGCAGCGCCCGCGTATGTTTCGTCGCCAAACAACGTGCGCTTGACCGGGCGAATGATGGCATCAGACCACCTCTTCTTGGGGCCTTCCATGGCAATGCCTCCCTCGTGGGTGGGGTGGCCCGTAAGATTTCGAGGCCACCCCCCGGCGACATGCGCCTAGTCCTTCTTCTCGCAGATGATGACGACCTCCTCGTCAGGGTCGCGATCATCGATGTCGAGCCCCATCATGAGCTCAAGCTGCTCGAGATAGATGGCGGAGTAGTCGCAGACGCGCGGACCCACGCAGATGTAGTAGTCGGGGCGCATGACGCTGTCTGCCATGAACGACGACGCCTCGTCCCAAAGCCTGACGACCTCCTCAAGGCAGTGGGCGACCGTCGTCTTGCAGGTGACTGCGTTTGAGACCTGCACGCGCACGAAACCCTTCTTGTCCACGACGCGCAGAGGCAGGTGATCCTTGTGAGTGCCCGTCACGATGAAGAAGTGGTCCGTCCGGTCGCTCAGCTCGATGTTGCTGACCTGCCTGCCAAAGTCATCGGTCGCGAGCTGCAGCGCCTCGGCCTCATCCACCTCCTTCTGAAGGTCGGTGGTCTTTACCTCGGTCGATCCCGTGGCGATGGCCGTGACCTTGCCCGTCGTGCTGTCGATGTCAATATGAACCTCGACGGTGTCGGGGTCGGCGCCCGAGCTGATGGCCTGATCGGTGGCCTCCTGCTTGATGGTGCGGATGTCGTCCTGGGTGGGGTTGGGCATGACGCGCTCGACGACGTCGCGAACCATGGCGAGGGCGACGCCGATGGATGAGATGACCTCGGCGTTCTCGGGGATGGCGTAGGGCAGGCCCATCTTCTCGGCGCAGTAGGGAACGAGGGAGGCCGCACCGCCGCCGCAGCCCACGAGGCGCATGGCCTCAGGGTCAAGCTCGTACTTCTCGGCAAGGGCGTCGATGCAGGCCTTGACCTTCTCGTAGTCCTTCTCGAGGATGCGCGTCGCCAGGTCCTCGACCGTGATGCCTAGCTTGTCAGCGACGGGTTGCATGGCCTTGCGGGCGGAGGCGACGTTGCCGTGGGCAAAGAACTTCTCGTCCACCAGGCCCAGCACGTTGGCGGCGTCGGTGTTGGTGAAGCAGATCATCTTGCCGCTCGCCAGCTTGATGGCAACGTAGTCGCCGGGATCACCGGGCTTGGGACTCAGCATGACGACCTGGGGGTCAACGATCTCCTCTTCGGGCGTGAAGCAGGCGTACTCGCAGCCGGCGATGTGGGCGGAACGGGGGCCCACATCCACGACGTCATCGTTGCTGATGCGGACCATGGACCCGCCCGCACAACCGAGGATGCGCACGTCGAGAGAGCTGATGTACGTATCATGGCCACCAATGTTGGCGTAGTCAACGCCAGGGCGGCCGTTCTTGATGACGCCAATGTTAGTGGTGGTGCCACCGACCTCAAAGTAGATGGCGTTGGAGGCCCTCAGGTACATGAGCGAGCCCATGACGGAGGCGGCGGGGCCCGAGAGCGCCGTGAGGATGGGGCGCTTGCGCATCTCGCTGATCTCCATGACGCCACCATCGCCACGCATAATCATGAGGGGGACATTGACGCCCGCCTCACGTACCGACCGCTCGGTCGCGTTGGCCGTGGCCATCATCTTGGGAAGAATGGCTGCGTTCATGGCGGCCGTGCGCGTGCGGCGCGTGAGGCCGTAGAGCTTCGTGATGTCGGATGCCATGGTCACGGGAAGGTCGCGAATCTGGGCACGCCGATGGATCTGCTCCTCCTCGGCCATGCTATCCACGCCAAAGGCCATGGAGGCGACGATGACCTCGGAGCCGGCATCCACGAGCTCACCGAGAGCGGCGTCGATCGTCGCGTCGGTGAGCTGCTTCTTCTTGATGAAGGTGGAGTGGACCGGAATCTTACGACCGACCTGCGCGTCGAGGATGACGTCGCCGATGTTGAGCTGACGCTTCGCGAGCATGCCCTCGAGCCCGCCGCCCGCGACGCCGACGATGCCCACGTGGGCTACGTCGCCCTCGATGAAGGCGTTCGTCGCCTGCGTGGTTGAGTGGGCGACGAAGACGACGTCTTCGGGATCGATGCCATTCTCAGCCAGGCAGTTCCTGAACGAGGCCACGACGCCGGCCGCCACACCCCTCTCGTCGTCATGGGTCGTCTTGACCTCGTTCTTTCCAATGATCTGGTGGGTCTGGTTGTCCAGGGCCACGCACTTGGTGTAGGTTCCCCCGACGTCGATGCCCATACGGACGCTGCGATGACCTGCTGACATGCAACCATCTCCTTTTGGTCTCTATGGAAGGGCGGGCATGCCGAAGAGCACCCGGTCATACCCGCCTTGATGTACGTGCGGTCAGGAAGCAGGCTGCTTTCTGCCTGCGGGATTGTTACACGAACCACTCGCCGCCGAGGGCGCCCATGGCGATGAAGGTCAGGGCGAACAGGATGGCGCCGCCGATGTACAGAGTGGGAACCGAGAGGCGCAGGAAGTCCTTGGACTCAACCTTGGAGTACGAGAGGCCCCAGGCGGTCCAGCTCTGCGTGATGCAGGAGCCAAGGTTGCCCGTGATGGTGGGGATGGCAAAGACGCAGTACATGAACGGTACGGAGAAGCTCGCAACGTTCTTGAGGACGCCTAGGGTAGCAGCACCACAGCCGACCAAGGTCAGAGGGCCGCGGAAGAGGCTGAAGAACAGAAGCGCGGTGAAGAGGGCGCAGATCATGAGGGGCTGGGTGGGGATGATGGGTCCGAGCACGGCGCTAAAGTACGGGGAGGCATACTTGGCAACGGTGTTGAACATGGGCAGACAGACGAGGAAGCCGACCATGGGGGCGGTGTCAACCGTGCCGTCGTACATGAGCTTGTTGATGTACTGGATGTTCTCGCGGAAGCCCTTGTTGAACTTGCCGCACAGCCACAGGGCGAGAAGCCCGGCGAGCAGGAAGCCGCCGATAACGGAAAAGTTGAAAGCGATGTTCAAGACGACGGGAAGCAGCGGGAGGACGAGCGTGTAGCCAGGGGCGTCCTTCTGAGCCTGAGGGGCTGCCTGCGCGGCCCAGGCGTGGCTTTTCTTGCTGGTTGCCAGGTAGATGGCGGTCATGATGATGGTGACCACGACCATGATGCCCGCGGCGGCGTAGCCCCACGCGCCGGCATACCAACCGAAGTTGAAGGCGGGGAGCTTGTCGGGGTCGATGACGAAGGCACGATACTGCTGGAAGAACACGGGATTGAGGTAGCTGCCTGCGCCGACGGAGGCAATGAAGGTAAAGAGCGCGATCGCCTTGGGAATGCCCAGCGAGAGGAGGATCGGCAGGACGATGACGCCCACGGCCATGACGGGGCCGGCGCCGGTCATCGAGGTGAAGATGATGGCGGTGACAATGTCGAGCAGAATCACGGTGACGAGAGGCTTGTCACCACCGAGTTCGACCGTCTTGCGGATGATGGTGCCCGCGATGCCCGTGTCCATGAGGACGCGGCCGAACCATGCACCAAAGATGAAGTTGATGAGGATGGTACCCCAGCCCTCGGGACCGGACTGATACACGGTGTTGAGGACCTTGACGAGCGAGACGTCAGTCCCGGGACCAAACTGAAGAACCTTGTTTGCCGCAATGAAGTCGGGAGAGGCCCCGAGGGTGCCGATTAGCGAGAGGACGAGCCACAGCGTCGCCATGACGAGGAAGCCCGCCATGAGGTTGTAGCCTTTGATGCAGTAGAACGCAAAGCCAAAGAACGAGATGATGAGAAGTATGCCAATCGCGATTTCCATTGCCATTCCTTTCTGTGGACTAACGGTGCGTACGCGCTGGCCGTCCTCCCCTCCCAGCATTTCGTACTCGACGACGAGTCTCCGGCAGGATCAAGGGACTCATTCCGGCGTCATTTCGGTCCAGTCTGGTCCCCTGCAACTTATCTAGAATATTAGTTTTTTGACAAACGCGGTAAAAGCATGGTTTAGCGTCAGCCGACCATCGGTAGACTTTTTCCTGTGAACGGTATAATCCACGGAATAGCATGGTAGAACCCCTGACAGCATGCGTTCATTGGCAGGGGCTTTGCTGTGATAACTGGTGTGTTACTTCTTTATCGCTGTGATATCAGGCGCCTCGGTTGCATCCCCTGGCACGGGCCCGAAATCGAAGTAGTCCGCATGGTCGATCACCATCTGGTCAAAGAACTCGACGTAGTGGTTGAGATGACCGTACATGAACGTGTACAGCTGGTCCTTGGTAAGACGGGTGCCAAATGCGAGCCTCTTGTAAAAGTCCTCATGGTCCTTGTAGAACTCTGTCGCCTCGTTGAATCCGTACACCAGGCCCATGTAGCGCACGCGGTCATAGTGTGACGAGGCGGCCTTGATCAGGCGCCAGGTGAACTCGAGTCCGGACCCTTCGAACACGACGCGATGAAACTCGTCATCAAGCTCGCCTACGCGATGTATGTCAATGTCGTCCGCCGTGAGCGCCTCCCTTTGGCGGGCGAGGCACTCACCCAGGCGCATGATGTAAGCGCTGGGAAGCCTGCCTGCCATGCGAAAGAGCGTGGCGGCCTCGATGTCGGTCCGCAGCAGAGATCCTTGACGCATGGCGCTCACGTTGATCTTGGAGACGTGCGTCGCGCTCTGAGGCTCGACGTCCACGAGGAGCTGCTCGCGCAGCTTTCCGATCGCCTGATGGACGGGCGTCTTCGAAACGCCGAGCTTGCCCGCCACCGACGCCTCCCTCAGCAGCGACCCAGGCGCCATGATGCACATGAAGATGTTGTACCTGAGGCAGCGATAGGCGTACTCCGCGCTCGTCTCGCCCTCCAGGCGGTCCAGGACCCTCATCTCGGACGCCGCGTCGTCACCTCCCCGCTTTGCCGTGGGAGTGGCGGATTTCATGACCGCGCGCACAAATGCTGATTCCATCGTGACCTACCATTCGGGGGATTCTCGCCTGTGCCTGGCACTTCACGAACGACAATATCGGTTGAAGCACGCGGGTTCGGCTGGGTTTGCCTGCTTGTATGTTGATACATCACATTATAAGGAGGTTCATCATGCTGTGTGGCAACGTGAGCGAGACGCCGGCTCAATGGAGTCTGTATCCCGAGCCCGTGAGAAGGGCGCTTGGCATACTGGCATCAGGGGCACCCGCCGCCTGTGATCCGGGGGTATATCACCTTGCGGGAGACGACATGATCATGCAGGTCATCTCCCAGGACACCAAGCCGCGCCGGGAGCTTAGGCCCGAGTCGCATCGCCGCTATATTGACGTTCAGTTCCTGGCTGCGGGCGGACCCGAGGAAATAGGCTGGTATCCCGATCTTGGCGACAACACCGCCGTCGAGAACCTGCTCGACACGCCACGTGACATCTGCTTCTGGACAGAGTCAAAGACGGCACTCGAGAGCCGCATCCGAATGGCCCAGGGCGGCTATGCCGTCTTCTTCCCCTGGGACCTCCACATCCCCGCCATCCAAGTGGGAGGGGAGGCCGCCCACATCAAGAAGATCGTCATCAAGGTCGCGCTGTCATCTTGCTAAGCGAAGGGGGCGGCCACAGACGCGGCCGCCCCCTCTTGGGTGCCCTGGAGGCTATGCCCTGTCTTACAGGACGGAACGGTACGGCACGTTGGGCTCGTGATCGAAGCAGTCATGGAAGCCGCGGTCGTACATGTACTCCTTCTTGTCCTTGTCCAAGGGGTAGGTGTAGTCGCCGCCCGGCTGCCAGTAGTACGGGTGGAAGGTGTAGCCCAGACGATCCTTGCGCATCTGGTAGAGGACCTCGATCTCGCGCTGGTCGGCCATGAAGTTGGTCCACACGTCCCAGTGGATGGGAATGACGACCTTGGTCTGAAGCGCCTCGGCCATGCGCAGGACGTCACTGGCCTCCATCTTGTCCTGCATGCCCACGGGGTTGCACCCAAAGGAGCCAAAGGCCACGTCAACGCCGCCGTACTCCTTCATGATGTCCTTGCCGTGCTTGGCAAAGTAGATGGAGTAGTGCGAGTCGCCGCTGTGGTAGATGTTGCCGCCCGGCGTGACGAGCAGATAGTTGACCGCCTTCTCGTCCATGTCCATCGGGCACTTGCCCCACAGGTCCTCGCGGTCGGCTCCGGTGGAGTCGGTCGTGGTGATGCAGGTGCGGTCAAAGGAGTCGAGCACCACGATCGTCATGTCCTTGACCTTGATCGTGTCGCCCGGCTTGACGACCTTGATGCGGTCCTCGGGCACGCCCCACTTGCGCCAGAACTCGGCGGACTTCTCGGGCCCGATGAAGGGCACAGGCACCTCGTTGCCCTGCTCGTCAACCGTGGTCATGCCGGACTGGATGACGTGCGCCGCCCACTCCTTTGACATGTGGTCCTGGTGGTAGTGCGTTGCCAGGACGGCGTCCACGTGCTTGAAGCCAAAGGGGTCAAACACGTAGGGGATGTTGCGCAGGTTGGGCTGCATGGCACGGCATCCCGCCATGTTGGCCATCTGATGGCCGACCTTCATCAGCCCGTTGCCGTGCGTGCGCTTGCCGTTGCCGGTCCACAGGTCAATGGTGACGTTGGCGTCGCCCGGCGTCTTTACCCACATGCCGGTGCAGCCGAGCCACCACATCTTGACGTTGCCCTCGGGCACCGTGCAATTCTCTATGTCCTCGTTGAGCCAGGTTCCCCACTCGGGGAAGGTGCTCATGATCCAACCCTCGCGGGTGACCTCGTCGATGGCGGACATGCATTCCTCCTTACTCATGTTCCGGGAGTCAGCGTGACCTGTCTCCCGCAGGCGGTCTTGGCCTCTGTCACGCGCGCTAGGCCGTGACGTCGTACAGGGCCGCCTCGTCAGTCTCACGGTTGGTCGAGATGATGTGGTCTCCGTGCTCGTCGGAAAAGACGCTGACGTTGGCCGGGCCGTGGTCGTGATCGATGATCTCGATCTGGTAGGCGCCATCGTCAACGTACAGGCGCAGAAGGTCGCGACCATCCCTACGATTTCCCAGGACGGCACAGGGGCTCCCGGCGAGCGTTCCCGACCAAATTGCGTGCAGGAAGCCGCGCTTCTCAGGGTCCTCCCAGACCTTCTGGTAGCTGTCCTCGTGCTCGGTGCGGTGCCAGACCGAAAGGGTGTCCCCATGGAACGCGGAGATGACGACGAGCTCGTCCAGACCGTCCCCGTCCAGGTCGACCAGGGTCATGTCGCTCGCATGCTCAACCGCCAGGCAGTCCACCTGCCAGGCCTCGTCCACGCGCGCGGGCGGCGTGTAGCGGAAGACGCCGGCAGCCGTTCCCACGAGCGCGTCGGGGCCGTCGGGCACCGCGCTGAACCCGTGGTTCTGAAGCTGATAGGGGGCGATGCACGTCAGCTCGAGCTGATGGTTCTCGTCATAGTCCTCAAGCCTCTCGGGCAGCAGCGCGACATAGACCGCCCCGGGAGTCTTCCAGTCGTCCTTGAACTTGCGGCACGCGGACTTGATCGTGCAGGCGATGAGCCACCTCTGGCCGTCGGCGCCCTTGAGGACGCCAAAGCGATGCACGTACGGCAGGTCGCAGAGGACGCTGCGCTTCCAGGAGCCGTCCTGCTGGCGCGTGTACGTGACGATCTTTGCGTCGTCGGCGCCAAAGTTGGGCGAAAAGAACTGGTACGTCGCCATGAGCTGGTCGCCACGCCCGGGCGTCTGCATGACGGTCATGACGCCGCCGGGACCATCGCAGACGTTCTCCATCGGCGTTCCGTCAAGCCTGAAGCGGCGGATGGGGCCGTCCTTCTCGGTGGCGATGACAAAGCCCGGCACGTCATCGGCGTCAAACAGGCCGATGGCGTAGCACTTGGGCATGTCCGTCGCGATGACCCTCTTTTCGTAGTTCATATGTCGCCTCTCTTTGGGACGCGTATCTACTTCGCGAACTTCTTGTCGACGCCGGCCTCGATGAACTTCTCCTCGATCTCCTTGTCCGAGAGAACGTTCTTGAGGCCGATGCAGATGACCTTGCCCGAATCTGCCGCGCTCTTGAACATGTTCTCAAAGTTGCGGGGAAAGAGCGCGATGTCAAAGCTCGTGGCGGTCGAGGTGCCTTCGGCGAGCGCGCAATGATGGACCTGCGAGACGTCCATACCCAGCTTCTTAGCGACGCGCTCGACCGTCAGCTGCATCATCAGGGACGTTCCGGAACCGTTGGCGCAGGCGCATAGGATCTTTGCAGGCATAATCTCTCCTCTCGTTGGCGCCCGAGGGCGCACGTGCGACGGCTGGGAACCGACGTTGCGCCGGCCCCCAGCCCAAGTGCTGCTACGACTTACTTTGCGGCGTCAGCCACCTGCTTGGCGAGGGCCGCGTCACGAAGCTCGGCGTACTTGTCATAGTCCTCGACCTCGAGGAAGTACGCGCTCTCGCCGTTCTCGTCCTTGGGGGCCGAACGGTACTGGAGCTGCGGGATGATGAGCAGGAACACGGCGACGATGGCGATGCCGGCCCAGCTGGCGTACTTCATGATGACCGTGAAGAGGGGCCAGACGACCGCCCAGTCGAACATGCCAAGGTAGCCGCCGTACTGGTACATCTGCACCCAGGAGGCGATGAGCGCCGAGCCAAAGACCTGGCAGAGACCGCAGATGAAGGGGATGATCAGGCAGGCCTTGAGCCCTCCCTTGTTGTTCGCGAAGACGCCGAGCGTGGCGTTGTCAAAGAACAGGGGGATGAAGCCGGCGACCACGAGGACGGGGCTCTTGATGAGAATCAGGACGGCGATGGCGATGAACTGCCCTATGGCGCCGGCCATGAAGCCCAGGGTGACGGCGTTGGTGGAGCCGAAGCCAAAGGTGACGGCGCAGTCCACGCCAGGTACGGAGCCCTTGAGGAGCTTGTTGGAGATGCCCTGGAAGGACACCGTGAGCTCGGCCACGAAGGTGCGGACGCCAAGCTGCAGGATCGTCAGGTACACGGCAAACTGGAAGCAGTTGTACATGATGTAGAAGACGAAGCTCTTGCCCGGCGTGAGGGCGGCGTTGCCCGTGAGCAGGTACGTGGCGGCCGTCTGCTCCTTGTCGGAGAGCTTGATGAGGAAGTCAGGGCCAATGACGACGAGGATGATGCCAAAGAAGAGCGTCATGAGCAGCGCGGTGGAGACCATGTTCTCGTTGAACATGGAGAGCCAGCCGGGGAGCTCGATGTCCTCGAGCTTCTTGTCGAAGATGGAGGTCTTGCCGGGGTTCTTGGCCTGACGGATCTCGTCACGCTTGCGCATCCATCCAGCGGCCTTGGAGGCCAGGAAGATGCCGAACATCTGCTGATGGCCGATGGCGAAGCCGGCGCCCTCGGTAAGCTCCTGGGCGGGGCCGATCGTGAGGTTGGAGCCGACGGCCCAGTATAGGCCCAGAAGAATCGTCATGACGACGAGAGCGGGCACGCTCATGAGGCTGGGGAAGCAGAACATGATGAGCCACAGGGCCGTGGCGGCCTGCTGCACCTGGACGTTGCCCGTGGTGAAGATGGCGCGCAGCTTCGTGTAGCGCTTGAGGGCGACGAGCAGGATGTTGAGAATATACGCAAACAGAAGCAGCAGCATGTACTGCGAGACGTTGGCGTTGGCCAGGAAGGCGGGGCCGTTGCCGGCCGCGGCCGCTTTGACGCCGGCATCGACGGCATTGTTGCCAAAGTAGGGGTCGATGACCATGGCGCTCAGGTTGAAGCGCTGGCTGAGCCCGACGGTGATGGGACGGAACGACGAGATGAGCCCGCCCGAGCCGACCGACAGAATCATGTAGCCGACCGACGCCTTGATGAAGCCGGCGAGGACCTCGTACCACTTCTTGCCGAGCAGGCAGTAGCCGATGACGACAATGAAGCCGATGATCCAGGCAGGCTGCGACAGAATGGTCTTGGAGAACCAGTTGACCGCTGCCAGCAGAATGTCCATTTCCTCTCCTAACGGATAGTGCGGGTGCGTTTACTCGTCCCCGACAAGCTTGTCAATCTCCAGGAGCTCCTCGGGGCTCTCGATCTTAGAGAGCCTGTCGATGACCTCCTCGTTTGACATGACGGCGGCCAACCGCTGCATGTTCACCAGATGCGACTCCGCGTCGACGTCGCTCAGGGTGAAGAAGACGGTGGCCGTGGTGTCGGGGTCGTCCTCGGCGCCAAAGTGGACCGGCTCCTTGACCCTCATGAAGCTGATGGCCTCCTTGTTGGTGCCAACCGCGCCCGCGACCGCATGCGGCATGGCGACGCCGGGGATGAGGACGATGTAGGGACCGTGCTCCTCGACGTTCTTGATGAGGCAGTCCGCGTACTCGCTCTCGACGCTGCCGTCCGCCACGAGCGGCTTGATGCCCTCGCGCAGGGCGTCACGCCACTCCAGGGGCCCGTCCACCAGGTTGAAGTGCTTGAGTTCGTACAGCTGAGAAAGAAGCATGTGTTGCACCCCCCTTCGCGCAGATCGTCGTCGTATGCGCACGTGCGTCAGGCTCAGGAATCTGGGCACGGTCATGTGCCGGGGCCTCTCCCCTCACCTTTTCACCCTGATGGTACTTCATGTGAATGTTTATTGCGCTATTTAATTTCTTATTGAATGTTTATGGTGAATGTAATTATCTTATTTTGAGTTCTTTCGTTCATTAAAATGACGGAATGCGGCGATTCCTCTGGAATGTGCTGCTGGTGGACGAATGAAGGTTCATGTGGTTTTTTCCGCTCACCCGGGTGAACGGTGCGTTTTGACTGGTGAACGGTACATTGCCCTGGTCACGGCGCGGACAGGAGGCACCATGCGCGTTCATAACAGGCTTGTCAAGGAGCGGCGTGACGCCCTGGTTGACCTGCTGGCCGAGGGAGGAAGGGCGAGGGTCGCCGACCTTGCCGCCTATTTTGACGTCTCGGCCCTCACCATCAGGCGCGACCTCGACACGCTTGCCGACGAGGGAATCGTCAGGAGGATGCACGGCTCCGTGGAGCTGATTGACCCCCTCGGGGGACCCATGAACTCACGAGCCATCACGGCCAAGCTCGCCATCGCCCGCGAGGCGGCCCGACTCGTCGAGGACGGGGACACCGTCTTCGTCAACACCAGCTCAACCGCGCTGTCGGTGCTGGAGCACATCACGGCGCAGAACGTCACCGTCGTGACGAACAACGGAAGGGCGCTCCAGCTCACGCTGCCCCCCAACCTCTCCGTCATCCTCACGGGCGGCGACGCCCGTCTTCCCAAATGGTCGATGACCGGCGAGTTCGCGCTCAAGAGCGTCAGGAGCGTCAACGCGGCGAAGGCGATCATGGGCTGCTCGGGCCTCTCCGCCAAGGGGGGCATCACCACGCTCGTGTCGCACGAGACGAGCATCAACTCGCTGATGATAGAGAACGCCGACATGCACATCGTCGTCGCTGACGGGACCAAGATCGGCATGAGCGCCAGCTTCCGCTACGGGACGCCCGACCAGATCGACATGCTCGTCACGGACGAGAGCGCGGATCCCGCCGAGCTCGCCCGGCTCGAGCGCGCCGGCGTGCGCATGGTCATGAAGCCGGGGGAGCGTCTGCTCGACGACTGACGCGGCGCGACGCCTGTGCCCCTACGAGCTCCCCAGGCGACTGAAGCCCTCGCCAAAGGCCTCGTGAACCTCCGAGACGATCACTATGGCCTCGGGGTCCAGGGAGGCGACGATCTCCTTGAGCCTGACTGTCTCGTTACGCCCGACCACCACCATCAGGACGGGGCGCGCATTGCCGCTCCACACCCCCCGCGCCTGCAGCTCGGTGCAGCCGCGCCCCAGGGTGTAGAGCACCTCGCGCGCGATGTCGGCATGGAGCTCCGAGATGACGTAGCACACACGCGCGGTAAGCGGGCCCTCGAGCACCATGTCCAGGACGCGGGCGGCAACATACATGGCAACCCCGGCGTACAGCGCGTTGGTGAGCGAGAAGACGGGAACGGACAGCAGCAGCACCGCCCCGTCGACGAGCATGACGAGCACCCCCATGGAACTGCCCGTACGTCGGGCGATGAGCTGGCAAATGAGGTCGGTCCCGCCCGTGTTGCCGCCGCTCATGAAGACGAGCCCGATGCCGGCGCCCGATATGATGCCGCCCCATATGGCGCAGATCAGCAGCTGCCCCTGAGCCGGCACGGGAACGAGGGGCGCGAGGGCGTCGGTGAAGAAGCCCGAGGCCAGGATGCCGACGATGCTCTGCATGATGTAGCTGACGTCCTTCGTGGACACGTAGACGTAGATGAGCAAAAGCACGTTCATGCCGATGGTCTGGATGCCCACGGGCAGGTTGACGCCCATCTGCGCCGCCACGGCAGACGTGGTCGTCGCCAGGCCCGTGAGCCCGCCCGCCGCAAGGCCGTTGGGAATCTCGAACATGTCGACGCCCAGCGCGTAGATGAACGACCCCGCCAGGATGAGGAAGAGCTTTCGGGCCAGCTCGCGACGAGAGACGCGCGGAAGGGGAAGAAAGGGCCTAGGCATCGTGCCCCCCTCCCACGGCCCATCGATGGTAGCCGACGACAAACCTGTCAAGGTCGCCGTCGACGAGGACGGAGTCCACGTTGCCCGTCTCGACGCCGCTGCGCAAATCCTTGACGAGCTGGTAGGGATAGAGCACGTAGCTCCTGATCTGATTGCCGAAGCCGATCTGATGCTTGGGCCCCCGCAGCTCGTCAAGCTCCGCCTCGCGCTTTGCGAGCTCCAGCTCAAAGAGGCGGCTGCGCAGGATGTTCATGGCGAAGGCCTTGTTCTGGAGCTGGCTCCGCTCGTTCTGGCAGGTGACGACCGTTCCCGTGGGAAGGTGCGTGATGCGCACGGCGGAGTCGGTGGTGTTGACGCCCTGGCCGCCGTGCCCCGAGGCATGGTAGACGTCAATGCGCAGGTCGGCAGGGTCAATGTCAACCTGGACGTCATCAGGCAGCACGGGAAGCACCTCGACGCCGGCGAACGTCGTCTGCCTGCGCCTCTTGGCGTCGGTGGGCGAGATGCGCACGAGCCGGTGGACGCCCTGCTCGCCGCGAAGCATGCCGAAGGCGTTCTTGCCGCTCACCGTGAAGGTGGCGCGGTCAAGGCCGATGACCTCCGCGGCGGGAGCGTCGTTGACCGTGACCTTCCACCCTCGACGGGCGCAGTAGGCCTGGTACATCCTAAAGAGCATGCCGCACCAGTCCTGGGCCTCAAGGCCCCCCTGTCCCGGCGTGATGGTGATGATGGCGTCGCCGCCGTCGAACTCCCCCGTGAACCAGCTCGCAAGCTCGAGGTCGGAGAGTCGGCCCTCCAGCTCGGCAATGAGCTCGTCGGCCTCGGCGAGCACGTCCTCCTCACCGGACTCCCTGCCCAGGTCATAGGCTGCCTGGGCGTCATCAAGCTGCTCGCGCGCCAGGACGAGCTGCGAGATCTCGTCCTTGGCCTGCGTGAGCTCGGACATGACCTTGCTCGCCGCCTCCGCGTCGCTCCAGAAGTCGGCGGAGCTGACCTGACGCTCGAGACGCGCGACGAGGTCGCGCTTCTGGTCTATGCGGAGATAGCTCTCGACCTCGTCGAGGCGCCGCGCGAGCGCGTCCATGGACGCCTGGGTGACCTCGGCCATCTATGCGTTCCTGCCATGGCAGTGCTTGAACTTCTTGCCGCTCCCGCAGGGGCACGGATCGTTGCGTCCCACCCCCACATAGGGGTTTGGGTCCTCGGACTTGCGGTAGGTCGCGGGCTTTTCGCCTGCGGGCGCGCCGTGCGCCGGGGCCATGTGCGCCGGGGCGCGTCCTTGTGCCCCCGCGGCGCCGCTGCGGGACCCTTGGTCGCCATCCACCTCGGCCGGACCCGAGAAGCGCGCGCCGCGCAGGCTGGCGCCGCCGTCGGCCTCGACGCTGCGGGGCGGTCGCCCCGACGAAATGCCTATGCGCAGGATGGTGCGCAGGAAATCCTCGTACATGGTGCTGACGAGCTCGGTGAACGCGGCGTAGGCCTCCGTCTTGTACTCGACGAGGGGGTCGCGCTGGCCATAGCCCCTCAGGCCGATGCCGGTCTTGAGATAATCCATCTCCTGCAGGTAGGCCATCCAGCGCGTGTCGATGACGCGAAGCATGACCTGGGACGAGAGGGCCTGCATGGCCCCCTCGGGCAGCAGCTGGGACTTCTCCTCGTAGCAGCGGGTGACGTACTCGTCAAACAGGTCGCAGATCTCCGCCTGACTCATGTCGCCTTCGGGCTGGGGAGCATCGTCCCTGCCCGTGAGCTCAGAGACCCACTTGATGAGGCCCGAGAGGTCCCAGTCATCCATGTCCTGGTCCTCGGGGCAGTAGACGGCGACGTTGCGCCGCACCGCCTCGTACGTGACCTCGTTCACGTGACCCACCAGGTCCTTGCCGTCCAGGATCTTGTTGCGCTCCTCGTAGATGACCTGGCGCTGCTTGTTCATGACGTCGTCATAGTCCAGGACGTTCTTGCGCATGGCAAAGTTGACCTCTTCGACCTTGTGCTGGGCGCCTTCCACGCCCTTGGTGATGACCTTCGTCTGAATGGGAAGGTCCTCGGGAACGTCGGCTCGCTCGAGGATGGAGGCCACGCGGTTCATCTTCTCGCTGCCGAAGAGGCGCATGAGGTCGTCGTCGAGCGACAGGTAGAACTGCGTCTCTCCGGGATCTCCCTGTCGTCCCGAACGGCCGCGCAGCTGGTTGTCGATGCGCCTGCTCTCGTGGCGCTGCGTGCCGATGACGCAGAGACCGCCCGCCGCCTTGACCTCCTCGCGCTCCCGCGCGCAGATGTCCCTGGCCTCGGCGAGCGCCGCATCAAGCTCCTCTTGGCTGGGCTCCAGGGGCTCCTGCCCCTCGGCGGCCTTGGCAAAGTAGCCACGTTCGCGCAGCATCTCGCGGGCGAGCTCGGTGGGGTTGCCGCCCAGCAGGATGTCCGTGCCGCGGCCGGCCATGTTCGTCGCGATGGTCACGGCGCCCCGACGGCCGGCCTGCGCGACGATCTGCGCCTCGCGCTCATGGAACTTGGCGTTGAGGACCTCGAAGTCGCGAATGCCCCTCTTCTGCAGGATGCGCGCGAGGCGCTCCGAGTTCTCGATGGAGACGGTGCCCACGAGGCAGGGCTGCCCCTTGGCGTGGCGCGCCACGACCTCGTCGGCGACGGCGTTGAACTTGGCGTGGGAGTTGCGGTACACCAGGTCGTCATGGTCCTTACGGATGACGGGCCTGTTGGGCGGTATCGCCTGCACGGGAAGGTGGTAGATCTCGCGAAACTCGGCGTCCTCGGTCATGGCGGTGCCCGTCATGCCGGAGAGCTTGTCATACAGACGAAAGTAGTTCTGCAGGGTGATCGTCGCGAGCGTCTGGTTCTCCTCGCGGACGAGCACGCCCTCCTTGGCCTCGATCGCCTGGTGGAGCCCCTCGGAGTAGCGCCTGCCCTCCATGGCGCGACCCGTGAACTCGTCGACGATCTTGACCTCGCCGTCCACGACCATGTACTGCTGGTCGCGATGAAACATGTACTGCGCCTTGAGCGCCTGCTGGAGGTGATTGACCAGCTGGCCCGAGGGGTCGGCGTAGATGTCGTCCACACCGAGCTTTGACTCGATCTTGGAGAGTCCCAGCTCGGTCGCCGCGATGGTGTGCTTGGCCTCGTCCATCTCATAGTCGACGTCGGCAGTCAGGCCGCGCACGGCGCGCGCGAAGTCCTTGTAGGTGCTGGCCGACTTGGTCCCCACGCCCGAGATGATGAGGGGCGTGCGCGCCTCGTCGATGAGGATGGAGTCGACCTCGTCGACGATCGCAAAGTGATGTCCCCGCTGCACGCGCATGTCGGCCCGGGTCACCATGTTGTCGCGCAGATAATCGAAGCCAAACTCCGAATTGGTGCCGTAGGTGACGTCAGCGGCGTAGGCCGGCCTCTTGGACGACAGGTCCATGCCGTTCTGCAGCAGGCCGACGTCCATGCCCATAAAGCGATAGAGCTGCCCCATCCACTCGCTGTCGCGCTTGGCGAGGTAGTCGTTGACCGTGACGATGTGCACGCCCTCGCCCGCGATGGCGTTGAGGTAGCCCGCGAGCGTCGAGACGAGCGTCTTTCCCTCGCCCGTCTTCATCTCGGCGATCATGCCGCTGTTGAGGGCGATGCCGCCGATGACCTGCACGTCAAAGTGACGCATGCCCAGCACGCGCGACGACGCCTCCCTGACGGCGGCAAACGCCTCGGGCAAAAGCTCGTCAAGCGTCTCGCCGGCGGCATAGCGCTCGCGGAAGCGCGCGGTCATGGCCCTCAGCTGGTCGTCGTCAATGCCCTTGAAGCGCTCCCCCTGGTCGTTGACCAGGTCCTTGATTCGTTCGAACTCCTTGAGCTGCCTGCCCGCTCCACGCGAGAGCAGCCTGGTGAACAGATTAGCCATCGAGCCCCTTCTCAGTGCCCGGCGCAGGCCATGCCCACGCTCAGTTTCCAGTATCACTGTATCAATTGTGACGTGGGGAGGTGCGCGCGGCCGGCCGACCCATGAAAACGGCACCAGCGGTGTCAGGACTCCGGGCAGAGACGTCCTATCGCCTCGGAAAAGGCCTGCTCAAGCGTCCTCGATCGTCGCCGCGCGCCTCGCGCCGTCATGCGCTGGTAGCGCTCGTACATGGACTCCACCTCGGCAACGCGCCCCAGCTGGGCGAGGGCCTCCACCAGCGAGATGGTCACGTCCTCGCGACGAGGCTCCCCCATGAGCGCGTCGCGGGCGAGCAGGGAGGAGAGATACGGCTTGCCCTGCCTGAGCGCCGCCTCGCTGCCGGCCGCCAGGGAGCTGACATACAGGCGCTGGAGAGCGCGTGCATGTCGGGAGGCAAAGCCCGACACGTCATCCAGGGAGACCGAGGGTCCCGTCCCGTACCAACGTCGCGCCAGACAGGCATGGGTGACCGTCTCGTCGTCGCTGCCGTCGTTGCCCAGGGAAAGGAGGGCCTCCTCGCGGAACATGTCCACGTCGCAGACGATGAGGCTGACGTTGAGCGATATGGTCCCGTCGGTCCGACTGCTCAGGATGGGCTCTATGCCGCGACGACGCGCGCGCAGCACCTTGCGGACCGTTGAGGTCGCCTCGTACAGGCGCTGCTTGCCCCGCTCATAGTCGATCTCGCCCCAGATGGCGGTCAGCGCGTCGCGCTTGGTCGTCTTATGGCCCTTCACCAGGGCAAGAAGGGCCAAGAGGTCACGGGCTCGTCGCGCGACGAGCCGCTCCGGCCCGATGACCTCCCCGTCCACCTCGACCGAGAAGCTTCCCATGATCGTCAGGCGGACGCGTCGGGGACGCTGGGGGTCCTTGTCCGCCTCGCGTGCGCCCAGCGCGACGGGCCTCGTCCGTCGTGGCGGGGCCATGCGCGCGGGACAGGGGGATATCGTGGTGCGCTCCACCCTCAGCCAGCTCTTGGGAAGCCCCGAGCGCAGCACGTCCGCGAGCGCGCCGGCATGGCGCAGCATGAGCCTGAGCGTCCAGGCCAGCTCGCGAGGGAAGCTGGAGCGCGCGAGCACGTCCAACCTCACCTGTCGAGGGTCATCGCCCCGGGCGATGGCGCCGGCCATGCGACACAGGTCTCTCACGGGCGACGCCGCGCCCCGTGCCATGGGCTCGCCCGCGCCCGGAACGTCATTCACCCCGAGGCGGGCGACGAGCGCGATGAGCTCGGCGCAGTCGCACAGAAACGGCGCGTTCTGGCGCTCGATCAAGGACTCGACCCGTTGGGCGCGAACGATCGCGCGGGCCTGGGCGCCCGACTTGACGTCTCCCATGCCCGCCAACAGGAGCAGAACGGCCTCCACCATCACGTCCCCCTGCGCATGGGAGAGGGAGAGGAGCCGCTCCACGCCGGGTATGCCCAGGGCGTCGCCGAGCAGCACGTCCAACGCCGAATCAAGCGTCCGGGCATAGAGGCCGAGACGACCGGGTGACGCCTCCCACAGAAGCGTTCGTGCCTCGTCCAAGTCGCGCTCCTCGTCAGGGGAGCGGCATGACCCCGACAAGGCCTCGGCAAGCAGGAAGTCGACGCAGAGCAGCGCTCCCGGCACGTCGTCGGGCGCCCGTCGCTCCGGACAATCCATCAGGTCGTTGAAGACGTCAGAGAACCGCCCGCCCAGCAGCCGTTCGGTGCAGCGCAGGTGTCGCTCCAGCAGCTCCCCGTGCTCCCCGAGGCCGGCCAGCACGACCTCGTCGAGCGGCGCGGGGGCGAGGCCCGCGAGCAGGTCTCGCTGGCGCTCCATGACCGCAAGGCAGCATCGTGCGCAGCGCTCGCGATCGGACGGCCGCCGTGGGGGTGGCAGAGCCCGTCCCTCGCCGTCGCAAGGCAAGACGTGTCGCCCGTTGAGCTCCTCGATCGCCCGACCGAGCAGCGCCGGCCGCACGTCCCCGTCATCCGGCCGGTTGCGCGCATGACCCAGGCAGAGGCTCACAAAATCCGTCTTTCCGCGCATGAGAAGCTCGAATCCCCAGCTCATGCCGATGTCATAGAAATCGTCTACGTCCGTGACCTGCCGACAGACCTGCTCGGCGCGAACGAACTGACCTCGCGCGCACAGCACCCGCGCGCAGGCGGTGGCAAGCGGGGAGAACGCCGGCAGCATGCTCTTGAGCATGCCCAGGCAGTAGCCAAAGGGCATCTCCTCGGTGACTCCCGCGACCGAGAAGCTCGAGCGGGACAGATCGACGCCCAACAGCGGGGCCTGATCCTGCTCCCAGGCAAGGAGCTCTGCGTCAAGGCGGCCCAGCAGGACCTCAAGGTCGTCGAAGCTGCCTGACCCCAGCAGGATCATGGCAAGCCGCAACTTGATCTCATCCGGCGGGAGGGAGTCACGAACGTACGCGATGACCACCCTCCTGAGCGTGCGTGCGAACCTGCCGGGGGCGGAGCTGCTCCCAAAGTCGCCCATCCTGGCGCGCTCGTCATCACCCAGCGCGTCGAGGAGCGAGGGGATGCCATGCGTCAGCTCAGCCAGACACCCCCCATCGGGCCGAGAGCTGATGACGTCCGCCACGTATGACAGCAAGCTCTGGTTGTCAAGACGCCGGGCCTCGGAGAGCAGATGGTAGAGGCCGTCAGCCTCGGGAAGAAGACAGACGACGACCAGCGCGCCGGCGGCGACCATGCGTCTCAGCGCCTGAGCCTCTCGACGAACGTCACCCTCGGTGCCGGACGGGACGCGATCAACGCCGACGGCAACCCTGCGCCCATGCTCCCTGAGGGATACGACGTCGCGGCAGAGCCGATTGAGTCGAACGGGGGGCGTCTCCGCGCCGCACGCGTCAAGCGCCGCGCGTCGAATCTGGGCCCCGCGCTGGGCCTCAGCCAAAAGCAGGGCGTCCATGAAGCTCGTCTTGCCCATGCCCGTCTCGGCGCACAGGACGACGAGTGACGCCTCGTCGTCGCACCCCAGGCCGCGGGCCATGCCGTCGGCCACGCGAAGAAGGGGCGAGCTGATGCGCAGGAACAGGTCGTCGGTGAGGGTCTCATCCCCGGCAGACAGGCGTTGTTCGTCAATGGACATGGGGCTCTCCCTTCGCAACGGCAACAGGTCCCGGCGACGCGGCCGGGTAGCCCTTTATAAATCCTTTACCATTGCTGAAGAGTCGAAAACCCCGGGGGACCGGCCGGGCGCGAGCTGAAAAGGCGCCAGGGCGCCGCGAGGGCGAGAAGGCCCCCGGGGGTCACCCCGGGGGCCTTCCATCGCGCGAAAACGCGCCTCGCTGGTCGGCGGCGTCCTGCTCTCCCACGGACTTGCTCCGCAGTACCATCGGCGCTCGGGGGCTTAACTTCCGGGTTCGGCATGGGACCGGGTGTGCCTCCCCTGCCATGGCCGCCGACCAGCGAGGGGCGTTCTCCCTCGGGCCGCTCCCGCATGCCCTCGGGCCCGCCGCCCGGGACGCCGACGATGCCCAAGATGACCGCACCGACCGCCGGGCCGGACGCGAACAGAAGAGCTCGGCCGATTAGTGCCGCTCGGCTGAGACGCTCGCGCGCCTTGCACCTGCGGCCTATCACCTCGTGGTCTACGAGGGGCCTTACCAGAGGGAGAACTCATCTCGGGACGGGCTTCCCGCTTAGATGCCTTCAGCGGTTATCCCGACCGGACTCAGCTACCGGGCAGTGCCATTGGTTGACAACCCGTTCACCGGAGGTCCGTCCACCCCGGTCCTCTCGTACTAGGGGCAGCCTCCCTCAGTTCACCTACGCCCGCGGAGGATAGGGACCGAACTGTCTCACGACGTTCTGAACCCCGCTCGCGTACCGCTTTAAATGGCGAACGGCCATACCCTTGGGACCTGCTCCAGCCCCAGGATGCGATGAGCCGACATCGAGGTGCCAAACCTTCCCGTCGATGTGGACTCTTGGGGAAGATCAGCCTGTTATCCCCGGAGTACCTTTTATCCGTTGAGCGACGGCCATTCCACTCTGGGCCGCCGGATCACTAGAGCCGACTTTCGTCCCTGCTCGGCTTGTGGGCCTCGCAGTCGAGCCTGCTTGCGCTCTTGCACTCAAGGGCCTGGTTGCCGACCAGGCTGAGCAGACCTTTGCGCGCCTCCGTTACTCTTTAGGAGGCGACCGCCCCAGTCAAACTACCCACCTGACACGGTCCCCGCGCCGGCTCACGGCCGCGGGTTAGGATGCCAGAGCGTCGAGGGTGGTATTCCAAGGGCGACTCCCCCGGGACTGGCGTCCCGGGTTCGAAGTCTCCCACCTATCCTCTACACGACGGACCGGCAGCCAATGTCAAGCTGCAGTAAAGGTTCACGGGGTCTTTCCGTCCTTCCGCGGGTAAGTCGCATCTTCACGACTAGTGCAATTTCACCGGGTCTATGGTTGAGACAGCGTCCAAATCGTTACGCCTTTCGTGCAGGTCGGAACTTACCCGACAAGGAATTTCGCTACCTTAGGACCGTTATAGTTACGGCCGCCGTTTACCGGGGCTTGGATTCGCCGCTTCGCTCGCGCTGACGGCTCCTCGTGACCTTCCGGCACCGGGCAGGCGTCAGACCCTATACGTCGTCTTACGACTTCAGCAGAGTCCTGTGTTTTTGGTAAACAGTCGTTTGGACCTCTTCGCTGCGGCCGCCGCGGGCTCGGGGAGCGCGTCCCTCCACCTGCGGCGGCGCCCCTTCTCCCGAAGTTACGGGGCGATTTTGCCGAGTTCCTTAACCATAGTTCTCCCGATCGCCTCGGTATGTTCTACCCACCCACCTGTGTCGGTTTGCGGTACGGGCTCCTAGCGGCTCCCTAGGGGTTTTTCTCGGAAGCATGGGCTCACTCGCTTCGCTCAGTCGCTTCGTCAGCCGCCTCGGCCTTCGCGGGGGGCGCACTTCGCCACCCCCCGGCCTACGCGGCCTCACGGGGACGTCCAGAACCCCGCTGAGCTACCCTTCTTCGTCACCCCGTCGGTCAAGCGCCGCGTCGGAGGTGCAGGAATGTCCACCTGCTGCGCATCGGCTACGCCTTCCGGCCTCGCCTTAGCTCCCGACTGACCCTGGGAGGATTAGCCTCGCCCAGGAAACCTTGGGTTTACGGCGGGGGCGTTTCCCACGCCCCTCTCGCTACTCATGCCAGCATTCTCACTTCCGGCCGGTCCACCGCGGGTCGTCCCGCGGCTTCGCCCCGGACGGAAAGCTCCCCTACCACTGACAGGTCAGTCCGCCGCTTCGGTACCATGCTTAGCCCCGTATATTGTCGGCGCATGTCCACTCGACCAGTGAGCTGTTACGCACTCTTTGAATGGGTGGCTGCTTCTAAGCCAACATCCTGGTTGTCTGAGCAAACGCACATCCTTTGCCACTCAGCATGGATTTGGGGACCTTAGCGGGCGGTCTGGGCTGTTTCCCTCTCGAGCGCGCGGCTTAGCCCACGCGCTCTGACTCCCGGACTCCGGACCTGCGGCATTCGGAGTTCGGTTGGGTTTGGTAGGCGGTGAGGCCCCCGCGCCCATCCGGTGCTCTACCTCCGCAGGTAAGCGTCCGAGGCTAGCCCTAAAGCTATTTCGGGGAGAACGAGATATCTCCGGGTTTGATAGGCCTTTCACCCCTATCCGCGGGTCATCCCCCCAGTTTTCAACCTAGGTGGGTTCGGCCCTCCGCGGGGTCTTACCCCCGTTTCAGCCTGCCCGTGGATAGCTCACCCGGCTTCGCGTCTACGGCGTGCGACTGTGCGCCCGGTTGGGACTCGCTGTCGCTGCGGCTCGCTTCGTGGCTTGACCTCGCCACACGCCGTAACTCGCTGGCTCATTCTACAAAAGGCACGCCGTCACGGCCCCGAGGGGCCGCTCCGACTGCTTGTGCGCGCACGGTTTCAGGTACTATTTCACTCCCCTCCCGGGGTGCTTTTCACCTTTCCCTCACGGTACTTGTCCACTATCGGTCACAGGAGAGTATTTAGGCTTGGAGGGTGGTCCCCCCAGCTTCCCACCGGGTTTCACGTGTCCGGCGGTACTCAGGGACCGGTCGGCAGCCGGCGGGGGTTCGCGTACGGGGCTCTAACCCTGTCTCGCGGGCCTTCCCAGGCCCTTCCGCTCCCCCGCCGGTTTGTCACTGCCGCGTGACCGGCCCTACAACCCCGGCGGGGCCGAAGCGCCCGCCGGTTTGGCCTCCTCCCCGTTCGCTCGCCGCTACTGGGGGAATCTCGGTTGATTTCTCTTCCTCTGGGTACTTAGATGTTTCAGTTCCCCAGGTTGCCTCCGCGCGCCCTATGAGTTCAGGCGGCGGCGGCGGGGCATGGGCCCCGCCGGGTTCGCCCATTCGGAGATCCGCGGGTCGTCGGGCATGTGCCCCTCACCGCGGCTTATCGCAGCTTGTCACGTCCTTCGTCGGCTTCCTGTGCCTAGGCATCCACCGTGCGCACGTACCATCTTCTCTTCGTCGACGGCCTGGTGCATACGTACATACATACACTCCGGGGCCTGGCGGCCCCGGGCGATCAGATGCGATCTTCTTAGAAAAAAGAAAATATCGTCTTTGTCACGCTATGCGGCTCTCAAGGTACGCCGGGGGCGAGCCCTCGGGACCGGACGCTGCGCCCCGGGGAGGGGCGGCAAGAGGCCGGACCTGCGGGCCGGCCCGCGCCGGGCATCGGCTCTCTTTACTTCCAAGAAGTCTGTCTCCCTAGAAAGGAGGTGATCCAGCCGCACCTTCCGGTACGGCTACCTTGTTACGACTTCACCCCCCTCGCCCTCCACACCTTCGGCGCCTCCCCCCCGCGAGGGTTGGGCCGGCGACTTCGGGTGCAGACGACTCGGGTGGTGTGACGGGCGGTGTGTACAAGGCCCGGGAACGCATTCACCGCGGCGTGCTGATCCGCGATTACTAGCAACTCCGACTTCACGGAGGCGGGTTGCAGCCTCCGATCCGAACTGGGGCCGGCTTTGGGGATTCGCTCCCGCTCGCGCGGTGGCAACCCGCTGTGCCGGCCATTGTAGCACGTGTGCAGCCCAGGGCATAAGGGGCATGATGACTTGACGTCGTCCCCGCCTTCCTCCGGCTTGACGCCGGCGGTCTCGCATGGGTGCCCGGCCGGACCGCTGGCAACATGCGACGGGGGTTGCGCTCGTTGCGGGACTTAACCCAACATCTCACGACACGAGCTGACGACAGCCATGCACCACCTGTCACCGCTCCTCTCGGCCACGGCGTCTCCGCCGCTTCACGGTGATGTCAAGCCCTGGTAAGGTTCTTCGCGTTGCTTCGAATTAAGCCACATGCTCCGCTGCTTGTGCGGGCCCCCGTCAATTCCTTTGAGTTTTAGCCTTGCGGCCGTACTCCCCAGGCGGGACACTTAATGCGTTGGCTGCGGCACGGAGGGCACGTCCCCCCACACCTAGTGTCCATCGTTTACGCCTGGGCCTACCGGGGTTTCTAATCCTGTCCGCCCCCCTACCTCCCGCCCCTCGGCGTCAGTCGTGGCCCAGAAGGCCGCCTCCGCCCCCGGTGTTCTCCCCGATATCTGCGCATCCCCCCGCTACCCCGGGAATTCCGCCTCCCCCTCCAAGACCCAAGCCCGCCGGTATCGGGAGCGTGCGGGGGTTGAGCCCCCGGATTTGACTCCCGACCAGACAGGCCGCCTACGCGCGCTTTACGCCCAATGAATCCGGATAACGCTCGCCCCCTACGTATTACCGCGGCTGCTGGCACGTAGTTAGCCGGGGCTTCTTCTGCAGGTACCGTCACCTTGCGGCCTCGTCCCTGCTGAAAGCGGTTTACGACCCGAGGGCCTTCCTCCCGCACGCGGCGTCGCTGCATCAGGCTTTCGCCCATTGTGCAAGATTCCCCACTGCTGCCTCCCGTAGGAGTCTGGGCCGTGTCTCAGTCCCAATCTGGCCGGTCGGTCTCTCAACCCGGCTACCCATCATCGCCTTGGTGGGCCGTCACCCCGCCAACGAGCTAACAGGCCGCGGGCCCATCCCTCGCCGTCTGGGCTTTCCCGCCGCCCCCATGCGGGGGCGGCGGAGTATCCGGTATTAACCACGGTTTCCCGAGGCTGTCCCGGTGCGAGGGGCAGGTTGCCCACGTGTTACTCAGCCGTTCGCCACTCTATTCGCTTCCGAGGAAGCCTTAACCGTTCGACTTGCATGTGTTAGGCGCGCCGCCAGCGTTCATCCTGAGCCAGGATCGAACTCTCCGTTCGAGCTCCCGGGCCCTGGGGCCCGGGGTCGTCTCGCGTGGGGCCGACCCCGCCGAATGCTCCGCTGATCTGGATTCGCTTGGTCTCGAATTGACTCTGCGTCGTCTCGAGCTTCGCTCATTCTTCGCTGTCTCTTGTCGATCTCTCGATCGCAGTATCCGGTTCTCAAGGTTCGCCGCGCCGCCCTCCCGGCCTGCCCTGTGCGGCGCGAGG